>DASSKK010000007.1:0-115652 GCA_035690495.1 Nocardioidaceae bacterium | reverse complement strand
GAGCGCAACGAGCGGGACTTCGCCGACGTGGTGGAGCGGTCGTGACCCCGCACCGGCGCACGGGACCCCGCGAGGACGCCGGGTGAACTCGACGTACGGCCTCATCGCCGTGGCCCTGGTCTCGGTCGCCACGCTCGCGATCGGCGCCTACGGCTGGCGGTTCTCGCGCACGACGAGCGACTTCTTCGTCGCCTCCCGGTCGGTCCGCCCGGCGCTGAACGCCTCCGCGATCGGTGGGGAGTACCTCTCCGCGGCATCGGTCCTCGGGGTCGCCGGCCTCGTGCTCGCGTTCGGCACCGACATGCTCTGGTACCCGGTCGGCTGGACGGCCGGCTACCTCGTGCTGCTGGTCCTGGTCGCGGCACCCCTGCGCCGGTCGGGCGCCTACACGCTGCCGGACTTCGCCGAGGCACGGCTGGAGTCGCGCACCGTGCGCGGGCTGTCCTCGCTGCTCGTCGTCGGGATCGGCTGGCTCTACCTGATGCCGCAGTTCCAGGGCGCCGGGGTCGCGCTGCGGGCCGTGGCCGGCACCGAGCTGTGGGTCGGCGGCGTGGTCGTCGGCACGGTGGTGCTGGTCAACGTGTTCTTCGGCGGGATGCGCAGCATCACGTTCGTGCAGGCCTTCCAGTACTGGCTGAAGCTCACCGCACTGCTGCTGCCGGCGATGTTCCTGCTCTCGGTCTGGGCCGGCGACGGCAGCCTGTCACCGGCGGACCCGAGCGCGGTCGCGGCCGGCGTGCCCGGCGACGAGTGGGCCTCACCGTTGGGCAACGCCAGCGAGCTGCCGCTCTACACGACGTACTCGGTCATCGTCGCGACGTTCCTCGGCACGATGGGCCTGCCGCACGTGGTCGTGCGGTTCTACACCAACCCCGACGGCCGCACGGCACGTCGTACGACGCTCGTGGTGCTCGGTCTGCTCGGGCTGTTCTACGTGCTGCCGCCGGTGTACGGCGCGCTCGGCCGGCTCTACGCGCCGGACCTGATCGCCAGCGGGCGGACCGACGCGGTCGTGCTGGAGCTGCCTGCACGCATGGTCGGCGGGCTCGGCGGCGAGCTGCTCTCCGCGCTCACGGCCGCCGGCGCGTTCGCCGCGTTCCTGTCCACGTCCTCCGGCCTGACCATCGCGGTCGCCGGCGTGATCAGCCAGGACGTGATGGGCCGGAAGTTCCGCGGCATCCGGTCGTTCCAGGCTGCCGCTGTCGTCGCGGTGACGGTGCCGCTGCTGCTGGCCGTCGCGGCCGAGGGGGTCGGGGTCGCGCGCGCGGTGGGGCTCGCGTTCGCGGTGGCGGCGTCGACGTTCTGTCCCCTGCTGGTGCTGGGGATCTGGTGGCGCAGGCTCACCGACGCCGGCGCGATCACCGGCATGCTCGTCGGCGGCGGACTCTCCGGTGGCGCGGTGGTGATGACACTGCTCGACGCGACACCCGACGGCACGCTGGGCGCGGTGCTCAGCCAGCCCGCCGCGATCACCGTGCCGGTCGCGTTCGTCACGATGGCGCTGGTCTCGCTCGCCACGCAGCACCGGTTGCCCGTGCACGTCGCGCGAACCATGGTCCGCTTGCACACCCCCGAGGCGGTGGACCTCGACCGGGGTCCGATCGCCACCGACTGACGCTCCGGCCGACCGCTCGTCGCGCGCGATCCGCCGTACGTCGCAGCCCCGTCTCCGCTGGCCGCAGCACCTGCCCTGACCCGTCGCGGGTGCGCTCACGCCGTCCCTAGCGTGAGCCCTGTCACACCCCTGCGCCGGCATGCAGCCGCAAGGGCCGAGGAAGAGGTGAACCCGTGACTGAAGCCAACCACAAGCCGCATCAGCGGTCCGGACACGCCGTGTACCGGGAGCTGGGCGCAACTGAGGAGTTCAAGGAGCTGCGGACGAGGTACCGCGCGTTCGCCATCCCGTGGACCGTGGCCTTCCTGGTCTGGTACCTGCTCTACGTCGTGCTCTCCAACTGGGCGCCCGGCTTCATGAGCACCACGTTGTTCGGCAACATCAACGTCGCGCTCGTGCTGGCACTCCTCCAGTTCGCGTCGACGTTCCTGATCGCCTGGCTGTACTCACGACACGCGGGCAAGGCGCTCGACCCGTTGGCCCGCAAGCTCGAGCAGCGCTACAACGAGGAGGTCGGACGATGAGCACCCAGACCCTCACCACGATCCTGTTCCTGACCGTCGTGGCGATCACCGTCGGCATCACGTTCTGGGCGAGCCGACAGACGACTGGCACGACCGACTACTACGCCGGTGGCCGTTCGTTCAGCGGCGCCCAGAACGGGCTGGCGATCTCCGGGGACTACATGTCGGCCGCGTCCTTCCTCGGCATCTCCGGCGCGATCGCGCTCTACGGGTACGACGGCTTCCTGTACTCCATCGGCTTCCTGGTCGCCTGGCTGGTGGCGCTGCTGCTCGTCGCGGAGCTGCTGCGGAACTCCGGCCGCTACACGATGGCCGACCAACTCGCCTACCGGATGCGGCAGCGGCCCGTGCGTACGGCGGCCGCCACGTCCACCGTGGTGGTCTCGATCTTCTACCTGCTCGCGCAGATGGTCGGCGCGGGCGCGCTGGTGGCGCTGCTGCTCGGCGTGGAGAGCGGTGCCCTGCAGAACGTCACCATCGGCGTCGTCGGCGTGCTGATGATCTTCTACGTCACCGTCGGCGGGATGAAGGGCACCACCTGGGTGCAGATCGTCAAGGCCGTGCTGCTGATGAGCGGCACGGTGCTGATCACGATCCTGGTGATGGCGCAGTTCGGCTTCAACCTGTCCGAGCTGCTCGGCGCCGCGGTCGACAACACCGGGAAGACGAACTTCCTGGAGCCGGGCCTCCGGTACGGCGCCGATCTCACCAGCAAGATCGACTTCGTCAGCCTGTCCCTGGCCCTGGTCCTTGGCACGGCCGGACTGCCGCACATCCTGATCCGGTTCTACACGACGCCGACGGCGAAGGACGCGCGCACCTCGGTGCTCTGGGCGATCGCACTGATCGGTGCCTTCTACCTGATGTCGCTGGTGCTCGGCTTCGGTGCGGCCGCCCTGCTCGACACTGGTGAGGGCTCTGCTGTCGCCGAGTCCTCGGGCAACCTGGCCTCACCGTTGCTGGCCGAGGCGGTCGGAGGTGGCGAGGGATCACTCGGCGGCGCCCTGCTGCTGGCGTTCATCTCGGCCGTCGCCTTCGCGACGATCCTCGCGGTGGTCGCCGGTCTGACGCTGACCTCGGCGTCGTCGGTGGCGCACGACATCTACGCCAACGTGATCAAGAAGGGTGAGGTCACCGAGAAGCAGGAGGTCAAGGTCGCCCGGATCGCCGCGTTCGGTATCGGCGCGGTCGCGATCGTGCTGTCGATCTTCGCGCAGAGCCTGAACATCGCGTTCCTGGTGGCGCTCGCCTTCGCGGTGGCCGCCTCCGGCAACGTGCCGGCGCTGGTCTACAACCTGTTCTGGCGCCGGTTCAACACCCGGGGTGCGACCTGGGCGATCTACGGCGGCCTGGTCACCTGCGTGGGCCTGGTGTTCTTCTCCCCGGTCGTGTCCGGGTCGGAGAACGCGTTGTTCCCCGGCGGCGACTGGGCGGTCTTCCCGCTCAGCAACCCGGGCATCATCTCGATCCCGGCCGGGTTCCTGTTCGGCTGGCTGGGCACGATCACCTCCAACGAGCCGGAGGCCGTCGCGGCCTACGAGGAGCTCGAGGTCCGGTCGCTCACCGGCGCCGGCGCCGAGCAGGCGGTCGCGCACTAGGCCAGGAGGAGTTGCACCGGGCAGCCCGGCGGCGAGGTGAGGTACTCCCTCGCCGCCGGGTGACCTATCCGACAGCCACGGCCTAGTGTGTGAGCCGTGGGCCGAGAGACCCCGACTGCAGTGACCAAGAGCGAGGAGTGACGCGGTGAGCGAGCAGACGCTGTCCAACCTGTTGCACGAGGAACGGCGCTTCGAGCCGCCGGCAGAGCTGGCCGCGAACGCCAACGTCAAGGCCGAGGAGTACCAGACGGCTGCGGCCGACCGGGTCGCGTTCTGGGGCGAGCAGGCCAAGCGGCTCAGCTGGGCCGAGCCCTTCGACGAGGTGCTCGACTGGAGCAACGCGCCGTTCGCGAAGTGGTACGTCGGCGGCAAGCTCAACGCGGCGTACAACTGCCTGGACCGCCACGTCGAGGCTGGGAAGGGCGACAAGGTCGCCTACCACTGGGTCGGCGAGCCCGAGGGCGACACCCGGGACATCACCTACAGCGAGCTGAAGGACGAGGTGTGCCGGGCGGCAAACGCGCTGACCGAGATCGGCGTCAAGACCGGCGACCGGGTGGCGATCTACATGCCGATGATCCCCGAGACGGTGGTGGCGATGCTGGCCTGCGCCCGCATCGGCGCCCCGCACACGGTGGTGTTCGGCGGGTTCTCGTCGCAGGCCCTGGTGGACCGGATCCACGACTGCGACGCCCGCGTGGTGATCACCGCCGACGGTGGCTACCGTCGCGGTGCGCCGTCCGCGCTGAAGCCGGCGGTCGACGAGGCGCTGACCAAGTGTCCCGACGTCCGCAACGTCTTGGTGGTACGGCGGACGGGGCAGGACGTCGACTGGACCGACGGCCGTGACCTGTGGTGGCACGAAGCCGTCGGCACGCAGAGCGCGGAGCACACCCCCGAGGCGTTCGACGCGGAGCACCCGCTCTACGTCATGTACACCTCCGGTACCACCGGCAAGCCCAAGGGCATCCTGCACACGACCGGCGGCTACCTGGTGGGCTGCGCCTACACCCACTGGGCGATCTTCGACCTGAAGCCGGACGAGGACGTGTTCTGGACGGCCGCGGACATCGGCTGGGTGACCGGGCACTCCTACATCGTCTACGGGCCGCTGGCCAACGGCACCACGTCGGTGATGTACGAAGGCACCCCCGCCTACCCGCACCCGGGCCGCTGGTGGGAGATCATCGAGAAGTACAAGGTGAACATCCTCTACTGCGCGCCGACCGCGATCCGGGCGTTCATGAAGAGCGGTGACGAGGTGCCCGCGAAGTTCGACATGTCCTCCCTGAGGGTGATCGGGTCCGTCGGCGAGCCGATCAACCCCGAGGCGTACGTCTGGTACCGCCACGTCATCGGCGGGGACCGCTGCCCCGTGGTCGACACCTGGTGGCAGACCGAGACCGGCCAGATCATGATCAGTCCGCTGCCTGGCGTCACCTCCGGGAAGCCGGGCTCGGCGATGACCCCGATGCCCGGCATCTCGGCGCAGGTCGTCGACGACAACGGCAAGCCGGTCGAGAACGGCCAGGGCGGCTACCTGGTGCTGACCGAGCCGTGGCCGGCGATGCTGCGCACCCTGTGGGGCGACGACGAGCGGTACAAGCAGACCTACTGGTCCCGGTTCGAGGGCGTGTACTTCGCAGGCGACGGCGCCAAGCTCGACGAGGACGGCGACTTCTGGCTGCTCGGCAGGGTCGACGACGTGATGAACGTGGCCGGTCACCGGCTCTCGACCACCGAGATCGAGTCCGCGCTGGTGTCGCACCCGAAGGTGGCCGAGGCGGCCGTAGTCGGCGCCAACGACCCGGACACCGGGCAGGCGGTCAACGCGTTCGTGATCCTGCGCACGGCCGCCGGCGACGGCGGCCCCGAGGTGGTCAAGGAGCTGCGTGACCACGTGGCCAAGCAGATCGGGCCGATCGCCAAGCCGAAGTCGATCATGGTCGTGCCGGACCTGCCCAAGACCCGCTCGGGCAAGATCATGCGACGCCTCCTCAAGGACGTCGCCGAGCACCGTGAGCCCGGCGACTCCACCACGCTGGCCGACTCGTCGGTGATGGACCTGATCCAGGAGAACCTGAAGACGGCCGAAGCGGAGGAGTAGCCAGCAGCAGGATCGCGTGGCCGGCCGGGTCGGTGTGCACCGCCCGGCCGGCCCCGTGCATGCCGCTCGTCGCGACGGGGCACCCCGGTAGTGTTCGTGAGGTCACGACGAAGTGGAGACACGATGACGAGCAACGCGCCGCTGCCGCAGTCCACGCCTGCACATCGCCGGGTCGACGTCCCCAGCAAGGACGACCCGACGATCGGGCGGCTGGTCGCCGACGCCAGCCGGGACATCAGCACGCTGATCCACAAGGAGATCGAGCTCGCCAAGTCCGAGCTGAAGATCAGCGTCAAGGCCGGCGGTATCGGTGCCGCGCTGTTCGCGGTCGCGGGTTTCCTCGGCGTGCTGGGCATCATCGTGCTCTCGATCGCGGTCGCGTTCTTCATCCACTTCAGCGGCCTGGACCTGGCGTGGTGCTTCCTGATCGTGTGCGGCGGCTGGTTCCTGCTCGCGGCGATCCTGGCGCTGGTCGGCATCCGCAAGGTCAAGCAGGTCCGCGCGCCGGAGCGTGCGATCCACGAGGCCCAGGAGGCCAAGGGCCTGCTCAAGCGTGGCTAGACCTCCCGACCTCTCGCGCGCGATCGAGCTCGCGGGCCCCTGGCAGCACCGGTACGTCGCCGCCAACGGGGCCCGTTTCCACGTCGCCGTGGCCGGCCCCGGCGACGGACCCCTCGTCGTACTGCTGCACGGCTTCCCGGAGTTCTGGTGGACCTGGCGCGACCAGCTGCCTGCGCTCGCCGACGCCGGCTTCCGCGCGACGGCGATGGACCTGCGTGGCTACGGGGGCTCGGACAAGACCCCGCGCGGCTACGACCCGCACTCGCTCGCCCAGGACGTGTCGGGGGTGGTCAAGGCCATGGGCGCCCGCACCGCCGTCGTCGTCGGTCACGGCTGGGGAGGGTACGTCGGATGGGCGGCCGCTGCTCGTCATCCCCGTGAGGTGTCCGCGCTGGCCACGGTGGCCGCGCCGCACCCGGCGAGCATGCTCCGCCGCCTCACGCCGGCCGCGGTCCGCCACGTGCTGGCGATGCAGACGCCGTGGCTCCCCGAGCGCCGGATCGCCGACGAGGCCAGCGGGTTCGTGGCCGGGCACCTGAGGGCATGGGCCGCCGCACCGGAGTTCCCCTCAGCCGGCGTGGCCGCCACCTACCAGAGCGCCATCGGCCTCTGGCCGGCGTCGCACTGCGCCCTGGAGTACCACCGCTGGCTGTTCCGCTCCCGGGCCCGCGCCGACGGTCGCGCGTTCACCCGCACGATGCGGCCGCCGATCCTCCAGCCGGTGCTGTGCGTCGCGGGCGCGGCCGACCCCGCCGTCCCGGTGGCTGCGATCCACGACTCCGGCCGCCACGTGCGCGGCGCGTTCACCTCGCGGGTGTTGCCGGACGTGGGGCACTTCCCGCACGAGGAGGACCCGGCCGCAGTCAGCGACGTACTCCTGGACTGGCTCGGCGCTCTGCGCTGACATACGACGATCAATGGACGCGGCGCCCCGCGCCCGGCTGCCAAGGCCCGATGATGACAGAGCGCGCGGCGACGTCATCGAACTGTCAAGCGAGGAGAACGCAGGCAGCCGGGATGCGGGGTGCCTCGTCTACGTGCAGCCCCCCGTGGACACCTTCCGGTCCGAGGTGAGCCCGACTGCCGCTCCGTGCGCGACCTGGTGGGCGGTCAGCGTGTAGCCGGTGTGCTGGTCGGTGACCGACGCCGCGAACACCACGCCGAGCACCTGGCCGTCCTTGTCGACCAGCGGCCCCCCGGAGTTGCCCGGGCGCACCAGCGAACGGATCGAGTAGACGTCGCGGACCACGGTCCCGTTGCCGTAGATGTCGGGACTGCGCAGCTGCTGCTCGGCGCGGATCCGGGCCGTCTCGATGTCGTAGGGGCCGTCCTGCGGGTAGCCGAGGACCGCCGAGCCCTCCCCGGACCTGGCGGTCTCGTCGAAGTGCAGGTAGGGCCTATGGACCCCCTCGACCGCCAGCACGGCCACGTCGACGTCGGGGTCGTAGTAGACGACGGTCGCCCTCACCTCGTTGCCGCCGACAAGCACCGACGGGTGGGTGACCCCGGCGACCACGTGGGCGTTGGTCATCACCCGGTTCGGCGCGTAGAGGAACCCGGACCCCTCGACGCCTCGGTTGCAGGAGTTCTCCCCTCGCACCTTGACCACGCTGAGCCTGGCACGTCGTACGTCGGGATCCTTGGCGATGGCGCCTGGCGGAGGACCGACCTTGACGATCCGCTCCGGGGCGAACGGCTCGAGGTAGCGCGGGAAGAAGCTCGATCCGACCACGTCGTTGAACGAGTTCAGCGCCTGCACCGCGGAGGTCGGCATCACGTCGTCGACCCGGCTCAGCACTCGCGAGTCGCGGACCTGGCTGCTCACCCACGGCAGGCTCGCGCCGCTGATCGCGACGCCGAGCGCCCAGGCCACCACGAGCACCGCCACCATGCTCAGCACGGCACCGCCTACCGCGTCGAGGGCGCGCACGGGTTGCCAGCGGATCCGGTCCCGGATCCGCGCGCCGGCGTACTGCAGGATCGCCTGCCCCAGGGACGCGCACAGCAGCACGATGAACAGGGCCGCCAGCGAGACCCAGAGGGACTGCTTCACGTCCCCGAGGACCTGCGGGACGATCCAGACCCCGAACAGGCCGCCGAGCAGCAGGCCTATGGTCGCGAACGCGCCGGAGATGAAGCCCTGCCAGTAGCCGGAGACCGCGTAGGCGACCACCAGCGCGACGAGGAACCAGTCGAGGGCGTTCACGGGCCGAGCATATGGTCCGGGAGCGTCCTGGTGTTCTCGGCGTCCCATGGCCGGGTCCAGCCCGCGAGGTCGAACAGCCGCGAGACGATCCCCGCGGTGAACCCCCACAGGATCAGGTCCTTGTCTTCGCCGATCAGGAACGCCGGCCCGCGGTAGCCGGACGGGTGCAACACCGATACCCGGTGCACGGGGTCGAGCAGCTCGTCGATCGGGACGCGGTAGATCTCGTGCACCTCGGCGGGGTCCACCACGCGCACCGGCGACGACCGCGCCCACCAGGCCAGCACCGCGGTCACGGCGAAGTTGCTCGGCGGAAGCCACAGCGGCGGCAGCGTCGCGAAGACTTCGACACCCCCCGGGTCCAGCCCTGTCTCCTCCTCGGCCTCCCGCAGGGCCGCCGCCTCGGCCGACGCGTCCCCCGGCTCCATCGAGCCTCCGGGAAACGACACCTGGCCGGGATGGGAGCGCATGTCGTGGGCGCGTTCGGTGAGCAGCAGGTCCGGGCCCGCCGGTCCTTCTCCGAACAGCACGAGTACGGCGCCCTTGCGGACGTTCCCGTCGTGCGGTGGGACGAACCGGCTCAAGTCGCGAGCCGACGCCTGCCGCACGGCACGGCGTACCGGCTCCAGCCAGTCGGGGGGCGGGGTGGCGGGGGACGACCCGGGCGGGGTGGCGGGGGACGACTCGGCGTCGCTCACAACCGGACCCCGAGGTGCCTGGCCACCAGGTGCTCGAGCTGCGCGTAGGAGTCGATGCTGCGGAACTCGACGTCCCGGACCCGCCCGTGGGCGTCGATGAAGACCAGGCCGGGCAGTCCGCGGATGCGCCACGGCTGCCGCAGCTTGCCCGCAGGGTCGGCCAGGAGCGGGTAGGTGACTCCTGTCTGCTCGGCCAGCCTGAGGGCTCGGCCGGGCTGGGTGTCCAGCCAGTCGATGCCGAGCACGGACACCTCCCCGCGGCCCTGCTCGTGCAGCTTCTGGTAGTACGGCAGCTCGGCGCGGCACGGGCCGCACCACTGCGCGAACAGGTTGATCACCATGGGGCCGCGCAGACCGGGCAGGTGCACCGCGGGCCCGCCTCCGAGGCAGGGGAGGGTGAGATCCGGCAGCGGATGCGAGGCAGCCGGCGCTGCCGTGGCGGACGGGCACGTCGCGATCCCCGCCTGCTTCTTCAGCTTCCGCATCGCGGCGGTGTCGACGTCGACGTGGGACCCGGGCACGTTCCCACCAGTGCGGACACCTCCTGCGGAGCATCCCGCGATCGACAGGAGCAGCAGCCCCAGGAGTACGGCGACAGCCGCACGCACCGGGCGACGAGTCACGCCCTCCCCCCATCACGCACCAGGGCAGCGGCGAGCTCGGGATCGGTCGGGCCCTCGCCGTAGGCCGGACACCAGCGGGCGACGGGACACGCGCCGCAGGCGGGCTTGCGCGAGTGGCAGACCCGCCGACCGTGCCAGATCAGGTGATGCGACAGCATCGTCCAGTCCTTGGCCGGGAACAGCGCGCCGACCTCGTGCTCGACCTTGACGGGATCCTTCTCGGTGGTCCAGCCGAACCGCCGCGCCAGCCGCCCGAAGTGCGTGTCGACGGTGATGCCCGGGATGTCGAACGCGTTGCCGAGCACGACGTTGGCGGTCTTGCGGCCGACCCCCGGCAACGTCACCAGGTCCGCCAGCGTGGCGGGCACCTGTCCGTCGTACCTCTCCACCAGGTCCTGCGACAGCTTGAGCACCGCCGCGGTCTTGGCCCGGAAGAACCCGGTGGGCTTGAGGATCTCCTCGAGCTTCTCGCGATCCGCGCCGGCCATCGCCTGGGCGTCCGGGTAGGCCGCGAACAGCACCGGCCGGACCGCGTTGACCCGCTTGTCGGTGGTCTGCGCAGACAGCACGGTGACGACGAGCAGCTCGAAGGCGTTGTCGAAGTCGAGCTCGCAACGGGCCTCGGGGTAGGTCTCGGCGAGCTTGCGGTCGATCTTGCGGGCTCGGCGGACGAGTGCAGTGTCGGGCACCCGGCCAGACTACGGTGCACCGCCTTCGGCTCGGTCCGATGGCGGGCACCGCTGTGATACGACAGACTGTGGGCAACACAACCCGTGGGGCCAAGGAGGACGACCAAGTGGATACCGACGTGCTGCGTCAGGCCCCGCTGTTCAATGCTCTCGACGACGAGGCCGCGGCCGCGCTGCGCTCCTCGATGGCCGAGACGTCGCTGCGTCGCGGAGAGGTGCTGTTCCACGAGGGTGACTCGGGGGACCGCTTGTACGTAGTCACCGACGGCAAGGTGAAGCTCGGCCGCAGCTCCTCCGACGGCCGGGAGAACCTGATCGCGATTCTCGGGCCCGGGCAGATGTTCGGGGAGCTGTCCCTGTTCGACCCCGGGCCGCGCTCCGCGACGGTCACCGCGGTCACCGACACCACGTTCGCCTCGCTGTCCCACGAGGACCTGCTGCGCTGGCTGGACGGCCGGCCCGGAGTCGCGCGCGGGCTGCTGCTGCAGCTGGCCAGCAGGCTGCGCCGCACCAACGACGTGGTCGCGGACCTGGTCTTCTCCGACGTCCCCGGCCGGGTCGCCAAGGCGCTCCTGGAGCTCGCCGACCGGTTCGGCCGCACCGCCGACGACGGCGTCCACGTGCACCACGACCTGACCCAGGAGGAGCTCGCCCAGCTGGTCGGCGCCTCCCGCGAGACGGTGAACAAGGCGCTGGCCGACTTCGCCTCCCGCGGCTGGCTGCGTCTGGAGCCCCGCTCGGTGGTGATCATGGACATCGAGCGCCTCACCCGCCGCTCCCGTTAACACGTTGAGATGTGCCCCGTTCGGCGTTGAGATGTGCCCCGTTCGCCGTAGGGCTCAAGCAGCAAGCCGCAGCGCGACACGCAGCTGGGTCAGCCACGCCTGGAGCGCCTCGGGCGTGAACGAGTCCTTGTCCACCACAATCACGGTCCAGCCCCGGCTTCGCAGCCACTCGCGCCGCTGCCTGTCGTGCTCGCGCTGCTGCGGCGAGGTGTGGAACTCACGTCCGTCGTACTCCACAGCGACCTTGTGCTTGGGATAGGCGAAGTCCAGACGGTAGACCGGTACGCCGTCGGCGTAGACCCACCACTGCGGTTCGGGAGGAGGAAGCCCGGCATCGTGGATCGCGAGCAAGGTCCAGGATTCGGAGGCCGACTCGGCGCGACCATCGGCCAGTGGGATGAGCTCGCGCAGTTGTACGACGCCACGGCGCCGGAAGTACCGGGGCAGGAGCCCCTGCATCTCCACGCGGGTGATCCCGTGCACGCGCATGAACCCGTTCAAGGCGGCGAGCGCATTGCGACGTGAGAGCTTGCACCCGAGATCGAGTGCCGTGCGCAATGGGGTGGTCACACACAGCCCGTGCAGAGCGCAGACATCACGCTCGATGAGGTCACGCGAGCCGCCGTCGCACTCCGGGCGGTTCGTGGGCGCGTGACCACGCAGCACATAGGTCTCCAACGGCGGCAGGATCTCCAGCTCCCGGTAGTCGAGCACGTCGACACCATGCAGCCACGCGGCCGTGCGGTCGCAGACCACGGCGAACGGGCTGATCACCAGACGGGCAGCCTGACAGCGCAGCAGCTGGGTGTCGTCGGCGTCGCTGGGGACGTAGACGCCTGTGAGCACCTTGCGGAGCTCACCGTTGCGCACCGCGTCGTCAAGGCGGTGCCGAGGGATCCCGCGCTTCTTGGCCTCGGGCCAGGTGAACGGTGTCGGGGGAAACGTGGGCGGATGCATCATGGCGGTCACGGTGACAGCAGGATGGCGAGCATGGCGGAGGTGTCGCTTCTGCGGTGGACAACAACCGTCGGGCCGCCGCTGGGCACGATTTCTGGCCGATCGATGCGGTACGGCGTACCGCTGAGGTCAAGTGGGCGAACGAGGCGCACCTCAACGCCGAACGGGGCACATCTCAACGCCGAACGGGGCACATCTCAACGGGAGAGGTAGGCGAGCTGAGCACGCACGGACAGCTCGGCGGCCCCCCACAGCACCGGGTCGACGTCGGCGTACACCTTCTCCACCACGCGGCGCGGCAGCTCCTCGGGCGGCGTGGGCGAGGTACCCGGCGCCCCGAGCTCGCGCAGCGCCTCGCGGACCTGGTCGAGCCGCTCACGGCGGTGCGCGAGGTAGTAGTCCAGCACCGGGAGAGCGTCACCGATCACGGGGCCGTGGCCCGGCCACACGGACGTGATCTCCTTCTGCTCGGCCAGCCGGTGTAGCCGGTGCAGCGAGTCCAGGTAGGCGCGGAGCTGGCCGTCCGGGTGCGCGACCACGGTGGTGCCCCGTCCGAGCACCGTGTCGCCGGTGAGCACGGCGCGCTCTGCCGGGACCACGAACGACAGCGAGTCCCCGGTGTGTCCCGGCGTGGCGACGACGTGCACCTCCAGGCCCTCGACGGCCACCACGTCGCCGGGGACCAGCCCCTCGGATCCGAGCCGCATCGCCGGGTCGAGGGCACGCACCCCGCACCGCATCCGACCCGCGAAGGCGGCCGCGCCCTCGGAGTGGTCCGGGTGCCCGTGGGTCAGCAGCACTGCGGCCACCTGGCCAGCCTCGTCCGCCACCGCATCCAGGTGGGTCTCGTCGAGCGGCCCGGGATCGACGACCACGCACCGTGCGGCATCGGGCTCGCGCAGGATCCACGTGTTGGTGCCGTCCAGGGTCATCACACCGGGGTTCGGCGCCAGCACGCACTTCGCCCGCGTTCCGAAGGTCCCCCCGGCCCAGCTCACGTCCGCATCCGGGCACCGATGTCCTCGCCCAGGGCGACCAACCGGTCGGGAATCGACAGATACGCACCCTCCTCGTCGATGACCGCCTCGGGCTGGACGTGGGTCAGCTCCCGCTCCGCGGCCAGCGCGTCGGAGGGATGGGCGTAGTCGAAGATCTCCAGGCAGGTGCAGTACGTCGGGGGCAGCATCAGCAGCTCGTGCGAGTCCACGGCCTCGATCGCCTCACGGACGGAGAGCCAGACGACCCGGTCGGACTCCCTCGACACGTCCCGGGTCACCTGTCCGGCGGGCAGCTCGGCGACGAAGAACCGCGCATGGAAGCGCCGAGGCTCGAAGACCGGCGTGGTCCACGAGCCCCAGAACCGCAGGAGATCCGCGCGCAGCCGCAGGCCGCGGCCGAGCAGGAACTCGCTGAAGGAAAGCTCGCGGGCCTCCAGCGCCGCCCGGTCGCGCTCCCAGTCCTCGCCGGTGGTGTCCTCGACCAGCGCACGCTCGCCGTGGCCGGCCAGCAGCACCCCGGACTCCTCGAACGTCTCACGCACCGCCGCGCACACCAGTGCCTTGGCCAGCCGGGCATCGGTGCCGAACAGTCCCGCCCAGTGCTCGGGCGACGGCCCCGCCCACGCGCCGGCGTCCACGTCGTAGTCGCGCGGGTCGACGCCTCCACCCGGGAACACGCACATCCCGCCGGCGAAGGCCATGCCGACCACGCGACGCATGAAGTAGGCCTGCAGCGAGCCCGGGCTGCCGTCTCCGGGGCGCAGCAGCACGACGGTGGAGGCGTGCCGTGGCTCGACCGGACTGTCGCCGTCGGCGAACGCGCGCGCCCTCTCCACCAGGTTCGGCGGCAGCCGGCGCGTGGGGTCCACCTCAGACCTCGACGATCAGCTCGACCTCGACCGGGGCGTCAAGCGGAAGCACGGGAGTGGCCACGGCGCTGCGTGCGTGCTTGCCGGCGTCACCGAACACCTTCCCCAGCAGCTCAGAGGCACCGTTGGCGACGCCGGGCTGGCCGGTGAAGTCGGGCGTGGACGAGACGAACGCGACCACCTTGACCACCCGTTTCACCGCGGACAGGTCGCCGATCTCCGCACGGATCGCGGCCAGCGCGTTGAGCGCACACTGCTGGGCACACTCGGTGGCCCGCTCCGGACTCACCTCACCGCCGACCTTGCCGGTCGCGAGAAGCTCACCGTCGCGCATCGGCAGCTGCCCGGAGGTGTAGACGTACGAGCCGCTCCTGGCCGCCGGCACGTACGCCGCGACCGGCGGCGTCACGGGCGGAACCTGCAGCCCGAGCTCGGCCAGCCGCTCCTCGGGGCTGCTCACGACAGGGCCCGCTTGAAGTAGGCGACCAGGTTCTCCGGGTTCATCCCCGGGACCACCTGCACAAGCTCCCAGCCGTCCTGGCCGAAGTTGTCGAGGATCTGCTTGGTGTTGTGCACCAGCACGGGGGCGGTCAGGTACTCCCACTTCGTCGTGGCTGCGCTCTCACTCATGCCCGCGACTCTAGCCCTCGGCTCCCGCTTCGGCGGCTGCCCGGGTGCGCTGTGCGGCCAGCTCGATCTTGTCGGCCAGGGTCGTGTCGGCGAGGTAGACCAGACCCGCGAGCGCGGCGCCGCCGAGAGGCCGCGGTACCGGCAACCGGCGTACGACGAAAGCCGCCAGCAGGTTTGCCAGCACCCACGAACCCGTCGGCAACGCCTCGGCGCCGACCCGCTCCCAGGTGCTGGAGTTGTCGTCGAGCGTCAGCGAGACCACCTGGATGCCGCCGGTGTCGATCCGCCTGCTGGCCGCGTAGCTGCCGCCGCACAGCGCCGCGAACACCACGCGACGCGACGAGAGGCCCGCCGGCAGGCTCGCTGCTGCTCCGGCACCGGCCGCGCGGAGGGCCGAGCTGAGGCGAAAGGGCACTGTGGACATCGGATCTCCTGTCTGCGGCGGGACGGACGCGCCGAGGCTAGCGTGTCGGAAGTGGATCCAGGGCGCGCCGGCCTCGTCGGCGATCCTGGCCGCGATCACCGGCGACGGACCGGCTGGCATCCTGTGCGCATGAGCATCCGGGTCGCGATCGTCGGTGCCGGTCCCGCGGGTACGGCGCTCGCGCTCGGCTTGCTGCGCGACGGACACGAGGTGACGCTGGTCTCCGACCGGACCGGCGAGCAGATCCGGTCCGGGTCGGTGATGTCGAGCCAGATCACGTTCGAGTCGGCGCTGGAAGCCGAGGCCGCGCTGGGCATCAGCGAGCTGCTGCCAGCCGCGCCGCCGATCGGGCGGATGAGCTACGCCTCGCCGGACGCGCGCTTCGCGACCGCGCTGGGAACGCCGGCCCGCTCGCTGGACCAACGGGTTCGCGTGCCCCTGCTGATGGACGCGCTCGAGCAGCGCGGCGGCAAGCTGGTGGTGCGCTCGGCCGCCGTCGATGACCTGGAGCTGCTGGCCCGTGACCACGACCTGGTGGTGGTCTCCACCGGGAGGGGCGGGCTCACCTCCCTGTTCGAGGTCGACCGGGAACGGTCGCCGTACTCGTCGCCACAGCGGGTCGCCTCGCTGACGTACCTGCACGGGATGCACCCGGTCGAGGAGGGCCCGACATTCGGCTACCACTCGGTTCCCGGCGTCGGCGAGTGCTTCACGTGTCCCGCGCTGAGCGTCGGCGGCGAGTGCGACATCGTCGTCGTGGAAGGCGTGCCCGGTGGGCCGCTGGACTGCTGGGACGACGGCGCCGACGAGACGAGGCACCTCGAGCAGCTGGAGTCGGTGCTCGCGGAGCACTTCGAGGACGAGTGGATGCGGTTGGGTGACGGCTGGTCGCTGACGGACCCCGGTGCGATGCTGCACGGCCGGATCACCCCGGTGGTACGTCGTCCGGTCGGCGTACTCCCGTCGGGAACGCCCGTGCTCGGGATGGCCGATGTCGTCGTGCTCAACGACCCGCTGACGATCCAGGGCTCGAACAACGCGATCAAGTCGGCCTCGTTCTACCTGGAGGCGATCAACGCGCACGAGGGCCGGTTCGGCGCCGACTGGATGGAGGCCACGTTCGGCAACTTCTGGCGTGGCTGGGCGCGGTGGGCGACCGCCTGGACGAACTCGTGGCTGCAGCCGCAGACCGACTTCCAGCAGCGGATCCTCCGGGCCGCGGCACAGCGACCGGCGATCGCGGAGACGGTCGCCGCGGGCTTCGACGACGCGAGGCTGTTCGACCCGTGGTGGTTCTCCGAGCCCGAGGCGACCCGCTTCCTCGCCGAGCAGCAGGCCTCGAACCAGGCGCGGTTCGACGTGCGCGACCTGCGGCGTGCCCTGGGCCAGTACGCCACCGGGGTGACGGTGGTGACAGCACGCGACGACGACGGGCATCGGTGGGCGATGACCGCGAACTCGTTCACGTCGCTGTCGCTGAACCCGCCCGTCGTGATGTGGGCGGCGGCCCGATCCTCTCCGTCGCTGCCGGCGTTCGAGGCGGCGGAGCGCTTCGCGGTCAACGTGCTCGCCTCCGACCAGCACCACCTGTCGCGACAGTTCTCCACCTCGGGCGTGGACAAGTTCGAGGGCGTACGGCTGCTCCCCGGCGACGACGATCCGCCGATGCTGGCGGGCACGGTCGCCCGGTTCGTGTGCCGGCGACTGCCGGACGGCCGGGGCCGCATCGACACCGGCGACCACGTCGCGTTCTTCGGCGAGATCGAGTCGTACGACGCGCCCGGCGGCGAGCCGCTGGTGTTCCACTCCGGCTTCTACCGCCTCGCCACCCGCCACCCAGATCTCTGACCCCCGTCGCCCCCGCCCCCCGCGCCCCCCGCGCCCCCCGCTGCCGACCGTTTACCATGGTGCCCTGGTAAACGGTCGCTGCCCCTGGTGATTTCACCGTGGGGAGGGGGAGTTGTCCATGGGCAGTCCCCGTCCAGGATTCCGAGTACGACGCGCATGGGCGATTGCCGCCACGCATCGTCCACAGCGCACATCGAACGCGACTTCTCCACAGCCGGGAGATCACAGCTTCCCGATGCCGGCGCCGGGCTGGACCGTGTCTGCATGGACCCACTTCGCGTCATCGCAGAAGCAGATGGCTTCTTCTCCAGAAGGCAAGCCATGGAGGCCGGGTACGACGACAAGGCGATCCGGCGTCTGTTGAAGTCGAAGGGCTGGGTGAGAGTCCGCGCGGGGGCTTACACCTTCCCCGATCTCTGGTCGATTGCCGATGTCGAGGAGCAACACCTGCGTCGCGCCTTCGCCATCGCTCGCAAGCTCGGTGACCGCGTGGCGCTTAGCCACGTGACCGCAGCGCTCGTGCACGGACTGTCGGTCTGGAACGTGGATCTGGAACGTGTGCACGTGACTCGGCTCGATGCCGGCGCCGGGCGCATCGAGGCGGGAGTCGTACATCACGAGGGGCTGACCCAGCCCGAGGATCTCGTCGAAGTCAACGGGGTGCTCGTCATGAAGCCCTCGAGGGCAGCCCTCGAGACGGCGATGTTGACGACCGGCGAAGGCGGGCTCGTCGTACTCGACTCGGTGATGCACAAGACCGCCTGTCAGCGCGACGAGCTCGAGGCGACGTACCGCCTCATGGGTAGTTGGGCGGATACGCGCAAGCTGCTGGTGCCGGTGCGAATGGCCGATGGGCGAGCCGAGTCCGTAGGCGAGTCACGTTGGCGTCATCTCTGCTATTCCCATGGCATCCCACGTCCGGAGCTGCAGTACGACGTCTTCGACGCCGACGGTCGGCTCATCGGCACCTGTGACATGGCATGGCCCGATCATGGGCTCCTCGGTGAGTTCGACGGCAAGGTCAAGTACGGTCGCCTCCTCCGGCCGGGCGAAGAGCCCGGTGATGCGGTGTTCCGCGAGAAGCATCGGGAGGACGCGCTCCGCGAGGCCACCAGGTGGTCCATGGTGCGCATCATCTGGGCAGACTTCCATCGGGCGGCGCAGACAGCTGCCCGGATCTGGCGGCTGCTGCGGATCGCTGCATGAGCACGCGCCCCTCGCCGAGCCCTGCGTCGTGCGCGCGCCGTACCCTCACCGCCCACGGCAAACGGGCCCCGACCATGGTGAAATCACCACGGGCAGGAGCCGTTTACCAGGGTGGCATGGTAAACGGCCAGGGGGCGACCGGATCAGGCGAGGGCGGGCTCGGTCTTCTCGCGCACCTCGTCCTCGTCGACCCCGGGGGCGAGCTCGACGAGCTTCAGCCCGTCGGGCGTCACGTCGAGCACGCACAGGTCGGTGATGATCCGCTGCACGACGCCCTTGCCGGTGTAGGGCAGGGAGCACTCCTCGACGATCTTGTAGGAGCCGTCCTTGGCGACGTGCTCCATCAGCACGATCACCCGCTTGGCGCCATGCACGAGGTCCATCGCACCGCCCATGCCCTTGATCATCTTGCCGGGGATCATCCAGTTCGCGATGTCACCGGAGGCGGAGACCTGCATCGCGCCGAGGATGGCGGCGTCGATCTTCCCGCCGCGGATCATGCCGAACGACGTCGCGGAGTCGAAGAAGGACGAGCCCTTGCGCAGGGTGACGGTCTCCTTGCCGGCGTTGATCAGGTCGGCGTCCTCCTCGCCGTCGTACGGGTAGGCACCGACGCCGAGGATGCCGTTCTCCGACTGCAGCACCAGCTCGACGTCCTCGTCGACGTAGTTGGGCACCATCGTCGGCAGTCCGATGCCCAGGTTGACGTAGGACCCGTCGGTCAGTTCCGAGGCGGCGCGGGCCGCCATCTGCTCCCTGCTCCATCCGTTGCCGGCCATCTCAGGCCTCCGTCCCGCTCGTCCCGGCCGCGGCCGGCGCCCCGGGTGGTCGCGGCCCCCGGGTGGTGCGCTTCTCGATCTGCTTCTCGTCGACCTGCTCGGAGGTCAGCGGCACCACCCGCTGCACGAACACCCCGGGAGTGTGTACGTCGTCCGGTCCGATCTGCCCCGGCTCGACGAGCTGCTCCACCTCGGCGATCGTCACCCGGCCGCACATGGCGGCGAGCGGGTTGAAGTTGCGGGCCGACTGCCGGAAGACGAGGTTGCCGTGCCGGTCCCCCTTCCACGCCCGCACCAGCCCGAAGTCGGCGACGATCGCCTCCTCGAGGACGAACTCCCGCTCTCCCTCCGCGGTGTCGAAGACGCGCACCTCCTTGGCCGGCGAGGCGACAGTGACGTTCCCGGACTCGTCGTACTTCCAGGGGAGCCCGCCCTCGGCCACCTGGGTGCCCACCCCGGTCCGGGTGAAGAACGCCGGGATCCCGCTGCCGCCCGCGCGCATCCGCTCGGCGAGCGTGCCCTGGGGAGTCAGCTCCACCTCGAGCTCCCCGTGGAGGTACTGCCGGGCGAACTCCTTGTTCTCCCCGACGTAGCTGGAGATCATCCGGCGCAGCCGCTTGTTCATCAGCAGCCGGCCGAGTCCCCACTCGTCGACCCCGCAGTTGTTCGACACGGCTTCGAGCTCCGCCGCGCCCTGGGCGAGCAGCGCCTCGATGAGCACGGAGGGGACACCGCACAGCCCGAATCCGCCGACCGCGATCGTCGAACCACTCGCGATGTCGGCGACGGCCTCGGTGGCGTCGGCGACGACCTTGTCCACGAACGACCTCCTGAGCAGAGTGCAGGGCGCAACCACCCTTGGTCGCCACCCTAGCCATCAGCGCCCCAGGCAGAGGCCAAGGGTCGCGCGCCGGCCCGGCTAGAGTCGCGAGGGTGACCGATGCACCCGCCACGAACTGGGACGAGGTGCTGCTGCACGTCGTGACCGGCAAGGGGGGGACCGGCAAGACCACGGTGGCCGCGTCGCTGGCGCTGGCTCTCGCCTCCCACGGCAAGACCGTGCTGCTCTGCGAGGTCGAGGGCCGCCAGGGCATCGCGCAGCTGTTCGACGTACCCCCGCTGCCGTACGCCGAGCGCGAGATCGCCACCGCCGCGACCGACCGCAGCGGCCGCAGTGTGCAGGGCACGCGAGGCGGCCACGTCTACGCGCTCGCGATCGACGCCGAGTCGGCGCTGCTGGAGTACCTCGCGATGTACTACCGGCTGGGCCGCGCCGGGAAGGCGCTGGACCGGTTCGGTGTCATCGATTTCGCCACCACCATCGCACCGGGTGTCCGCGACGTGCTCCTGACCGGGAAGGTCTACGAGGCCGCACATCGCAACAGGCGCTCGAAGAACGCCCGCCACTACGACGCAGTGGTGCTCGACGCACCCCCGACCGGCCGGATCGCCCAGTTCCTCAACGTGAACAGCGAGCTGGCCGGGCTGGCCAAGATGGGCCCGATCCGCAGCCAGGCGGACACCGTCACGAGGCTGCTGCGCTCCACGCGCACCGCCGTCCACCTGGTCACGCTGCTCGAGGACATGCCGGTGCAGGAGACCGCGGACGCGATCGACGAGCTGCGCGCTGCGGCACTGCCGGTCGGCGCGATCGTGGTCAACCGGGTGCGCAGCCGGGAGCTCGGCGACAAGGACCGCCGGCGCGCGATCAAGGGGACGCTGCCACGCAAGCAGATCGCGAGCGCGCTCGCCCGGGCCGGACTCGACGTGGACACCGCTCTCGTCGACGGGCTGGTCGAGCAGGCCCGGCTGCACTCCGAGAGGTACGAGCTCGAGACCGAGCAGCGGCAGCGGGTCGACGCCCTGAGGGTTCCGACTTATGCTCTGCCGCGTCTGGCCGACGGCGTCGACCTCGGCGGGCTCTACGAGCTGGCAGCGGAGCTGGGCGAGCAGGGGATGACGTGAGTACGCCGCGTCCGCACTCGGGTCGGGTAGGGCCGCTGGCCGCCCACCCGACCGACTCCCCTTCCCTCGACGTGGACGCGCTGCTCGACGACCCGGAGACGAGCATCGTGGTGTGCTGCGGCTCCGGCGGAGTCGGCAAGACCACCACGTCGGCGGCCCTCGCGCTCCGGGCCGCCGAGCGGGGACGCAAGGTCGTCGTACTCACCATCGATCCCGCCCGACGCCTGGCCCAGTCGATGGGCATCGAGAGGCTCGACAACACTCCCCGGCCGGTGCCGGGGGTCTCGACGAGCGCGGCCGGCGGGACGGACGGCGCCGGGTCGATGGACGCGATGATGCTCGACATGAAGCGCACCTTCGACGAGGTGGTGGAAAGTCAGGCCAGCCCGCAGAAGGCGCAGCAGATCCTGGCGAACCCGTTCTACGTGGCCTTGTCGAGCTCGTTCGCGGGGACCCAGGAGTACATGGCCATGGAGAAGCTCGGCCAGCTGCACCGGGACGCCCGACGTACCGGCCGCTGGGACCTGGTCGTGGTGGACACTCCCCCGTCGCGGTCGGCCCTGGACTTCCTGGACTCACCCGAGCGGCTGGCGAGCTTCCTGGACGGTCGTTTCATCCGGCTGCTGCTGGCCCCGGCACGCGGGCCGGCGCGGCTGATGACCGCGGGCCTCGGAGTGGTCACCAACGCGCTGACCAAGGTCCTCGGCACGCAGGTGCTGCGGGACATGCAGACGTTCGTGGCCGCCTTCGACACGTTGTTCGGCGGGTTCCGGGCCCGCGCTCAGCAGACCTTCGACCTGCTCGCAGCCGACGGTACGGCGTTCCTGGTCCTCGCCGCTCCCGAGCCGGACGCTCTGCGGGAGGCGGCGTACTTCGTCGAGAGGCTCAGCGAGCAGCAGATGCCGCTGGCGGGCCTGGTCGTCAACCGCGCCGCGCCGATGCCCCTTGGCGGTTTGTCGGGCGAGCAGGCGATGGCTGCGGCCGAGCGGCTGGAACGCGACGGCGCCTCGACGGCGGCCGCGGCGAAGGCGGCGGAGCTGACCGCGGCGCTGCTGCGGATGCACGCGGACCGGAGCCGGATGGTCGCGCACGAGGCTCGCCTGCAGCGCCGGTTCGCGGCTGCGCACCCGTCGGTGCCCACCGCGAGGGTGCCGGCACTGTCCAGTGACGTCCACGACCTCGACGGCCTGCGGCTGATCGGCGACCTGCTCGCCTCGGGCTGAGCGCTCGCGGCGCGAGTCAGGCGGGCTGTTCGGCCGACATGGCGGCAACGGTGGCGTGGTGGTCGGCCATCGCGGTCTCCAGCAGGTGCCGCCACGACTTCACGTTGGGCCGGCGGCGGAGCAGGGCCCGGCGCTCACGCTCGGTCATGCCTCCCCAGACGCCCCACTCGATCTGGTTGTCGAGGGCCTCGGCGAGGCACTCGGTGCGGACCGGACACCCGGCGCACATCTGCTTGGCGCGGTTCTGCGCGGCACCCCGCACGAACAGCTCGTCGGGCAGCGCCTGGTTGCACAGCGCCTTGCTCGCCCAGTCTTCGTTCCAGATTGTTTCGGTCATCGCCCTAGTCCCTCCGAGAGGGGCCCACCTCCCAGCGGGCCGTTCGTGTGCAGTCATCCCCCACGAAGAAAGGTAAAGAGTGATATCGCCGCGAAACAGACACGGAGGGAGCAATTTCAGTTAGTCAGATGTGACTAGCGGCGCCGCCGAACGGCCCGAGGAGCCCCGACCAGCGGTTCGGATGGGCCTAGGTGAGCCCCGTGTGACACCTGTGCTGGCACGCCGGGTAGTCCGACTAGTCCGTTCGGGCCATCGGCGGTCATCGGGGCGCGGCGCGCCCATCGGCGGCAATGCGTGACAGACGCGCCGCCATACGCTAGGTGCGGCCCTCGTGGGCGGCTCCCGTAGGCTTGCGCACATGTCTCCGCGCAGACCGGACGCCCTGCGGCCCGCCGGCGTCGTCTCCCACATCGGGGTGATGCTCGCCGTGGCCGCCGTCCTCGGTGTCCTGGTCGCCGGCCTGGTGATCCCGTTCGCCGGTGTGGTGGGGCTCGGCGCGCGCACCGCCGCCAACGAGATGTCCAAGCTGCCCGCCAAGCTGACCGCGGAGCCGCTGGCGCAGCGCACCCGGATCGTGGCCCGGGACGGTTCCACGCTGGCGACCATCTACGACCAGAACCGGGTCAACGTGCCGTTGGCGAAGGTCGCCCCGATCATGCGCCAGGCGATCGTGTCGATCGAGGACTACCGCTTCTACCAGCACGGAGCGCTCGACCTGCGCGGAACGCTGCGTGCCTTCGTCACCAACCAGACCCACGGCGGAGTGGTCCAGGGCGGCTCGTCGATCACCCAGCAGATGGTGAAGATGACGCTGCTCAACCAGGCCGACACGAAGGCCGAGAGGCGGGCTGCCACCGCCGACACCTATCAGCGCAAGCTCAACGAGCTGCGCTACGCGATCGCGTTCGAGCAGAAGTACTCCAAGGACTGGATCCTCGAGCGCTACCTGAACATCGCCTACTTCGGAGACGGCGCCTACGGCATCGAGGCCGCCTCCCGGCACTACTTCTCCAAGCACGCCTCCGAGCTGAACCTGAAGCAGGCCGCCACCCTCGCCGGCCTGGTGAGGAACCCGACCGGATACGCGCCCACCCAGCACCCGATGGCCGCCAAGCAGCGGCGCAACGTCGTACTCGCCCGGATGGCGCAGCTCAACGTGATCTCCAACGCGGATGCGGAGAAGGCCGAGAACAGCCGGCTTGGCCTGGATGTGACCGCCACCCGCAACGGATGCGTCTCCTCGGAGGCGCCGTTCTTCTGCGACTACGCGCTCAGCTACCTGCTCGCCGACAAGGACCTCGGCAAGACCGAGGACGCCCGGCGCCGGCTGCTCTACTCAGGCGGACTGACCATCAAGACCACCCTGGACCCGAGATTCCAGAAGGCCGCGGCCAACTCGGTGCACCATCACGTGTTCCCGACCGACCAGGCGATCGGCGGGCTGGCGATGGTGGTCCCGGGCAACGGCGACGTGCGCGCCCTGGCGCAGTCGCGACCGATGGGCACGGACAAGAAGCGCGGCCAGACCTTCCTCAACTACGTCGTGCCCGCGAAGTACGGCGACTCGGCCGGCTTCCAGGGCGGCTCCACGTTCAAGGTGTTCGTGCTCTCATCCGCCATCGACCAGGGCATCCCGCTGGACACCCAGATCGCCTCGCCACCGGTGATCACGATCCCGATCGAGAAGTACCGCAACTGCAACGGCAATCTCACCAGCACCGACTCCTACACGATCCACAACTCCACCCAGTCGGGCACGATGGATCTCTACTCGGGCACCCAGCTGTCGGTGAACACGTTCTTCGCCCAGCTCGAGCTGCGCACCGGGCTGTGCGAGCCGGTCAAGCTGGCCCGCGAGATGGGCGTCGTGGTCCCGGACCGTGACATCGCCCCGTCGTTCACCCTTGGTGTCACCAACGTGAACCCGCTGACGATGGCCAGCGTCTACGCCACCATGGCCGCCCGTGGCCTCTACTGCCAGCCGCGCCCGGTCACCCAGATCCTCGACAGCCGCGGCAAGGTCGTCGCGGACTTCCCCAAGCAGTGCCAGCAAGTGGTCTCCAGCGACGTCGCCGACGCGGTCAACGACATCCTGCGCGGTGTCCAGGAGCCTGGCGGGTTCGGGTACAGCAACGGCCTCGAGCTCAACCAGCAGTCCGCCGGCAAGACCGGCACCAGCGAGGACAACAAGGCCGTCTGGTTCGACGGCTACACGCCGAACCTGGCCACCTCGTCGATGGTCGCCGGCGCGAACAAGGAGGGCCACCCGATCACCCTGAACGGTCAGGTCCTCGGCGGCGGCTTCGTCGCTACCGCGCACGGCAGCACGACCGCCGGGCCGATGTGGGGCGACGCGATGCACGTGGTCCAGAAGTGGCTGCCCGACGAGAAGTTCCACGCCCCGAACCCGCAGACGATCGCCGGTCAGACCGTGACGGTGCCGTCCTTGTACGGCCTGGACCCACAGCAGGCGGCCAAGGAGCTGCGCAAGGCCGGGTTCTACCCGGTGATCGGCCCGACCGTGGACAGCGGGAACCCGGCCGGCACCGTCGCCTACCTGAGCCCCGGCTCAGGGACCCAGGCCTCCACCGGCAGCACCGTGACGATCTACGTCTCCGACGGCACGCCCTACGTCCCGCCCGCGCCACCACCGACCCACCACACCGGCGGTGGCGGTGGCGGTGGCGGTGGCGGCAAGCCACCTCCGCCCACCGACGGCGGGGGCGGGGGCAAGCCCGGGCACGGACACGGGCACGGCCACTGAGCCCCGGGGCACTCAGCGGAGCTGACGACGTACCTCTGCGGCGACCACGGCGCCGTCCGCGCGTCCCCTGACCTGCGGCTGCAGCGCGCCCATCACCCGGCCCATCGCCTTCATCCCTTCGCCGGAGACACCGAGCTGCGTGATCGTGGCCGTGACCAGCCCGGCGATCTCTTCCTCACCGAGCTGCGCGGGCAGGTAGTCGGCGAGCACGGCGGCTTCGGCTCGCTCCTTGGCCGCGCTCTCCTCGCGGCCGGCGTCGGCGAACGCCTCGGCCGCCTCCCGGCGCTTCTTGGCCTCACCGGCAAGGACCCCGACCACGTCGCCGTCGCTGAGCTCGCGCGGCGTCCTGCCGGCGACTTCGGCGTTCGTGATCGCGGCCAGCGCCATGCGCAGCGTCGAGGACCGCAGCTCCTCGCGGGACTTGATGGCAGAGGTCAGATCAGCACGCAGGCGGTCCTTGAGAGCACTCACGCGGCCATTCTGGCAGGCTGGTGCAATGCCATTTCCGTCCCGGCCCGTCGCGCGTCGAGTGCTGAGGTACGCCGCAGCGACCGGTGCCGCAGGGGTGGCGTGTCTCGGCTACGCGGCAGCTGTCGAGGTGCGCTGGTTCGTCTTGCGGGAATTGCAGTTGCCGGTGCTGCCCGCCGGCAAGAGCTCGCTGTCGATCCTGCACCTCTCGGACCTGCACCTGACCCCGACCCAGCGTCGCAAGCGCGACTGGCTGCGCGGCCTGTCCGCCCTGGACCCGGATCTCGTGGTGTGCACCGGTGACATGCTGGCGCATCGGGACGCGGTCCGGCCGGTCCTGGAGGCCCTGGACGGGCTGCTGGACGTGCCCGGCGTGTTCGTGCTCGGCTCCAACGACTACTTCTCCCCGGCGGCGCGCAATCCGGCGCGCTATCTGTTCCCCGACAGCGGACAGCGCAACACTCACACCTCGAAGCTGCCCTGGCAGGACCTGGTCGCCGGGCTCGAGCGCCGCGGCTGGGTCGGACTGGCCAATCGCCGGGACCGGTTGCGGGTGCGCGATGTGGACATCGCCTTCGCCGGCGTCGACGACCCGCACCTCGGCTACGACGACCTCGCAGCAGTCGCCGGGCCGGCCGACGCAGCGGCCGACCTGCGGCTGGCAGTCAGCCACGCGCCGTACCTGCGGGTGCTCGACCAGTTCGCGCGCGACGGCTACGACGCCATCGTGTCCGGCCACACCCACGGTGGTCAGCTGTGCCTGCCCGGTGGCCGCGCCCTGGTCACCAACTGCGACCTCGAGCCCGCGCGAGCCCGCGGTCTCCACCGCCACCCCGCCTGGTCGCCGGTGGGAGTGCCGGGAAGCGCCTGGCTGCACGTGTCCGCCGGGCTCGGCACCTCGCCGTACGCCCCGGTGCGGTTCTGCTGCCGTCCGGAGGCGACGCTGCTGCGGCTCACCGCCACCCAACCGGAGTAAGCAGAGTCCGATTTCGGAGCCGACCCGGCACTCGGCTAGACTCCCCAGCGCCGTCAGGGCGATCGGGCTGTGGCGCAGTTTGGTAGCGCGCTTCGTTCGGGACGAAGAGGCCGCAGGTTCAAATCCTGTCAGCCCGACCAGCAAAATCCCAGGTCAAACGCCGGTTCTCTTAGTTGGAGCCGGCGTTTGTGCGATCCCCGTGCGATGCTGGTGGGGGAAGGACTTGGCGGCCCTCGTCTGATCACGAGCACGGCGACCGACTCGCAGGTCACTCGCCGGTGACGCCGTCGGGTAGCCCACGCACGGCGTCGGCATGCCCTCGTCGCCTGGACCGGGGTGGGCCCGCAGCGGTCAATCAGCGAGCACCATCGGCGAGATCCGCAGTGACTCGGCGTCGCGGCGAAGTGCGTCAGGGAGGCCTGGAGTCTCAGCGGGATCCGTGGCATAGCCGACAACGCCCTCCTCGACCAACCGGCGGCGCTCTCCAGGTATCGGGCGCCTCGGCGGAGCGGCGCCCCCGGCGCAGGGATCCATGGCTCGCCTTCGAGATCGTCGGCGACCTGGTCGGCGATGCACAGGCCGAGGGCTCCTTGGGCGTGCGCAATCTGTGCGGCGGCCTCACGCGTGGGCTGTAGGTCCTCGCGCTCGGCAAGCCGGACTCGCAGGGCCGCGGCCAGACCAGCGCTGACCCGGCCGGCCAGCCGCACCGAGATCCTCGCGTCGCGCGGGGCAGAGAGGAGATCGGCGCCCGGAGTCTCCACGACGAACTAGAACGCCAGCGACTGCGCCAACCCGCTGATCGCCTCGTCGGTCAGTTACCTCCGCGCGGTCGGTGCAGTCACGCGCATCTGCCCAGCGACGAACTGAACTCGCTCATCGATCAGCTCGCCAGCCGCAGCACGAGACATCGACACTCCGACGTCCGACAGTGCTGTCAGCAGCGCGTCCACGCGTTCCTCTCCAGGACCTGGCCGCACTCATGGCACCGCACGCTAGCGCGTCTAGGCGGCGCGGCGCTGCCCTTGCGATGGGTGCCCTGGGATGCGGCACCCTTCTGGGAAGGCCGACGTAGCGGTAAAGCAGCAACATCGTGTTGGAGGATCCCTCATCGGCGACGCAACCCCGCGGCCCCACTTGCTTCGTATGGCCACGCGGATTGAGGCTAGGATGTTGACTTACGTGTGGCGAGGCAACGCAACGCCGAGGATGTGGGCGAACTCCGAGGCGAGACGCCGCCCATCCACGCGGCCGTCACCCGTGAGGTCGACGGAGTCGTCTGTGCGGTTCCAGCCTTCCACCGACAGGTGGGCGACCATCGTCACCGGGTCGACGTAAACCCAGTAGTCGATGCAGGACACACCCGGCCACTGGTCGCCGTACGATTCCTCGATTCGGCTGTCTGGGTACCGAGCGGCGAAGCGAGCAGGTTCGGCCTCCCACAACAGCGCTGGGTGTTCCGCGTCGAAGGCGACTGAGTCGTTCCATTTGAACTCCGCATCCGCCGCAGCGAAGACGGGGTCACAGGCTGCGCGGACCGCGTCGCGCCAAGCGAGGTTGACCGTCATGGAGTCAGTGTGCAGGGATACAGATGGTCCGCGCCTCAACACGTCAGAGCTTCACTGTCCGCGGCATGATCGGACGCTTCGCCCCGACAGCGGCAGTTGAGTGCGTGCCCGCCGCGCTGGCACCCACGGGCATGAGCGTGTCTTACCCGAAGGAAGACTCGACGGGCACGCGCTCGGTCAGAACCCGGCGACGTCGAGACGATGCTCAGCGCGGCATGACCGGTCGTTGCGCGTCACCCCAGAAACTCGATAGCGCGACGGAATTGGTCACGTTACCGTCGTCGCGATGTTGTCCCAGGCAGCCCGCAAGGCCCTTGACGAACTAGTCGCGAGCGAGGATTCGACCATCCTCGGGCTCGTGCTAAGCGGCTCGGCTGCGCGCGGCATGGCCACCGAGCGCTCGGATGTCGACGTCTACGTCGTTCGAGACGACGACGTGGAGCGGGAGACCAGCCACAACTCGGCGATCGACGAGATCTACTGCTCGGTCGCAGAGCTAGAGCGGGTGGATCGCCACGGCACGGGAGGGTGGTACTTTCGCTGGTCGTTCGCCTACGCGCAGGTGCTCCGAGACCTAACCGGCGGGCGCATCACGGAGGCTGTCCGGCGGCAGGCGACGGTCGACGACGACGAGCAGCGTTGGGTGCTGATCGACCAGGACCGTCTCGACGGCTATTTGAACTTTGCGTATCGCGCCCTGAAGAACCACCGCGATGGCCGCACGCTCGAGGCAAGGCTCGACGCTGGGGAGTCGGTGTCCTGGCTGCTGCACGTCATGTTCACGCTTGCCGGGCGGCTTCGGCCCTACAACAAGTATTTGCCGTGGGAGCTGCAGACGCACCCTCTGGGCGTTCCGGAGTTTTCGGCGGAGGCGTTCCTGCCCGAGCTGGGGCGGATCCTTGCCGGTGACGCGGACGCTATCCGGCGCACGTTTACGGTCATCGACCGAGAGGTTCGCGCCTGGGATGTCGCCCACGACACGACCGTCTGTGGGGACGTCGTGGACTCTTGGGGTGACGAACTTGTTCTCTTCTCCGCCCAGTAGCGCTGGCAGCGTTGTGCACCGCTGCTGACGTGGCCATGTGCCGCCCGATCATCGGCATGAGAGCGCGACCGCGAGAGGAGACACGTCCCGCAAGCGGATCCTTTTCCGGTGATCAAAGGGGAACGTAACGGGGTCGCGCAGGGCGGGTTGGGCTCGTGACCGCTCGCCGTTCCCCTTGCAGAACGAAGAGTGCGGCTCGCACCCTGCATGCCTGCGTGGCGATCCCAAGCCCACTCGACTGTCAAGCCCGACGAAAGTAGGCAGGTTGTCCTCGCGACCCATCCGCGGCGGGTTCCTGATACGAACCCGGGGTTGATCGTCCTTGAAGTGCCAGGGGCGTTG
Organism: Nocardioidaceae bacterium; assembly: GCA_035690495.1. Taxonomy (GTDB): domain Bacteria; phylum Actinomycetota; class Actinomycetes; order Propionibacteriales; family Nocardioidaceae; genus DASSKK01. The sequence goes on along the minus strand of DASSKK010000007.1, from coordinate 85,850 downwards.
TCGCGTTCCGGCGTCGCCGGGATGATGGAACTGAAGGATGATGACGCATGGTTGCTGGACCCGAACTTGCTCGCCGAGACCCGCGGCAAACTACGTCTGGTGGTGTGAAGCCCTTGCGCTGGCTGGCGGTGGGCGTCGCGTTCGTGATGCTCGGCATCCACCTCTACCTTGCGCCGGATCACTTGGAGGAGAAGCTCTACATCGGAGTGTTGTTCCTCATCGGATCGGCGCTGCTCGGCTTCGTGATGGTGGCCCTGGCCTCCGATCAGAACCGACTGCGCACTCCAGGCTGGCTCCTCGGCGGTCTGATCAGCGTGGTGATGTTCGTTGCCTTCGTGGTCAGCCGCACCTCTGGGCTGCCGCTCGGCTATCACGAGACCTGGGCTTCGTCATCTGAGGATCTGCTTGGCCTGGCTTCGCTGTTCCTCGAGGTGGTGTTCGTGGCATGTATGGCCCTGTCGGTCAAGGTGGCCGGCGGTCGTCGAGCGCTACCACACCTGCCCGCAGGCGACCCGAACGCACCACTACCGTGAATCGCTAAGCCGTCATGTCGCAACAACACGACAGGTGAGTGAGTTGGCCACGCGACCACGTCGAGGCGTGCAAGCCTCGATCCTCATCGGCGCCGGCGCCAGCATGGGCCTCGGTGGCTACCTCGGACTCGTCACAGGTGCCATCCCCGTCGACCTCGGAGTGGGGCGACGCACCCGACCGCTCGGGCCGCACTCGATCGACATTGCCGCGCCCCGCGAGATGGTGTTCACCATCTTGAGCGAGCCCTACCTCGGCCGCCAGACCCGAACCGAAGCCGAGAAGATCACAGTGCTCGAGCGCGGCACCGACATGGTGCTGGCCGCGCATCGCACCCCGGTGCGAGGCGGGTTGGTGGCAACCACGCTCGAGACCGTCCGCTTCACCCGTCCCGAACGGGTCGACTTCCGGCTCACCCGAGGCCCGGTCCCCCACGTGGTCGAGCACTTCGCCCTCGAACAGCACGGCGACCGCACACGGCTGAACTACGCAGGAGAACTCGGCACCGACCTGTGGTCACTCGGTGCACGATGGGGCGACATCGTCGCAACAGCCTGGGAAGACGCCGTCCGAGAATCCCTCGACGCCGTAGGCGAAGAAGCCGAACGTCGCTACCGGTCCACCCAATAGGCACCTGCCGCCCAACCGCCGCCGACGGCGAACAGCCACGGCGTGAGGGTCCAGCGCATCGGCAGCGACAGGGTCACTCCGAGGTCCTGGCCGGGTGTGCAACTGCCCCCATGCGGGTACCGACGGCCATACATCGGGAAGGATTGGCCGGAAGAGGCGAGGCCATGGGCACCGTCGAGCAGGACCTGAAGTCTGCTGGACACGGCGACCGTCGCGCGTTCGCGAGGGTGTACGACGACACCGTCCCCTACGCCTACCGGCTCGTCCGATGTCGCGTCGAGGGCACCGCCAACGCACAGGCGATGCTCATCCAGGCCTATCGACAGCTATGGGCGCAGGCTCCCTACTACGACGAAACTGCCATGAGCGCACGAGTCTGGGTACTCAGGGTTGTCGACGCACACACCAAAGGCCGCACCAAGACCCGGACCCCGGATAACGACCCCGCCCCCTCGCCGCGCAAAGGGCGGCTGCGCCCGCCCTCCGTGCCGCGCGACGACGATGCGCCCGTCTGATCGCCGGCCACTGAGCGAGGAGGCCGACCTCGACCGATGGTGGCTGCAGTCCAGCCCGGAGCACTACCAACTGGGACATCTGGACCCGCCGCCGTTGCGACAGGGTGGTCGGCTGCGCATACAAGAACGCATCGCGGGCATCCCGGGCACGGCCACCGGAACCATCATCCGCTTCGAGCCCGGCGAGGTCCTCACGTGGGAAGCCCAAGGAGTCCTAGCTGGCGGGGCTCGGGATAACGCTCGACGAGGGTGTGACCTGGCGGATCGACCCCACCTCCGAAGATCTCGCGTCAGCGCAACCGTATGGGCCCGATTCCAGGACCGATGGGGGCGACTGATCGAACGCGGCTTCCGCGTCTGCCGGGGCGTGGAGAAGGACCGTAAACACGCTCGAACGAGTTCGAATACCTCAAGGCGTCCATCGAACTCTGCCCAAATCGATCTCGCCCGCAATACCCACCCTTCTCAGATCTGACATGACGTGTCTCTTTGCAGGAACCCGCTGTGGGACGCCGCAGGTCATCCCTGGAGGAGCGGGGCCGGTCAAGAGATGGTCGGCTCCCACTTTCTTGCCCTCGACCCACGCCTTTGAGCGCGCCGAGGTAAGGGCCGGGGTCAAGGCTCGGGCGGAGCCCGACCGCGTAGCGGCCGTAGGGCCTTGACGCCGGTCCTGCTCGGTGCATCCTTGTGGGGTTGTCGAGGGGGTTGGCCGGGGGTCACTTCCGTGGTGGTCGCAGGTGTTGGGGCGGTTGTCGCATCATCGCCGGGTTCCGGGGTGTGGGGGAGCAAGTCGTGCTGGCTGCTCGGTCATCCCTTCGAGACGCTCGTCGTGCGCAGGTGGCACGGACGAGGCCGCATGATGGGGTTCGCCTCCAGGCTGTGGGTCGATGGCCGGTCGGGGTCAATCAGAAGGATCGATCGCGCCGCTGGTAGGCGGGGATCATGACCTGCACGGCCTCGCGGTCGGCCATCGGGTTCGGGGGTCTCATGCCGCGGGCACCTGCACGGGTCGGTGCAGGGCACGGACGTGGTGATCTCGCAGGGCGTAGAAGACGAACTCGGTTTGCTTGCGGGCTGCCGCGACGGCGCCGATGTTCTTCCCGCGCCGGTCGGCGACCTGCTTCTTGTAGGCGCCGAGCACAGTTCCAGACCCGAGGGTCTTGACCGACTCCACCGCCGCCCATCGCACCAGCCTGGATCCCTGCTTGGTGATCCGGCCCCGGTGGACGTGGGTGTCGGACTCGTGATGCTTGGGTGTCAACCCCGCCCAGCACGCAAGCTGGTGCGCGTTGTCGAACCGACCGACGTCGCCGACCTCCGCCCAGAACACCGCAGCCAGCACCTGGCCGACTCCGGGCAGCTGCTGCAACGCGACGAACCCGGGCTCGCCGGCCAGCCGACCCTGGCTGAGCTGGGTGAACCGGTCGACCTCGTCTTGCAGGTCGTCGATCAGACGGCGCAGCGACTGGACTCGGGCAGCATAGGGGGCAGGCAGCGCGACCCGGTCGAGCAGCTGGCTTCCCTCGATCCCGAACAGGTCGCTGAGCGTGACTTGGACACCACACTTGGCCAGCACGGCATGGATCTCGGCCTTGCAGTGCGAACGCAGCCCGACCAGCTTGGCACGATGGCGCACCAGCTCGCGCAGCTCCCGGGTCGCCGGCGGAGCGATCCAGGCCTGCGGCAGCCGCCCCATCCGCAGCAGGTCCGCCAGATCGGCGGCGTCGCGAAAATCGTTCTTCACCCGCCGATACTCGAACGCCTTCACCCCCAGCGGATGCGCCAAATGCACCTGCGCCCCCGCCTGCCGCAACGCGTCCACGGCCCAGTACCAGCCATAGGTCGCCTCCAACACCACCTCCGGTGATTCCCCCGCGCGACCGATCACCCGGGTGAGCATCTCCACATCGTTGGAGATACGGGTCGCCTCCAGCACCTCACCCTCGGCCGTGGTCCTAACGATCACGCTGCGCCGACGGTGCAAGTCGATACCCACGAACTGCTGTCCTGCATACTCTGACATGAGGGGCCTCCTTCGTCGTCGAAGTTGAGTACACCCCCAGCATCCGCTGGGACCGCACGAGGAGCGGAGGCCCCGCTCCTTCATCGCATCAGGCTGCATGGGACTCGCCAAGTGTTCCGTATGCCCTGTCCGGAGGCGTGTCTCGCTTGGGGGCGTCATCCGGCATCGGGATTCTGATCGTCCAGAGACTTCATGTGACGACGTCCCGATCGCCTCGACTCGTCCCCACCCTTCTCGCAGTGGCGTCCGTTGACGGCATTGAGAACCACCCTCCGGTAGAGCGGTAAAGCCCCCCGAAGACCTCACCAACACCAAGGAGCGGCACCGCTAGATCTTGCCGGCGCGTCGTAGAGCACCACGAATCTCATCTGCTTCGAGTCCGAGCTCCGCGAGGCGCCGGATCGCTCGTTCGCGCGCGTGGCGGCTGACTGGTTCCTGCAGTGGACTGCCTTCTTGGTTGCGCAGCCGGGCCACGAGCCATCCGTCTCGGCCGGGATCGCCCGCGACGGGTCGGCCTTCCGTGCGTCGTAGGCTGCAGCGGCCTCATTGTGAACCACCCCTCGGCGGCCCTGTCGAAAGCCGCATCCGGCTCGACCGACGCCAGGAGCCTCAGCGCACCTCCTTGCGCACCACAGAGGCAGGGACATCCCCGCCTCAAAGAACTCCGATGCGCTGAGCGACATGCCGTTTGTGTACGCCGACGAGCCGACCCGCCTCATGACTGCAAACCCTTCGTGACCCGTTGCACTTCGGTGGTGATCGGTGCAAACCGACAATGGCTGCTCTCACTCCTGACTGTCTTGCACGAGCTCGTTGAGCGCGCCGCTCTCCTTGATGAGCTTCCACACCTGGGCTCTGCGTGCGTCGGCGTAACCGGGTGTGTAGTGGCGCTTGTTCCGCCAGACGACGGTGCCGTCCACGATCGGCCTGCAGATCGGCGCAGACGGGCAGAGAGCCGGGTTGAGATTTGCCGTGTACGCCTTCGGCGACTCCGCCGCCGCAGCCTGGTAGAAGCCGTTGCTGGGTGAGTGCTCAGTCGGCACGGGCACCGAACACCGCGCGATGGACTTTCCACTGGTCAGACACGTGTTGGGATCGAAGGTGATCGGCACGATGACGTTCTCGATCATCAGCAACCTGGAACTCTTCTCGATGGTGCGGGCGGTGCGCATGGTGGCCCGGTGGATGGCCTTCTCCAAGGGGTCGTGCCGTCCGTTGCGCTGCCGCACGGCATGGTCGCCCTTGGTCGCCTCGCGCTTGTTGTCCCGCGGATAGCTCACCACGATCACCAGGTCGGGGTGGAGCCTTGGTAGCACCTTCTCGTACCAGCCGACGCGAGCCTGCGTACATGCGTCCCGATGGGCCTTGGTGGTTGCCGTGACCTGCAGGTTCTCTTGCCAGGTGCAGTTCGGGATGTCGTTCATCGCCAAAGTGAAGTCGTGCTTCTTGGCCAGATTAGTGAACATCTTCGACAGCATCCGGGCTTGGCTGTCGCCGACCACGACCACGGTCGGGCCCGAGCCTCTCACGACAATGCAGTCCTGTGGTGCATCTTCGGCGCAGGTGTGGGTCGTGCCCTTGTCGGAATCCACATGCTTCCAGTTGATGTCGGAGGGGGCCTTCTCGGTGTTGCCCTCTGCCTTGGCGATCTGCTTGCCGTACCCGTCGTTCTTCGCCGACACCAGGGCCGGAGATTGCTGGCTGGACAGGATCAGGGGTACGACGAGAGCGGCCACCAGCGCGCTGCAGCCCACCCCGCTCACCGCGGTCCGCCACCGGAACCGGCCCAGCCACGACGAGCCCAGCACTGGCCGTTCCAGAAGTTCGGCCGATGCCGCGGCAATCCCCGTGGCCAACAGGGCGGACATCGCGGCGAGGGTCACCGAGCTGATCTTCAAGATGTGCTCCAAGGCCAGCAGGATCGGCCAGTGCCAGAGGTACGTCGCATAGGACAGCTTGCCCAGGTAGACCGGCGTCCGACTCGAGAGCCACCTGCCCAGGCGCTGGTGCTCGGCTTGCATCAGTCCGGCGATCAGCAGCACGCACGCCAACGTGCCGAATACGCCACGAGTCGGGCGGTCCAGAGGCACCGCGCCGAGGCACAGACCGAGGAATCCGACCATGCCTGTCACGGCCACCACGCGCGCCTCGCCGCCGCCCAGGAGATAGGGACGGCGGCGCAACACGATCGCGAGAACCGCCCCCGCCGCGAGCTGATACATGCGGGCGTCGGTGCCGTAGTAGGCGTGGTTCGGGTCGACCTGGGACCAGTAGAACTGCAGCCCGATCGACGCCCCGGTGATCAGACACAGTCCCGGCAAGACCAACCGACGCCGCAGCTTCACCAGCAGCAACAACAAGATGGGAAAGACCAGATAGAACTGCTCCTCGATCGACAACGTCCAGTAGTGCAAGAACGGGCTCTTGTCGATCGTCGGGGCGAAGTAGTCGTTGGCTTGGGCGATGAACCGCCAGTTGGCGAAGTACAGCAGCGCACCCTGAGCATCGCCGATGATCTGCAGCCGTCGCACCACGGGATCAATCAGCAAGAACAGCAGACTCGTTCCCACCACAGCGACGACGGCGGCGGGCAGCAGGCGGCGTACCCGCCGGGCATAGAACGCGCCGAGCCGCAACCGCCCGGTGGACTCGGTTTCGCCGACCAGGATGCTGGTAACCAGATACCCCGAGAGCACGAAGAACAGATCGACAGAAATAAACGAACCGCCCACTCCAGGCACACCGGCATGAAAAAGGACGATGAGGTACATCGCGAGTGCACGCAAACCGTCGAGCGACGGCCGGTAGGTCAAACCCATGCCATCTCACAGTACGTTATGCAATCGTGACCTTCACACCGAGGCGATGCGTGATCACGGGCTGGGCGGCACAGGCAGCAGCCGCTCCACGTGGACGAGCCCCGTGCCGGCAGCCATCAGCTCTTTGCCGGGACATGCACGTTCGGGTGGGGTGCACAGCTAGGTAGGAGCAGGTGGCCGTTGACGTGCCGCTTGAGAACCTGGCCGCACTGTTTGGTCGGCCTGCAGCACGACGGCGGCAGTCGATCGGTACGTCGGGTCAGGCCATGGCGAAGTAGCGCAGGTAGAGGTAGGCGGCGGAGACCGCAATGGTCACTGTTGTCACGACGACTCCGTAGCGCACGAAGTGACCGAAACTGATGACGTGGCCGTGTCGCGCTGCGACGGCGAGCACGATCAGGTTGGCGCTGGCGCCGATGGGGGTGGCGTTGCCGCCGAGGTCGGCGCCCAGGGCCAATGACCACCAGAGCGGTTGCGCGTCGGTTCCTTGCGGCAGGCTCGCGGCGAGTGTTCCGACGATGGGTGCCATCGTGGCGACGTACGGGATGTTGTCGATCACGGCGGACAGCAGGGCAGAGACGACGAGAAGCAGTATGCAGCCCAGCAGCAGTCGGCCGTCGATGAGGTCGGCGAGCCAGTTGGCGATCGAGTCGACTGTGCCGACCTTGACCAGGGCGCCGACCATGATGAACAGGCCGACGAAGAACGCCAGTGTGGGCCATTCGACCTGGTGCAGCAGTCCGGAAGGTTTTTTGGCGACGAGCAGGATGACGCCGGCGCCGAGCAATGCGACGACCGAGGTGTCGTAGTGCAGCACCCCATGGAGCGCGAAGCCGATTGTGACCGCGGCAAGGATGCCCAGACTCCATTTCAGCATCGCAGGATCCGTGAGGCGGTCCCTGGGTGACTGCCGGTGCAGGGCCGCCAGCCGTTCCGGGTCCACCTGCATTTCCGAGGTGAACATGAGCCTGGCTGTTGCAAGGAAGACGAGCAGCAGCAGCAGGACGAGGGGGGCGAGGTTGGTCAAGAAGTCGAGGTAGGACAGCCCGGCCTGGCTGCCGATGATGATGTTCGGCGGGTCGCCGATTAGCGTCGCGGCGCCGCCGATGTTGGATGCGAACACGGCCGAGAGCAGGTACGGCACCGCGGGCAGGTTCAGCTCGCGTGTGATGGAGACGATCACCGGTGCGATGAGCAGGACAGTGGTGACGTTGTCGACGAGCGCGGATGCTACGGCGGTCAGGACCACGAGGACGCTGAGGAGGGCGAATGGGTGCGCCCCGGTCGCTCGGGCGGCGTGCAGCGCAAGGTAGCCGAACAGTCCCGTCTGCTGCAGGCCGGCGACTAGGACCATCATGCCAAGCAGCAGCAGGATAACGTTCCAGTCGACGCCGAAGGTCTCACTGTGGAAGGCATCGTGAAGGTCGATGACCTGCACAGCGAGCAGCACAGCCGCGCCGACGAGGACCACCTTGACCCGGTCGAAGCGCTCGGAGGCGATCGCCGCATAGCCGACTACGAAGACCGTGATGGCGACGACAGCAGGCATGAGGGACCTTTCTGGTAACGGGACAGCCCGCCGCGCAGGGCTGCGGCTGGGGAATCGGGCCGGGAGTCAGCGCGGACCGTGCCGACGGCCGACGAGCCATCCGCACCACAGGGCGACGCTCAACGCCGCACACGCTGCAGCGGCAACCACGGCACCGGCGTCACGGTGGTGCAGCATGCTCCCGACAGCTGCTGCCGCCAATACCGACGTCACCAGGGCCATCCAGAGGATCGACCGGGCGCGGACGGGAGCGGTTTCCTTGATGAACGCCTCGCGCAACGTCGTCGGGGCATCGAAGGGCTCGTCGCCGGACAGCGGGCGTCCGCAGAGGGGGCAACGGCGCACTTCGGCCTCCGGCACGGTGGTTCTCCCCACTGACGTCGGTGCTGATCGGGCAGTTCCTGGACAGCATTGCCGAAAGAAGCGTGGTGGACAGGAGCTGCCGCCTGACACCTTCGGGTGGAGTTGTTGCCGGAGCTCGGCAACGAATCCGCTATGACCAGCCCAGCAGCCGTGCGCCGGTGACCGCGACGTGCAGGGTCAGGCGATGCTCGGCCTCGGTGGGGTTATAACCGGTGAGCGCCCGGACCCGGTCGAGTCGATAACTGACCGCGCGGACCGACAGGTGCAGGCGGCGTGCGGACTCGGTGGTGACCGCACCGCTGGAGAAGTACACGTGCAGCGTCTCCAGCAAAGGCCGCGAACCACCCCGGGCGGAGCGCAACGGCTCGAGGACGGACTCGACGAGCTCGATCATGGACTCCCGGTCGCGCAGCAGCACACGGAACACTGCCAGCTCGTCGGCATACACCACCCTGCCGCTCCAGCCCAACGCACCGAGCAGCGAGAACCCCTCGTCCGCCTCGCGGTAGCCAGCGGCAATGCCGGCGAGGCCGCCGCGGCAGCGGCTCACCGAGACCATCGCCTGAGACCGGCCACGGCGACCGAGCCGCCCACCGGCCCCAACCAGCGTCTTGGCGAGTCGATCGACTTCGGGGGGACGCCCCTGCTCGCGGGAAGCAGTGGACTGCAAAACGGCCACCAGCCGGCCACGCCGCGGCGTCACCAGCAGGCCGAGTCCGCCGACCTCTGCACGCAGCGAGGCCTCCAGATCAGAGGCGACGCCGGCAAGGTCCGCGACTTGCTCCTGGGTCCCCATCACGATCACACAATGCCTGCCCGAGGGCAACATGCCGTAGTCCTCGGCGCGGCCGATTAGCGCCGAGACGTCACTCCCTCCACCGAGGAGACCCTCGATGAACTCCCCTCTACGTTCCTCGTCGAGGCGCAGCAGGATCCGGCGTGCATCCGCGTATCCGGCGGCCACCTCGGCCAGGGCGTCGTCGACGGCACGGAAGATCGAGGCGCCCAGCTCGGGCAACCCGGCACGCCCGCGGCCACCGGACGGTTGCGATGCGAGCTCGACCCAGAGCAACCGCGCACCGCTCAGGTAGACGTCGACCACCGCCGACAGCTGCTGGCCGGACTCGGCAGCCCACCGGCCATCCCCGCGGAAGCGATGCAGCTCCGCCCTCGGCAGGCGCGCGGAGCTGCTGGCAGCCCGGCTCGCCGCGGCCAAGAACGCGACAAGCCGCTTCCCCTCGAAGCCACCACCGCCCTCGCGCACAGCCACCCTCGCCATCGCCTCGATGTCCGGAAGCGGCGCGCCCTCGCCGGTCATACCCGGACGGTAGCGAGGGAGGCTCGCACCGACAATCGGACGCGCCCGGGTGCTCCAGCTGCTCCGACCAACCATGACGGACCTGGTGTTGAGCGACGTCTTGGGTGAACCGATGCGGTGCTCAGCCTGTCCCCCACCCGCTACGTCGGCCGGATCTCCTACTCGCTGTATCTGTGGCACTGGCCGCTGCTCGTCTTCGCGGGTCTGCTGTGGGGCGCGCTCAGCCCCTGGGCCGGTTTCCTGGTCGTGCTCGCCTCGGTGCTGCCTGCCATCGCCTGCTACGAGCTGGTCGAACGTCGATTTCGCAGCAGTCGGCTGTGGTCGGCCCGGCCGAGGCAGTCCTACCTGCTCGGCGGCGGGTGCACCGCGGTCGCCGCCTTCGCCGGCATCGGGGTGCTCGCCCTCACGCCCACCACCCATACGGCTGCGCTGGAGCATGTGACCGGGCATCCGAAGCTGCACCAGGGTCACGGAATCCAGCACACGGCACACGCGGTGCGGCCGAACCCGGCCGATGCCGGCGACGACCGCGGAAAGATGTACGCCGACGGGTGCTTGGTGCCCAAACCCAAGGACCGCTCCCCGAAATGCGTGTACGGCGACACCTCGTCGTCCACGACGGTCGTGCTCTTCGGTGACTCCCACGCCATGCAGTGGTTCCCGGCGCTGGACCGCGTCGCCAAACAGCGCGGCTGGCGGCTCGTCGGCCTCACCAAGTCCGGTTGTCCCGCGTCCGACGTCACCGTCTACCTGCCTCACCTGCACGGGCCGTACGACGTCTGCGACACGTGGCGTGCCCGCGCCCTCGATCGGATCAAGGAAATCAGTCCCGCGATCGTGGTCATCGGAGGGTTTGCCACCTATCAAACCGACGACGACGGCCAGCCTCAGAGCGCCGATGCCTCCCACCAGCGGCTGGTACGCGGCTACGTGGATACCCTGGAGGAGCTAAAGGGCACTGGGGCCCGCGTTGTGTTGATGCGCGACACCCCGCACCCTGGCGACGTACGCCAGTGCGTGGCCAACCACCTCCAGCATCTGACCAGTTGCGCCGCGACTAACGACAAGGCCTTCGGCTACGTGCCGATCCTCCCAAAGGTCGCACGACAGTTCTCTGGCGCCACCCTGCTTGACTCCTCCTCCGAGCTGTGCCGCGACGATACGTGCCCCGCTGTCATCGGCAACGCGCTCGTCTATCGCAACGGCGACCACCTCACCGCCACCTTCGCCCGCACCATGGCGCCCTGGTTGAACGATCACCTGCCGCGCCTGGCCTCGGCGCCGTCCACCTGATCGCGATGCCTACGCACGAGTAGTGGGCAAACGTCCGTTCCTCGTGATCCAGTTTCCGCTGCAACACTCGCAGTCGCAGGCTGGCGTTGCGCAAGCGAACCGCATCGCGCCACCGCAGCAGCTTGCTCAGGGCGAGTTCGTGCACCCAACCACCTGCCCTGGCGCCCCGCCGTAGCCGCAACTGTCGGGTTCACCGTCAAGCGCCCCTGACGCCTGGGGCAGCGCGGGCGCACGGCCGCAGCTGCCCCCTGCCCTTGCGGCATCTGAACGGATCACGGAACTCATGGTGTCCAGCCCGATGTCTAGCGCGGACGCCGGGCTGCCGGTGCTGGCCGCGATGGTCGACGACGTTATCGGCGCCGAAGCCTCCCTGACGGTCCTGGTCGATGACCGGCAGCAGGTCGACTCCGGCCAGCGGCTGGCCACCCTCCCCGCACCTGCCCCTGCCGTGCTCGCGCTGGAGCAGACCGCCCCGCGAACCCGGGCGGCGAAACGGACCTCAAGGCGGGCAGCGCCGGGCACGATCGCCTGGGAGGTGAGGTCCCGGCCTTGGCGAGATCCTCGGACAATGCTGCCCGCACCAGACCGAGCACCTCCACCATCAGCCAGTTGCGCGCCCTTGTTTCGGCCGCCCTCAGCTACCAGGTCGAATCCACCAACCTGCACCGGGTCATGACCCGCCGAGGCATCATCGAACACACGGGCCGACGCAGCGCCCTCGGCCACGTCGGAGGCCGACCTGCGGCTCTCTTCCGGTTCCCGCGACCACGAACTCCAGATCACCGACCCCTTCGCAGTACTCCGACCACCAGTACGAGGCTGACCACCGCCGTCTGCTCGCACCTGTCATGGCCCGTCCACGGTGACGATTGGCCCACTCCCCGGAATCTCAATCATTCAGTCGAAGAGGCCACTCCTCTGCGCGGATCTGGTTGCAAGGAAGGGGTGAACAGCTGATTGTTGCGTTTCACCTCGCCACGGGCGTTGCGAGCTCTACCCTCGGGGCGTGAAGCTCGGGGTACTAGTTGGTCTGGCAGTCCTGGTCCTGCTCGCCGGCGGGTGCGGCGGAAGCACCCCCCATCGATCACTTCACGAGCGACAAGATCGCCTCCTGCAGCAGCCAGCTGACCCGCCGGCCAATCCGGCGGTGCGGGCGTCCCCAACGGCAATGGCAGCGGTAATGTCGGCCACCTCCCCGCCGGTACGTCGAGCCAAGGTCCGGCCGGTATGCCGGCGGCAGAACAAGGAACGCATTGCCGAGAAGCAGGTCAACCACGACCTGTTCTACTCCGGGCCGCGCGTGGTCTTCCTGGGCGACTCCTACACAGCAGCCCGGCAGGCAAGCAGTGTGCGCACAGGCTGGGCGGTAGAACTCGCCGTACGCGAGCACTGGCAGCCAGTCCTGCTCGGGATCAGTGGGACCGGCTTCGCCGCCACCGGGCGGTGCGGGAACGACCGTTACGCCACCAGGTACGACGACGTGATCCGCACCCATCCGGACGCTGTAATCATCGAAGGCGGGTACAACGACCGGGGCACGAAACCGAGTGTCGAGGAACAGCTCGTGCTGTCTGGCATCCGCCGACTACGCATGGCGCTGCCGGGCGTTCCGGTCGCACTGATCGGCCCCGCTGTGCCTACGGCTTCCGTCGCCAGCCAGATAGTGCCCATCACCCTGGCCTTAAGGCAGGCGGCCACCCAGACCGGCGTGACGTTCGTAGACCCGGCAGGTGAGCGCTGGTTCACCCAGGAGAACCGTGGCAGACTGATTAGCGCCGACCACGTCCACCCGAACGACGCAGGCTACGCGTACATGGCCCGCCGAGTGGCGGGACCCCTCGAAGGCTGGCTCTCGGGTTGAGCCTGCCCTCCGTCCCGGCAGGGGGACTGGATGCGGCCGAGCCGCGAAGCGCAGCGCGCGTCACTACACTTCGTCGTCAGCCCACAGTCGCCGCAAACAAGTCAGGAAACGGATCGCGAAGTCCGGCGCTCTACACGGGCTCGGGGGTCATTTGATCAGAACTTCGACCGGACGGTCAGAGACCGGACCGCCCGGACATCGCTACGTCGACAACGGTCGCCAGTCAGGGGCTGCATCGAAGTCATGAACGCACTCATCGCATCCCGCCGCCACGTGTCCGCGCTGTTGCCGAAAGCTGACCGCTAGGGCGGTCAGCGTACTCCAGGCCGACCAGCACCGCATTGTGGTCGCTGTGGAAGCCAGTCACGATGTTGCCGCCCACCGGGAGCCAGGTGTGCGGACCCCGCGGGGTCACGACGTAGTCGATCTCGGCATGTCGGTTCGTCAGGGTGTCCCCGAGCGGCATGTCGAAGCGCACATTCGGGCCGAGCAGATCGCTCGGCAGACCGGGGGCGCGGACCTCGCGGTCGCGCAGGTAGTCACAGTTCCAGTCACCGATCGCGACGACGTTAGGTGTGACCCGCTCGGCCCGCAGCATCTGGCCCCGGATCGTGGCGAGTTGCCTCCTCTCCTTCAGGGTGCGGTCGTTGCGCCGGAGACCGCCTCCACGACAGCCGCCGGTCGACGTGTGCGTGTTCAGCACCACGACCCGCCGGCCGGAGCCCCGCTGCCGCAGCACGACGAGATTCACGAACCGGGTCGGGGATCCGCCATGTCGAGCTTCGGCGACGCCGACGCTCCGATGCCCACGCAGGACGAACTTCGAAGCGTCCCACGCGATTGGGTTGCTCATCCCCCTCTGGCTCTGGCGGGGAAACCAGGCGCGCCACCCCTTGCGGTGCAGCATCGCCAACATCCCGCGCCGGTCAGCAGCATAGGTCGCCTCGTTGAAACCGGCGATGTCAGCCAGCGAAGTGGCGCGGGCTGCGTCTTCCACCCACCGCTGCGTATCAAGGGCGTGGCGGATGTTCAGGGTAATCACCCGGGTGTCGGCGCGGGGGAACCGCGTGTGCGGTCGAGTGCCGACGGCAGCCGCGACATCGGCTAGCGCGAGTGAAGCCACCAGACCAGCGACGACTCCGGGCACCCGGAGCACTCGCCTGAACAGCACGCGCGCCTTCCGCTAGCGAACATCCCCTGATTTCTCAATCCTGTCGGACGACAACGGCGGACGTCAACTCACGGCAAGGCGTGGCGGGAGTTGGTGCCCGGGGGATGCTTCCCGTTCGGATCCCCAATGCGTGATGTCCGGTCCCCACCGACTACACAGCCCTTACCTCTCCCGACTTGTTCCGTCGCCAGCTGCTCGGACATCGTTGACTCTCGACGGTCCCCACAATCGAGTCCAGAATCCCCTCCTGCTCTGCTCTTTCACCCTCCACATCGGTCGGGCGCGCATGCTACATCTTGCCGGAGCGTCGTAGAGCGGCACGAATCTCGTCGGCTTCGAGTCCGTGCTCCGCGAGGCGCCGGATCGCTCGTTGACGTGCGTGGCGGCTGACTGGTTTCTGCAGCGGACGGTCTTCTTGGTTGCGCAGTTGGGCCACGAGCCAGGCGTCGATGGTGGAGTCGATGACGGGTGTCCATTTGTGGCGGATCTCGGGGTTCAGGTTCTGCTCCATGTCGGGCCAGCCATCGACGAGGAGGGCGCCGTCGAGGTGGCCGAGGATCTGCTCGGGACTGCCGCGTTCCAACAGCCAGATGTAGGCCGCGGTGCGGTCCGCTCGATTGCTGAGGTCGAACGCTTTCCTTCCGGGGTTGGTTCTGACGGTCAGCGGGACGAAGCAGTCGGTAGCGCTGAGTCGCCAGAGCCGATTGGGAACGTGGAAGGTCCGGCCGTGGTCGCCGATGGGGTGGGCGTGGAAGGTGACGCGGGGGGTGAGGTCGAGTTCGTAGCCGAGGGCGTGGAGGATGCGTTCGAGCACGGGGAGCGTGGGTGCCTTGGTGCCGCGCTCATATGCCGACAGCGTCGGTTGCGAGGTGCCCGCTCGGTGTGCCGCGGCGGCCTGGGTGAGCCCTTCGGCAGTGCGGGCAGTGGAGAGGAGCATTCGTGCCTCCATGGCGCCCATCATATATCCGTGCGGATCTGGCACGCCCACGGACCGCCCCAGCCGTGCACACCTGTCTTGCAGGGACCACCTGCGTCCCGTGAGGAGTGCGAGATGGACGTTGCCGCCCGGTGTGGAGTCGATGATGTCGAGTCACCGCTGATGCTGGGCGCCCGCTCGGCGTGGGCGCGGTGGTGCCGGGAGGATCCGGAGCTGGCGGTGGTCTGCGACTTGGCCGACCTGCGGACCTGGACCCGGACGGCGAGTCACGACGAGAAGGCGACCGTGACTGCGGCGCTGGCGACGCGGACCGAGCACGACCAGACGGCGGTCGCGGCGCTGGTGTGGCTGCTGATCCCCGGGGCGTGCGTTCTGGCTGAAGAGTTGCACGACCTTGCGCCGGAGATCGACGCGCTGGTGGCGGGCCAGCTGTGGATCGAGGCCGCCTCGTCGTGGCGGCTCCGGGGGCCGGGGATCGCCGGGACGATCCTGCGACGGGTCCGCCGCGCGGTTTGCGCCGATCTCGGTGTCGGCGATGGGGCGCGGCGCCGCGACCGCTCGTGGGCCACGTCGGTTCGGATGGCACGTTTGGACGACACGATCGCGGCCGCGCCGGACACAGGCGGCGTAGATCCGTTTTGGCAGGTCACCGAGCTGTTGATGGAGGCGATGGACGACCACGTGCTCGGCGTCTTCGATGCCTGGCTGATCGGGGAGCTCGCGCAGGTAGCGCACTACGCCGAGGCAGCGGGGCGTCGTGGACGCATGGGGTTGACGACGCCGGGCGTGGTGGAGACCGTCGCGCAGCACGTGCGCCTGTCTCCGCGCGCGCTGCGGCGGCGGGCGGTCAAGGCGGTCGACCGGATCGCCGAGTACCTGGCCGTGCGCGACGATCCCGCCCGGTTCGCAGTGTGGAAGGCGCGCCATCCACCGGTCTCGCTCACGGCTCGTGAACAGATGCAGCTGGTGATCGACGAGGACGAGTCGGCGTACTGGATCAGAGCCCGATCCCGGGTTGCTGGCGGGTCGGTTCACGACGCGTCGCCGGGCTCTCGGCGCTCCGCTGGCGCGTGACCAGCCGCTCCACTCGGTAGGCGAGCGCCTCGGTGGCGTGCTCGTCCGGCAGGGGGCCACCTCGCAGCGCGCGGGCGAGCAGCTGTCCGGGGTTGTGGCCATCTCGGTGCAGCCTGTCCAGGTAGCGCGCCAGGTCCAGCGTCTGCTCGTCGTGGCGGCCGACGACCTCGACGACGTGTGCCTGCCAGCGGCGCACAGCCGGCGGGTAGCACTCGTCGATCTGGCGCTGGAGTCGCCGGCCGTAGGCGAATGCGGCCGGGTCGTCGACGCGCGGGACCAGCAGCCGGCGGTCGTCGTCGGCGATGCCGTGGGCGGCGCGCCAGACGAGTACGTCATCCCGGAGACTGTCGGGCAGACCTGGGAGGCCGGCGAGCGCGGCCGGCATCTCATGGTGTTCGCGGACCTGGGTGGCGAGGTCGGTGATGCGTTCCGCGTGAGCGGTCAGGTAGTCGCCCCAGGTCTCGTTCGCGGCGAGGTCGGCGGGGACGCCGGGCAGCCACGGCAGCGGACCACCACCCGCGGTCTCGAGTGCGTCGTCTGCTTCGGCGCCCAGGACGGAGGAGGCTGCGCGGCCGAGTGCGTCGGCGTAGCGGCGTACGGCGTCGTGCAGTTGCGCAGCCGGGTCGGCGGCCAGGGCCGCGGTGCTGGTCGCGGAGACCGCGGCACCGTCGCGGGCGAGAACGGCTTCGAGGGTCTCCGCGGCGGTGAGCTGCTCGATAAGTCCGGGCAGCGTGGGCTCATCGACGTTCGGCACACTGTCGGCGACGACGTGGACGTGGTTGGCGACCCGGCCACGGGTGAGCATCGTATAGAGCAGTTGCCGGTCCTCGGTGCCGGTGAGGATGCCGTGCATGACCTCGGCGGTGACGCCTTGGGCGGTATGCACCGTTGACGCGTAGCCCAGCTCGACGTGCGCCGCGACGTAGTGGGCGGGCAGGACCACGTTCAACCCGGACCCGACGTGCCGCGCCTCGACCGCACCGCCGTGAATCGCGGTCACGCTCCAGCGGTCACCGTTCTTGACCCAGTCAGTGCCGAGCGTCCGCAGGGTGCGTGCGTTGAGCCGGGTCAGGATGAGGTCGCCGATCGAGGCGTGGTTGCCGTCGCGCAGCGCCACCTCGGGCCCGGCAGTGTGATCGCCGAGTCGGGAGGCTCGGGCGCGGGCGTTCAGGTCGCTGACCAGCTGCCGGGTAGGCGCCAGCATCAGACAGTCACGGCCTCGATCCCGCTCGCTGGTCCAGGCTGCGAGCACCTGGTCCACGCAGCCCGCGGCGTCGCCGATGTGGACACGGTCGTGGTCGAGGTAGAAACCGAGCGCCTTCGGGTCGCCGCCGCGCAGGTCGAGGGAGGCGACGGCCTCGACCGGGTCGCTGAACCGGACCACCTCGTGCAGACGGTCGGCGCCGTAGGTCGTGGCGAGGTCGCGCAGCACCCCGCCGGCACCGACGGCGGCCAGCTGCCGGTCGTCGCCCACCAGCCGAACCGTGGCACCTCGTGCCATACAGAACCCGACGACCCGGTCGAGAGTCGGGGTGTCGGCCATGCCCGCCTCATCGATCACCACCAGCGTCCCTGCGTCGATGTGCGCGGCGAACCCACTCGCGTCGCCGGCGACGAGCTGGTCGAGCTTGGCCAGGGTCTCGGTCGCCATCCCCGTCGCCTCGCCCAGGACGGCCGCCGCTGCGGCCGACGGTGCCAGGCCGACGGCGTTGCGGCCGGCCTCCGCCCACACCCGGGCGAGCACGGTCATCGTCGTGGTCTTGCCAGCGCCTGCGGGGGCGATCACTACCCGCAGACGGCCCGGGTGGGTGGCCATCGAGACCACCAGGTTCCGTTGGCCGCGGTTGAGCCGCAGGCCGTCGCTCTCTGCGGTCAAGATTGCCAGCTCGACATCGAACGGGTCGAGGCCTGTCTCGCCGCGAAGTCCAGCGGTCTGGCGCAGCCGCAGCTCGGCTTCCAGAATGTGCGCGCTGGTGAAGTGGTCGGCGCCGCTGTGACGGTAGACGCTGGTGCCATCCGAGCGGCACTGCACGCTGGGTTCTGCGATCGGGTCGGTCACGGGAGTGAGATTGATCGAGGCCTTCTCGACCGCAGTCATGACCAGATCGACAACCTGCGCCAATTGGTCGGCGGGAATGTCGGCGCCGCGGATGATGCGCTGGATCTCGGCGTAGGCATGCCAGGTCTGCCAGGTCGCCCGGTGCGACTCCAACTCGGCGATGACTGCTGCGGCGGTCGAGGCGACCCATCGGGCGGAAACTGGTTCGGCCGGGCTCGTGAGCGGCTGCAGCGCGTGGCGGACCATCGCGTCAACGGCCGCCGGGGAGCCGAGGGCGTCGGCGGCCTCGGTCGCCCAGGTGGTGCGCTGCTCGGCTTCCGAGCGGGGTTCGTGCTTGGCCTCGCGGGTCTCCAGGTTCGCCTGCTGCGCAAGCGCGACCGCTTCCACCGGCGTCGGCGGCCGACCCTGGACACGGGTGAACTCCGCCGCCAGCTCAGCCTGACGGGCCACGATCGACCTACGCCGCCGCGACCAATGCACACACAAACCCGGGTCGACTCCGACGACCTCCCGCACCACCCGCTTCTCACCCGGCCCCGAACGCACTGCGAACCGGATCCCCAGACGCTCCCGCAGGTGCTGCTCCAGCGCGGTGTTGTAGGTCTCCGAGGCGGCGACCACGTGCTCGTGCAGCACGGTCCCATAGATCGACAGCCACTTCCCGCCGCGGGTCTGCACCTTGTTGGCGACCGCGACGTGGCTATGCAGATCGGGGTCGCCGGCGCGCGAGTCGCGGTGGGTGAACGCCGACGCCACCAGACCGCGGGTGTCGACCTGCCGCACGCCGTTGGTGCCCTCGCGGGTGAAGATCGCATGGTCCTCCAAGAACACCATCGCATCGGCCACGGCGGCGTCATGGGCTGCCTCGATCGCCTTCGCCACCGCTGGCGGTGCCACCGCCCACAGTGCCGAGACCGACTTGACCGGGCTGAAGGTCAGGTCGAACCCCGACACCGCCGTCTGGCGAGGACGCGAGTAGCGCGCCAGCGCGGCCGACAGCTCGCGCTCGTTCGCCGGTGGCCGCTGGCGCTCGCGGGTGAACCACTCGGTCGCCACCTCCGACCTGATCTTGGCCGTGACTGCCAGGCTCGGCGCTTCGAGCGCGTCCACCCGCCGGGCGACCTCGGCGTTGAACCCGTCGACCCCCTCAGTGCCGTAGGTTCGGTAAACTCGGCCCAAGGACTGGCC
The DNA here is from genome assembly GCA_035690495.1 of Nocardioidaceae bacterium. Lineage (GTDB taxonomy): Bacteria > Actinomycetota > Actinomycetes > Propionibacteriales > Nocardioidaceae > DASSKK01. The sequence continues at coordinate 66,519 of DASSKK010000007.1, read as the reverse complement.
GGTGACCGGGTGCGACCCGGAGCCGAACAAATGCTTCATCTGCTCGGCGGTGACGACATCGCCGGCCTCGATCCCGTCCACCCCGACCAACCCCGAGCCTGCCCACCCGCCGGGCGCCTCCCCCTTCGCGGAGTAGTAGTCCGCCAGCTTCATCGCACCGAGGTCGGTCGAGTCTGCCGCGGCCACCTGCCGGGTCAGATACTCATACCCCGTCCCGGCCGAGAGCTTGTGCAACGTCATCGTCACACCCCCCAAGGCCGCGATCGGGCCGCGAGTGGCCACCCGAGATAGGCCAATGGAAGAGGTGTGTGAGGTCAGGGGTTGGAGGAGTCGCGGACACGGGCGGAGCGAACGGGATTCCGCGGAGGACTTCGCCGGGCTGGGAACGGGGCACGGTGTGCTGCGCGACGCGAGATGTACAGGCGGTGGGAAAAGTGGGGTGGCCACTGAAGGACGCACATGGGCCTTGGGGGATGAGGGCGACCGACCGGGTCGCTCCTGACCCGGGAGGGGACATGACCAACACCGCAACGCCGAGTCGACGAGTGATCTCGCTGACCGAGGCTGCCGAGATTCTCGGCGTCTCCACCAAGACCGTCCGCCGCTACATCGCCGCCGGGGAGCTCGACGCCGTACGTCTCGGGCGACGCACCATCCGGATCAAGACCGAATCCCTCGACCGGCTGATCGACGCCCCGTCAACACCTGGCGCCGACACGTCTCGTGATCAGATAGGCGCGTAATCGCGTCGACACATCGAAGTACGCGTGGAAGTCTGATCGGCTGCGCACTTCGGATCACCGGGTGAAGGCAGCCGCCTGGGACGAAGAAGGAAGCGGACATGCCTCGGATCCCGCTTCGGCTGATCGCGTATGCGTTCGACCGCTCGCCGATCTCGCCCGCTGGCCTCGGCCGTAGGGTCGCCGAACGACATCACGGACGCCAGCACAATGACGCTGCGTGTGATCCGGAGTGGGCGGAGATTCAGGATCGCCGTGGCCCGCAGGGTCGGGTACTCGCCCGACCTCACCTGGCTCGACTGGGAACGTCAGCGCGAGATCGAGGATCGCGTCCCTCCACCGTCGGCGGTGACCAAGCTGCTCATGGCTAGGGAGCGGCTCGAACTCGGGCCCGTGGTGCTCGCTGTCGAGACTGCGATCGCTCGGACTCGGCGCGGCTGGGCTCCGCGCGACGTCTGGTCGCTCGATCATCACCTGTGTGCCATGACCGGGGCGATGCTCGCGCACCTCGCTGAGGAGACCCACGGCTGGCCTGAGGGCCCTGAGTTCCCTGAGTTCCAGGACTGGCACGCCCTTCGGACTCACGCCGCCGCGCTACTCGCCTATGACACCGACGACGAATCCGCGAAGGCGAACGCGTCGGAGGCCTTCCGCTGGGTGGCCGACAACCTGACCGCACTCTGGGACTGAGGACGCCGCCTGGCCGTGCGTCAGTTCTCCGTGTCGTCCTCGAGTACGGCGGGGATCGCACGGCGGGCGAGCCGTTCCTGTGCGTCGCGGACGATCTCGCCGAGTTTGGCCTCCAACTCGGCCTTGGGCGGCAGGGCCGTCCAGTACTCGGCCACGACGATGCCGTCCTTGTGCATCTCCAACAGTTCGACCTGCTCGCGGCTGACCTCCGTGCACAGGATCAATCCGATCGGAGCCTCTTCGTCCCCCTGACGCTCGTAGCGGTCGAGCCACCTCAGGTACAGCTTCATCTGGCCCTCGAAGCGGGCGTCGAACTTGCCGATATTGAGCTCGACCGCGACGAGGCGGCGCAGGGGGCGGCTGAAGAACAGCCAGGTCGAGGTAGAAGTCATCATTGTCAATGGTCATCCGCTTCTGGCTGGCGACGAAGGCGAAGCCGCGACCGACCTCCAGGAGGAAGGCCTGCACGTCTCGTAGGATCGCCGCCTCCAGGTCCTTCTCCAGGTAGGCGTCCTGTAGGCCGAGCGTGTCGAGAATCAGCGGGTCGCGGAAGGTGTCGCGAGGCACCGCCGACCCCTCCGGGATCTGGGAGTTGGCGATCTCGCGCCGCTCGTACGCCTTGCGGGTGATGGCGGTTCGAAGCTCACGCACGCTGAGGTGCTTGGTCGCAGCTTCCTCTGTGTAGAAGCGCCGGGCTTCGTCCGACCTCAACGCCAGAAGCTCGCGAAAGTGTGACCAACTGATCTGGCGGGCCAACGCGGCCGCTGCGTCGAGGTCTGGATAGGCCCGTGCGAAAGCGACCATGCGGACCACGTTCGTTCGGTCGTAGCCGCTCCCGAAGCGCTCTCGCAATTGGTGCGACAGTGTCGCAACAATTCGCTGGCCGTACCCAGCGCGCTCTTCACGGAGCGTGTTCACCGAGATGGCGCGGCCGACGTGCCAGTAGGTCATCGTCAGCGTCGCGTTGACCTGAGCTGCCGCGACACGGCGCCCGCGCTCAATGAGGTCGACCAGGTAGGCCAGCAGAGCATCCTCATCCCAAGGCACGTCATCGTTGGGAACGAGCTCGGTCATGGCTCTCCTCTAGGCCCCGACACCCCGATCACTTCGTCCCCCGAGACGTCTGCCATGCGCCGAACGTCTCACCGATCTTCTGCGCAAGCGCCTTGTCGCGGTCGAGGGTGGCGTGCTGATAAATGGCCATCGCCGCCTGGCAGGCATGGCCTGCGCAGGCCTGCAGCTCGGCTGCGGTGGCGCCGCGCTGCCGCCGGGGCGCTGGACACCGTACGCCTCGGACGGCGCATGATCCGGATCAAGACCGAGTCCCTCGACCGGCTGACCGAGGGACACGGTCAATACCTGGCGAAACCAGAACGTGTGACATGACCCGGCTGTGGTCCGCAGCGGGCCAGGAGTGACGCGCCTCGACACGGCACCGACATGTGGGGCTGGGGAGTCGGCACTGCGCGGATCCGCTGGCCACGCCGATGCCGTTGGATGCTTGCCGGTCGTCGTGATTCCGCTTAGGCTGAACATTCAGGCGATGGAACCCGCCTCTAACCGCGCACCGAGTCCGCGCTGATGGTTTCTACCGAATGATCGCTGGCGTGCTGGCGGTCACTGGTAGAGGAGTGGTCGGTGCACCGCGAAGAGTTCCCGTCGCTTGTTCTTGTGCATAACATCCCGTGAGCGCCATTGTGTTGGCGCCTGGAGCGGTCAACGCGCTTCAGGTGATCACGGTCGTCGCGATCGCGCCCGGGGTCAGTGGGTGGATCTCACAGTTTGAAGCCCGACTGCAGGGACGGTGCGGCCCCCGGATCCTGCAGCCCTATTACGACTTGGGCAAGTTGTTCCGGAAGGAGTCGTTGGCCCCGGAAGGCGCGAGCTGGGTCTTCCTGGCCGCCCCAGGTGTCGCGTTCGTGGCGTATGCGCTCGTGCCGCTGCTGATTCCGGTGCTGACCAGTTACGGGCTTCCGTTGGGCTATCAGGGCGACATCCTCGGTGGTGGGTTCCTGCTGAGCCTCGGCGCGTTCGTAGTCGCGGTCGCCGCTGCCGACACGGGCGCGCCATACGCCCAGATCGGTGCGAGCCGCGCCATTACGTTTGCTGCGATCGGTGAGCCGGTGGTGCTGTTCATCACCTTCGCTGTCGCGATCGTCACGGGCACTGACTTGCCGTACGCGGAGGCCGCGGCGACGCGTGCGTCGGCAGCGCAGCTGATCCGGCCGGGACACATCCTCGCCGGGATCGCGCTGTTCATGGTGCTGTTGGCCGAGACCGACCGGATTCCGGTGGCCACGCATTCTTCGACGATCGAGTTGGGGATGCTCGGGGAGGCGCGCGAGTTCGAGCACTCCGGCCCCTATCTGGCAGTGCTGAAGTGGGGCGGGCAGGTCAAGCAGGTGGTCTTCTTCGTGCTCCTGCTCAACCTATTCGTGGTGCCGTGGGGGCTGGCGACCGACGGCAACCTGGTCTCAGTGGTCATCGCCATCGTCACGTTGGTGGCCAAGTGCGCCGGCCTGGGGGTGGTGATCGCGGTGATCGACTGCGGGTTCGGCAAGCTCCGGCTGTTCAAGATCACCGAGTTCGTTTCTGCCGCGTTTCTTCTGTCGGTGTTGGCCGTGTTCACCCTGCTGATCGGGGCCGGCTGATGTCGCACACCGTTCCCGGTTTCTATGACGCCGCGACCAATGCGGTCGCTGTACTCGTGCTCCTGATCGAGTTCGGGATGCTGCGTCAGGCCTTACTGCGCGACCAGGTCCGCCTGTACGCCGCACAGTCGTTGGTCATCAGCGTGCTGGCTCTCGTCGTCGCGGCGTCTCGTGCTGTTCCGGAGTTGTACGCCGTGGCCGGGTTCTCGTTCGTGTTGAAGGTCGTGGCTGTGCCCTGGGCGCTACGTCGGCTGGTGCGTGGAACCAATGGTGAGATCGCCGGCAGCGGACGGTTCGGGCTGGCCACGCAGGTGCTGCTTGCCTTGGTCGCGGGTGGTTTCGGGTTTTTCGTCAGTGGCGCCTTCGGGATAAGTAGCACGGTGCTGCCCGAGTCGGCGTTCGGGATGTCGGTCGCGGTGTTTCTCGTGGGCTTCGTGATGATGGTCATCCGCAGTGATGTGATCAGCCAGTCCGTCGGGTTCTTCTCCTTGGAGAACGGGGTGTCACTGGCCGCGCTGGTGATCGCGGCCGGGTTGCCGTTCATCCTCGAGCTGGTGTTCCTGTTTGACCTGTTGGTCGCGGCGGTCGTGTTCGGCGTGCTCATCCGGGTGCATCACCGCAGTACTGCGTCGCTGTCCACGCGTCCCTTGACCAGGCTGCGAGGTTGACAGTGTCGGGCGTTCTGATCGCTCTGGTCACGGTCGGCCTTGCCGCCGCGCTGGTCTCGCTGGTGGTCCCCGTCAGTGTGGGACGCGTGGTGAGTGTGGTGGCCGGCTTGGCCTGTTTCGGTCTTGCTCTGGTGCTGGTTCCGGCGGCGGCCAACCGCACGGTGGGCACCGGGTTCCTTCGCGCCGACGCCCTCTCGGGTGTGTTCGTGTTGACCGTCGGCTTCCTATATGCCGCGACGACCGTCTACACCGTCGGATACCTGCGCGCCCAGGCCCATGAGGACGGTCACCGGTGTCGCACCCGGCTGCTGTGGTGCGGGCTGAACCTGTTCTGCTGGGCGATGCTCGCCGCCCCGCTCATGTCCGGACTGGCGCTGTTGTGGATCGCGATCGAGGTGACCACGGTCGTCTCGGCGCTGCTGGTGGCGATCGATGACACTGACGGCGCGGCCGAGGCGTCGTGGAAGTACCTGCTGATCGCCTCGGCCGGTTTGGGTGTCGCTTTGTTCGCCACGATCATCATCTACTACGCGGGCGCACGGGTTCTCGGTGAAGGGCTCGGCCTGGGCATCGGCCAGCTCATCCACGCGGGCCTTGCACTTCCCGCTGGCGCGGTGCGGTTGTCATTCGTGCTCGCAACATTGGGATTCGGCACCAAGATGGGCCTGGTTCCGGTGCACACCTGGCTGCCCGACGCGCATGCCGAGGCACCGGCGCCGGCGTCGACACTGCTGTCCGGTGGGCTGCTCGCGGTCAGCTTCTACGCGATCTTGCGCTACTACCAGATCACCAGTGCGGCCGTCGGCGCATCGTTCGGCCGCACTGTGTTGTTGGCGTTCGGCATCGCCAGTCTGTTGCTGGCCGCACTCGTGTTGCTCGACCAGCACGACATAAAACGGCTGCTCGCCTACTCCTCGGTGGAACACATGGGCATCCTGGCGATGGCGATCGGCTTCGGCGCGCCCATCGCCGCGGCCGGGGCAATGCTGCACGTGCTCGCACACGCCGCCGCCAAGAGCTGCGCCTTTTTCGGCGCGGGGACGATGTCGGCGCTCTACCGGACCCGGGACATCGGCCGTATCCGCGCGACGTTGGACCGGCTCCCCCTCACCGCACCGATGTTCCTGCTCGCGGTGCTGGCGCTGTCGGCCCTCCCCCCGTTCGGGATCTTCCGCAGCGAGTTCATGATCGTTGCCGGCGGCCTGGCCAGCCCGTCCAAGGCTCCGGCGGCGATCCTGGTCCTGCTGACCACTCTGGCGTTCCTCGGCCTCTCATTCGTCACGACGCGGATGTCGTTCGAGTCCGGCACCGACGCCCACGCGTCCGCCGCGCATGGACTCGGGCCCGGTGCGATGCGGGCTCGCCGGGAGCCGAGCGTTTGGCTAGTCGCGCCCATGGTTGCGGGACTGATCGCCCTTCTGGTGCTCGGCATTCACCCGCCCGGCCCCCTCCAGCAACTTCTCCACCAGGCAGCGGCCGAGCTCGGAGCTCGACCATGACGACTGCCGAACGCGCCATTGCGTTCGCCGACGACCTCACCCAACAGGTGGCCGGCGGAGCAAGGTTCGCCGGGCTGTACGCCACCTCCGCCGACACCGGAATGCGTCTGACCGGCCTGTTGGCGGCCCCCGGCGAGGTCGTGCCGCTCGACGCCATGTTGCCTGCTGGTGCGTCGAGCTACCCGGCGCTGACCGGTTCGGTGCCGGCCGCCGACTGGTACGAGCGCGCGGTGCACGACCTGACCGGACTTCGGCCTGACGGACACCCGCGGCTGGAACCGTTGCTGGTCGCCTCGTCGGAGGCGGTGCCGCGCCGCGTCGGCGGACACGGCCTGTTCTCTGTTCCGTACGGCCCGGTGCGCGGCGGGGTCCACGAGTCCGTGGAGTACGTCATCGAGACGCCCGGCGAGGACATTCCGCACCTCCGGATCCGCGTCGCGGCCAAACACCGGGGGATACAGGAGCGGTTCCAGTCGCTGAGTGTCGCCGACGGAGTCCGCCTGGCCGAACGGGTCGAAGGGATCGCCTCGGTCGCACACGCCCTGGCCTACAGCCACGCGGTCGAGCGACTCGCCGGTGTCGAGGTATCTCGCCCGGCCGGGCTCGTGCGGGTGCTGCACGCGGAGCTGGAACGCGTCGCCAACCACCTCGACGTGGCGATCGGCCTCGCCGAGGCCGCGGGTCTGGTCGTCGCGGTCTCTCGATTCGGCTGGCACAAGGAGAACGTGCTGCGCCTGGCCGGCAGGCTCTGCGGCAGCCGGTTCGGCCGTGGTGTCGTCGTCCCCGGCGGGGTGCGGTCGCTCCCGCTGCTGACAGCCGCCGAAGCACGCACCACACTCGAAACGCTGACTGCGCGGCTGGCCAGCGACGTGGCCGAGCTGATGGGCACCGCGACCTTCCTGGACCGGCTTCGGGAGACCGGGCCGCTGTCGGTCGAGCGCGCCCGCGAGTGGGGTGCGCTCGGCCCGATCGGCCGGGCGAGCGGTGTTGACACCGATGCCCGCCTGCATCGTCCCTACGACGGGTATTTGGGGCTTCGACTCGACGTCCGCGCACGGCGCGAGGCCGGCGACGCGCAAGAGCGGTTGCGAGTCCGCTGGGATGAGGTGACCGAGGCTCTCCACCTGATACGCAGCGCCGTCGATGCATTGGACGGCGCGGCCGCGAAGGAGCCCATCGTCGTGCCGACCGCGGCGCCCGACGGCCGCGGGATCGGCTGGGCGGAGGCACCCCAGGGTGAGGTGCTGTACGCCGTCGACATCACCGACGGCAGCATCACCCGCTGTTACCCGCGCTCGGCGTCGTTTCACAACCTCGGTCTGTTCCCCGATGTCTTCGCCGGCGACATCTTCACCGACTTCGCCTTCATCGAGGCCAGTTTCGGTCTGTCGATCGCGGGGGTGGCGCTGTGATGCCCTGGCCATTGCGCGGTCTGCGCGACGGAATCCTCACCAGCCGCTACCCACGCAAACCCGATGAGTACGCCGAGTCCTGGCGCGGCGCCATCGACGTGCTCGACCCCGACCGACCGGAACGCCACGACGTCGCCGCGCTCTGCCCCACGGCGGCGATCGGCCAAGACGACCAGCATCTGGTGAGCGTGGATCGCGGCCGATGCATCCTGTGCGGCGCGTGTGTCGGCGCCCGGCCGGACCGCTTCGGTTGGGCGGCCGGCACCGACCTCGGCAGCCCGACCCGCGGCGGGCTCGTCGTACCGCAACGCCAGGAGGACGACGACTCCTTAGCCGCGCTTCGCGTCGATCTGGCCCGCCGGGTCCGGGCCTTCGGTCGGTCGGTGCATGTCCGCCACGTGGACGCGGGCTCGGACGGCGCCGACGAATGGGAGGTCAAAGCGCTCACCAATCCCACCTACGACGTGCACCGGCTCGGCATCTTCCTCACCGCGAGCCCCCGGCACGCAGACCTGTTGCTGATCACCGGTGCGGGCGCGCAGGGCATGAGCGAACCCGTTGCCGGCACGCTGCAAGCAACCGCCCGTCCCGTCGTGATCATCGCCGCGGGCACCGACGCGATCAGCGGCGGCATGGTCTCCCCCTCCTACGCCACCGCTGGAGGCATCGGCGACCTAATCGACGTGGACGTGTGGGTGCCCGGTTCGCCACCGACTCCGTTCGCGCTGCTGCACGGCATCTTGCTCGCCCTCGGCCGATTGCCGGAGGTACGCCGATGACCGCGACACTCCTCCTGGTGGCGTTCTTGGTCTTCGCGGTCGGAGCGACAATCGACCTGCTCGCGGGCATCGGTGCCCCCCTGTCTCGGATGCTGCCCTACCTCGCGGCGGCCGTCGGATCCGGCTGCCTGGCCGCGTCCGGCGCCCTGGCCGTGACCGGGGCGCCCGGTGAGATCGGGATCGGGAATCTGCTGGGATTCGGCGCCACGGCCCTGCGTGTCGATCCGCTGGCCGGACTGTTCCTCACCGTCTCCGGAGCCGTCGGCGTCGCCGTCTCGCTTGCCGCGGCCGGATGGGCGCGCCCCGAACATCGAGTCCACGGACGCGGCCTGGGATCGGCGTGGTCGCTGACCCTGGTGGGGATCGCGTTGGTCATGACTGCCGGCGGGGCCTTCGTCTTCCTGATCGGGTGGGAAGCGGTCACCTTCGCGTTCTACCTGCTGGCCGGACACCGCCGGGGACCGACCCAGACCGCCCGGGACAGCTTCCTGACCCTGGCCGTCGGCAAGGCCAGCGGCGCAGCGCTGCTGCTCGGGTTCCTGCTCCTCACCTCAACCAGCGGTTCGGTCCAGATCGACTCCTGGGCGAGCGTTCCCGACAACGGCGCGCGGCAGGCAGCCTATGTCCTGCTGATCCTTGGGTTCGGCGCCAAGGTCGGCCTGGTCCCTCTGCAGATCTGGATGCCGCGCGGGTACGCCGCAGCGCCCGGGCCCTCCCGGGCGTTGATGGCCGGGGTGGCGGTCAACGTCGGCTTCTACGGCCTGTGGCGCTGCCTTGCGGTCCTCGGCGCGCCCCCGACCTGGCTGGTCATCGTCGTGCTGCTCGGCGCCGGTTTCACCGCGTTGCTTGGTATCGCCCACGCGACCGTGCAGCACGATCTCGCCCGGGTGGTCGCCTATTCGAGTGTCGAGAACGGCGGGCTGATCGTCGCCGGCTGGGCTGTGGCGGCATCCGGTGCGCTCGCCGGGGTGCCGCGGTTGGAAGTGCTCGGCCTGCTGACAGCGACCCTGCAGTTGGTCGCGCACGCAATGGCCAAGTCCGCGTTGTTCCTGGCCGTCAGCACGATCGAGGAGGCCACGGGCAGCACCGAATTGAACGACCTGTCCGGACTGGGCCGCCTTTTGCCCTGGCACGGCGCGGGGTTCGCGGCCGGTGCGCTCACCCTGGCCGGACTGCCAATCACTGTCGGCTTCGTCTCCGAGTGGTTCCTTCTCGAGTCGTTCATGCAACTGTTCCGCGTCGACGGGCTAGGACTGCAACTCGCGATGGCGATCTCCGGGGCCGCGGTCGCTCTCACTGCCGGGTTCGCAGCAGTGGCGTTCGTCCGCATCCTCGGACTGTCCGTCCTGGGATCGGCCCCTTCGGTCGCGCCACCACGGGACCCGGCGGATGAGGGTGGTTGGCTCGGCCGGATCGGTGTCGCTCTGCCCGCGTTCGGCTGCATGGTGGTCGCCGGCCTCGCGCCATATGAGGTCGGCTTCATCGCCAACGGACTCGCGCCGGTCGTGCCGCCTCACCTGGTAGCCCAGGCGATCAAGTCCCCGTGGGTGCTCCAACCGGTCTTCGCCGACTTCTCCATCCTCTCGCCGTCCTGGCTGTGGATCACCTTCCCGGTCGGTCTCATCGGACTCGCGGGCCTGGTCCTTGTCCTCAGCCGCGGCGCGGCGCTGCGGGTACGCCGGACACCGGCCTGGCACTCCGCGACAGGAGGCGTCTCCGGACCCGATCGGTACACCGCTTTCGGCTTCGCCAACCCGACCCGGCACGTCCTCGCCAACCTTCTGCTTACCCGCACCGAATTGCGCGAACTCGATCCAGAAGACCCCTCCGGCACCAACCTCGGCTATACCGCCGACGTCATCGAAGTCGTCGATCATTTCCTCTACCGGCCGCTCTTGTCGCCGCTGGGCTGGATTGTCCGCGCGGCGAAGTCCCTGCAATCGGGACGGCTCGACGCCTACCTCGCCTACATGCTCCTCGCGCTCGTCGCCCTGATCGCGGCCGCCGCAGCCTTGAGCTGACCCATGACCCCCCGCAGGCCGCCGACAGATCCCGCGCCCAGCGACGCGGAACTCGCCCACGAATACCTGACCTGTGGGATGTCCACCCGCGACCTCGCCCAGCGCCATGAGATGCCGAGGAAGGCCGTGAGCAAGCGGCTTAGATCCATGGGTATCGACCTGCCGGATCGTGGCCGCGGACGAAGGCGACCTGGCCGCCGCTGGCCCGACCCCGACGACCTTCGAGTCCAACTTGTCGACCTCTATGTCCAACAACGCTTGACCAGCGCCGCGATCGCCGCGCATCTCGGCATCTCCGAACGCACCGTCCGCAACCGACTCACCGAATACGGCATCCGGGCGCGCCACCGAGGCAGCTATCAGGAGCGCCACTCCGTGCCGGCTGAAGATCTCATCCTGCTCTACGCCGAGGCAGGGCTCAGCGCCGAGATGATTGCCGCGAAAGTCGGGTCCTCGCGCAACATCGTGCTCCGCACCGCGCACGACCTCGGCCTCGCGGTCCGACTCGGCGGCCCGCCCGCCCGATCCGGCCCGACTCAGATCGAGTTGATCGACGCCCTCTACGCCGACCTTGAGGTGACAGCCATCCTCGGTGAGCACGGCATCGGCAAAGTGCCGCCAGGAGGGTCCGTTGCCGAACGTTTCCCACAGCCTGTGCCGGCCGCCGACCACGTATTGGCGCAGCTCTATCTCCACGCCGGAATCAGCACACGCCACATCGAACTCCTCACCGGGATACCGACCACCACGATCGCCCGACGGCTGCGCTCATCAGGCGTCACTCTCCGCCGCCCCGGTGGTCGCACACCATTCCTGCAACGATGGCGACGAGACCGGTCATCACCTCACTCGCGACGCGCATCCACCACGTCAAGTTTCCATGGGAGCGGCGAGGGCAGATAGCGCTTCAGCAATCACCCTGTCTCGATCGGCAGCGGCGTGCTGATAACGCATCGCGGCAGCAGGAGTCGAGTGCCCAAGGCGGGCCATTAGCTCGGCGAGCGTCGCGCCAGTCGAGGCTGCTAGAACCGCCCCCGTGTGCCGTAGGTCGTGGAACCTCAAATCTGGCCGACCAGCGCCCTCGCGAGCGCGATCGAAGACTTTGGAAAGGGTGCGATGGTTCAGGTGGGTCGTGCCGTCTGCCGCGGGGAATATCAGTCCGTCCTTTCCGCCCGAGATGTTGTTGGCCAAGTGCGTCTTCACCATCGGGAGCAGGTGTGGCGGCACGTTCACGTCTCGTACGCCGGCCTCGCTCTTGGGAGCGCCGACAACGTAGTTGCGGTCGACGCGGACCACCGCACGGCGTACCCGTACTACGCCGGCTTGCAGATCCACGTCAGATCTCCGGAGCTCGGCCAACTCGCCGTATCTCAGGCCACACCATGCAGCCAGCAGCACCATCAACCGGTAGCGGTCGGGCATCGCGGCGACGAGCGCTTCCAGCTCGGCCAGCGACGCCGGTTTGATCTTGTGCACTCGCTTGGCGCTGCCTGCGCCACGGATGCGCGCCGGGTTCGAAGGCATCTCTCCATCGTGCACAGCGTCGGAGAGGATCGTCCGCAGCAACGCGTAAGCATGTGCACGCTGGGTCGGGGTGTCCGTGCCGATGCCGGTGTGCCAGGCGCGGACCTGGTGAGCGGTGATCGCCCTAAGCGGCATCCCGGCGAAGGCAGGAAGGATAAGCCGGGCAAGCAGCCCGGCGTAGAGGCTCCGAGTGCGAGGCTTGAGCGGCCGGTCGGCGAGCCACACAGCGGCGTAGTCCCCGAACGTGACCGCGCGACGCTCGCGGCGCTGGTCGGGTGGCAGCCAGCTGTCGGACTCGATCAGCCGTGCCTCAGCGGCCAGCCAGCCCTCGGCATCCAACTTCGCTTTGAACGTCGACGGTGCGGTGTGGCGTATGACATCGGGGCCGACATAGGACGCCTGCCAGCGCTTCGAGGGCAGCTTTCGCAGGTGCCCGAAGCCCCGATGCCCTATCTTCCCAGCCATGAGTATGGTCCTTGAACGTGCGATCCGCGTGCGATCCAATCGTACGATTCTGGTTGCCCATGTCCACCCCTGTCGAGCATTTGTGCAGGTCAGCGCGCAATTGCCCAGGTCAGCGCATCTTGCAGCGACAGGTTCAAATCCTGTCAGCCCGACCAAGAGAACCACCCTGCGAACGAGGTCGCGCGACGGTCTCGGCGTTGATCGAATCGAGACGAAGACCACAGGGCGCAGGGGTGGCCGTAGCCCAGCCGCCGACCCGCTTCTTTCGTGATGGCCTCGCGTGGGCTAGCGTGACTAAGGCACTACAACGCTGGCCCCAGACCACGGACGCGTTTCCCGACAGGATTTAGGGGCCTTCATGTGTACGGTCTCAAACGTTCCATCTCCCCGCACGCGGGCCTGGCATGACCACGCGTGACGGCTGGTCTGCCTCCGACCCGGCCGACGGTACGGCGGTCCGGGTGATCGCGCTCGAGCAAGAGGTGAGCCAGCTCCGCCAGGCCCTGGTCAGCAGACCTCCGATAGACCAGGCGAAGGGGATCTTGATGCTCCGATACAGCCTGGACGCGGACGACGCGTTCCGGGTGCTGATGCGCTGGTCGATGGCCACGAACGTCAAGCTGCGCGACGTGGCGGCCGCTCTGGTGTCCATCGTCGGCCAGGAGCCGGACAGCCTGAAGCGTGACGAGGACCTGGAGGAAGCCGTGCTCCGGTACGTGGGGGGTGGGGCCGTATGCCCGTCCCCGCGCGGCTGACCCCGGCGGAAGGGCCATGACGGCCTCCGACGAGGGGACCGCAGCGACCCTTGCCCTGATCTCGGCGGAACGCATCGCCCACGACGACAAGCCGGCGGTGGTCGGATGGCTGCAGCGGCTCTGCCGTGCCGCGGAGCGTGCACTCCCGGCGACCGGGGTCGCGATCACGCTCATGTCGGACGGGCATGAGCCGCTCACGGCCGTGGCGTCCTCGTCGGCGAGCGCGGCGGTGGAGGAGCTGCAGTTCACGCTCGGTGAGGGTCCCTGTCTGGACGCGCACGCCTCGCGGGCGCCGGTCCTGATAGCAGACGTGTCCGACGGCGCAACAGTGCGCTGGCCGGCGTACGCCGAAGCCGTGGGGAACCACGGGGTTCGCGCCGTGTTCGCCTTCCCGATGCAGGTGGGCGCCGCCCGGATGGGGGTGCTCGACGTCTACCGCGACACGCGGGGCCCGATGTCACCCGAGGCGCTGGCGCAGGCTCTGGCGTTCGCCGAGGTGGCGCTGACGGCGCTGCTGGACGCGCAGCGCAGCCACGACGATGCGGAGTCCGTGCTCGAGGACGCGGTGGACTCCAGGCTGGAGGTCTACCAGGCCCAGGGCATGGTGATGGTCCAGCTCGGCGTCGACATCGGGGAGGCGATGGTGCGGTTGCGGGCGTACGCCTATGCACACGACCGGCGGATCGGCGAGTTGGCACGCGAGATCGTGAGCGGTAAGTTGAACCTGTCGAACGACGACCGATGAACGTGATGCATGGGCGTCGTTGGTACGCCTGTGCTCGGGATGACGAGTGGGCATGAGTATGGTCCCGACCGAGCGGCTCGCCGAGGTCTTCGTCGAGGTGGCCGACACGCTGGTCGACGAGTTCGATCTGATCGAGTTCCTGCAGATGGTCACCACGAACACCTCCCGGATGGTCGACGCGCGCGCAGCCGGCCTGCTGCTGGCCGACCACCGGGGCCGACTGCAGCTGATGGCCGCCTCCGACGAACGCGCGAAGATGCTCGAGCTGTTCCAGGTGCAGGCGGTCGAGGGCCCCTGCCAGGACTGCTACCGCCAGGGCGCGCCGGTGGTCAACGTGGACCTGAGTCAGGCCGACGAACGTTGGCCACAGTTCGCCCCCCGCGCGGTGCAGGCCGGGTTCCTCTCGGTGCACGCGTTCCCCATGCGGCTGCGCCGGTCGGTGATCGGGGCGCTGAACCTGTTCGGAGCCGAGCCGGGGGACATGAGCGACGCCGACCAGCGCATCGTGCAGGCGCTGGCCGACGTGGCCACGATCGGGCTTCTCCAAGAACGCGCGATCCACCGCGGCGAGGTGGTCACCGAGCAGCTGCAGTCCGCGCTGAACAGCCGGATCGTCATCGAGCAGGCCAAGGGCGCGCTCGCCCAGATCCACGGCTGCAGTCCCGACGAGGCGTTCGAGCTGCTCCGCGACTACGCCCGGAGCAACCATCGCCGGTTGAGCGAGGTCGCCACCGCCGTCACCTCGGACCCGTCCGGTGTCTCCGACCTCACCGCCCGCTGAGGCTGCCGGCGACATGCCCAAGGTGTACGTCGTCGCCGAGATCGAGGTCACCGACGGCGGAGCCTACGAGGACTACAAGCGGTTGTCGACGGCCGCGGCGGAGAGGTACGGCGGCCGGTTCCTGGTCCGCGGCGGGACGGTGGACGTGCTGGAAGGAGAGTGGCAGCCGCACCGGTTCGTCATCTTGGAGTTCGACGACGAGGCCGCGGCTCGACGCTGGTACGACTCGCCGGAGTACACCGAGGCCAAGGCCATCCGCCGGCGAGCGTCGCGGTCGTCGCTGATCCTCGTGCGGGGCTGACCGGCGCTCCCATTCGGCTCACGTCGGTCAGGGGCATGCTGGTTACTGATGGGTACGCGGTGGATCCCGTGCACCAGGTGCGTGCGATCCACCACGTACCCATCAGTAGCCATCTCACCTGCCGGATGCGGCGTCTCTGGCAGACTCGGGACCATGGGCGAGCCGCGCAACCGGAACGGGAGCGAGCCGACCCTCGAGCTCCCGTCGCTGTTCGGGCGCAAGAACCGCAAAGGCACCGACGCATCCGAGGAGTCGGAGCCTGCGCCTTCTACAGAGCGCGAGCCGGAGCCTGCGCCTTCTGCAGAGTCCGAGCCGGAGCCTGCTGTCGACCAGCGGGACGAGGAGGAGCCCGCGGAGCGCAGGACCGAGCGTGCACCCGAACGGGCGCCGGCGCTCCCGCAACCGATCGCGGCGGCCATCACCGGCGCGGCGACCGGGCTCGTCGGGGTGGCACTCACCTACGGCGGCATGCGCGGATGCGAGGCGACGCGCGGCACCAGCTCCTGCGGAGGCGGACCCGGTTTCTTCATCCTGCTGGCGATCGTGATCGTGATGGTGCTGGTCGGGGCGGCGCTGCTGAGCGCCTTGCGCGTCACCGAGCCACGCAGCACCGGCCTGCTCGGCGTGGGACTGGTATGCGTCGTCGCCCTGCTGGTGCTGCCCGGCGTGATCTTCTCGGCCTGGATGTTCCTGGTGCTCCCACTGGTCGGCGCCGCCAGCTTCGCGCTGTCAGCGTGGGTGACGACCAGGTACGTCGACACCACCGAGAGCGGCCCGGATCACGACGTACGCTGAGCGGCCACCAGCTCGGCGATCTGTACGGCGTTCAGCGCGGCCCCCTTGCGCAGGTTGTCATTGCTGACGAACAGGGCGAGCCCTCGCTCGTCAGGGACGCCCGGGTCCTGCCGGATCCGGCCCACGTAGCTCGGGTCGCGGCCCACCGCGTCGAGCGGGGTCGGCACGTCGGTGAGCACCACGCCGGGTGCCTCGCCGAGCAGCTCGGCGGCACGCTTGGCCGACAGCGGTCGGGCGAACTCGGCGTTGACCGACAGCGAGTGCCCGGTGAACACCGGCACCCGCACGCACGTCCCGGACACCAGCAGGGCGGGGATGCCGAGGATCTTGCGGCTCTCGTTGCGAAGCTTCTGCTCCTCGTCGGTCTCGCCAGTGCCGTCGTCGACGACCGAGCCGGCCAGCGGCAGCACGTTGAACGCGATCGTGGCGGCGTACTTGCGCGGGGCGGGAAACGACACCGCAGCGCCGTCGTGGGTCAGACCTGAGGCATCGGGCCCTGCGGCCGCCATCTGACCGGCTAGCTCTGCGACGCCGGCGCCGCCGCTGCCGGAGACCGCCTGGTAGGTGCTCACCACCAGCCGCACCAGCCCGGCCTCGTCGTGCAGCGGCTTGAGCACCGGCATCGCCGCCATCGTGGTGCAGTTCGGGTTGGCGATGATGCCCTTGGAGGCACGCGCGACGGCCTGCGGGTTGACCTCGCTGACCACCAGCGGCACGTCGGGGTCCATCCGCCAGGCCGAGGAGTTGTCGACCACGGTCGCGCCCGCTGCCGCGAAGACGGGGGCGAGGTCGCGAGAGGTCGACGCCCCGGCCGAGAAGAGTACGACGTCCAGTCCGGCCGGATCCGCTGCCGCGGCGTCCTCGACGACCACCTCCGCCCCGCGCCACGGCAGGGTGCGACCCGCGGAACGCGCAGAGGCGAAGAACCGCATCGCATCGACGGGGAAGTCACGGTCCTCGAGGATGCGTCGCATCACCGTGCCGACCTGGCCGGTGGCGCCGACCACCCCGACCCTCATCGCCCGGACCCGCCGTACACGACCGCCTCCACCTCGGTGGTGTCGAGGTCGAACGCGGTATGGGTGGCCGCCACCGCGACGTCGACCTGAGCCTGCTCGACGATCACCGAGATCCGGATCTCGGAGGTGGAGATCATCTCGATGTTCACCCCGGCCGAGGCCAGCGCGGCGAAGAACTTCGCCGTGATGCCCGGGTGCGAGCGCATTCCCGCGCCGATCAGCGACACCTTGCCGATCTGGTCGTCATAGAGCAGGGAGTCGTAGCCGATCTCATCCTTGATGCGCGCCAGTGCCGTCATCGCCCGCTGGCCGTCGTCGCGGGGCAGCGTGAAGGAGATGTCGGTGAGGTTCGTCGCGGCGGCCGACACGTTCTGCACGACCATGTCGAGGTTCACCTCGGCGTCGGCGAGCGTCTGGAAGATCCGGGCAGCCTCACCGACCTTGTCCGGCACCCCGACCAGGGTGATCTTGGCCTCGCTGCGGTCGTGGGCGACGCCGGCGATGATCGCCTGTTCCATGGGCTCTCCCTCGGACTCGGGTGACTCGGGAAGGATCCAGGTGCCCTGCTTGTCGCTGAACGACGATCGCACGTGGACGGGGATGTGGTAGCGACGGGCGTACTCCACGCACCGCAGATGCAGGATCTTCGCACCGCTGGCGGCCATCTCCAGCATCTCCTCGTGCGAGACCCGCTCGAGCTTGCGTGCGTTCTGCACGATCCGCGGGTCGGCGGTGAACACTCCGTCGACGTCGCTGTAGATCTCGCAGACGTCGGCGCCGAGCGCGGCGGCGAGTGCTACCGCGGTGGTGTCGGAGGCACCGCGGCCCAGCGTGGTGATGTCCTTGGTGTCCTGCGAGACGCCCTGGAAGCCGGCGACGATCGCGATCTGGTCCGCGGCAAGGGCCTGTTCGATCCGGCCCGGCGTGATGTCGATGATCTTGGCGCGCCCGTGCGCGGAGTCGGTGATCACGCCGGCCTGGCTGCCGGTGAACGAGCGGGCCTCGAGGCCGAGCTGCGCGATCGCCATCGCCAGCAGCGCCATCGAGATCCGCTCCCCCGACGTGAGCAGCATGTCGAGCTCGCGGGGCGGCGGCAGCGGCGAGACCTCCTCGGCGAGATCGCGCAGTACGTCGGTGGTGTCGCCCATCGCGGACACGACGACCACAACCTGGTCGCCGGCCTTCTTGGTGTTCACGATCCGCTGGGCGACCCGCTTGATGCCTTCGGCGTCGGAGACGGAGGAGCCGCCGTACTTCTGCACGACAATGCCCACGGCGTACCTGTTCTAGCTCGAGACGGATTCGGCGCGTCGAGTCTACCGACTACGCCGGCTCGGCCGTCTCCAGCAGCTCGTCGGCGGCCGCCATCTGCTCCTGCTCGCTCTCGAACTCCGCGTCCAGCCGGTCGTGCGCGACCACCGACTGCAGCGCCCGGAGTACGCCGCTGGCCTCGTTCCCCCACGACGACACATAGGAGAACTGCCACCACCACAGCGCCTCGCTGACCCGGCCGGCGCGGTAGTGCCGCATGCCGTGCGCGAGAGCGGTGGCGATGCTGGTCAGGTCGTCCGACAGCAGCGAGGAGACCATCTCGGGCGGGTCGACGTACGGGTCGAACACCTCGCTGTAGGCGTCGACGCTCTCCAGCAGCACCGCCAGCCGCAGCCGCATCGCGTCCACGTCGGGGTCGGGGCCGGCGTCGGGTTCGTACTTCTCGGCAGGGGTGAAGTCGGTGTGCACGCCCAGCCGCCCCCCGGCCAGCAGCACCTGGCTGACCTCGAGGAGCAGCAGCGACACGGCGCGGCCGCCGGTGGCGTCACCGCGGGCGATCGCCTGCAGCGCCAGAAGAAAGCTCTCCACCTGGTCGGCGATCTGCTGGGCGAAGTCCTCCAGCTCGCTTCGGTTCTCAGTCATCGACTGCTCGTCTCCCTTCGAATGCGCGTCCGAGGGTCACCTCGTCGGCGTACTCGAGGTCTCCTCCTACCGGAAGTCCACTCGCAAGTCGCGTCACGCGCAACCCCATGGGCTTGAGCAGCCGCGTGAGGTAGGTCGCAGTCGCCTCCCCCTCGAGGTTCGGGTCGGTCGCCAGGATCACCTCAGTGACCGTCCCATCGGCGAGCCGGGTCATCAGCTCCCGGATCCGCAACTCGTCGGGCCCTACCCCCTCGATCGGGGAGATCGCTCCGCCGAGCACGTGGTAGCGGCCGCGGAACTCGCGGGTCCGCTCGATCGCGACGACGTCCTTGGGCTCCTCCACCACGCAGATCACCGCGCCGTCGCGCCGCGGGTCCCGACAGATCCGGCACGTCTCCTCCTCGGCGACGTTGCCGCACATCGAGCAGAACTTCACCCGGTCCTTGACCTCGACGAGAACCTCCGCGAGACGGCGTACATCGGTCGCGTCGGCGGCAAGCAGGTGGAACGCGATCCGCTGCGCGCTCTTGGGCCCCACCCCGGGCAGCCGGCCCAGCTCGTCGATGAGGTCCTGGACGACACCTTCGTACATCAACGGCCCTAGAAGCCCGGTGGCAGGCCCGGGCTGCCCGAATCGAACTCGCCGCCGGCTCCGCCGAGCCCGGATGCGAGAGGACCCAGCTTCTCGGCCGCAAGGGCGTCGGCCTTGGACTTGGCGTCCCGGTAGGCCGCGACGATCAGGTCCTCCAGGTCCTCGGTGTCCTCCGGGTCGAAGGACCCCTTGCGGATCCTGACGCCCTTCAGCTCTCCGGTGCCGTTCACCGTCACGGTCACGAGGCCGTCGCCGACGGTGCCGTCCACACTCGCCTCGCCCAGCTCGTTCTGGGCCTGCATCATCTGCTGCTGCATGGCCTGCGCCTGCTGCATGAGCGCGTTCACGTCGAACCCGCCGGCGTCGCCCCCCTCCGCCCCGCCTAGGCCGAACGGGTTGACCCCGCCGGGTTCCTCGTTGCCCTGCGTCATCTCTGGCTACCTTCCGGTTGGGTTCAGTCATGCTCGATCTGCTCGATGATGCTGGCGCCCAGCTCGCGCTCCAGCAGCTCCGTCCCGGCGACACCCTGGTCGTCGGCGTCGCGGTCGTCGCGGTCCGCGCCGCCGTTCCCGGTGTCAGCCGGCTGTGACGGAGGAGGGGCGGTCGGCTGGACCGGCGTGGCGGCCTCGGGCTGTGGGGTCGGCTCGGGCTCGCGGACCGCCGGCCGCACCGTGCGTGGTTGCAGCTCGGGGTTGGCACCGGTCCGCACACCGAGGTCGACGGCCGTCTCGATCCGCCAGTCCTGGCCGACGAGGTCGATGAGCACCTGGCGCAGGATCTCGTCGCTGCCCCCCTTGACGAACGAGTCGCGTGCTCCCGGGTTGTCGAAGCCGACAGTGAGCGCCCCGTCATCGACCGAGAGCACCTGGGCGTGCTCGCTGAGCAGCATCCAGGTCAGCCGGCGCTTGTACTTCGCCGCCTCGATGACCTCCGGCCACAGGCGGCGTACGTCGACCAGTCCGAGTCCGGACCCGGCTGAGGCAGGCGCGGGTGCAGGCTCAGGGGGCTCAGGCTGGGGCTGAGGCGTGGGACTCGGCTCGGGCTGCGGCGTGGGACCCGGCTCGGGCGGTTGCGGCGAGGGCTCGACAGGGGGTCTGGGTGGCTCTGGCGCCGGCTTGGTGGGGCTCGGGGGGTCAGGGGCCGGGTGCGGCGGCGAGGGCGTGCTCGCAATCGCCATCCGCTTCTCCAGGCGGTCCAGCCGCGCCATCATGCCGCCGGTGTCGTGGTCGGCGCCCGGCAGCAGCACCCGGGCACAGATGAGCTCGAGCAGCAGCCGGGGAGCGGTGGCGCCCTTCAGCTCGGTGAGCCCGGCGGCGACCAGGTCCGCGGCTCGTGTCAGGTCCGCCCGCCCGAAGCGTGCCGCCTGGGCGTTGAGTCGCTCGGCCTGGTCCTCGGGTACGTCGATCAGCCCGGTCGTGGAGGCCTCGGGGACCGCGGAGATGATCACCAGGTCGCGAAGCCGGCGCAGCAGGTCCTCGGTGAACCGGCGCGGGTCCTGTCCGGTCTCGATCACCTTGTCGACCGCGCCGAACACGGTGGCGCCGTCGGCGGCGGCGAACGCGTCGACGACCTCGTCCAGCAGTGTGTCCGGCGTGTAGCCGAGCAGGCCGGTCGCCAAGTCGTAGGTGACGCCCTGGGGCCCGGCGCCGCCGATCAGCTGGTCGAGCACCGACAACGCGTCCCGAGCGGAGCCCGCACCCGCGCGCACCACCAGCGGGAGTGCCGCCGGCTCGACCGCGACTCCCTCCAGCGCGCACAGCTCGCGCAGGTAGTCGGACAGCACCCGCGGCGGGATCAGTCGGAACGGGTAGTGGTGGGTGCGCGACTTGATGGTGCCGATCACCTTCTCCGGCTCCGTGGTCGCGAACACGAACTTGAGGTGCTCAGGTGGCTCCTCGACGAGCTTGAGCAGGGCGTTGAAGCCCTGCGTGGACACCATGTGCGCCTCGTCGATGATGTAGACCTTGTAGCGGCTGGCGACCGGCGCGAAGAACGCGCGCTCCCGCAGATCGCGCGCGTCGTCGACGCCCCCGTGACTGGCCGCGTCGATCTCGATGACGTCGATCGAGCCGGGACCGCCGCGGGCCAGGTCCTCGCACGAGCGGCACTTGCCGCAGGGCGTGTCGGTCGGGCCCTGCTCGCAGTTCAGGCAGCGTGCGAGGATCCGGGCGCTGGTGGTCTTGCCGCAGCCGCGCGGGCCGGAGAACAGGTAGGCATGGTGCACCCGGTTGTTGGCCAACGCAGCCTGCAGCGGCCCGGTGACGTGATCTTGGCCGATGACCTCGGCGAACGTCTCGGGGCGGTAGCGGCGATACAGCGCCAGCGGTCCTTCGACGGGGCCCGAGGGAGTGGCGCTGGCGACGGGGTCGGCTGGGTCCACACCCGAAACCCTAACCATCGCCGGTGACAGTCGCCCAGCGAGCCGGGGAGCATGAGGCCCCCCGCGCACCCGGCAGAGCCCGCTGACCCTTGCTGCCTTCCGGCCCTGGGGGAGTTGGGCGAGATGCCGCCGCACGGGGGGTTGGGTGCGAGTGTAGGGGAGGCACGTAGCCGGCCCCAACCCAGGCCTCAGCGCCGATTTCAGCAACGCTCCGACCGACCGGTAGCCTCTGCGGCGGAGGATTCGCCTAGTGGCCTATGGCGCTCGCTTGGAAAGCGGGTTGGGTGCAAGCCCTCAGGGGTTCGAATCCCCTATCCTCCGCCACGGCGTGAGCAGCGCTCCGCCACACGATGTCTCGGGTCATCCCGGAGGCGTTCGATCACTTGACGCACTCGCACCAGCGCAGCACGCGAAGCGCTCGCAGCGTGTTCCAGCGGCTCGGCTTGCCGTCGCCGGCCTCCATCTCGAAGTGCACGAGACCCGGATGGGTGTTCTCCAGCAGCCAGCTGCCGTCAGGCTGCTGTTTGGAGCGGAGGTGCTCCATGGCTTCGGACAGCCGCTCGTCAGGGGTTCCACCGACCGAACGGAAGTAGTCGAGCGCGCGAAGGACGTCGTAGTACCACTGCACCGGGAACGAGAACTGGAGCCAGTCCCTGTCCGCGACCTCACCCGTGCTCGCTCGTCGGAACAGGCTGCGTGACAGCAGATACTCCTCACCGCGCCGGCGAGCTTCCGCGACCGCGTTGGCCCCGCCGGCGCGCTCGTACTCCCACAGCCCGTCCAGCACGCAGATCGTGGTGTGGAAAGACGACCTGGTCGACCCGTTCTCGGCCTCGCAGTTCCATCCGCCGTCCTCGAGCTGCTCGCCGAGTAGCCGTGCGATGATGCCGTCGACGTCTTCGCCGAAGTACGCGCCGACCGCGACGGCGCCGCCGTTGATGCACGGCTCGACCTCGCCCTCGAAGAACGGCTCCCCGGCGTACTCCCACCTGCACCGGTCGCGTACGCCGTCCACCGCGGCACGTACGGCGGGTGCGGCCGGATCGATACCGAATTCGCGAAGCAGCCGCAGGGTGGGCAGCGTCGCGGTCCAGGGCTGGGCCTCCGGGTCGCCCACCACCGGCCCGCGTGGTCGCCAGTCGCGGCTCGGGAAGCAGGCGCCACCGGCCCACTGCCCGTCCTCCTGGAGGTCGAGAAGCCGCTTGCCCCAACCCGTTTCCGCAACGTGCGCCCGCTCTGCGGCCACCTCGGTCGTCGGTGCGTCCACCACGTCGCGGAGGACCTGCCACCGGATCGCGGGATCGGCGTCGAGGAGCCAGCTGGTGAGATCCATATCCATCCACGGAACGCTAGCGGCGATTCCGGACGATCGGCTTCCTGTACGTCGAACCCGTCGCCCGGCCGGGCTCCGCGCTGCGAGAGGATGGGTGCATGGGTGCACTTCTCGCCGTCCGCTTCCTCGCAGAGCTCGGCCTCCTCGTCGCGTTCGGGTGGGGCGGATGGTTCTTGGTGGATCCGCTGGCGATCGCGATCGTGCTGGCGGTCGGGCTGCCTGCACTGGCTGCGTTCGTCTGGGGTCGATGGCTCGCGCCCCGTGCCACGGGCAGGCTCCCGGACCCGGCGCGACTGGGTGTGGAGATGACGCTGTTCGCGCTCGCGCTGCTGCTGGTGGCGGGCGCACACCCCCGCCCGCACAGCGTGGTGTTCGGGCTGGTGGTCTTCGTCGCGTTCCTGGTCAGCCTGCCCGCACGGCACGCCAAGGTGTGAGGCACGCCTGCGTGCCCGCCTATGCTTGGTGCTCGTGATCTTCAAGCGCGTCGGTGCCGGCAGGCCGTACCCCGAGCACGGGCTGGATGCCAAGGAGTGGGCGACCCTGCCGCCCCGCCAGGTGCGCCTCGACGAGCTGGTCACCACCAAGGACACCCTGCAGCTGGCCACGCTGCTGGACGAGGACTCGACGTTCTTCGGTGACCTGTTCGCCCACGTCGTCGAGTGGGACGGAGACCTGTACCTCGAGGACGGCCTGCATCGGGCGCTGCGCGCTGCCCTCCAGCAGCGGCACGTCCTTCACGCACGCGTCCATGTGATGGCAGGCTGAGCGATCGTGCTTCGACGACACCTCACCACGGCGGTGACGCTGCTCGTGCTGTGCGGGATCCTGGTGGTGGCCCTCGTGGTCGGCTACCACGCGCTGTTCGCCCCGATCGACACCACGAGCGAGCCCGATGCGTCCGCCTCACCCACCTGTAGCACTCACACCGTGGTCAAGAAGCACCGGCTGCGCACGAAGGACATCCGGGTCTCGGTCTACAACGGCGGCCACCGCTCGGGACTGGCCGGCGACACGATGGGCGGGCTCGTCAAGAGGGGCTTCCGCCGTGGCGAGGTGGGCAATGCCCCCAACAGCGTGAAGCTGCGGTTCGTACAGGTGTGGACCACCATCAAGGACGATCCGGCCGCGAAGCTGGTCGGCGAGCAGTTCGGCAAGACCACTCTGATCAAGGTCCGCAAGAAGAGCCTCGGCCCCGGCATCGACGTGATCGTCGGCAACGACTTCCGTGGGCTGAAGAAGGCGCCGAAGTCGATCGAGTTCACGCAGAAGGAGAAGGTCTGCACCGGCGCTTCGAGCTCTCCTTCCTCCGACGGTTCCGAGGGCTGAGGATCAGTCCAGCCAGTGCGCCAGCCGGCCGCGCCGGGACACGTCGCGCAACCGCTGCTCGGCGGCCTCGCGCACCTTGCGCGGGGTCACCACGAGTACGTCGTCACCGCGGCGGAACACGGTGCGGGGGTCCGGGACCAGTGTCTGACCGTCCCTGACGATCAGCGAGACCGACGCCCCGACGGGCAGCCGCAGCTCGTTCACCTCGACACCGTGCATCCGCGAGCCCGGGGTGATGCTGATCTGCAGCAGGTCGGCAGCGATCCGCTCCAGCGGGGCCGCCTCCACGTCGAGGTCACGCGGTTCGTGACGGCCGCTGACGCCGAGCCAGCGCGCCACGACAGGCAGCGTGGGCCCGGTCAGCAGGGTGTAGATCACCACCATCACGAACACGATGTCGAACAGCTCGGCGGCGTGCGCGACGTGCTCGGCCAGCGGGATCGTGGTGAGCACGATGGGGACCGCGCCGCGGAGGCCGGCCCAGGACACGAACGCGTGCTGCCGCCACGAGAGCCTGGTGGCCCAGGCGCACGCGACCACCGACAGCGGCCGGGCCACCACGGTGAGCAGCAGTCCGGTGAGCACCGCGATCACCACGTGCTGCCACGAGATCCGCCCGGGTGAGGCGAGCAGGCCCAGCATCACGAACAGTCCGATCTGTGCCAGCCAGGCCACGCCCTCGGAGAACGACCGGGTGGCGTTGCGGTGCGGAAGGTCCGAGTTGCCCAGCACCAGCGCCGCGACGTACACCGCGGCGAACCCGGACGAGTGCAGGGCGCTGGCCCCGGCGTACGCCAGGATCGACAGCGACAGCGCGGCGAGCGGGTACAGGCCGACCGCGGGGAGCGCGGCCCTGCGCATCACCCAGCTGCCGCCGAAGCCGACGATCAGGCCGCAGACAACGCCGAGCAGCAGCTCGTAGGCGACGATCCCGACGAAGCCGCCGACCCCGTGATCGAGGGCAGAACCCGCGCTGACCAGCGCTACCAGCAAGGCGGTCGGAGCGTCGTTGAGCCCGGACTCGGCCTCGAGCGCGCCGGTCAGGGTGCGCGGCAGAGGCACCCGGCGCAGCACCGAGAACACGGCCGCGGCGTCGGTCGGGGAGGTGACCGCGCCGAGCAGCACGGCCAGTCTCCAGTCCAGCCCGAACGCGTAGTGAGACCCCACCGCCACGACCGCCACGCTGACCCCCACGCCGAGGGTGGCCAGCACGACGCCGAACGGCATCTGCGGCCGGATCTCCTTCCAGGAAGTGGTCAGTCCACCTTCGGCGAGGATCAGCGCCAGCGCGAAGAAGCCGAGAGCGTGTGCCAGGTCGGCATCGTCGAAGCGGATCCCCACTCCGGACTCGCCGAGCAGCACGCCCATGAGCAGGTACAGCAGCAGGCTGGGCAGGCCGGCGCGCACGGAGAGGCGCACCGCCACGATGGCCACGAGCATGACGACGGCGCCGACCAGCAGCGCGGTGTCCAGCTGCTGGGCGTCGAAAGTCATGCCCACCTCGGCGTCGCGGTTGGTGTCGGCGCCTGCAGTCTAGGGGGCGCACGGACCGCCGAGAGGGTACGGCGAGCGGCAGAGGGTCAGCAGCTCAGCGGTGGGTCAGGTCGGTGACCTCTCGCCACGACCCTGCGGAGACCTCGGCTCCTTCGCGACCGAACCAGCCCTTGCACTGCTCGATGGTGCGGCCGAGCAGGTCGACGAGGATGCCGTCGACGTCGTCGATGACCGAGCACGCGATGCCGGACACCGCCGAGTGCACGATCGCGGGCGCGCTCCGCCGCGCGAAGCTCCCCGGGCCTCCCCACCCGATCGCGACGAACCCCCGCGCCCAGTCCCGCGCCACGGGTACGGCGTCCAGCGCCCGCGCGGTGCGTGGCGAGACGTACCGCCGGTCGTGGCCCTCCAGGCCGGCGAGCACCCGCTCGCACCGCAGCAGACCGACCGCAGCCACGCCCTGGCGCTCCGCGGAGGAGATCGGCAACGCGGTCAGGGCGACCTCGCGGGCGATCCAGGCGTCGACCCTCGGGTCGTCGCTGCGCAGTCCGATCACCTCCGGGATCATCGGCGCCAGCTCGCGTCTCGCGGCGTCGCCGACGTGGTCGTTCACGTCGCGGGCGAGCGCGGCCAGCAGCCGGTGCGTGCACGCCGGGTGGTCCGACCACTTCTCCCCGGCGAGATAGGACGCGAGCTCCATGAAGCACGCCCCCTTGCGGGGGTTGCGGTGCTTGCCACGCGAGAGCACGGGCATCAGGTCGGGAGTGCCATTCAGGTTCGTCTGCGTCATGTCGACCAGCTCCGGTAACCGAATCCTCCGCGTGCGTGGATCGCACGCGACCTCGTCCAAGTTTGCGACTGCCGGGCCTGTACCCACAAGACCCCGGCGCATGCCGCGGAGATTCGGCTTGGCGGTGGCGGTGGTCCTGGCTCTGCGCCAAGCGCGCACCAGCGCTTGTTGGACCACATCCTCGGCATCGTTGGGGCTGCTCAGCCGGCGCGCGTCGCGTTGTTCTCGGCGAGATCGACCTCGCGATCCTCGAAGACGAGTGGGCTGCGGGGCACTACTAATGCCCTCAGGCACCATCCCGGCACCAGAACGGTGCCTGAGGGCATGAGCGCGCCTCAGACGGTCGCCACCCCGAAAAGGATGTCCAAAACAATCGCATTTGTGCCCCCGGGCACTGCTTGGCCCTGTGGCGGTGGCGGTGGGATTCGAACCCACGGTGGAGTTGCCCCCACACACGCTTTCGAGGCGTGCTCCTTTGGCCGCTCGGACACGCCACCGCGGATGAGGGTACCGGAGGGGTGGCGGGCCCGGAAATCCGAACTCGTCAGAGCCGGTGACCGTCGAAGAACCCCCGGAGCAGCCGCGACGACTCCTCGGCGAGCACGCCGGCGACCACCTCGGGCCGATGGTTGAGCCGCTGGTCGCGGACCACGTCCCACATCGACCCGACGGCTCCTGCCTTCTCGTCGTACGCGCCGAACACCAGCCGCTGCAGACGGGCGAGCACGACAGCGCCCGCGCACATCGTGCACGGCTCCAGGGTGACCACGAGGGTGCACCCGTCGAGCCGCCACGTCCCGAGGGCCGCCGACGCCTCACGAAGGGCCAGCATTTCCGCGTGCGCGATGGGGTCGCCGTCGGCCTCACGACGGTTGCAGCCTCGTCCCACGACGTTCCCCGAGGAGTCGAGTACGACGGCCCCCACCGGCACGTCGCCGGTCGCCAGGGCGGAGCCGGCCACGTGCAGAGCCTCCCGCATGGCAGGCACCCAGAGCTCATGGGCCGGCATCGAGGGACGAGGCGGGGTCAGGGCGCCGAGACCCCGGCGATCTCGTCGTACAGCCGGCCGAAGCCGAGCCGGGCGGCGATGTCGCCGAGGAGCTCGTCGGGGTACAGGTCGTAGTCGTCGAGCAGCGCGCCCATCGCCATCGCGTCCATGCCGAGGTCGGCGACTATCCCGAGGTCTCCGGCAGGGACCTGCTCGTCGTCCTCGGGCAGCGGCAGTTCGAGGAACTCCACCACCTCGCGCGCGATCGGCCAGTCGGAGGCGGCAGTGACGTCGGAGAGCAGCACGATCGTGCGCGGGCCGAGCACCCGGACGAGCAGGAAGAAGTCCTCGTCGACCGACACCAGGCCGAGCGCGCCACCGTCGCCGGGCCAGCGGCGCAGCTCGCTCGCGAAACCGTCGAGGTCCGATGCGGCATCCTCGGAGAGCTCCTCGAGCTGCCAGAGGCCCTCCTCGCGATACGCGACCAGCGCAAAGTCCACGCCCTCGGCGCTCGCCTGCGACTCGTCGGACATGTCACCTCCAGGTGGCGCGCGCACCGCGGTCACGGTGTGCCCAGTCGATCGTGACAGGTTGCCCGCCCTGGCACCAGGGACATTTCGCGGCCGGTGGACAGGGCAGTAGGTTGACGGCCATGCGCATCCACGTCGCCGACCACCCGCTGATCGCCCACAAGCTCACCGCGCTGCGCGACGAGCAGACGGACTCGCCGACGTTCCGCCGGCTCGCCGACGAGATGGTCACGCTGCTGGCCTACGAGGCGACCCGCGACGTGCGCGTGGACACGGTGAGCGTGCAGACGCCGGTGAGTACGGCGGAGGGGGTCAAGCTGGCCGCACCCAAGCCGCTGGTGGTGCCGATCCTGCGTGCCGGGCTGGGCATGCTCGACGGGATGATGCGGCTGCTACCGACCGCGGAGGTGGGGTTCCTCGGCATGGTCCGCAACGAGGAGACGCTGCAGGCCTCGACGTACGCCGAGCGGCTTCCCGACGACCTGTCCGGCAGGCAGTGCTTCGTGCTCGACCCGATGCTGGCCACCGGGGGCACGCTGTCCGCGGCGATCCAGTTCCTCACCGACCGCGGCGCCGGCCACATCACCGCGATCTGCCTGCTCTCGGCGCCGGAGGGCTGCGAGCGGTTGCAGAAGGAGCTGGACGGCGTCGACATCCCGGTGACGATCGTGACCGCCGGGATGGACGAGAAGCTCAACGAGCACGGCTACATCGTGCCGGGTCTCGGGGACGCCGGGGACCGGCTGTACGGCATAGTCGACTAATCGCCACCGTCACATGTCGAAGATCGGCACCACACCGGTGGCGATCAGCACCAGGATCACGATGACCAGGATGCCGAGCACGGCGTACGACACGGCCTTGGACCGGGTCTGCTCGGGTGGCTCGGGCGCCTCGTAGCGATGCCCGTCGGGGCGCGCCATGGGCTCTTTGTCGTCGGCCATCCCACAAGTGTAACCCGGTGTTACACAGGCGCTTGCAGAGTCACAGCGCCTTGACGGCCGCGCCTCATAGCGCCTTGACGGCCGCGCCTCATAGCGCCTTGACGGCACTGAGCAGCTTGCCGAGCGAGTCCTTGGCGTCTCCGAACAGCAGCGTGGTCTTCGGGTCGAACAGCAGCTCGTTCTCGATGCCCGCGAAGCCGGGCCGCATCGAGCGCTTCAGGAACACCACCTGCTGTGCCTCGTCGGCGGCCAGGATCGGCATGCCGTAGATCGGCGCCCCGGGAGTGGTCTTTGCGGCGGGGTTCACCACGTCGTTGGCGCCCACGACGAGCACGACGTCGGTCTGCTTGAACTCCCCGTTGATGTCGTCCATCTCCTTGAGCTGCTCGTAGGGCACCTGCGCCTCGGCGAGCAGCACGTTCATGTGACCGGGCATCCGGCCGGCGACGGGATGGATCGCGTAGTCGACGGCGATCCCCCGCGCGCCGAGCACGTCGACCAGCTCGCGCAGCGTGTGCTGGGCCTGGGCGACCGCGAGCCCGTAGCCCGGCACGACGATCACCTTGTTCGCGTAGCCGAGCAGGATCGCCACGTCCTGCGGACCCGCCGAGCGCACCGGGCGGTCCGAGGCCTCGCCGGCGCCGAGCGTGGAGCCGCCCTTGAGCGCTCCGAAGAGGATGTTGACCACGGAGCGGCCCATCGCGGCTGCCATCAGCTTGGTGAGGAACGATCCGGACGCGCCGACCAGCGTGCCGGCGACCAGCAGCAGCGTGTTGCCGAGCACGTAGCCGCCGGCGGCGACGGTGAGGCCGGTGAACGCGTTGAGGAGTGAGATCACGATGGGTACGTCGGCGCCGCCGACGGGCAGCACGAGGAGTACGCCGAGCAGCAGGCCCACCAGCGCGAGCACCACGCCGACCCACACAGCCGGGGTGGCGACCGTGAACGCCCACAGCACGAGCCCTGCGGCGAGCGAGAGGCCGAAGACGAACGGCAGCCCGGGGAAGATCACCGGCCGCGAGGTCATCAGCTCCTGGAGCTTGGCGAAGGTGATCATCGACCCGGAGAACGACACCGCCCCGACCAGGATGGTGAACCCGGTGGCCACCAGCGTGAACCGGGGCGGGCCGCTGCCGATCATGTCGCCGAGCTCGAGCAGCGCGACCAGGGCTGCCGCTCCGCCGCCGACGCCGTTGAACAGCGCGACCAGCTGCGGCATCTGGGTCATCTGCACCCGCCGCGCCCCGACGAACCCGACTGCCGAGCCGATGACCAGCACGACAAGGATCGCGGCCAAGTGGTGGATCGGGGCGTAGAAGAACACGATCACGACCGCGACGACCGCACCCAACGCGCCCAGGGCGTTGCCGGCGCGCGCGTGCCTCGGCGAGGACAGGCCCTTGAGGGCCAGGATGAAGCAGATCGCAGCGGCCAGGAAGACCAGCTGCACCCAGACAGGGATCATCGGTCCCTCCGCCGGAACATGTGCAGCATCCGGTCGGTGACCACGAACCCGCCGACCATGTTCAGGCTGGCCAGGAACACTGCCACCAGTCCCACGATGAGCTCGCCGGTGGTGTTCGCCAACCCGGTGACCAGGATGGCGCCGAGCAGGATGATCCCGTGGATGGCGTTCGCGCCGGACATCAGCGGGGTGTGCAGCGTCGAGGAGACCTTGGAGATCACCTCGGTGCCGACGAACACGCTGAGCACGAAGAACGTCAGCAGGACGATCGGCTCACTCATCTGCTCCCCCCTCCAGAGTCTCTCGGGTGGGCTGGTGCCGGACCTCGCCGTCGTGCGTGAGGCAGCAGCCCGCCACGATCTCGTCGTCGAAGTCCGGCGCGAAGGCCGGTGGCTCCTCCTCGCTGGACCGGGTCATCAGGCTCACCAGGTTGACGATGTTCTGTGCGTAGAGGCGCGACGCCGGCCCCGGCATCTGCGCGGGGACGTTCTCGCCGCCCCAGACCTGTGCACGGCCGATCCGCACCACCTGGCCGGGCTGGGAGCCCTCGACGTTCCCGCCTGACTCCGCGGCCAGGTCGACCACGACCGTGCCCGGGCCCATCTGCTCGACCATCTCGGCAGTCACCAGCAGCGGCGCCGCCCGCCCGGGGACGGCGGCGGTGGTGATCAGTGCGTCCGCGGCGGCGATGTACGGCGTGAGGAGCTCTCGCTGCCGGGCGGCGCGGTCCTCGGTCATCTCCCGGGCGTAGCCGCCGGCGCCCTCCAGCGTGTCCAGCTCCAGGTCGATGCTCTTGGCGCCCATCGAGGCGATCTCCTCCGCGGCGGCCGCACGCACGTCGTACGCCTTGACGACCGCACCGAGCCGCTTCGCGGTGGCGATCGCCTGGAGCCCCGCGACGCCGGCGCCGAGCACCACGACCTCCGCAGGAGGCACCGTCCCGGCGGCGGTCATGTTCAGTGGGAAGAACCTGCGCAGCATCCCCGCGGCGACCACAGCGCACCGGTAGCCGGAGACCAGCGACTGCGACGACAGCGCGTCCATCGACTGGGCACGCGAGATCCGTGGCACCAGCTCCATCGCGAACGCGGTGATCCCACAGTCGCGCAGGTCCTTGACCAGGTCGAGGTTGGCCGCGATCGGCAGGAACGACATCGTCGCAGTGCCCGCCGGCAACCGGCGCACCACCGCGGTGTCGAGCGGGTTCACCGACACCACCAGGTCCGCGCCGTCCAGCGCCTCCCCGGAAACGGTCGCACCGGCCCCGGCGTAGTCCTCGTCCTGGTGGAGCGCCTCCGCGCCTGCGCCGGGCTCGACTGCGACCTCCCAGCCCAGTGCGGTCAGCTTCCCGACCATCTCCGGGACGAGCGCGACGCGGGTCTCCCCCTCACGGGTCTCGGCGGGAACGGCGATCCTCACGCCTGCGAACCTAGGGCACGCGCCGACGCGTGGCCATCATTTGAGACCCGCGTCCGCGTGTCAGCCGTGCTCGCCTCCTCATGTGGCATGCAACCTCGATGACACCTCGGGAGTCGAGTGTTCATGGGAGCGTATGCAGGGTGAGCGACGAGGGGCTCGTCCAGCGGGTGACCCGGAGGAGGCGCACGATGCTCGATGAGTCGATGAGGCAGATCGCCCAGCGAGCCGAGCACGCTGCCACGCCACCGGATTTCGCGGACGTGTCAAGGCGTGCCCGCCGACGCCGCCGCAACCACACAGTGCTCTCCGCCGCCGGCGTGGTCGTCGGGGTCGCCGCCCTCGTGGCGGGGATGCAGACGGTCGACGTGAACCGCGGTCGCCCGGTGCCACCAGCCGTACACACGCCCCCGGCCACGCAGTCGCCGAGCCCGTCACCTAGCCCCTCGCAGGGTCCGACTCGGGTGCCGCTCGCGAAGATGAGCGCCCAGCAGGTGGTGGACTCATCGAACTCCCAGCTGTTCCAGCTGGCCGTCTCCCCGGCCGACCCGGACACCAAGGCGGCCGTCTGGTCCCTGTGCCCGCACGGCCGGTGCGCGTTCGCGCTGACGGTGACCTCCGACGACTTCGCCACCAGTGACATGATGCGCCTCCCCGTCGAGAGCTATCCGAGGGTCACCGCGCTCTCCGACGGCAGCTTCTACATCGCCAGCACCGCTCTGCCGGGCGGGGAGATCGTGACGGCTGCCGGCGCGGTGCATCCGCTCGCGACCTCGAATCGGAAGCAGCCGCTACAGCAGGGCGAAGATCTCTTCCCGTGCGTCAATGCCCACGCGAAACCACCGCGGGCGTGTGTGCTTGCGGTCGACGCGCGCCGAACGGAGCATCCGGTCCGAGTGCCCCCGGGGACCCTCGAGATCGAGCAGACACCGGGTGTCGGGATGTGGGGCGTCAGCAGCAGTTTCCACGGACTGATCGACGGGCCAACGGTCTTCTGGACACGTCCTGGTACCTCGGGCTCGTCGGCCCATGTGCTCACCGAGTCGCCGGACCTGCCTCTCGGCAACGCTCAGGAGCCGATCCCCTCCGCGGCATCACGGACCATGGCCGTCGCTGCGGGTGGTCGGGAGGACGTGTTCGTCGTGGAATCGCTGATCCGCAGCACCGACGCCGGCGCGACCTGGCAGAGCTTCGACCTGCGCAAGCACCTGCTGCCTGTCCTGGACTGGGCGCAGGTCCGTCCGGACGGGTCGCTGCTCATCTTCGCCGAGGACTGGATGCGGCCGCACGGTGATCAAGGAGGCCTTGCTCAAGGCGCACGCCCGCCGGGGCTCTACGTCAGCAACGGCACAGACTGGTCGACGTACACGCGAGTGGCGGTTTCCCTGCCCGGCGGAATCGATCCGACGTCGTACTGGGGCAGCGAACGCCTCGCCGCCCGCCCCTCCGCCGGGCGAGACCTCTACGTCACGGCGTACGGCCCCGGGAAGCCAGTGCTGAAGTCCACCGACGGCGGTCGCACCTGGACCGTGACCCCTGCGCGCTGATCACGCGGCACCGTCCAGCGCCCTCGGCCAAGCCCATGCCGAACTGTTCGGTGTCGGCGCCTTGCCGGGCACGATGAGGCCACCTGGGCTGTTCATGGCGCGCGATACAGCACAGGCGACCTCATCGCAGCCGGGCAGGACCTCGATCTCAGTAGTACCAGGGGAACGCCGACCAGTCCGGATCGCGCTTCTCCAGGAACGCGTCGCGGCCCTCGACGGCCTCGTCGGTCATGTAGGCCAGCCTGGTGGCCTCCCCGGCGAACACCTGCTGGCCGACCAGACCATCGTCGATCAGGTTGAAGGCGTACTTCAGCATCCGCTGCGCCGTCGGCGACTTGCCGTTGACCTTGCGTGCCCACTCCAGCGCCTCAGCCTCCAGGTCGGCGTGCGCGACGACCTTGTTCACCATGCCCATCCGGTGTGCGTCGTCGGCGGAGTACTCCTCGCCGAGGAGGAAGATCTCGCGAGCGAACTTCTGGCCGACCTGGCGGGCGAGGTACGCCGAGCCGAAGCCACCGTCGAACGAGCCGACGTCGGCGTCGGTCTGCTTGAAGCGAGCGTGCTCGCGACTGGCCACCGTCAGGTCGCACACCACGTGCAGGCTGTGGCCGCCGCCGGCCGCCCACCCGGGGACGACGCAGATCACGACCTTCGGCATGAACCGGATCAGCCGCTGACACTCCAGGATGTGCAGCCTTGCGAGCCTCGCTTTGTCGACGGACGCAGCGTCCTCACCTTGCGCATACTGATACCCGGCCCGCCCCCGGATCCGCTGGTCTCCACCCGAGCAGAACGCCCATCCGCCGTCCTTCGGCGACGGTCCGTTACCGGTGAGCAGCACGCACCCCACGTCGCTCGACGTACGCGCGTGCTCCAGGACGGCCAGAAGCTCGTCGACGGTGTGCGGGCGGAACGCGTTGCGCACCTCGGGGCGATCGAACGCGATCCGCACGGTCCCGTGGTCGCGCGCCCGGTGGTAGGTGAGATCGGTCAACCCCTCGAAGCCGGACACGACCGTCCACGCAGACGGGTCGAAGATCTCGGAGACGGCGTCGGGCTGGTCGGACATTGCGCAACGGTAGCGGAGCAGGGAGTTCGCTGCCGCCCTCGGTCACAACGGTGCAGGTGAACGGCTGTGACATCGGATCCAGCCTCGGCGATGTCACATGGGTTCAGGTGAACCGTTGTGACGCGGAACAGATGATGCCGAATCGGGGTTGGACCGGATATGGCACTGACAGGTGAATACGTACCCAGCCCCAGCGAGTGGGTCCGCGACCAGGTCGACCTGATCGAGAGCTCCGGTGGCACAGAGGGCACCACCATGCGAGGCATGCCCGTGGTGGTCGCGACGATGAGAGGTGCCCGCTCGGGGAAGATCCGCAAGGTCCCGGTGATGCGCGTGGAGCACGACGGCGACTACGCGATCGTCGCCTCCAAGGGCGGCGCGCCAGAGCACCCGACGTGGTACCAAAACCTGGCGGCCCACCCGGACATCGAGCTCCAGGACGGCCCCACGAAGCAACCGATGCGCGTCCGCCAGGTCCACGGCGACGAGCGCGAGACGTGGTGGGAACGCGCCGTCGAGGCCTACCCCGACTACGCGGACTACCAGGTCAAGACCGACCGCGAGATTCCCGTCTTCGTCGCCGAGGCCGCCTGACCCACCGCCAGGTCAGGCGTGGCGCTCCTGGCGGCGGACGCTGCCGCGGCCGAGCAGCAGGTAGCCGACGAACCCGACCACCAGGGCCACGGGGACCCCGAGGTTCGCGTAGGCCCAGCCGCCCTCACGGCCGCCGAACCCAAGGGGACCGAGCAGGAAACCGAGCCAGCCGAGGTCCTTGCCGGCGCCGGTGGTGTCGATGACCAGACCCCAGCCGACCACGGTGGCGGCGACCATCAGCCCGACCGATGCCAGCCGGGCCGCGCCGTAGCCGGACGACGAGTGGTCGAACAGCTTGGCCTCCTCGTAGTCCCGCCGGCGCAGCGCCAGGTCGGCCAGGAAGATGCCGCACCAGGCCGCCATCGGCACGCCGAGAATGATCAGGAACGCCTCGAAGACCGTCAGGAAGTTGTCGGCGATCCACACGATGTAGATGGTGCCGAGGATCATGAGCACGCCGTCGATAGCGGCGGCCACCCACCGCGCCGTCGGCAGGCCGAGCGTCAGCAGGGTCAGCCCGGAGGAGTAGATGTCGAGCACGGCGCCGCTGACCAGCCCGGCGATCGCCACCAGCGCGAACGGCACCAGGAACCACGTCGGCAGCACCGTCGTCAGCGCGCCGATCGGGTCCGCGCCGATCGCCTTGGCCAGCTTGGCGTCCGAGGCGCACAGCAGTACGCCGTACACCACCAGGATCACCACGGGCAGGCTGCCGCCGAACGTCGGCCAGCCCACCACGCCCCGGGTGGAGGACGAGCGCGGCAGGTAGCGGGAGTAGTCCGCCGCCGAGTTCACCCAGCCGACACCGAACCCGGTCATCACCAGGATGGTCGCGCCGATCACCGCAGTCGCGCCACCGGCCTTCAGCGAGGTGGCCGCAGAGACGTCGATGTGGGACACGGTCAGCGCGACGTAGACGAGGGTGACGACCACCATCGCGATCGTCAGCCACTTCTGCAGCCGCATGATCGCGTCGAAGCCGAGGACCCCGGCCAGCACGATGATGCCGGCCACGACCAGGAACGCGATCACCTTGGTGGCGTTGCCGCCGCCGAGGCCGAGGCGGTCGAAGACCGTGGCGGTCGCCAGCGTCGCGAGGCTGACCAGGACCGTCTCCCACCCGACGAGCAGGAGGTAGGACACGGCGCCGGGCAGCGCGTTGCCGAAGCGGCCGAAGGCGGCTCGTGACAGCACCAGCGTCGGGGCGGATCCGCGCTTGCCGGCGATCGAGACCAGCCCCACCAGCAGGAAGGACACCACTGCACCGACCACCGACGCGATGATCGCCTGGGTCAGGCTGAGCCCGAAGCCGAGCACGAACGCGCCGTAGGACACCGCGAGCACCGAGATGTTGGAGGCGCACCACGGCCAGAACAGCTGCGCGGGCCTGCCCTTGCGCTCGGCCTCGTCGATGACGTTGACGCCGTTGGTCTCGATGCTGAGACTGGCCGCCCGCGGTAGCTCAGGGGCCGCTGCAGAACTGGTCATCCGCACAGAGTAGTGGTCGGGCGGGGTGCCCGCCGGGTGGCCCGCCTACCGTGCGGTGGCGTTGATCGAGACCGCGAGCGCGGCCAGGTGCTGCAGGCGGGCGAGCTCCGAGTCGAGCACGTCCGGACCGCCGCGTCGGCCGAAGACCACGGCCTCGTCGGCACTGGCCAGCGGGGCACCGGCGATCAGCGTGCTCTCGAGCTGGTCCCACTGGGCGGGCAGGGCCAGGCGCGCCGCCTTGTCGACCGGGAACCAGCCGGGATCGTCGCCGATGTCGGGTGCCGCAGAGGTGCCGTGCACCGCCTGCATTCCGGAGTCGGTACGACGTACCCGCAGTCCCCAGTCGGCGCGGAAGGTGATCGGCAGCAGGTCGACGAGCTGGTCGAGCGCCGTGGCCGGGTTCTCGGTGAGCGCCTCGACCGCCTCGAGGTCGAGGAACAGGTTGCCGCCGGCGGCGTACCGGGAGATCCACAGGACCCGCACGCCGTCGAGCTGGCTGCACGCGGAGACCACCGAGTCCGGCATCACTCCCGGGGCGGTCTCCAGCAGTACGTCGTCCACTGCGGTTCCCTCGGCGCGCTTCTCGACGATCTCGATCGCCTCGATGTCGCCACCGGCCTCGCCGATCGCCCCCGCGACGACGCCGAGCGAGCCCGGCACGTCGGGAAGCTCGACGCGCAGCAGGTACGGCATAGACCTCAGCCCCTCTTCGTGTCGCCGACGATAGCCGTGCGCAGCGGGAAAGTCTCCAGGACTTCGTAGCGTGGACGCTTTCTCGGTCCCTCGCCCAGGTGCGACTCGATCAGCGCGATCTCGGTGGCCTGCCAGGTCGGACCCTGGTAGGCGTCGAGCACCCTGATCCACCGAGTCGCCTGCAACGGGTGTCGCGTCCTGGCCAGCGTCAGGTGCGCGCGGAAGCGGCCGCCGTCGGGCTCCGCTCCCGCCTTGCTCGCCGCGGCACGAGCTCCGGTCGCCAGGCGCCGCAGCTCCTCCTGGTCCGCACCCGCGTCGACGCCCAGGTAGAGCACCTTCGCGTGCGCCGGGTTCGGGAAGGCGCCCGCGCCGTGGACCCTCGCCTCGAAGCAGGTTCGACGGGCCGCGGCGCGCGTCAGCCGCTCGCCCAGGTCGTCGAGATGACGCTCGGCCACGTCGGCCAGGAAGGCCAGTGTCACGTGCCACTGCTCGGCCACGGTCCAGCGCAGGTCGGTTCCGGCCTCCTGTCGAGGACCGAGAAACCCCGCGAGGTCCTCCAGCGACTCGGGTGGGGGGACCAGGGCCACGAACATCCGCATGTGAGCAACGCTGCCACGGCGCCCCCTCGCGCCCGGGCGACGGGTCAGGCAAACCCCGACGCGGGTCAGGCAGGCGCAGGTCTCGACAAGGTAACGATGCGGGTGCAAGGTGTGTCATGCACACATCGGTGCAGAAGGTCATTCGGGGCCATACGTGGCCATACGTGGGGAGCGTTCAGGATGCGCATCAAACTCACCGGCGCCGCAGCCAGCGCCGTACTCGTCGGCTCGACAGCACTTGCAGGACTCGGAGGTGTGGCCGGCGCCGCGGCACCCGCCGCGGGCGCCGCCGAATCCGCCTGCCAGATGGGCAACGGGGTCAAGCACGTGATCACGATCGTGTTCGACAACGTGCACTTCTCCCGTGACAACCCGAACGTTCCCTCGGACCTGGAGCAGATGCCGCACCTGCTGCGGTTCCTCGAGCGCAACGGCGTGGTGTTCTCCAACACGCATACGCCGATGATCGCGCACACCGCCGACGACAGCCTGTCGATCTACACCGGGTTGTACGGCGACAGGCACGGCCAGCCGGTGAGCAACTCCTACCGCACCTACAACCCGGACGGGACCACCGACCCGGCGGGCACGTTCGCCTACTGGACCGACCCGGTCTACGACACGCTCGCGACTCCGACGGCGGGCCACGACCAGACGCCCACGATGGTGTTCTCGCCGCGCGTCCCGGCTCGTTCCGGGCACACCGCCCGGCAGACGCCGGCGCCGTGGGTGCCGTTCACCCGCGCCGGATGCTCGGTCGGCGACTACTCGACGGCCAACATGGTCCTGGAGAACACCAAGCTCGACCTGCCCACGGTGTTCGGGGCGAACTCTCCTGAGGTGCAGCAGTACAACGCCGACCCCGACAAGTACAAGGACGACGAGACCACCGACTACGTCGGCATCGCGGTGCACTGTTCGGTCGGCGACCCGACGTGCACGAAGGCCCAGGCGGTCAAGTTCGGCCAGCACACGCCCAGCCGCACCGCGGTGCCCGACCGGTTGCCCACCGAGCCCGGCGGCTACCACCACTTCAAGGCCCTGTTCGGCGCGAAGTACACCGACAGCCAGGTCGGCGGCGGCAAGCCCGACGTGACCCACCACGGCTTCAAGGTCACCGGCAAGAGCGGCAACCTCGTCGACATCTTCGGCCACACCCTGCGCAACGCGTACACGGGCAAGCCCGGCTTCGTCGGCTTCGACCCGACAGCCGGGCAGACGCTGGCCTACCTCGCCGACATGCAGGAGGCGGGGGTCCCGGTCACCTACGGCTACATCTCCGACCTGCACGCGGTGAAGGCCTTCGACAAGGGCCCGTGCACCACCGACAGCGCCAACGACCCCGAGACCGGCAAGCCCATCGTCGGCGCGCCGATCGGTCCCGGTGACTCCTGCTACGCGCAGAACACGCACCGCTACGACCGCGCCTTCCACCGGTTCTTCAAGCGGCTGCGCGCCGACGGGATCACCCCGGCCAACACGGTGTTCCAGATCAGTGCGGAGGAGAACGACCAGTTCGACGGCGCCAACGTCGGCCGCGCCACCGTGCCTACTCCGCGCGGCTGCACCGGCGGAGCGCACCCGTGCCACTACAGCTCGACGCAGATCGGCGAGCTGCAGGCGAACCTGACACCGCTGCTGGCGCACACCAAGAGCGCGGAAACGGCGTACGACCTCGAGCCACAGGGTGCCGCGATCTACGTGCACGGCCGGCCTCGCGCGGCCGCGCCCCGCGTGCGTCAGCTCGAGCGCGACACCGCGGCGATGCGTGCGGACAACCCGTACAGCGGGGCCAAGCGCCAGCACATCGTGAAGTACCAGGCCGGTGCCCTCGAAGAGCGGATCCTGCACATGCGCACCGCCGACCCGCTCCGCACGCCGACGTACACGATGTTCCCGGTGCCGGACTACTACTTCGCGAAGAACCCCGACGATCCTGCGGTGGAGATCGACAACGGCTACGCCTACAACCACGGCTACTACACGCCGAACATCGACATCACCTGGTCGTCCTTCGTCGGCCCCGGCGTCGCACACCGCGGGCTGGATGGTCCGACACCTGCCAACGGCAACCAGCCCCAGGATCCGAACTCGCACAACACCGTCCCGCAGGCGAGCAAGTTGGGCACCTGGGTCGAGGAGACGGACCTGCGTCCCACGTTGATGTACCTGACCGGGCTGCGCGACGACTACCGGCACGACGGCAGCGTGCTGCGCGCGGCGCTGCGCCACCACCCGCGGGCGCTCCGCAGGACCGAGGCGCTTGCCCGTGTCTACCGGCAGCTCAACTCCGCGGTGGGCAGGTTCGCCACCGACACCCTGATCGCCGACAGCCGGGCACTGGCCAGCGGTACGCCGGGCAATGACTCGACCTACCGCCACGAGCAGCGTCGGCTGCGCAACCTCGCCCACGACCGGGACGTCCTCGCGACCCGGATCAAGGGGATGCTGCACCGCGCCGACGACCTCGGACGCACCCCGAACACCGACAACGTGCATGACGCGATCCGGCACGCCCAGCGCCTGCTGGCTCGCGCCCATGACCTGACGGTGTCGCTGCGCTGACCCGGGTGAGGCTCAGCGCAGCAAGGGGCAGAAACCCACCCGGAGGTAGCGGACCATGTCCGCGGCCTCTTGGTGGGTGGCGCCGGCGGAGATCGCGTGATCGACCTCGGCCTGCCAGTCGCTGCCGCCGTGGATCTGGTCGCAGGTCTTGACGGCAGCGAGCGCGAACGTCTCGGCTTGGTTGTACGACGCGTTCTCCAGGAAGCCGTCCCGCAGCGCCACATGCCCGACGGTCTCGACGTCGACACGCATCAGGCCGACCGCCTCCAACCGGTGCACCACCGCGCGGTCGCGACGGGGCGCGACAGGGGGAGGGTCGTCGAAGCGGATCGGATGCACCCTCACCCGCGGGGGAGCGGCGTCCGTCGGTCCCGTGCAGGACGTGCTGACCGCGGCCAACAGCAGCACGGCGACCGGCACGAGGCTCCTCGGGCCTGCCGGGATGTGCATGCCCCCAGTATGCCGAGACCGCCGTGGCGATGCCGGTGCCGACGCGCGCGGTGGATGGCGGGCGTGGCGCGCTCGGAGGGATTCCAGATCCCAATCTTCTGAAGCAGGATTCGGTGGTCGAGGTGCAAGCGAAGCGCGCCTCGAAACCACCTCTGAGCTGCGCGAACACCGCCAACGAACAGCAGCACCTCACGTAGCGGGAGCTGGCCGTCGCGCACCCGGCGAGGGTCAACCACTCCCAATCGTGCTCGTCTTCAGTGTCGTCATCGTCGGGGAGCACCGTGGTACGCACCCGGGCATCCAGACTCTGCGCGGTCAGGTTCGCCCATGCGCCCAAACCGACGACGTCCACGATCACCCGCGGAAGATTACGCCAGTCGCCATCGCGTCGGAGAGGCAAAGGAAGTTCAGCCGGACGTGATCCCGCGGCCGATGCCAGTAGACGATCGCCATGCGATGACGTGCGGGGCCTCAGCGGGTCGCTCGGCGGACCAGGCCGACCAGGGCAGCCAGCGCCCACACCCCCTGGAGGAGGACGAAGCCCCATTGGGACTCGGTCAGCGCCAGCCAGGTCAGGATGACCGAGCCGGCCGAGTTCAACGACAGA
Organism: Nocardioidaceae bacterium; assembly: GCA_035690495.1. Classification (GTDB taxonomy): domain Bacteria; phylum Actinomycetota; class Actinomycetes; order Propionibacteriales; family Nocardioidaceae; genus DASSKK01. Next base: position 24,890 of record DASSKK010000007.1, on the reverse strand, counting down.
TACAGCCAGGAATGGGCGGTGGTGCGGCGGAACTGCATCAGGGCAAACGGCACGAGGATGCCGAGCGCACCGACGAACTGCAGGGCCAACGCCATCAGCGCACCACCTGCGGGGTGCGCCCACGCAGGCGCTGAACCAGCCCCCAGGCGGAGACCAGCGCCCAAATGCCCTCGAGGAAGACGAATCCTCACTCGCCGGCGGTGGCGGCGGTCACCCTCATCGCCCCGGAGCCGACCAGGTTGGTAACCAGGTAGCGGTGGCCGGCCGGGTTGACCCGGTCCACCTGGGCCAGCAGGAAGCACGCCAGCACCAGCAACGATCTGGACCACGTCGAAGATCAGTCGACCCACCATCGATCCTTGCTGCGCGCCGTCGTCGCTCCGGGTACGGTCGCCCTCGTCCGGGGCCGCGCCGGCGTGGCGCGCCACCTCCACCAATGGCACGGCACGACCGCCCCCGACACCGCAGCCACCGGTGGAACCTGGGTCGGGGGCAGCTGCCGCCGCTGACCCTGTGACCTGGGCGCTCGAAACGCTCTCCGGTCGTCGCCGGAAGAGGATGGTCTATCGGGACGGTCGAGCAGACTTCCCGGGCAGCTCGATCACGCCCGACATGCGCGAGAGGTGGCTGGGCGACGGTCGGGACGGACGAGGACCTCGCTGCCGAGGGGATGGAAGCCGACGGCGAGGAACGCCCGCATAGAGCGAGCGTTGCCAGGCGAGACAGCGGCGAAGACCGGCTCTCCTGGTGGCACGAGTCGTAGCGCTTCGATGACGAGCTCGCGGCCTGTACCGGGGCCCTCCTGCAGGCTTGGATCCGCCTCGACCGACATCTCCAGTCGGCCGGCGAGACCTTCGGCCAGCGTTACTAGTCCACGGTCGTCTCCGTGGACGCGCACGTTTCGACGCAGGGAGCGGGCCTGACGCACCCGTGCGTGGTCGTCCAGGTCGGTGCGCGCGGGCAGCTGGCCGCCGCCGAGACCGTGCCCGACCAGGGTGACGTCGACGACGCCGATAGTCCCGCGTGCCCCTGCCAGGCGCAGTAGGACCTCAGGGTGCAACGCTGTTCCGAGGCCGTCGATCGCCAAGTCGGCGAAACGTGCTTGAGTCAGCTCGGTCGCCAGAACGGCATGACCGGTGAATGACACCACCGCCTCGAGGCCCCCTGGGAGGGGTGGTGCGAAGACCGCTTGTCCGTCAACCGGAGGGAAGGTGCCGCGAGCGGCCGCCAGCAGCGCCGGCAGGAGGGGGTGAGCAGACACGGCCCTAGTCTCCCGAACGGATCGAAGAGCATCCAGTCGCGGCTCGTCTACTCGCGGCATTCAGCGGACCGCAACCCGATCCTTCTGCGGGCAGCTTGATCAGTCGTAGATGCTGCTGCGGTTGCCCAGATCGAGGGCGATGACGACGAGTTCTCTGCGGCGGATGTCGAGGATCACGCGGTAGTCCCCAACTCTCAGTCGCCATAGGCCGGCTAATGGACCCGACAGTGCCTTGCACCGTTTCGTTGGGTCGTCCAGGTTCTCCAGCGCGGTCAGGGCCTTCAATACTCGCGCGGCGACCGTCCGGTCGAGCTTCTTCAACGCCCGGTCGAAGTCGCGGTCCGTGCGAATGGCCCACGTCATGCAGGCGTGTCAGGCATCGCGTCCAATTCTTCGCGAGTGATGTCCAGCTCGGACATCAGATCGCCGAGGGGGCGGGTGTCGCGCTGGCCGGCGCGGATGGCCTCGGCCCGGCTGGTCAGCCCATAGGCGTACTCCAAGTCGTCGATCCCGGCGGTGACCAGCTCGCGCAGGTAGTAGCTCTTCGACCGTCCGGTGGCAGCCGCCAGCCGTGACAGCCGTTCATCGACCTCCACGGGAAGGCGAAGCGACCGGGGGACCTCACGCACCGTCGCAGCACACCTCCTCAACTACATGTAGTCAGACAGGATACACCGTGACTCTGCGCCATCTCGAGGTGAGGCCGTGCCAACCCGGACTCGCTCGCTCTCGAGCCCCCGGGAGACCGGGTGCGACTTTGAGCCAGGTGCCAGGAGAACACGCCGTCGCCAAGTTCGGGGCGCGCTGTGCGGCCGATCTCGTCGCTGTGCTCAGCCGCATCGCGAATGGCTGTCACGATCAGGGCCTCGTAACGCGTGCGCGCTTCGTCGCCGAACTGCTCCTGAGACCAGGCGAGGGTCGAGACGATGTCGGTCTGGGCCGCATGAGTCAGGCGATATCCCGCCATCAGCCAGTTGACGGAGTCCGCACCGCACGGACACCCAGTTGCCCGATGAGCTCGTCGAGGCCATCGCCAGCGCCCTCGTCGAATCGCCCCGAGGCAAGATCCGACCAGCCCTCGTCAGCAGCATGACGCCAGGCAGCAAGTTTGGCCGCGTCCTCCGCCTCCCGCCGCTCCAAGAGCCGAAGACCTTCGCGGAGCACCTCACTGGCGTTTTGGTAGCGCCCGGACTCCACCAGTGACTCGACGAGCTCATGCTTGTGTTGACTCAGGACGACGTTCCTCGTCGCCACGTCGACCACCTCCATTGGCAGTTCATGCCATAGCGGCCCACGGCGGGCGCGGACAGCGGCCCGTGTGCGGTTTGACCACATGTCGCCGTCGGCGGCTCGGAGAACTGCTCGGAGTGGACGAGCCGTGGGCCGGTTGGTGTCAACGGTTGGTGTCATCGCGGCGAAGTCGGTTTCGAGGCTCGCTGCGCTCGCACCTCAACCAACGCGAAGGCCCAGGTCGACCATGGTCTTCCCGGGTTGGTCGGATGAGCGCGCTCGGAGGGATTCGAACCCCCAACCTTCTGATCCGTAGTCAGATGCTCTATCCGTTGAGCTACGAGCGCTGGGACTGGTCCGTGGCAGGACTCGCAGAGTCTAGCGTGCCGCCCGCGACGCCACGAAATCCTCGGCGATGAGGCCCAGGTCACAATGGTGGATCGATCCAATAGCCGGGTGCGGGTCCTTGTGAGTACATTCACTAGCACCCTCCGGTCACCGAGCGATTGACTAAACGGCAGCCGGGGTAGACGCACCACACGAGTCGCTGCAACGGCGCGGCACTCCTCCACAATCACATATCGCTCCCAGACACCGTCGCCATCGACGAAGGTCGCCCGTGACCGGCTCACGGCAGCGAACGCGCGAGAGGAACCCGGCTGGCTATGAGTACCAAGACTTCCGAAACAGCGCAGACCCAGAGCGCCCCCACCACCCATCAGGCGATCGCCAGCTGGGTCGAGGAGATCGCAGCGCTCACCACGCCGAAGGAGGTGCACTGGTGCACGGGGTCCGACGAGGAGTGGGAGCAGCTGACCGGCCAGCTCGTCGCGGCCGGCACGTTCGTCAAGCTCGACGAGGCCAAGAAGCCCAACTCCTTCTGGGCGCGCACCGACCCGTCAGACGTGGCGCGCGTCGAGGGGCGCACGTTCATCTGCTCGGTTGACGAGAAGGACTGCGGGCCCACCAACAACTGGATGGACCCGAACGAGATGAAGTCGCTCATGACCGACCTCTACCGAGGGTCCATGAAGGGCCGCACGATGTACGTCGTGCCCTTCGTGATGGGCCACGTGGACGCCGAGCACCCGATGTTCGGCGTGGAGATCACCGACTCGCCGTACGTCGTGGTCTCGATGCGGGTGATGGCCAGGATGGGCACCGAGATCCTGCGTGCGATGGAGAGACTCGACGCCGAGGGCAAGGACTTCCACTGGGTGCCCGCGCTCCACTCGGTCGGCGCGCCGCTCGAGCCCGGGCAGCACGACGTGCCGTGGCCGTGCAACGACACCAAGTACATCTCCCACTTCCCCGAGGACCGGATGATCTGGTCCTACGGGTCCGGCTACGGCGGCAACTCGCTGCTCGGCAAGAAGTGCTACGCGCTGCGCATCGCCAGCGCGACGGCCCGCGACGAGGGCTGGATGGCAGAGCACATGCTGATCCTCAAGCTCACCAATCCCGAAGGCGTCACCAAGTACATCGCCGCAGCGTTCCCGTCGGCCTGCGGCAAGACCAACCTGGCCATGCTCGCCCCGACTATCCCGGGCTGGAAGGTGGAGACGCTGGGAGACGACATCGCGTGGATGCGGTTCGGGGAGGACGGCCGGCTGTACGCCGTCAACCCGGAGTTCGGCTTCTTCGGCGTCGCTCCAGGCACCAACGAGACCACCAACCCGAACGCGATCCGCACCCTGGAGAAGGGCAACTCGGTGTTCACCAACGTCGCACTCAGCGAGGACGGCGACGTCTGGTGGGAGGGCATGGAGAACATGCCGGCCAAGGCCACCAGCTGGAAGAACGAGCCCTGGACGCCGGATTCCGAGGAACTGTCGAGTCACCCGAACAGCCGCTACTGCACCCCGATCAAGCAGTGCCCGATCCTGGCGCCGGAGTACGACGACCCGCGCGGCGTGCCGATCGACGCGATCTTCTTCGGTGGCCGCCGCAAGACGACGATCCCGCTGGTGACCGAGTCGCGGGACTGGACGCACGGTACGTTCATGGGTGCCACGCTCAGCTCGGAGACGACCGCCGCGGCCACCGGCAAGGTCGGCGTCGTGCGCCGCGACCCGATGGCGATGCTGCCGTTCATCGGCTACAACGCAGGTGACTACCTCAACCACTGGATCACCATCGGCAAGACCCACGACGCCGACAAGCTGCCGCGGATCTTCTACGTCAACTGGTTCCGCCGCGACGACGACGGTGGCTTTCTGTGGCCGGGCTTCAGCGAGAACAGCCGGGTGCTCAAGTGGGCCCTCGAGCGCATCGACGGCAAGGCCGACGCCGTGGAGACCCCGATCGGCTACGTGCCGACCCCGGAGTCGATGGACACCGACGGTCTGGACATCAGCAAGGAGGAGCTCGCCGCCGCCCTCGACGTCGACGTCGAGGAGTGGAAGGCCGAGATCCCGCAGATCACCGAGTGGTTCGAGAAGTTCGGCGACGCGCTGCCGGCGGTGCTCTGGACGGAGCTGGACGGTCTCAAGGCCCGGCTGGGCGGCTGAGCGTCACTGCCACCCGACGACGGGGCATACTTGCGCGGGTCGGGTGACAGGGAGGAAGCAGTGGCGTCGCGCAGCTACGGTCCGCAGGAACGGCACGCTCTCGAGACCGTGGCGACGCAGGTCTACTCCGAGGCCGTCGCGCACGGGTCCTTGACGGCCGATGACCCAGACCTCGGCGTGGACCGGCAGCGGCTGGCCGCCCGGGACCTGCTGGTCGACCTCGGGCTGCTCCGCCTCGACGAGACCAGAGGTCTGCTGTTCCCGGTCGATCCGGCCACAGTGCAGTCCCAGGTGGTGGTGCCGCTCAGCCAGGAAGGTGCCGGGCTGATCACCGAGTCGGCCCGCTGGGCGGAGACGTTCAGCGAGCTCGGTCAGGTCTTCCGCACCTCTCCCAAGGCGGCGTCGAACCCGATCACCGAGATCCACGGCATCACGAACATCAACAACTTCATCGACGGCGTGGTCGGAGACTGCCGCAAGGAGATCCTCACCGCGCAGCCGTACGGCCGCCGCAAGGCCGCGACCCTCGCGATCGCCGAGGAGCGCGACGTGAAGGCCCTCGAGCGCGGGGTGCGGATGCGCACGCTCTACCAGCACTCGGCCCGGCACAGTCCGGCCACCCGGGAGTACGTCGCGGAGATCGTCTCTCGCGGGGATGCGGAGGTCCGCACGCTGGACGAGTTCTTCAAGCGGCTGATCCTCGTCGACCGGCAGGTGGCGGTGATCCCGGCTTCAGGCGACCACCGCGTGGCGATCGCGGTCTACGACACCTCCCTGATCGCCTACCTGGTGGACATCTTCGAGCGCTACTGGGAGCGGGCGCAGCCGTTCAACCTCACCGGCGTGCGCGCCGAGCGCAACATCGCCGACGACGTACGGTCGATGACGATCCGGCTGCTGGTCGAGGGGCACAGCGACCAGGCCAGCTCCAAGCGGCTCGGGGTCAGCACCCGCACCTACGGCGGCTACGTCGCAGCCCTCAAGGACGAGTTCGGTGTGGACACCCGCTTCCAGCTCGGCTACGCGATGGGCCAGGACGGCACCGCGGGCGTCCGCTTCCGGGCGCAGGCCCCGGACGAGGAGCCGCCCGAGGAGTTCTGAGCGCGGCTGTCAAGACATGCCGAGGGCAGCCATCCGCACGAGGATGACTGCCCTCGGGGCGACTGGGACGGGCCGAGGGGATGGCCACTCGAACGAACTGCCGGGGGGTTGACTCGTTCGCTCTCGTCACCAGCCGCAGTGGCGCCGGAACCCCTGGGGGGGAGAGGGGCGGCGCATTTGTGGGGACGGGAAGGCAGACCGGTGTGGTGTCAGCCGACCGGGTCCCATCCTGTATCGGCCAGCGGGGCCATCCCCGCGGCCGGACTCTGTACACCGACCGGGTCCCAGCCGGTGTCCGCCTGGGCGGGGCCGACAGCGCCCACGAACAACGCGGAGACGACGGCGACGCCGACGGCCCACCGGGTCATCCGGCGGGTGGTGGAGCGGGGCTCTCTCATGGCAGACCTCGGTTTCCTCGTTCGGGGCTCGGACGCCTATCTCGTGCGCCCCCTGCAACCTCAGTCTCCGTCACCGCAGGGCGGTTGTTCCAGCGCAGCGACCTGCCGAAGTCTGCATTGCAGGTTTCGGCAAAATCTCCGCCGGACATGTCCGACATCGCAACCGCCGGGCACGACGTACGCCGTGCCCGGCGGTGTCCGGCTCGAGCGCGGAGGTGGCGGGATTTGAACCCGCGAGAGGGGATTACCCTCAACCCGCTTAGCAGGCGGGCGCCATAAACCGGACTAGGCGACACCTCCAGACAGCCCGCACAGGCTACCGGGCGCTCTCCGGCCGGGCGAATCGTGGGTAGCCGTGCCCGTGGTCGAGGTGGTCCTGGAGGTCTCGGACGAAGTCGTCGGCGTTTCCGCCGAGCGCGCCGGCCGGCAGCGTCGACGTACGGCCGTCGTGCAGCCTGAGTACGACGCACCGCTCGCCGGCCACCCAGGTCGCCGCCGCGTCGTCCACGTCGCTCCATCGCGCCGCACGCACCCCGGCACCGCGCACCAGGCGCACCCGGAAGCCGTCCTCGTCCAGGCGCACCACCCAGGGCCGGAGGGCGGCCGCGCACGCCACCGCGAGCACCAGGCCGAGCAGCACCAGGGCGCCGACGAGGAGCACCGGGGACGGCAGATCAAGGACGAGGACCGCCAGGGTGAGGACCCCGGCGACCAACGCTGCGGCGACCAGCAGCACGCCCAGCGCGCGCACCACCAGGTGAGCGGCGAACGGGTACTCGGCGTCTACGGGGTCGACGGGATCCACGGGCACGATTAGACCCGGGAGCTGGCCGCTGGACCAAATCTCCGTGCGCCACAGGTCTTGTCACATCACCGATCGCGGAGTCACACTCGAAGATCCCCTCGGTCGGAGGTCGCACGATGACCGGTTTGGATCACGCCCTGCTCGGACTCCGGCACGCCGTGGAGGCGCCGCGGCGCAACCAGATGTGGCGGTGGCTGGTGCGCCACCGGATCGCGGGGGTCAAGGACGCGCTCAGCTCCCAGCGCCCGAGCGGCTCCGGCGGCCGTGACAGCCGCGAGATCGCGGTGATGGGGCTCACTGCGCGGGAGGGCACCCTGTTCCGCGAGCGCGACGCGCTGATGGCCCGGCTGGGCGAGGTCGGCCCCCAGGTTCTCGACGCACCCGACCTCGAGCAGGTGCACCACGACATGCAGCGGCTGATGGTCGACCTGGAGCACTACCGGCAACGCACCAACGACCTGCTCTACGATGCGGTCTCCTGGGAGCTCGGCGGCTCCGAGTGATCAGCCCCGAGAAGATCAGCAGAGGGGGCGGGATTCGAACCCGCGGCTGACATCTCTGCCAGCGACCGCTTTCAAGGCGGTTCCGATCGGCCACTCCGGCACCCCTCCAGGCCGGGCCATCCTACAAATCGAGCGTGACGAGGACGTCCCCCTCCTGGACCACGTCTCCGGTGCCGACCTTGACCGCCGAGACCGTGCCGGCACGCTCGGCGAGGACCGGGATCTCCATCTTCATCGACTCCAGGAGTACGACGGTGTCGCCGGCGGCCACCCGGTCGCCCGGCTCGACCCCGACCTGCATCACGTTGGCGACCATCTCCGCGACGATGTCGGCGCTGCGGGGTTCACGTGGCACGAGGCGACGCTACATCAGCGCGCGCAGCCTCCCCGGCTCAGGTCGGTGCGCGGCAGCCTTCTCGGCGCGCCGGGCACGGCGGCCTCGGGTGCCGGACAGGAACCGGTCGATGCGGACCAGCAGGAACCCCAGCACCAGCCCGATCAGCAGGCTGTAGCCGACCGACAGTCCCGCCTCCTGCAGGGCCAGGCGCCGGTCGAGCAGCGTCGTGGCCACCAGGGCCAGGCCGACCGCCCCGAAGCCGCAGCCCCACCATCCCTGCCGTCGCCGCGCCCGCGTCGAGATCCCCCAGGCCAGGGCGGGGAAGCCGAGCAGGAACTCGGTGGGCCGCGGCACCGCGTGCAGGGCCGAGCGCACGTCCGCGGTGGAGCGGCGGATGCCGGTCACGAGCTCCGGCGACCCCCAGTGGGTGAGCGCCTCGCTGTAGGCGAGCGAGAGCGCCAGCACGCCGATCCCGCCCAGCACCACGAACCAGCCGCGCCTGCCGAGACCGTGCCGGCCGGCGGCGAGCCGGTAGACCAGGACCAGCGCGGCGAACAGCGCCAGCCCCATGGCGACGTAGCGCACCCGCGCCGGCGAGACCTGGGCGCCGTACGACTGGGCGGCGAAGCCCGCCACGACCGCCAGGAGCGTGGCCAGCGCGCACTCGACGACCACGGCCCAGTAGCGAGCGGCCGAAACGGTGAGCATCACCGCCAGCAGCGCGCCGAGCACTGCGGTGCAGACCGCGGCCCCGGCCATCAGCACCGGCAGTCGGGTGCCGGCGGCCAGGATGCTCAGCACGAGGGCCAGCACCGACCACGGCGCCGGTCTGCCCCCGGTGCGCGAAGCGAGCGCGTAGGTGTAGGTGACGGTGATCGTCACCGCACCGGCGACCGGCAGCCACTCCGGGGCGGGCACCAGCGTCTGCGGCGTCCACGGAAGCACCGTCGCGGCGAGACCGGCGAGCGTGACCAGCACCCAGGCCGAGGCCGCCAGCGGGCCCTGCCAGGGCCGGCGCAGGCGGTGCTGTCTGGGCACTGCGCTACATCCGTCGGTTGGCCAGCGACGGGTTCTCCGCGCGGGCGGCGTCGAGCGTCTGGGTGCTCACGGACGCGTGCAGCACCTGCTCCCCATCCGCGACGTCCGCGACGACCTCGCCGGTCGGCGACACGACCAGGGAGTGGCCGGTGTAGCGGGGACCGGGCTGGCCGGCGGCCGCGACGTACACGGTGTTCTCGATCGCGCGCGCCTTCGCCAGCGTCCGCCAGTGGTCGACCTTGCCGGGGCCCGCCACCCACGCGGCCGGGATGACCACCAGCTGGGCGCCTCGGTCGACCAGGGCCCGCGACAGCTCCGGGAAGCGCAGGTCGTAGCAGGTCATCAGGCCGACCTGCCAGCCCCCGACCTCCACGACGACGGGTGCGACGTCACCGGCGCTGAGCGCGTCGGACTCGCGGTAGCCGAAGGAGTCGTAGAGGTGGATCTTGCGGTACGACGCGCGCAGGCCGTCTCGATCCACCGCCACCAGCGTGTTGTAGGGACGTCGGGGGTCGCCGCTGATCTCGAACATGCCGGCCACGAGCGTCGCCCCGGTCGCGGCGGCGACTTCGGCCAGCCGGGAGACGAACGGCCCGTCCAGCGGCTCGGCGAACTGCGAGATGTCCGAGCCGGCCTTGCCGAAGTCGCGCATGAACACCTCGGGGAAGACCACCAGGCTGCCCGGTTCGGCGTCGCGACTCGCGTCCAGGGCCGCGAGGTTGTCGGCGGGATCGAGACCGGAGGCCGTCTGGTGGAGGGCGATCTGCAGAGTCGGCACGGTTCCAAGCCTGCCAGACTGGCCGGGTGCCTCACACAGACCTGGGCGCGATCGTGCTCACCGGCGGGACCGGAGCCCGGCTCGGCGGGGTGGACAAGGCCGGCCTGGTGCTCGGCGGGCTGTCGTTGCTGGCGCGCGCGCTGGCAGCGGTAGACGCGGCCGGGCAGGTCGTGGTGGTCGGCGAGCGGACCGAGACAGCCAGGACGGTCACCTGGGCACGCGAGCAGCCGGCCGGCGGCGGGCCGGCCGCGGGCGTGCTGGCTGGGCTGGACGCTCTCGCCCCGCGCCCCCTCTGGGTGTGTGTGCTGGCCGTGGACATGCCGTGGGTGACCGCGGCCACCGTCGGCAGACTCCTGGACGCCGTCTCCCGTCGTGTCACGGACCCGCCGGACGGCGCCGTACTCCTCGACGACGGAGGCACGCCGCAGACGCTCGCCGCGGTGTACCGCTCGGCGGCCCTCCAGGCGGCCCGTCCTGCTGCCGGCGCGCACAACCTCTCGCTCCGCTCGCTGGTGGGAGGGCTCGGGCTGGTCGAGGTGCCCGCGGTCGGCAACGAGGCCCGCGACGTCGACACCCCGGCCGACCTGGAGGCCATGCACGTCTTGCACGAAGCGGATCAATGATCTAATGTATTCACTCATTCAGTCATTGATCTCCGGAGGTAGCAACAGGTGTTCGGTGGACTCTTCATTGCCCCCCGCGGGCCCGTTCCCGGGCCCACCGCGTGCTGGAGTCGGGGTGGCAGCGGGGCATCGCACTGACAGCGGTGCTGCTCGGCCTGCTGTTCCTGGTGGGCGGGCTGGCGAGCCTGCTGGCACCGGTCCCCCGCCCGCGTCCGAGTGCGCTCACCCCGCCCCTGCCCCCAGCTGCCCAACGGACTGCATGAGCACCGAACGCCCGGCAGTCCAGGCCGTCGAGACCACGACGCCATGACAGTCGGCGTCACGCTGGACATGCTGGCGGCGACCCCGCCGTACGAACAGGTTCGCGCCCAGCTCGCCGGCCACATCCGTGCCGGCGCCCTCAGCCCCGGCGACAAGCTTCCGGTGGTGCGCGCGCTCGCTGCCGATCTCGGGGTGGCCACGAACACGATCGCGCGCGCCTACCGGGAGCTGGAGGCCTCCGGGCTGGTGACCACACGGCGGCGCGTCGGCACCATCGTGCAGGCGGCGACCAATCCGGCCAGTGCCGAGCTCCGCGCACAGGCCGGCGAGTTCGTCCGATCCGCCCGCAACGCACGGCTCGACGACGACGCGGTCATCGATCTGGTCCGCGGCGCCCTGATGGGCTGATTCGCTATTGCGTGATCCGCCACGGCGTATCACGCTTGTGCGGTGAGCCTGCACGACTGGATCGACGAACTGTGCGACGCCCTCGACATCGAGCCGGACGTCGACGAGGGCATCATCTTGGATCTCGCCCGCGACTGCGCGCACAACGTGGAGCGCACGGCCGCGCCCATCTCGACCTACCTGCTCGGATACGCCGCTGCCCAGCACGGCGACCGTCCGGACACCGTCGAGAAGCTCGCTGCACTCGCCACCGAGCTCGCCGAGAAGTGGGGTGGCGAGGACCTCGCCGAGATCACCGAGGTGCCCATAGACGTCGAGTGAGCGGCACGGAGGGCGCGGGCTAGCGTGGGGGGATGCGCGCCGTCACTGCTCCCGAGCCCGGAGGGCCCGAGGCCCTCACCGTCGTCGAGCTGCCCGATCCGAAGCCCGGCACGGACGAAGTGGTCGTGGACGTGGCCGGTACGGCGGTCAACCGGGCGGACGTCATGCAGCGCAGGGGCTTCTACCCGCCGCCGCCGGGCGCGTCCGACGTGCTCGGGCTGGAATGCTCCGGAGTCATCTCTGCGATCGGGTCGGACGTCTCCGGCTGGGCGATCGGCGATCGGGTGTGCGCGCTGCTGGCCGGAGGAGGGTACGCCGAGAAGGTGGCGGTCCCTGGCGGGCAGGTGATGCCCGCGCCGGACGGAATCGACCTGGTGGTGGCCGGGTCGCTGCCGGAGGTGGCCTGCACGGTGTGGTCGAACGTCTTCCAGATCGCCGGCCTGCAGCCCGACGAGACGCTGCTGGTTCACGGCGGCACCGGCGGCATCGGCACGATCGCGATCCAGCTCGGCCACGCACTCGGAGCACAGGTCGTCGCGACGGCCGGCTCGGCCGAGAAGGTCGAGGTGTGCCGCAAGCTCGGTGCGGACGTGGCGGTGAACTACAAGGAACAGGACTTCGTCGAGCAGGTCCGGGAGACCACCGGCGGCGGCAAGGGAGCCGGGGCCGACGTGATCCTCGACTCGATCGGCGCGAAGTACCTGTCCCGCAACGTGGACGCGCTGGCCACCGAGGGACGGCTCGTGGTCATCGGGCTGCAGGGCGGCGCCAAGGCCGAGCTGGACCTGAACGCCCTGCTCCGCAAGCGTGGCGCGGTGATCGCGACGTCGCTGCGGTCCCGACCGGTCGCGGAGAAGGCGACGATCTGCGCAGCCGTGGTGGAGCACGTATGGCCGCTGGTCGCGGACGGCACGATCCGGCCCGTCGTACACACGACGCTCCCACTGGAGCAGGCCGCCGAGGCGCACCGGCAGATGGATGAAGACCACATCGGGAAGATTGTGCTGACTGCGTAGGCTGGGTGCCATGACTGAGCAGCAGGCGCAGGGCGGATCCGGAGACTCCGACGCCGCCGCGGAGCCGCACGTCGTGGTAGTCGGGCCCGACGGGATGGCGACCGCCGGCGGGCAGGCGGGCTCCGGACAGTCTGACGACGGCGACGACGAACGGCACATCACCGAGCTGGTCGAGCAGCCGGCGAAGGTGATGCGGATCGGCGGGATGATCCGCCAGCTGCTCGAAGAGGTGAAGTCGGCGCCGCTCGACGAGGCGTCTCGCGCACGGCTGGCCGACATCTACGAGTCGTCGATCAAGGAGCTCGAGGACGGTCTCGCTCCCGAGCTGGTCCAGGAGCTCGAGCGGCTGTCCCTGCCGTTCAGCAGCGAGACTCCTTCCGAGCCCGAGCTGCGGATCGCGCAGGCCCAGCTGGTCGGCTGGCTGGAAGGCCTGTTCCACGGCATCCAGACCGCGATCTATGCCCAGCAGGTGGCTGCCCGCGCCCAGCTGGAGCAGATGCGCCGGGCGCTGCCGCCCGGGATGATGCCTCCGGAGGCGGCGCAACAGATGCAGCAGAGTATGCACCCCGGCCAGGCACCGGAGCAGGGCGATGAGCCCGGCCGCAGCGGCATGTACCTGTAGGCGACCGCCTCAGCCGGCGAGCTGGTCGATCTTCTCCGCCAGCGTCAGGTCGTTGGCGGTCAGCCCGCCCTCGGAGTGCGTGGAGAGCGTGAACGTCAGGTTCGTGTAGCGGATGTCGATGTCCGGGTGGTGGTTCATCGACTCGGCCGCCTCGGCGACCCGCTGCACCAGCGCGATGCCCTCGAGGAACGACGGCGCCTCGACGGTCCGAGTGATCGCGTCCCCATCCTGGGTCCACGCCGCGAGGTCTCCCTGCAGCGCCCGGTCGATCTCCTCCTGCGGTAACTTCGCCATCCTTCGACCCTACCCGCTCCCCGCTGTCATCTGCCTCACTGCAGGTGGCGCCAGAGCGGACTGCACCAGCGGGTGGTGGGAGCGTCAAAGGGCTTGGCCGCGGCGGCCGAAGCGCAACGCAAGCCCGCGCTCGAGTCACCGGCCGACGCGCCGCCCAAGCGACCCCGCCCGCGGGCGCAGCCCGCCAAGCGCCATCAGGAGCGAGGATCAGACCTCTTCGCGGCCCGCCCGGTCCCGCTTGAAGATCTTCTCGCCGAGCCACACCACCGGGTCGTACTTGCGGTCGACCACACGCTCCTTCATCGGGATGATCGCGTTGTCGGTGATCTTGATTCCCTCGGGGCACACCTCGGTGCAGCACTTGGTGATGTTGCACATCCCGATGCCGGCCGCGTCCTGGGCGAGCTTGCGTCGGTCGTGGGTGTCCAGCGGGTGCATGTCGAGCTCGGCGTACCTCAGGAAGAACCGCGGCCCGGCGAACGCCTGCTTGTTCTCCTCGTGGTCGCGGATCACGTGGCAGGTGTCCTGGCACAAGAAGCACTCGATGCACTTGCGGAACTCCTGGCCGCGCTCGACGTCGGCCTGGTACATCCGCCGCTTGCCGTCCTTGTCCGGCGGAGCGAGCTTCGCGGCGGGGACCTGCTTGGCCTTCTCGTAGTTGTACGACACGTCCGTGACCAGGTCGCGGATCACCGGGAAGCCGCGCATCGGGGTGACCGTGATCGTCTCGGTGGGCTCGAAGTCCGACAGCCTGGTCATGCACATCAGCCGCGGCTTGCCGTTCACCTCGGCGCTGCAGGAGCCGCACTTGCCGGCCTTGCAGTTCCAGCGGACGGCGAGATCGCCGGCCTGGGTGGCCTGCAACCGGTGGATGGCGTCGAGGACCACCTCGCCCTCCTCGACGGGTACGTCGTAGTCGCCGAGCTCACCGCCGTCGGTGTCCCCGCGCCAGACGCGCATCTTCAGGTTGTAGCCCATCAGGACTCCTCCTCGAACAGCGGCTTGAGGTCGTCGGGCATCTCCGGCAGGGCTTGTCGGCTCAGGAAGACCGAGTCGCCGTCGAGCCGCAGTGCGAGGTTGATCTCGCCCCATGCGTCATCGGCCGTGGGGAAGTCGTCGCGCGTATGTCCGCCGCGCGACTCCTGCCTCTCCAGGGCGGCCGTCGCGATGCACTCGGAGACCACCAGCATGTTGCGCAGGTCGATCGCGAGGTGCCAGCCGGGGTTGTACTGACGGTTGCCCTCCACGGACAGGTGCTTGGCCCGCTCCTTCAACTTGGCGATCTCGCCGAGCGACTCCTCGAGCTCGTCGGCCTTGCGGATGATGCCGACCAGCCGCTGCATGACGTCCTGCAGGTCCTTCTGGATCGTGTACGGGTTCTCCGCACCCTCGGACTCGAACGGGGCGAGCGCCTTCTTCGACGCCGCGCGTACGTCGTCCTCGGCCACCTTGGGCCGCTTGTCGCGGATCCGCTGCGCGTAGTACGCCGCGTTGTGCCCGGCGCGACGACCGAACACGAGCAGGTCGCCCAGGGAGTTGCCGCCGAGCCGGTTCGAGCCGTGCATGCCGCCGGAGACCTCGCCCACGGCGTACAAGCCCTCCACCTTGCTCTGCTGGGTGTCCGCGTCGACCTCGACGCCGCCCATCACGTAGTGGCAGGTCGGGCCGACCTCCATCGGCTCCTTGGTGATGTCGACGTCGGCCAGCTCCTTGAACTGGTGATACATCGACGGCAGCCGGCGGCGGATGAACTCCTCGCTCCGGCGTGAGGCGATGTCGAGGAACACCCCGCCGTGCGGTGACCCGCGGCCGGCCTTGATCTCGGAGTTGATGGCCCGGGCCACCTCGTCACGCGGCAGCAGCTCGGGAGGACGGCGGTTGTTCTTCTTGTCCTCGTACCAGCCCTCGGCCTCCTCGATGGTGTCGGCCGTCTCCGCCTTGAAGTACTCCGGGATGTAGTCGAACATGAACCGCTCGCCCTCGGAGTTCTTCAGGGCACCACCGTCACCGCGCACCGACTCGGTGACGAGAATCCCCTTCACCGACGGTGGCCAGACCATCCCGGTCGGGTGGAACTGCACGAACTCCATGTTGATCAGGCTGGCGCCGGTGCGCATCGCGAGCGCGTGCCCGTCGCCGGTGTACTCCCAGGAGTTCGAGGTCACCTGGTAGGACTTCCCGATGCCGCCGGTGGCGAGGATGACGCTCGGTGCGTCGAAGACCACGAACCGGCCCGACTCACGCCAGTAGCCGAACGCCCCAGAGACTTTGGAACCCCCGGCAGTGTTGTCGGTGAAGATGTCGGTGATCGTGCACTCCATGAACACGTCGATGTCGAGTGCGACCGCGCGCTGCTGCAGGGTGCGGATCATCTCCAGGCCGGTGCGGTCGCCGACGTGGGCGAGCCGGGCGTAGCGGTGCCCGCCGAAGTCTCGCTGGGAGATCAGGCCCTCGGCGGTGCGGTCGAACAGCGCCCCCCACTCCTCGAGCTCCAGCACCCGCTCTGGCGCCTCCTGGGCGTGGAGCTGGGCCATCCGCCAGTTGTTGAGCATCTTCCCGCCGCGCATCGTGTCGCGGAAGTGCACCTGCCAGTTGTCGTCCGGGTAGAGGTTGCCCATCGAGGCGGCGATGCCGCCTTCGGCCATCACCGTGTGCGCCTTGCCGAGCAGCGACTTGCACACCACCGCGACACGGGCACCGGCGTCCTTGGCCGCGATCGCCGCCCGCAGTCCCGAGCCACCCGCGCCGATCACCACCACGTCGTACTCGTGGCGCTCGATCCCGGTGTCCAAGCCCTCGTCCATCCGGTTGCCCGTCATCGGGTGCCGTGTCTCGGTGGTGGAGGCCGGAGCGCCTTCCGCAGTGTTGCCGGGATTGGACATCAGAAGAACCTCACATCCGAGATCGCACCGCCGGCCACCAGGCGGATGTAGACGTCGGTCAACGCGACGAAGACGAACGACACCCAGGCGATCTGCGCATGCTTGGCGTTGAGCGTGGTGGCCTGGCTCCACAACCAGTAGCGGATCGGGTGCTTGGAGAAGTGACGCAGCCTGCCACCGATCGCGTGCCGGCAGGAGTGGCAGGAGGCGTTGTAGCCCCACAGCAGGATCGCGTTGATCACCAGCATCAGCGTGCCGAGCCCGGCGTGGCCCCAGTTGCCCTGGTGGTCGCGGAACGCCATCACCGCGTCGTAGGTGAGCAGCGCGTTGAAGATCAGGGTGATGTAGAAGAACCACCGGTGCACGTTCTGCACGATCAGCGGGAACCGGCTCTCACCCGTGTAGCCCTTGCGAGGCTCGGGCACCGCGCAGGCCGCCGGAGAAAGGAAGAACGAGCGGTAGTAGGCCTTGCGGTAGTAGTAGCAGGTCGCTCGCAGACCGGCGGGGAAGATGATCACTATCAGCGCCGGGGTCACCGGGGCGATGCTCGGGAACAGGTTGTACCCGCTTCCGACGATGCAGTTGTGGGGCAGGCACGGCGCGTACAACGGCGAGAGGTACGGCTCCCAGTAGTAGTTGCGGTTCACGAACACTGCGAACGCCAGGTAGATGCCGATGACCGACAAGGTGGCCGCGTACATCGCCGGAGTCCGCCACCAGGGGTCCCGGCGAAGTGTCTTCTGCTCGATCCGGGCCCGCGTGGGGCTGGACACACCGGTCGACATTCGCAACCTACCTTCAGCTGGATGTTGCCGCCGCGCGCACGCATGGGGGCGCGACCTCTCCGGTTCGGCATCCTGCCACACGCAGCGGGGGCGGAGGCCCTCGGGTGGGCGACCTCACAGCCCTCGGTGCGAGTGCCTGCGCTCAGAACCAGCGGTCGAGCGCGACGGCCACGCCGTCGTTCTCGACGGTCTCGGTGACGTCGTCGGCGGCCTCCTGCACCTCCAGTGGCGCCTGGCCCATCGCGACCCCGCGACCGGCCCAGGCGAGCATGTCGGTGTCGTTGCGACCGTCGCCGATCGCGAGCACGTCCTCGCGGCGTACGCCGAGCCTGCGGGCCACGTCGGCGAGCGCGGACGCCTTGCTGATCCCCTCCGGGGCGAGGTCGAGCCACGCGGTCCAGCCGATGAAGTAGTTGGTGCCCTGCAACCCGAGCCGGCGGGCCAGCTCGACGAACTCCTCCTCCGAGGAGTGCGGGTCGCGGATGATCACACGAGTGACCGGCTCGGCGACGAGCTCCTCGACGCCCTGCAACGTCATCCGGCCGGTGATCTCGCCTTCGGGGAACGGCTTGTTGATCCGGTAGCCGACACCGATCTCCTCCACCGCCACCATGGCCTCCGGCACGTGCTCGAGCAGCAGCTTGACGATCTCGGACGCGTCGAACGTGACCGAGTCGAGCACTTCCACGGGCGGGTAGGAAAAGACCACCGAGCCGTTGCTGGCCACCGTCGAGACCGGCCGGTCGACCGTTGCCAGGCCGATCTGGTCGAGCACGTCGGTGATGCCGAAGGCGGAGCGTCCGGTGGCGAGTACGACGTGCGCGCCCGCTCGGTGCGCTCGGTGGATCGCGTCGAGGACGCGCGCAGTGACCTTCTCCTGCACGGTGCCGGAGCCGGGCATCGGGGCGAACAGGGTCCCGTCGATGTCGAGCGCGACCAGCTTCGGGGTGAATCCGTCGCCGGCCTCAGCCATTGGCGACCGGCTTGAGCACCTCGCGTCCCTGCAGGTACGGCCGCAGCGCCTCGGGGACACGCACCGACCCGTCGGCCTGCTGGTGGGTCTCCAGGATCGCCACGATCGGGCGCAGCACCGAGCACAGCGTCCCGTTCAGGGTGGCGACGGGCCGGGTGCCTGCCGCAGAACGGGTCCGGATGTCGAGCCGCCGGGCCTGGAAGTCGGTGCAGTTCGACGTCGAGGTCAGCTCGCGGTAGCGACCCTGAGTCGGGATCCAGGCCTCGCAGTCGAATTTGCGCTGCGCAGAGAGCCCGAGGTCGCCCGCTGCGACGTCGATGACCCGGTAGGCCAGCTCCAGCTTGTCGAGGAACTCCTTCTCCCACTCCAGCAGCCGTTTGTGCTCGGCGAACGACTCCTCGACCGTGGTGTAGGAGAACATCTCCACCTTGTCGAACCAGTGCGCCCGGATGATGCCGCGGGTGTCCTTGCCGTGGGAGCCGGCCTCTTTGCGGTAGCACGGGCTGAAGGCGGCGTACCGCAAGGGCAGCGCGGCCCCGTCGAGGATCTCGTCGCTGTGGTACGCCGCCAGCGGCACCTCCGAGGTGCCGACCAGGTACAGGTCCTCGCCCTCGATGCGGTAGACGTCGTCGGCGGCCTGGCCGAGGAAGCCGGTGCCCTCCATGGCCCGCGGTTTGACCAGCGCCGGCGGCACCATGGGCGTGAAGCCGTTCGCGCGGGCCTGGTCCATCGCCATGGCGACCAGCGCGAACTCGAGGTCGGCGCCGGGCCCGGTCAGGTAGTAGAAGCGTGCGCCGGACACCTTGGCGCCGCGCTCCAGGTCGATCGCACCCAGCATCCTGCCGAGCGCGACGTGGTCGCGCGGCTCGAAGTCGAACTCCACCGGCGTGCCGACGGTCTCCAGCACGACGAAGTCCTCCTCGCCGCCCGACGGGGCCTCGTCTGCGGCCAGGTTCGGGATCGCCCGCTGCGCGTCCTGCCACTCCTGCTCGGCGGTGACCTGGGCGGCCTCGGCGGCCTTGACCTGCCCGGCCAGTGCCTTGGTCCGCTCCAGCAGCTCCTGCTTGTCCTGCCCCGCCGCGCCGGCGATCTGCTTGCCGAGGCTCTTCTGCGCGGCACGCTTGGCCTCGAAGTCTGCGATCGCGGCGCGGCGGGCGGAGTCGGCATCGAGCGCCCGGTCCACCACGTCGGCGGACAGCCCGCGCTTGGCCTGGGCTGCGCGGACGCGGTCGGGGTCTTCTCGGAGCACTCGCGGGTCGATCACCGGCAAAGACTAACCACCGTGCGCGGCCAGGCTCCACATCCGGTGGAAGTTGCGCCGGTAGGCGTGCACGACGTCCGCGCCAGCCACCCGCAGGATCAGCTCGTCGTTGCGCAGCGACCGGTTCGACCAGTTGTGGGAGCCGGTCCAGACGTAGTGGGCGTCTCGCTGGTCGCCGTACCCGCCTGAGACCAGCAGGACCTTCTCGTGCACGTGCCGACCGCGGTAGGCGCTGTCGCGGAGCGGCACGCCGGCCGCGCGCAGGATGCCGGCGACGCGGCCGCCCATCCCGATCCCGTACAGCACGCGCACGTCGCATCCCTCGGCCTGCAGTGTCGCGACGTGGTGGGCCAGCGCCACGCCGCGGGTGCCGTTCCAGGCGTGCATGGCGATCCGCACCACGGTGGGGCGATCGCCCGTCGTGCAGCGCACCCGACGCAGGATCGCGGCCACCGGGTCGTTTTCGGGACTGTAGTGCGGCAGCGGGGAGAGCAGGGTACGGAAGCCCTCCCCTGCAGCGGGCAGGCGGGCTCGGGGCTGCGGCCGGTCGCGCACCATCATGGCGAACACCCGGCCGAACTGCCGGTAGAGCCGGGAGTCCTCGGGCACGGTGTAGAGGTCGTTCCACTGCACCCGGGCGTTGTAGTTGGTGAAGTTCACCGACCCGGTCATCACCACGTGCTGCACGTTGCCGGTCGCCGAGAACGTCAGGAACTTCGCATGCTGGTTGCCGCGTCCTCCGCGGCAGGTCGCCTGGCAGATCCGCAGGAAGCTGGACCGGTGCGGGTCGGTGCCGAGCGCGTGCCGCAGCCGGCGCACCGAGGGCCAGTGCCGAGCGTGGTCGTCGACGACCACCTGCACGTGCACACCCCTGCGGTGCGCGTCGACCAGGGCGCCGGCAGTCGACGGCATCTGGAAGGAGTACTCCGCCACCCGGATCGTCGAGCCCGGCCACGCCCCGCGGATCGCAAGGTTCACCCGGTGCACCAGGACGTACTGCCGACGTCGAGGGCCGGTGGGGTCGTTGAAGGCCGCCCAGCCCGGCGAGGAGACCTCCGGGTGCACCACCGGATGAACGGACTGTGCCCCACGGGCGTGGGCGAGCGCGGCAAGCGACTCGGTTCGTCCCGGGTGGCTCGGGGGCCCGCCCCACCCGGGCCACAGCGGGCCGAGCAGGAACGCCGGGCCACTCGCCAGCACCGCGAGCCGCCTGGCGAACATCCACCCATGGTAGGGCGGGCGTGGTTCGGCGTACTGTGAGCGGAGGAGGTCGATTGCCATGACCAAGAGCGCCCCACGCGCAGACTTCACCGACGACCAGATGAAGGTCACCCACGCCAAGACCTCGGCAGCCGGGATCCCGGCGATCGGCGTGTCCCTGAAGATGGCCAACGAGCAGATGGGCGTACGCCGCGCCGTGCGCACCCTGGCCCGGCTCAACCAGAAGCACGGCTTCGACTGTCCCGGCTGCGCGTGGCCGGACCCCGACCACCGCAGCAGGTTCGAGTTCTGCGAGAACGGCGCGAAGGCGGTCGCCGAGGAGGCGACGGTGCGCCGGGTGCGTCCGGAGTTCTTCGCCGCTCACCCGCTCCGCGAGCTGGCCACCATGTCCGACTACTACCTGGGCCAGCAGGGCAGGCTGGTCGAGCCGGTCTACAAGGCCGACGGGTCCGACCACTACGCGCCGGTGTCCTGGGAGAGGGCCTTCGACATCATCGCGGAGAAGCTGTCGTCGCTGTCCTCGCCGGACGAGGCGACGTTCTACACCTCCGGGCGCACGTCGAACGAGGCCGCGTTCGCCTACCAGCTGATGGTCCGACGGTTCGGAACCAACAACCTCCCGGACTGCTCGAACATGTGCCACGAGTCGTCCGGCGCGGCGCTCGCCCAGGCGATCGGGATCGGCAAGGGCAGCGTGCTGCTCGAGGACATCTACGACGCGGACCTGATCGTGATCGTGGGACAGAACCCCGGCACCAACCACCCGCGGATGCTCACCGCGCTGGAGAAGGCCAAGAAGAACGGCGCGCATATCGTGTCGGTCAACCCGCTGCCCGAGGCGGGGCTGCTCAACTTCCACAACCCACAGACCGTGAAGGGCTGGACCAGCGGCACCAAGCTCGCCGACGACTACCTGCAGATCCGGCTCGCCGGGGACCAGGCGCTGTTCGCGGGTCTGTCCAAGCTGGTCCTGGAGGCCGACGACGACTCCCCGCAGGGAGTGCTCGACCGCGGGTTCATCGACGAGTACTGCTCGGACTTCGACGCGTGGGAGCAGGCGGTACGCAAGATCGAGTGGTCCGACATCGAGGAGGCCTCGGGTCTCAACCGCAGCGAGATCGGCCGGCTGGCGAAGCGCTACCTGGCCAGCGAGCGCGTGATCGTCTGCTGGGCGATGGGTCTGACCCAGCACAAGGACGCGGTGGCCACCATCCAGGAGATCACCAACTTCCTGCTGCTGCGCGGCAACATCGGCAAGCACGGCGCCGGCGTCTGCCCGGTCCGCGGTCACTCCAACGTGCAGGGCGACCGGACCTTCGGCATCTGGGAGAAGATGCCCGACTGGTTCCTCGACGCGATCAAGTCCGAGTTCGCCTTCGACCCGCCGCGCGACCCCGGCGTCGACACCGTCGACGCGATCCGTGCGATGCGCGACGGCCGCACCAAGGTCTTCTTCTCGATGGGCGGCAACTTCGCGTCCGCCACCCCGGACACCGAGGCGACCGCGGCTGCGATGCGTGAGATGGAGATGGTCGTGCACGTCTCCACCAAGCTCAACAAGGCGCACACGACCGTCGGCCACGCCTCGCTGATCCTGCCGTGCCTGGGTCGCACCGAGCGCGACGTGCAGAGCAGCGGCGAGCAGGCGGTGTCCGTGGAGGACTCGTTCGGCATGGTGCATCTCTCCCAGGGCAAGCTCGACCCCGCCTCGGACCAGCTGCGCAGCGAGGTCGCCATCGTCACCAGCCTCGCCGAGCGGCTGTTCGGCCCCGACGACGTGGTCGACTGGGCGGCGATGCGCGCCGACTACGACGTGATCCGCGACCATGCGGAGCGGGTGGTCAAGGGCTGCCACGACTTCAACGCTCGCGTCCGGCAGCCGGGCGGGTTCGCGCTGCCGCATCCACCGCGGGACAGCCGCACGTTCCCCACCGCCACCGGCAAGGCACGCTTCAGCACGAACCCGCTGGAGGTGATGCGGGTTCCCGACGGCCACCTGCTGCTGCAGACGCTGCGCAGCCACGACCAGTTCAACACCACGATCTACGGCCTCGACGACCGCTACCGCGGCATCAAGAACGGCCGCCGGGTGGTGTTCGTCAGTCCCGAAGACGTCGCCGCGCTCGGGTTCTCCGACGGAGAGGTCGTCGACCTGGTCAGCGTGCACGACGGTCAGGAGCGGCGTGCCGAGCAGTTCCGGGTGGTGCCGTACTCCACCGCACGCGGCTGCGCCGCGGCGTACTTCCCGGAGGCGAACGCCCTGGTGGCGCTCGACTCGGTGGCGAAGGTGTCGAACACGCCGGCCTCCAAGAGCATCGTGATCCGGCTCGAGCACCGCTGACCCGACCGGGCCGCGGCGACGCATAGCGTGTCCCCGTGTCCTTCGCCGCCCGCACCCGAAGCCGCCTGGTGCTCGGCGCCGTCCTCGCGGTGCTCGTCCTTGCGGCGGCGTGCGCGCTGGTCGGCCTCGATCTGCGCACCCTGAGCGGCTTCGACACGCGGCTGGGTACGGCGCCCCAATCTTGGACGCTCCGCAGCCCGGCAGCGACGGCGTTCTTCCTGGGTGTCGAGGAGGCCTTCGGCACGTACGCGATGGCGGGGTACACCGTCGTGGCCGCGTTGCTGCTGTCCTTGCGCAGACACTACCGGGCGGCGATCTGGACGGTGGCGGTCATGGTCCTGACCTCGCTGAGCACCACCGGCCTGAAGCTGGCCTTCCATCGGCAGCGACCGGTGTGGCAGGACCCGGTGCAGACATTGCGCAGCTACTCGTTCCCGTCCGGGCACTCCTCGTCGATCGCCGCCGCCGCCGGCATCGCGATCGTGCTGGTGGTGTTGCTGGTACGCCGTGCGCTGGTGCAGCAGCTGGTGGTGGCCTCGGCGATCGCGATCGCCCTGCTGGTCGGTCTCGACCGGGTCTTCCTGGGGGTGCACAACCCTTCCGACGTGGTTGCCGGCTACGCACTCGGGGCGGCCTGGGTGTGCGTCGGCGCGCGATGGTTCGACCCCGTCCCAGCAGCACACGAAACGGCTCCCGAGCTCCGCAGCCCGGTGCCGACCACCCGGGCGCTGGCAGTGGTGCTGAACCCGTCGAAGGTCGGCGACATCGCCGGCTTCCGGGCGATGGTGGAGGGAGCAGCCGCAGGCAGCGGCTGGGGCGTCCCCGACTGGTACACCACCACGATCGAGGATCCTGGCCGGTCGATGGCCGAGCAGGCTGCGATCTCCGGGGCGGAGCTGGTCCTGGTCTGCGGCGGCGACGGCACGGTGCGCACGGTGTGCGCGGAGCTCGCCGGGACCGGGATCTCGGTGGGCATCGTGCCGGCGGGCACGGGCAACCTGCTCGCCCGCAACATCGGCGTACCGCTGTTCCTGCAGGCAGCCGTCGACGTGGCGCTCAACGGGGAGGACCGGGCCATCGACCTGGTCGCCCTCTCCGGCGACGGGATCGCCGAGGACGAGCACTTCATGGTGATGGCCGGGATGGGCTTCGACGCGGCGATCATGGAGGGCGCCAACGAGCAGTTCAAGGCAAGGGTCGGGTGGTTGGCCTACGTGTTCTCGGCGCTGCGGAACCTGATGTTCCCCGCCATGCGGGTGGAGATCTCGCTCGACGACGGCGAGTGGACCCGGCACCGGGCGCGGACGGTCGTGGTCGGCAACGTCGGCTACCTCCAGGCCGGGATGCCGCTGCTCCCCGACGCCGCCATCGACGACGGCATCCTCGACGTGGTGATCCTGCATCCGCGCCGGTTCTTGTCCTGGGTGCCGCTCGTCTTCCGCGTGCTCAGCAAGGGCAAGCGCACCGACGACACCGTGAACCGGATGACCGGCCGGAAGGTCTCGGTCCGCGCCAGCCACGACGTGCCGCGCCAGCTCGACGGCGACCCGATCGGACTCGGCAAGGAGCTGCACGCGGTCTGCGAGCACGGCCGGCTCATCGTGCGCGTGCCCCGGTAGCCGGTTTACCAGGGTATGTCGACGAATTGGCACTCCCCATGGCGTACCTGCCGTGGGGGGCGCCAGAACGCCATGGGGAGTACGGCGCCAGGCGGCGGGCTACCGTGGACAGGTGCAGAAGCCAACAACCTTCACCTCGTCCGTGCTCGACCCGCGTGACCGGGGCCTGGAGTTCGGCGAGCGCTTCCGCGACGAGATCGCGACGACCGTCGCGTCGTACCGCCGGCTGTTCCTGGCCCGCGCCGACCACGACTTCGACGTCGACCATTGGGCCGAGCGGGCGTGGGAGACGATCGCGCGGC
>DASSKK010000006.1:0-2336 GCA_035690495.1 Nocardioidaceae bacterium | reverse complement strand
GGACCAGCCTTGACTGACACCATCACCGAGCCCGGCGTCTACTACGACCTGCCGGCCGAGGTCTACCACGCGCAGCGCGACTGGCTGTCGTGGTCGCAGATGAAGAACCTCATCCCACCCTCGACTCCGGCGCACTTCAAGTCCGCACTGGATGCGCCCGAGGAGCACAAGCGACACTTCGACCTCGGCAAGGTGGTCCACACCCTCACCCTCGGCGATGGGGAGGAGTTCGTCGTGGTCCAGGCACTCACCCGCTCCAAGGAACCCTACGACGCCGCCAGCTACGACACTGTGTCTGCTCAACGCCACCGCGACGAGATCTACGACCAGGGCAAGGTGCCGATCCTGCGGCACGAGCTCGAGGCCGCACAGGCGATGGCCGACGCGGTGAGGGCGCACCCGATCGCCAACGCCCTGCTGAGCAACGGACGCCCCGAGGTGTCCCTGTTCTGGGTCGACCCCGCCACTGGCGTCAAGTGCCGGGCGCGGGTGGACTGGCTGCCAAACAAGGTCGAAGGGCGACGGCTCATCGTCGCCGACCTCAAGTCCGCCGTCAGCGCCGCACCGTCCGAATTCGCCAAGGCCGCCGCCAACTTCGGCTACTACGGCCAAGCGCTCCACTACAGCGACGGCATCCAGGCGCTCGACCTCGGCGACGACCCGGTGTTCCTGTTCGTAGTCGCCGAGAAGGCACCGCCCCACCTCGTCTCCGTCGACCACTTCGCCGACCCCGACGACCTCGAACTGGCGCGGTCTGTGGTCGACCACTGCCGACGCCTCTACCGCGACTGCCTCGCCGCCGACAGGTGGCCGGGCTACGGCGAAGGCGTCAACACCCCGTCTCTGCCCAAGTGGCTGCACTACCAACTGGAGGAAATCGCATCATGACAACAGACCTTGACACCATCGCGCAGCCGCGAACCCCGCTTGTGCAGGGCGCCACCCAGGCGACCGCCGTCGAGCAGGCCCGCGCCGTTGCCGAGGTGGCCGCCGCCGTCCGCGTCGCCCAGGACAACCCCCGCGACGAAGCCCGAGCCATCGCCAGGATGCGGCAGGCATGCAGCCAGAAGTCCATGGCCGACCGGGCGTTCTACAGCCTGCCCCGCGCCGGTGGCCGCGTCGAGGGGATGACCGTCCACGTCGCCCGCACCCTCGCCGCCTGCTGGGGCAACCTCGACTACGGCATCCGCGAGCTCAAGCGCGACGACGAAGCCGGCGAGTCCGAGATGCAGGCGTGGTGCTGGGACCAGGAGGGCAACACCCGCTCGTCGCGGTCGTTCGTCGTGCCGCACGCCCGGATGACCGGCAAGGGCCGCGACAAGAAGCGCGAGCGCCTGATCGACCTGGGCGACATCGCCAACAACAACAACTCGGTCGCGGCGCGGGCGGTCCGCGAGACCATCTTCACGATCATCCCGGTGTGGGTGGTCGCCGAGGCCGAGGAACTGCTGACCGCGACGCTCCATGGCCGGGGTGGCGACAAGCCACGAGCCCAGCAGGTCGCCGACGCCACCGGCCACTTCGCCAACACCTTCGGCGTCACGCAGGAGCAGCTGGAGACCTACCTCGACCGTCCCGCGAAGGACTGGACCGCGCAGACCCTCGCGTCCCTGCGAGTGCTCAGCGGTGAACTGTCCCGCGGAGAGAAGCGCGTCGAAGAGGAGTTCGCGACCACCAAGCCCAGTGGTGCCGTCACCGCCGACGAGATCCAGGGCAACGCGCAGCCCGCCGAGCCCGCCGACCAGCCCGCAGCCGACTGGCCCGAGACCGCGACCCCCGGCGGTGCCCAGTGAGCGCCCTGGCCTTTGTGGACTGCGAGGCGACTGGCCTCGACCCGCGCATCCACCAGCCCTACGAGGTGTGCGTCTGGCGCGAGGACCACGACGAGCCGACAACTCTGGAACTGCCGCACACGCTGGAGTACGCCGACCAGCAGGCGCTCAACATCGGCGGCTACTGGGAGCGCGGCATGTCGCCCTTCGGTGGCAGCAGTGACGGCTTCGAACAACGCAGCCTGATCCGATTGCTGCGCGGCACAACCCTCGTCGGCAGCAACCCTGCCTTCGATGCCGCGATGCTGACTCGCTTCATCGGTGCACCCGTCTGGCACCACCGCCTCATCAACGTGGCCGAGGGCGCGATGTGGGTGTTCGGCTGGGACCGTCCGCAGGGACTCGCTGACGTGACCGCTGCCGTCCGTGAGCGCGGCCACGACATTCCCGAGCCGGACCACACCGCAGAGGGCGACGTGCGCACCACCCGCGCCGTCTACTACGCCCTGCGCGAGATCCGGGGGCAGCAGTGAGCGCCTACATCGCTGACCGGGACGCGCTGCC
>DASSKK010000005.1:0-14349 GCA_035690495.1 Nocardioidaceae bacterium | reverse complement strand
CGGCAAGAGTCGGTCGACGTCGTGGTGGTTGGCCTCGGCCCGGCGCAGTTCGGCGGTGAGCGGTCCGAAAGACTCCGAGGCCAGCACCTGTTCGACCTGGGCTTCGGTGAGGCCACTCCCCCGGATCGCTGTAACCCAACGGTCGCGCTGGGCGGCCGCGCCGATGGTCTCGTACTCGGCAGCGAGTTGCGCGATGGACGACCACCGGTCCTGCTCGGCCGCGATCATCTGGTGTGCGGAGAGCTCGCCGCCGATGTGCTGGAGCACGCCGTAGAGGACGGTGTGGGCGTTCACCTCATCAGGCTCGGGAGGGGCGTGGCCTTCGTCGGGCTTGTCGAGGGCGACGTACGCGCTGTTGGAGTCTCGCCCGCGGGTCATGGAGACGTAGAAGTTCTCCCGCGTGGTCGAGCCGGTCACCACGACATGGGAGGTGTCGACGGTCATCCCCTGGGCGCGGTGGGCCGTGACGGCGTACCCGAGGTCGACGTGCTCGGCGACGTACGCCGCAGGCAACGTCACCGACCCACCAATGGCGACGCCGAGGCGTTGGACCTGCATCGACCCGTCCCTGTGAACGCGGGTGACGGTCCAGCGGTCCCCGTTGCGGACCCAGCCGCCGCGCAGGGTGCGAAGGCGGCGGTCGTTGTGGCGGGTGATGATGAGATCACCCTCGGACGCCTGGGTGCCGTCGGCGAGGTTCACCTCGATGTCTCCGACCGGGTTGGCGACGATGCGGTCGGCGCGGGCACGCCGGTTGAGCCGGGTCACCATGTCGGTGGCTTCGGCGACCAGGATTGACATCCGCCCCTCCTTCACGTCGGCAGTCCACGCTAGGTAGGCGGCGTCCATCATCTCGTCGGTTGTGCCCTCCTGGACGCGATCCTTGGCGACGTAGGTGCTGATGACTTCCGACCGTCCGAACCGAAGGTCGAGCGATGCGGTCTTCTCCCACTCGTGGGTGAAGCGGTGGACCTCGGTCAGCTCGGGGGTGTCAGGACGGGCGGAGGCCAATAGAGAGAACGCCCCTCCTGCGTCGACCGACTGAAGCTGCGCCCAGTCGCCGACCAGCAGTACCTTCGCACCGGCCCCGGCAGCGAGCGCCGTGAGGCGGTCGAGGTTGAGCGTGCCGGCGAGGGTCGCCTCGTCGATGATGACGAGCTGGCCCTTGCGGAACTCCGCCCGTCCGCGGTCGTGCTCGTGGAGCCACTTGGCGGTGTTCTCACACGCGATGCCCAAGTCCTCGGCGAGCACCTGCGCCGCCACTGCGCTCGGCGCAAGCCCGACGACGCTGCCGTTGCCGTGAGCCTTCATCCACGCCGTCTTCAGCGCGTGCATCGCGGTGGTCTTGCCTGCGCCCGCCGGACCGACGAGCAGATCGACCTGTCGCCCGGACACGGCGATCCCCGCCAGCGTCTCGGACTGCTCGGCAGACAGCAGGTGTTCCTTGCGCGTCACCCGCTCGATCACGTCGAGGTCGATCTCTGGGCCGGTCATGTCCTCGGCCCGGATCCGAAGCCGGTCCTCGGCGGCGAGCAGAGACTCGGAGGTGAACACGACTCCGTGGCGCGGCCGGAAGCGCGAGGTGCCGTCGGCTCGCCGGAAGACCTCCGGCACGCTGACCAGGTCGGGCGGGGTGATCGTCAGCGACTCCTGCTTCGCGGCCTCGACAATCATCGCAACGACGGCCTCGCGGTTCTCGGCGCTGGCGAACCGCCAACCCATCGTCTGCCGCGATGCCTCCGCCCAAAGGTTCCAGTGCTTCCAGGTCGAGCGCTTCTCCTCGACGGCTCCGACGACGGAGACACCGACTTCGGTGATCGCGTCGAGAGGTACGTCGTCGGCTCGGAGGGTGGGACGGGCGCGAGGAGGGGCGGTGACGTCCTTGGCCCAGTCGACTGCGCCCCTCCCCAGGATCTGCTGCGCCCGCCCTCGCCAACGCGTCGTCAGGTCGAACAGAGAGTGGAGCTCCTTCTCGGGACGCGTTGCCAGCGTCGCCTTCGCGCGCAACTGGATGATCTTCGCCGAGGAGGGGCGGCGGCCCGTCAGCTCGACGTACTCCGCGATCAGGCGGTCCTTTTCTCGGTCGATGTGGCTGGACCGGCTGGAGAACTCGCGGATGAGCGTTTCGGGGACAGGTGCGAGTTCCCATGCGGCGTTGCGTTCCGCACCGCGCTCCCGCTGCTCCCACTCGATGCCGAAGAGTCGGATGAGGCGGTCTGCTAGCACGGCGTTGTAGTGCTCGGAGATGGGCACGTTGGCCTCGTACATCGCGGTGCCGTCCAGGCTTCGCCAGCGCCCGTCCTTTGTCGTCTTGACCTTGTTGGAGATGACGACGTGGGTGTGGAGTTGGGGATCGCCGAGCCGGGAGTCCCAGTGGTCGTACGCCGTGGCGGCCACTCCGATGACATCGGCCTGCATCACCGCGCCGTTCCCGGCGGCAACGCCCCTCCTCGTGGAGACGACCTCCCGCTCCATGAAGTCGAGCACCTCGGCAACCGCCTCGTGGTGGGCACGGACGATCAGTGCCTGCGTGCCAGCGTCGGACACGCCCCACAGCGCCGAGACCGACTTGGGAACGCTGAACGTGTAGTCGTAGCCAGCGACCCCGCTGGACGGTTTGACCGACTCCTTGGCCTTGATCTGTCTCTCCGCCTCTGGCCGCTGCTCGGCGGTGAGGCTCGGACTCAGCTCGGTCACCCGAGCGGCGATCCGCGCTCCGACTGGCGGGAAGACCGGGAAGGCACGACCGAGTTTCTCGCCGGTGACCGGGTCCAATCCCGTGCCGATCAGGAGCTGGAGTTGCTGCGGCGTCACCTGGTCGCCGCGCTTGATCTCGCCGTCGCCGAAGGCGTGGAGCGCCGAGCCCATCCAGCGGCCCGGCGGTGTTCCTTCCTCGGTGTAGTACCGCGTGACCGGGTTGGGGTCGGCCATGTTGGCGTCGCCCCGGACCACGCTCTTGAGCAGGTAGTCGTAGCCCCGGCCAGCCTGGATCTTCCGCATCGAGACGGTCATGGGCCGCACACCTCCTTGGCGTGGAGGTGTCCGCGCAGGTCCACAGCCCCCGATTCCGGCCGAGTTGTCCACAGAGCCGGGGCCACAGAGCCCACCTCGTTCTGCATGACGTGTATGTCGAGAAGGAGGGTGCGGCCGGTCAGGGCGGGCGGAGTCGCGGTGCGGTCGGTGCGGCACACCTGGGTGAGAAGAGGCGGCACTGGGTCGCACGGAGCGAGGAGGCAACGTGAAAGGCGAACCGGTTCGAGGTCCCGGATGTGACGTACGATACGAATGCGACGACCCAGTCGGCCCGCCGTCAGGGCGTCGTATGCGACCTTCTCGGGATGGTCTCGCGAAGGCGTCCAGGACTCGGCCATGACGAACGCCCGACACTTTGCTCTCCTGGCGACCGTTACCGCAGTGGCGATCGCAATGGGAGGTTGTGCCTCCGACGGCAATGACCCGGCGGCGACCCCGACCCCCACTTCGAGTTCGAGCTCGCCGGCCACCACCACGACCTCCCCAACGCCGCAATCTGACAGCGAGATCGCATCAGAGGCGGCGTCTGCCATTCTCCGGAAGTACTACGAGGTGCGAAACGACCTTCGCCGAAACCCGAGCAAGCCGCTGAGGCTGCTCGACGAGGTCGCGATCAGCACCGAACTCGCGGCACAGAAGAACCTGTTCACGAAGGAGCGCAAGCAAGGCCTCCACCAGACCGGCGCGACGAAGATCGTCGAGCTGGAAGTGCAGTCGGTCAACCTCGACAACTCGGACCCGAAGGCCGGCAAGGTGCCGACGGTTCAGATCGACCTGTGCTTCGACGTCAGCGGCGTCGACGTCATCGACAAGGACGGCAGATCGGTCATCAGCCCGGACCGACCGGACACCGGATGGATTCAGTTCCTCGTGTCGAACTACCAATGGGACACCGATCCCGATGGCTCGTGGCGTGTTGCCTCAAGCCAGGACATCGAGCGCACGCCATGCGAAGCCTCGTAGTCCGTGTCGTCGTCACCTCACTCGCACTTGCGGGTCTAATGATCCTCGCCCAGGCGCCGTCGTACGCCGACACCGTCTGTCAGGTCACGGACCCTGAAACCGGCGTCTGTCTGATCTACGTCGAGGTCCCCGGAACACCCGGCGAGCCCGGAGACGGTGGCGACGACGGACCCAAGGACACCGGGGGCGGTGCCGCTTGCTTCTGGGACGGGAGCGATCAGGGGATCACGAAGCCTCCGCCCGGGCCTGTCCCCTGTTCCACCGAGTACGGGTACTGGTCGAACGGCTACCGGTGCTATATCTCGCTGCTCGACCCGCAACCGCCAGCCGGCGATCCGAACTGGCAAGGCCACGAGCCAGGCGACGGTGCCGTCTACAACTGTTACCAGCCACAGACCGACCTGCTCATCTGGATCTGGTCGCAGGACCCGCCGCCGAACTCCGGCGCAGGGCCGACGCCCGGCGAGGTCGCGCAGGTCGCGATTGAGGAGATGAACCTGCGAGCCATCGACATCGGCATCACACCTGAGCCAGGTGAGGACAGCATCGGAATCGTCGGCATGCCCGTGTGGATGTGGGCTGCCAACCCTGACGAGCACACCGTCGGTCCGATCACGGAGTCGGCCTCCGCGGGCGGGATTACGGTCACCGCCACGGCGAAGCTCCACAAGATCACCTGGGACATGGGCGACGGCGCCACGGTCAGGTGCCCAACCGCCGGGACGCCGTACGAGGCGGCGTACGGCAACACGAAGTCCCCCGACTGCGGGCACGTCTATGAGAAGTCGAGCTCGAAGCAGGCGGGCGGGAAGTACACGGTGACCGCCACCTCGGACTGGGTCATCACATGGGAAGGGGCAGGCCAAACCGGGACCATCCGGCTGAACGGCCTGACACGGACGGTCGCGATTGCGGTCGGGGAAGCGCAGGTGCTCGTGCAGTAGCGGGCAGCGGAGAGGCGATGAGTATGAGTGGTGCAGCCACCCGGATCGACGGGACGCTCAATCAGGAGGGTCCGGCCGCTACTGCGCTCGTGCCTCCCCCGAAGCTGCGTCGACGACCAGCCCTCGTAGCCGCCGCGATCGGCGCCATCTGCATCGGAGCGCTGCTCGCCGGCTGGGCCTGGACCGCGACGACCAACACCCACGAAGTGCTCGTCGCGCGGCACTCCATAGAACGTGGCTCCGTCATTGAGGCAGATGACCTTGCCCGGGTTCAGCTCAGCGCTGATCCGGCCCTCAAGCCCGTGGCAGCCTCGGAGTTCGATCGGGTGGTCGGGCAGCGGGCGGCAATGGACATCTCCTCTGGCGGAATGCTCACTCCGGACTCGTTCACCGCCGAGGTCGTCCCAGGCGAAGACCAGTCGGTCGTCGGGGTCGCCCTCACTCCAGCGCAGGCACCAGGGCTCGAACTCCGGTACGGCGACAAGGTCCGCGTCGTCGTCACCCCGGCCCAAGGCGAGGAACTCGCCGCCGGCACACCGTTGAGCAACGACTCCACGGTCGTCGGAGTCCACACCTCCGAGGAAACCGGGCAGACAGTGGTCGACCTACTCGTCCCGAAGGCCGACGCCGCGGTGCTCGCCACCCGGATCGCGACCGGCAACATCGCTCTCGTTCTCGATTCGCGGGAGCACTGATGGCTGTCGTCGCACTCACTTCCGCTTCCGGCTCCCCCGGCGTCACCACGACAGCGCTCGGGCTGGCGCTGCTGTGGCCGCGCCCGGTCCTGTTTGTCGAGGCCGACCCGACCGGAGGGTCGGGCTTGCTCGCGGGCTACTTTCGTGGCACCCGCGAGTACGACAGCGGGCTCATCGAGCTCGCGCTGACCGCGAGCAACCTGAGTGATGCTCTTGCCGACGTCGCACGTCCCATCGAGGAAACCACGGTGTCGTTCGTCGCGGGCACCCGCTCGCACACCCAGGCCAGTGCTCTGCGGGATCTCTGGGCACCGCTGGCGGAGACACTCGGCGAACTGGAGACCGCCGGTCAGGACGTCATCGTCGATGCCGGCCGACTCGGTCTCCACGGGTCACCCCAACCGCTGCTCGATGCCGCCGACTTGTCCCTCCTCGTCAGCAGGACGACGCTCCCCCACCTCTCGGCCCTGCGCTCGTGGGCAGAGGCGTTCCAACGCCCTGCCCTGGACTGGCACCAGTCGGGCGTCCTGCTCATCGGCGAGGGCCAGCCCTACAACGCCCGCGATGTCACTGCAGCGGTGAACCTGCCCGTCCTGGCGTCGCTGGCCGACGATCCTGAGTCGGCTGCGGTCTTCTCGCGTGGAGCCCAGCCGCCGAAACGGTTCGAGACCGGGCCGCTGGCAAGGGCGCTCACTGCGGCCATCGCCTCGATCCACTCGACGATCACCCGCCGGCGCAACGAGCTGCTCGAAGGAGCCCGGTCATGACGACAGAACGATCCGAGGACTACGAAACCACGTCGCTGACGGGGTTGCCTCTGTTCACGCAGCCAGTTCCGCCGGTGGCTGAGAGGTTCGACCGTGGCTACCCAATGGCTCCGGTGGCACACCTGTCGACCATGAGCACCCATCCCATCGGCAGCAGCCTCGACTGGTCACTCGTCTCTGCGCTGCGCGCGCAAGCCTCCGAGCAGCTCAGTCAGGCGGTTGCGGCCGACAAGGGACGGCTCAACAAGGTCGCGCAGGAGGAGCTGGGCCGGACCATTGTGCTCGACCTCATCGAGACGACCGTGGCTGACCGGGTGAACGCCGGGATGACCACACTCCCCGGCGCCGAGCAGGACGCGCTGGCCCGTGCGGTGTTCGACGCGCTGTTCCGGCTCGGCCGCCTCCAGCCCCTCGTCGACGACGACCGGATCGAGAACATCATCATCACCGGCCACGACAACGTCGTGCTCGAACTCACTGACGGCTCACAGATCGACGGGCCACCCGTGGCCGACTCCGACGAGGAGCTCGTCGACTTCCTGGTCTTCCTCGCCTCCCGATCCGAGGTCAACGCTCGCGGTTTCTCCGAAGCCCAACCGCGCCTGCATCTGCGCCTTGATGGCGGCTCGCGGCTCGCCGCTGCTGCGTGGGTGACGCCGCGCCCCTCCGTCGTGATCCGACGTCACCGACTGATGGAAGTCACGCTCGACGAACTCGTCACTCGACAGATGCTGACGCCAGTCGCAGCCTCATTCCTCCGGGCGGCCGTGCGCTCCCGCAAGTCCATCGTGGTGTCCGGATCGCAGGGCGCGGGCAAGACGACCCTGGTTCGAGCTTTGTGCGCCGAGATCGACCCGCTGGAGGCGATC
Organism: Nocardioidaceae bacterium; assembly: GCA_035690495.1. Lineage (GTDB taxonomy): Bacteria > Actinomycetota > Actinomycetes > Propionibacteriales > Nocardioidaceae > DASSKK01. The sequence goes on along the minus strand of DASSKK010000005.1, from coordinate 7,078 downwards.
GGCACCTTCGAGACCGAGTACGAGCTGCACCTGCACGAGCTGCGCGACCGGCACCGCATCGTCCACCCGTGGGAGGCCCGTCCTGGGTCCGGTGAACGAGGTCCGGACGGGCGAGCGGCCGGTGAGTTCACCCTCGACGAGGCCCTCGTTGACTCGTTCCGCTTCAACCTCTCCCGCCAGATCGTCGGCGAGGTCCGAGGCAAGGAGATCTGGGCGATGATCAAGGCGATGGAGTCCGGCACCGGGTCCATCTCCACGACTCACGCTTCCGACGCGGTCGCGGCGATCCGCAAGCTCGTGACTTGCGCGATGGAGGCCGGCCCGCACGTCACTCACGACCTCGCGACCTCGAAGCTCGCGGCAACCGTCGACCTCATCGTTCACCTCGACCTTCGGACCTACCAGCAGGAGGGGCGCAGCATCCGGCAGCGCCGGGTCGCCGAAGTCATCGCCCTCGACCCCGGCGAGCGCGAGACCGGCTATGCCGCCACTCACGTCTTCGCCCCAGCCGCCGACGGGACGGCCGTTCCGGCGGTCCTGCCCGACTCCTACCGAAGCCTCGCGACGTACGGCTTCGACCTCGGCACCTACCTCGCCCAGCAGGAGGTGCGGTCGTGATCGTCCTCGTTCCGGCCTTGGCCGGCGCGCTGGTGGTCGGCGGCCTGATCGCCCTCGTCGTCGGGCTGCGCCCCTCCCCCATCGTCGAGCGCCCCTCCCGCCCCCGCAAGGTCCGCACGGTCACCAGGCAGACCCGGATGCTCCTGCTCGGCGGCTTGGCCGCAGGCATCGTCGCCTTCCTGGTCACCGGCTGGGTGCTAGCGCTGGTCATCGTGCCGGTGGCTTTCGTCGGCCTGCCCATCTTGCTCTCGTCGTCCTCGGCAGCGCAGCGGATCGAGCGCCTCGAAGCGATGGAGGAATGGACCCGGTCCCTTTCAGGCGTGCTGACCGTGGGGGTTGGACTGGAGCAGGCGCTCGTTGCCACACTCCGATCCACACCGGCCGCGATTGCTCCCGAGGTCACCCGGCTGGTCGCCCGGCTCCGCGCACGCTGGGTGACCGAAGACGCGTTGCGGGCGTTCGCCGACGAGCTCGATGACGCAACGGGTGACCTCGTGGCTGCGAACCTGATCCTCGGCTCCCGAAGGAGGGGCGCAGGGCTGGCGAGCGTGCTCGAAGGTCTGGCCGAGTCGGTGGCGGCCGACGTACGCGCCCGGCGTCAGGTCGAGGCCGACCGCGCCAAGCCCCGAGCCACTGCACGCTGGGTGACGCTCATCAGCGTTGGGGTGCTGGTGATCCTGGCGGTGTCGGGCACCTACGTCGAGCCATATCAGAGCGCGCTCGGGCAGGTCATCCTCGTGGCGCTGCTGGCGATGTACGTCGCGACGCTGGTCTGGATGAAGCGCATGGCGATAGGACGCGCGATGCCCAGGTTCCTGGCTCCCGTCCGGGTCACGAGGGAAGGCGCAGCATGACCACCGGACTTCAGATCGCGCTGCTGGGAGGGGCGTTCCTCGGGCTCGGCGTGGTCTTACTCGTTGCCCGCCTGATGCCTGCCGAGCCGGACCTCACCGAGGCGCTGAGCCGACTGACTCCTGCCCGTGGGCGAGCGAACGCCGTTGATCCGGTCACCACTGCGAAGGGTAAGGAGCGGATCGGCGTCTGGGCGATCCAGGCGTTGCCGCCGGCCGTCTGGATCAGGACTCCGACGCGAGAGCTCGCACTCCTCCGTATCCCGCTCGCGAGGTTCTACGGCGACAAGATCGTCATGGCACTCATGGGGCTCGTGATCCCGCCCCTCCTGGCGTTCTTCTTCGAGCAGCTCGGACTGGGCTTCCCCATCGCGGTCCCGGCCATCGCGTCAGTCGGGCTGGCGGTCGTGATGTTCTTCCTGCCCAACTACAACGCGGTCGACGACGCCCGTAAGGCTCGCCTGGAGTTTACCCGAGCGCTCGGGGCGTACATCGACCTCGTCGCCTTGGAGCGGAACAACGGCTCCGGCGTACGACAGGCAATGGAGTCGGCGGCCGAGGTCGGCGACTCGTGGGTCTTCACGCGCCTCTCGGAGGAGCTGACTCGCTCCCGCTGGTCGGGCCAACCGCCCTGGGATGCCCTGCACGCCCTGTCCGACGAGCTGGGCCTGCCCGAGCTCGACGATTTCGCCGACATCATGCGGCTCTCCGGCGAGGAGGGCGCGTCGGTCTACACCAACCTGCGCGCCCGTTCGGCCGCCTTGCGCACGGCGATGCTCAACGACGAGATCTCCGAGGCCAACGCGGTGGGCGAGCGCATGACCATCCCCGGCTCCCTGCTCGGCGTCATCTTCATGGCGCTGCTCGTCGCCCCATCCCTGCTGCGGATGTTCAGCAACACCTGACAACCCCAACCCCACGAAAGGGCACCCATCCAGGAAAGGAAACACCACTATGAACCGATTGCTCGCACTCCTACTCATGCTCCATCTGGGCGTAGATGCGCGCCTGCGGGTCCGCAACGAGCGAGGCTCTGTCACGACCGAGCATGTGCTCTGGGCTGTGGCCGTCATCGCCATCGTCGGGATCGTCGTCGCAGCCATCAAGGCTTACGTTGAAAGCCAGGCCGGCAACATCAAGTAGGCGGCGGGACGAACGCGGCTCGGGAACCATCGAGCTGGTCATCCTGCTGCCCGCACTGTTCGCGGTGATGTTCCTCGGGACGCAGGCCGCGTTGTTCTACCACGCCCGAACGGTGGCGATAGCCGCTGCGCACGAGGGCGCGAGGGCCGCTGGCGGTGAGAACGGCAAGGAGGCCGACGGCGTCAACGCCGCCTCCTCGTTCATCGCCGACGCTGGTGGCGACGACGTACTCACCGGCGCGAATGCGACAGCCAATCGCACCGCCACCACGGTGACCGTGACAGTGACCGGTCACAGCTTGAGCGTGATCCCGGGATGGAGCCCGGCGATCGTCCAGACGGCGTCGCTGCCTGTCGAGAGGCTGACCGCCCCGTGATGACCTGGACGCGCATGAGGGACGAGCGGGGCTCGGCTGCGCTCGAGGCCGCTGTCGGCCTGCCTGCCTTCGCGCTGTTCGTCGGACTCATCATCTTCGGTGGCCGCACCGCCACCACCCACTCGGCCGTCGAGTCCGCTGCCGCCGACGCCGCCCGCACCGCCTCCATCGCCCGCACGGCGTCCGAGGCGAAGAGCGAGGCGAAGGCCGCGGCGCAGGCCAGTTTGGCCAACCAGGACATTCACTGTCTCAGCGTCACGGTGTCGGTCGACGTGTCCGACTTCGGCAAGACCGTCGGCGAGGCCGGGTCGGTCTCGGCAACCGTGGAATGCCTTTTCGATCTGGCCGATCTGTCCGTTCCGGGCGTCCCAGGCAGTCGGCTGATCAAGGCCACCAGCAATTCGCCGCTGGACACCTGGAGGGAGCGGGCATGACGCACCGAACTCGCGGTGAACGCGGCTCCATCAGCATCTGGCTGGCGGTTTCGAGCTTCGTGATGATGATGCTCGTCGGGCTGGCCGTCGACCTCGGCGGACAGGTCCACGCCAAGCAGCGCGCCCACAACATCGCCGCCGAGGCCGCCCGGACAGGCGGCGAGCAGGTGCAGGCCGCGCCCGCCATCAAGGGTGAGTACGTCGCGGTGGACACCGTCGCGGCACGTAACGCGGCCGAGGACTACCTGAGCGCCTCGGGCGTCACTGGCGCCGTGACCGTCACCGGCGGAGACACCATCACGGTCGATGTCACCGACACCTACAAACCCGAGTTCCTGAGCTTTATCGGCATCGGTGACCTGACCGTCACCAGCACCGCCTCGGCACGACTCATCCGCAGCCTCGGAGGGAGCGAACAATGACCCGGCCCACGTTTGCCCAACGACTCCGAGGTCTCGCGGCCACGCTCGTCATTCTGCTGCTCGTCGCCGGAGTGCCGTTCCTGCTCATCGGCATCGGTGCCGGGCCGTGGAAGGCTGACCTCGGCTCCCTTGCGACACTGCTGACCAGCCCCGACGACGGCACCCTCGCGATGGCCGTCATCGCGGCCGTGGCGTGGCTGGCATGGCTGGTCGTGGCAATCTCCGTCGTCCTGGAAGTCGTCTCGCAGGTCCGCGGTCTCCCGACTCCGACACTGCCCGGGCTCGGCGCGCCACAGCGGGCTGTCGGCCAGCTCGTCGCGGTTGCCGCGCTGCTGTTCGTTGCCGCTCCCACCGTGGTCGCGGCGTTCCCGACTCCGCCCGCCCGTGCCGCGACTGCGCCCGTCATCGAAGCGCCACGACTCGCAGCCGTCGAGGTTGCGCCCCTCCTCCCCCAGGCTGCGCCCCTCCTTGCGACCGCAGACTCGCCAACGACGGAGACGACGACGATCGACTACACGGTCAAACGCGGCGACAGCCTGTGGAAGATCGCCGATCGCCTGCTCGGGGACGGCACCCGGTTCACCGAGATCGTCGACCTGAACAAGGCGGTTCTGAACGGACGCCCCGACTTCATCGTGTCCGGCACTGTGCTGAAGGTGCCGTACGAGGCTCCCGAGGTCGACGCCGACCGTCCGACCGAGGAGTACGTCGTGCAGCCCGGGGACACATTGTCGGAGATCGCGCAGGCGAAACTGGGCGACCCGATGCGCTACCCACAGCTCTTCGAGGCATCCCGCGACACCGTGCAGCCCGATGGAGCGACGTTGACCGACCCGGACCTGATCCGGCCGGGTTGGGAGATCACCATTCCCGGGCAGGCGAAGCACAAGGCCGAGGTCCCGGTGGAGCCTTTCGTCGAGGTCGAACCACCGGTTGACGTGACCCCGCCGGTCGAGCCCCCGAGCGTCGAGCCGACGGCTGACCCAACCGAGTCGGCGGAGCAGGAACCCTCGCCTGCCGTGAGCAGCACCGACAAGACAGACGACGTCGAGTCGTCGGCACCCGGCTGGCTGATGCCCGGCCTCACCGGGGCGGGCGCAGTTCTCGCGGCGCTGGTGCTGCTCGCCGTACGCGCCCACCGCAACACCCAACTCCGCTACCGCCGACCCGGGCAGACCATCGCCCCTCCTCCCGAGGAACTTCGCGCGGTCGAGAAGACCGCCTTCGTCTCCGGAGCCCCGCTTACCAAGGTCATCGAGGATCTCGACCGGACACTGATGCACCTTGCCGGCGAATGCTCCGACGCAGGACTGGCGCTGCCCCAGGTCGTCACCGCCACGCTCGCCAAAGGCACGGTGACCCTGCACCTCGCCGAGGACGCAGACCTGCCGGGACCGTGGACTGGCGCAGGCTCCGACTGGTGCCTCACCCTCGGTGAAGCTTTGCCCGAGCGCGGCGACGTGCTGCCGCCCTACCCACTGCTCGTCAGCATCGGGCAGGACAACGACGGCCTCCACCTCGTGAACCTGGAGCACCTTGGCGTCGCGGCGGTCGCGGGCGACCCGGAACGAGCCAAGGCTCTCGCGCGGCACATCGCTGCCGAACTCGCCCTCAACCCGTGGTCGGCCATCGTCGAGGTGAACGTGATCGGCCTGGGCGAGGAACTCGCTCCGCTCGACTCACTCCGCCTGCGCCACCACGCGAACGGCAAGCAAGTGGTCCCCGCTCTGGTCCGCTCCCTCACCGCGTCGCTGGAGAACGGCTGGAGCGACCCCGACCCGTACGGCGTGGTCATCACGACCGCCGACGGGACGACTGAACTTGCGCCCCTCCTGCACTCGCCGGCCTCCCGGATCGGCACGGCCTTGGTGTCCCTGACTGAGCCCCTCCCCGAATCCACGGTCATCGAGGTCGATCAGACCGGGCGTCTGCGCGCGCCCTCCCTCGGACTCGACCTCGAAGCCGCCGGACTGAACCGCGAGGAGGCGAAGGCGTGCGCTGCGATCGTCGACCTCACCCGCGACAGCGAGACGGTCCAGATCGCGCCCCTCGAGCAGGCCGCCGACGGTTGGATGGCACTCGCTGACCAGGCCGGCGCCCTCCGCGAAGAGCTGACCGACGTGCGTGAGGAGGGACCGGCTGGCGAAGGCTCACTCCTGCCCGAGTCGGCCGGAGAGTACGTCGAGGTTGCCGCGACCACCGTCGAGGATGTCGAGACTCTGGCCCCGGTCGTGCCAGAGCAGGTCCGTCGCACGGTCGAGGAAGCCGATCCAACGCTCGATCAAGACGTGGCCGACTGGTTCGACGCCGAGGTCGAGCGTCCTCGGTTGGTGCTTCTCGGTACGGTGAGTGCCGAAGCGTACGGCGAGGCCAAGCCGGTCATTCTGAAGCGCCGGCCGTACTTCGTCGAGATCCTCGCCTATCTCGCGTTGCACCCCAAGGGCGCCACCGCCAGCGAGATGGCCGACACGTTCGGAGTCGCCGCGTCTCGGGCCAGGACAGAAGTCAGCGCACTGCGCGACTGGCTCGGTACGAACCCTCGCACAGGTGGCCCCTACCTGCCGCCAGCCAACGAATCACCGGTCTATCTGGAGACCGGCGTGAAGACCTACCAAGTGCTGGACGTGCTCGTTGACCTGGACCTGTTCCGTCGCTTGCGTGCCCGCGGCCAGGCGCGCGGCGCGGACGGCCTCACGGACCTGCGGACCGCCATGTCCCTGGTCCAGGGGCTTCCGTTCAGCCTGCTACGCGACAAGGGCTGGAGTTGGCTACTCGACACCGAACGGGTCCACGAGACTGTCGGTTGCGCGATCGTCGACACCGCGCACCTCCTCGTCGTCGACGCGCTCGCAAAGGGTGAGCTCGACGTGGCACGAACCATTGCCGAGACCGCCTGCGAGGCCGCGCCCTACGACGACATCTGTCGGCTCGACCTGGTGAAGGTCGCCGCCGCCGAGGGCCACGGCGAGGCGGTCGAGAAGATGCTCAACGACGACGTCTTCAACCGCACTGACGACTACCTCCCGCCCATCGACCTCCCCGAGAGAACGGGCGACATCGTCGGCAAGGAGGGCTGGGGCAACTCCAAGCGTCCTGGCGCATAGCGCCGGTTGGTACTGGTAGTCCACGCAGTTGGTACCGCGAGTCGGTGTAGGTGGTACCGGCCCGGTTGGCTGTCGATCAGACGGTGGCGTATCGAGCGCTGCCGCGTTGATCGAGAGGCAGCTGGTGTTG
>DASSKK010000004.1:0-10011 GCA_035690495.1 Nocardioidaceae bacterium | reverse complement strand
CGGAGCTGGCGTCGAGCTCGGCGGCCACGATGGTGAGGCTGAGGTCGCCGTTGAGCTCGTCGGGCGGGGCGCTGCCGAAGACGTCTTCGAACGCCGCCTCGAACGGCTGGTCGAGGTGCTTGGTGGCGATGTCGATGATATCGTCGCGCGACAGTGTCGATGCCCACGAGCCGTAGTCGAGCACCTGGGCGACCACTTCCCGCGGTGTCTTGTCCCGTTTGAGCTCCAACAGATGCAAGTTGCCGTCCAGGTCGATCGCGAGCAGGTCAAGACGTGGCCCGTACGGCGTGATCACCTCACTGCCAATCACAAGCAGACGCTCTCCCAACAGCGAAGGGTCGCGCTTGAGGAACTCGTGGAGATCCTTCTCTGCGGGGAGCACCGAGGTCGTCAACGGGCGCGGCTCATCGCCGTCGATTCGCCACATCCTCATCTCAACAGGCATCGGTCACAGCTCCCCTCGGAAGGCGCGGGACTGGAGGGAGGCGAAGAGCTCGTCGTCGCCTGAAAGGCCCCGCTGTACTAGCGAGCGCTTCTCGTTGATGATCTCGACCCGCGCGGCAAAGTCCAGCTGGAGGTCGAGGGAGGGCAATGGCGCTGTGTATTCCAGCAGCTTGGCCTTACCGATGTTTCTGACTCCGGCGGCGCCGCTCGCGTTGTGGCGGATGAATGCGCGCGCCTCGGAGGAACGCAGCACGCCCAGGATGAAGCCCTTGTCCACCGTTGCGCTTGAAGTTGTCGACAAGCGCCAGACCTTGTCTGGGAGATAGAGATCCTTCGGGTCGACGTCGACGACGGCAGTTGCGCCCAGCAGGTCGAGCGAGCCGCTCGCTCGACCGAAGAGAATGTCACCGCGCCGAAGCTGATGCGCGTTGGGTGGCGAGTAGTCGCGCGGCATTGGCTTGGACTCTGACGGGACAAAGCTGCCTCTGGAAATCGCGCTGACTTTGATCACGCGGTTGACCGGGTGCGCGTTCGCTTCGTCGCCCAGGACGTTCCTTCCGCTGATGAAGTCGACGCCCATGTCCTTCAAGCGAGCTTTCTTCGGGGCATCGCCGAACATGTCGTTGAAGATGGACTGGGTGAGGGCGTCGAGGTGGACGAGAACTTGGCGACGCTTGGCGCGGAGGGCGTCGGCGTGGTCGAGGATCGCGGCGATGCGGCGCTGGTCCGGCAGGGGCGGGAAGGGGATTCGGAGGTTCTCCAGCACACGAGAATCGAGCTTCTTCGTGCCGTGCGCGGCGGTGCTCACCTGAGAAAGGATCGTTGCGTGCTGAGCGCGGAGCATCGCGGCGAGGAACGAAGTGTCGACCTCTCGCTTCGGCAAGAGCGCCTTGAGGTCCTGATTGATGGCAGCGTCGACGTCGAGAATCGAGATCGGCACAGTGTGGGCGAGGATCATCCCACGCACGACCATCGCTATCGTCCCTGCCGGCAACTTGCGCAATGACGTCGAGCTGAAGACTTCGTCGGCGATGTGATCGGCCGAGTCCGTCAGCCGCGACCGTTTCAAGTCCTTGGCGCTGAACCAGGGGATGTCGCCCCCCCAGTATGCGGGCTTGGACTTCGAGGGCGTGCCGCCGCTGTAGAAGTCGACCAGCTCACCGAGAGCAACGGTGTTCACGAAAGCATCACCTTCAGTTCGGCGAGCCCCTTGGCAATCTCGTCTTCGAGGGTCTCGATGTCGGCGATGATCTCCAGCGGAGCGCGGTGCTCGATCTCGTCGTGGACGATCTCCTTGTAGCGGTTGAGAGAGAGGTCGTAGCCCTGAGCAACGATGTCTTCCTTGGGGACGAGGAAGGATTGTTCGGTGCGGGCGCGTTCCTTCTCGTCGGCGAGGTTCTCCCAGCGGGTGAGCACGTCCGGCAGGTCGTTGGCCTCGATCGGGTTGCGCTTGTCGTCGAGGCTGAAGCCATCGGCGCGGACGTCATAGAACCAGACGTCGTCGGTGCCGCCGGAGTTGGTCTTGGTGAAGAACAGGATCGCGGTCGAGACCCCGGCGTACGGGCGGAAGACGCCCGAGGGGAGCTTCACGACCGCGTCGAGCTTCTGGTGCTCCACCAGGATCTTGCGCAGCGCCTTGTGCGCTGTGCTCGACCCGAACAGCACGCCGTTGGGGACGATGACGGCCGCGCGGCCGCCGGCCTTGAGCAGCTTCAGGAACAGCGCGAGGAAGAGCAGCTCGGTCTTCTTGGTCTTGACCACGCGCTGGAGGTCCTTGGCGGTGGACTCGTAGTCGAGCGACCCCGCGAAGGGCGGGTTGGCCAGGATCAACGTGTACTTGTCCGCGTCCCCGGCCGCGCCCTCCGACAGGGAGTCGCGGTAGCGGATGTCCGGGGACTCGATGCCGTGCAGCAGCATGTTCATGCTGCCGATGCGCAGCATGGTGGAGTCGAAGTCGTAGCCGTGGAACATCGACTCGTGGAAGTGCTTGCGCTGCAACGAGTCGAGGAGCGCCTCGGCGTGGGTGTCGCGGACGTACTCGCTCGCGGCGACGAGGAATCCCGCCGTGCCGCAGGCTGGGTCGCAGATCTCATCCGACGGCTTCGGCGCGGTCATCTCGACCATGAGCTTGATGATGTGGCGCGGCGTACGGAACTGGCCGTTCGTGCCGGCCGAGGCGATCTTGGAGAGCATGTACTCGTATAGGTCGCCGTTGGTGTCGCGGTCGGCCATCGGGATGTCATCGAGCATGTCGACGACCTTCGACAGCAGCGCCGGCGTCGGGATCGTGAAGCGGGCGTCCTTCATGTGCTCGCTGTAGGTGGTGCCGTCACCCAAGCCGCGCAGGAACGGGAAGACTTCATCGGCGACGATCTTGTGCATCACCTCGGGGGCAGCGTTCTTGAATTGGCTCCACCGCAGGTGCGCCTGGCCCGGCACGAACACTGGGGTGTCGAGCTCGGTCTTGGTGATGCGGGCTTTCTTCTCCGCAAGCGTCTGGATGTCGTCGAGGCGGCGGACGAAGAGCAGGTAGGTGATCTGTTCGATGACCTCAAGCGGGTTGCTGATGCCGCCGGACCAGAAGGCGTCCCAGACGCGGTCGATCTTGCTCTTCAGTTCACCCGTGATCACTGACGAAACCTTACTGACGGAGCTGATCGCTGGTTGCGACATTGCTGGATTCCTTCCCGCCGACCCAGGTTGCTCCGGGCAGCCGGAGAGGCTCTCAGAGGCCGCCGACAGATCACCGTTCGGCCAGCTTGGTCACGGAGTCGCGGAGGGCGTCCTCACCGGCCCGGACGTAGTGGTTCAGGACGGTGGTGAGCTTGTCGCCCAGGTACTGCGCGACGACCTCCCAGGACTCGCCGAGCTCCTCGTGGAACCACTTGGTCGCGGCGTGGTGGCGGAGGTTGCGGTAGACGATCGCCTTGGGCCAGGCGTTGTTGGGGTCGTTCTCCTCGACCCAGCTCCGCACTCGGTGCCAGCGCTCGTTGTGCATTTCGGGCTTCACCGGTAGGCCGGTCACGGTGTCGACGAAGAGCCAGAGTTCGTCCTCGGGTGGGACGGGGTAGTTCCACCAGGCGAGGTTCCGGTCCTTCTCCCGCATCGCCAGTGAGGCCCGGCGCTGGCGCTCGGTCTCCTGGGCATTGATCACCTGCTGGAGCGACGCCTCCGGGGAAAGGCCCAGCAGCTCCTTGACGCGGGGGAGGAGCTCGTCGTGCATGAGCGACTTCGGCAGCGGCACCTCGTGGAGGGTGTGGTTCTTCACCGGGCCGCGGAAGCCGGCCTGGCCGCGGGGAGTGATCCATGACCCATTGACGTGGACGTAGCCGTGCTGGAAGAAGACGTCGATCGCCCGCAGCCCGTTCTGCTCACCGAGGCGGAGACCGCCGAAGCCGGCGACGCGGATCTTGGTGCCAAACAGCGGCAGTCGAGTCATCAGTGGATCGGTGCCCTCGGGGCCGCACAGTTTGTCGGCCGCGGCTGCCATCGCCTTCACCTGACGAGTCTCCGGGCGCAGGCGCGGATCGACGTACTGCCCCGTCGCGCCATGAAGCACGTTGGCGCGGCCGATCTCCAAACCGTCGAGCGGGTCGATGCTGCGGTCGAGCCAGCCCAAGCGCCAGGCGAGCTTGCGCATCGCGGCGAGCTGTCCGCGCAGGTCCTCGCGGCCGCGCTGGGAGAACAGTGTCGTCGATCCCTTCTCCATCACCTTGCGGCTGTGCTCGACCCGCCACTTCGTCACCGGCACGTCGCCGATGGTGGGCAGGATGTGGGCGTTGAGGCGGGACACGCGCCCCTCCATCGTCCGCGGCTGCTTGCCGCGCTCGATGCTGTCCTTGAGGTACTCCTCGCCGAGCATCCGGATCGTCCGAGTCGCGCGGACGTCGGCGCCGACCGGCGTCTCCCGCTCCGTGTCGAGGGCGGCTTCGGCCTGTTCGAAGATATTCCGCGCCTCGGCCTCGGAGTTGGCCCGCCGCAGCACGCGCTTCCACGGCTCACCGTCGCCGGCGGGAGCGCGAAACATCACCTGATACTTCGTACCGCCGTCTTCCGGTGCGTAGAGCCGCACCCGCCACGGCCGGGTGCTCCCACCGAGCGTGCGCGGCTTGCCCTGCGCGAGCAGCGTCGGCTTCCTGCGAGTCGCCATCGGCGTCCCTCCTAGGCTGGGAGCGCTGGCTCGATCAGGAGCCGTGCGGATCCGTCTCGTGTATCACTCTCGTGTATCACTGGTCCGAAAATGATACACGTGCCACTCGTCAGGAGTCACAGGAAATGGCCAACCGCCTTGCCAACGCGACCAGCCCGTACCTGCTACAACACGCTGGAAATCCAGTGGATTGGTGGGAGTGGGGACCCGAAGCGTTCGCGGAGGCGAAGCGCCGTGATACACCAATCCTGCTCAGCGTCGGGTACGCCGCCTGCCACTGGTGCCACGTGATGGCCCACGAGTCCTTCGAGGACCAGGTCACCGCGTCGTACCTGAACCAGCACTTCGTCAACGTCAAGGTGGACCGGGAGGAGCGCCCGGACGTGGACGCGGTATACATGCAGGCCACCACCGCGATGACCGGCCAGGGCGGCTGGCCGATGACGGTCGTGCTCACCCCGGACGGGGAGCCCTTCTTCGCCGGCACCTACTTCCCAGACCGCCCGCGGCAGGGGCAGCCGTCGTTCCGTCAGGTGCTGGCCGCGCTCACCGACGCCTGGCGCGATCGCCGCGACGAGGTGACCAAGGTGGCCGAAGACGTCCGCGAGCACCTGGCCGCGGAGGCGTCGCTCGCGGGCCCCGGCGGGCTGGACGCCCCGGTGCTCGACGGTGCGGTGTCCCTGCTCGGGCGGGAGTACGACGCGGAGGCCGGCGGGTTCGGGAACGCGCCGAAGTTCCCGCCCTCGATGGTGCTGGAGTTCCTGCTGCGGCACGCGGCCCGGGTCGGTTCGCCGGAGGCGCGGCGGATGGTCGACGGCACCTGCGAGGCGATGGCCCGCGGCGGCATCTACGACCAGCTCGGCGGCGGGTTCGCCCGCTACGGCGTGGACCGGCACTGGGCGGTGCCGCACTTCGAGAAGATGCTCTACGACAACGCGCAGCTGCTCGGCGTGCACACCCGCTGGTGGCGGCAGACCGGCTCGCCGCTCGGGGAGCGGGTAGCCCGGGAGACCGCGGACTTCCTGCTCCGCGAGCTGCGCACCCCCCAGGGCGGGTTTGCCTCGGCGCTGGACGCGGACAGCGAGGGCGTGGAGGGCAAGTACTACGCGTGGACGCCCGGCCAGCTGACCGAGGTGCTGGGGGAGCAGGACGGCGCCTGGGCTGCCGACCTGTTCCGGGTCACCGAGGCCGGTACCTTCGAGCACGGCTTCTCCACGCTCCAGCTGCCCACCGACCCCGACGACGCGGAGCGGTTCGCCTCGGTGCGCGCCCGGCTGCTCGCCGCCCGCGAGGAGCGGGTGCGGCCGGCCACCGACGACAAGGTGGTGGCCGCCTGGAACGGGCTGGCGATCGCGTCGCTGGCCGAGGCCGGTGCGCTGTTCGGCGTCCAGGAGTACGTCGACGCCGCTGCCGCGGCCGGCCGGCTGCTGACCGAGGTGCACCTGCACGACGGGCGGCTGCTGCGGGTGTCCCGCAACGGCGTAGCCGGCCGGCACGCCGGGGTGCTGGAGGACTACGGCTGTGTCGCCAGCGGGTTCCTGGCCCTGCTGCAGGCCACCGGGGACCCGGTGTGGCTGGCCCGGGCGGAGGAGTTGCTGGAGGTCGCGCTGACCCGGTTCGCGGCTCGGGACGGCGGCTGGTTCGACACCGCCGACGACGCGGAGATCCTGGTGAGCCGTCCCCGCGACCCCAGCGACAACGCCAGCCCGTCGGGACATTCCGCGCTGGTACACGCGCTGCTGACCTACGCCGCGCTGACCGGTTCGGGGCGGCATCGCGACGCCGCGGAAGCGGCGCTGGCGTCGGTGCGGGTGCTCGCCGAGCGGGTGCCGCGGTTCGCCGGCTGGTCGCTGGCCGCCGCCGAGGCGGCGCTGGCCGGTCCGTTGGAGGTCGCCGTGGTCGGCCACCCGGACGACCCGGGTCGGGCGGCCCTGGAGCGGGTGGCCCGGGGCTCGTGCGCCCCGGGGGCGGTGGTCGTGGTGGGCCCGCCGGCCCCGTCCGTCGTACCTCTGCTGGAGGGGCGAGACCTGGTGGACGGCACAGCGGCGGCCTACGTGTGCCGGGGGATGGTCTGCGAGCGGCCGGTCACGGCGCCGGGGGAGCTCGCCGCGCAGCTGGGCATGTGAAAGGGGAGGGCCACCGGGCCCTCCCCTTCCCAACTGATGTGGCGTGCTGTCACGGTCCTTCGGGCTCGTGGTGTGATCGCGTGGGTCTTGGCAATCTCGACACCTCCATCCCGATCCGCTGGAACTGTGCCAAATCCACGGTAAACCGGATGAGGGTGTGACGTAAACCACCGCGCGGCACAACGATGTGTTGGCTAGCGCGGTCTAGCGCACCCGAGGCCCGGTGGGATCGGCGCGCGCGTCAGCGCAGGGAGTACGTCGCGATCGACAGCCCCACGTAGTGGGCCGCGAACGCCGCGATCGTCAGGGTGTGGAACACCTCGTGGAAGCCGAACCAGCGGGGCGAGGGATTGGGCCGTTTCACGGCGTACACCAGCCCGCCGAGGCTGTACAGCGCACCGCCGACCGCGATCAGCACGAAGACGGCGGTGCCGGTGTTGTGCACGAAGTCGCCGAAGAAGAACACCGCGGCCCAGCCGAGGGCGAAGTAGATCGGCAGGTACAGCCAGCGCGGCGCCCCGAGCCACAGCACGCGGAAGGCCACCCCGAGCGCGGCCCCGGTCCACACCACGCTGAGCAGCACCACCCGCTCGACCCCGTCGAGCAGGAGCAGTGTGAACGGGGTGTAGCTGCCGGCGATCAGCACGAAGATGTTGGCGTGGTCGAAGCGGCGCAGCACCGCCCACACCCGCGGTGACCAGCGGCCGCGGTGGTAGAGCGCCGAGACGGTGAACAGCAGCAGCGCCGAGGTGGCGAACACCGCCGAGCCGACCCGGCTCGAGGCGGTGGGGGAGAGGGCGACCAGCACCACGCCGGCGGCCAGTGTCACGGGCGCGGTGACCGCGTGCAGCCAACCGCGCAACCGCGGCTTGGCCTCCGCGAACATGCTCGCCAGGTGCTCGCCGAGCTGCTCGAGGGCCGCGGCCGAGATCTCTCGCCTGGGCTCGGGCACGGCGTTCATGGGGTCAACCTACCCGTGCCGACCGGGCCGCAATCCCGGACGGTCCCGGTAAAGTGGGTGACCGTGGTGGACTGGAAGAGCGGGCTGCGGCGGGTGCTGTACCCGGCCTACGAGGCCCGACTCGCCCGACGCCTCCGCCACGACCGGCTGCCGAAGCACGTCGGGGTCATGCTGGACGGCAACCGCCGCTGGGCCAAGGCCGTGGGCGGCGACGCCGCGCACGGCCACCGGGCCGGTGCCGCGAACATCTCCCCGCTGCTGGACTGGTGTGAAGAGGTCGGCGTCGAGGTGGTCACCTTGTGGCTGCTGTCCACCGACAACCTGCGGCGGCCGGCCCGGGAGCTCGAGCCGCTGCTGCGCATCATCGAGGGCACCGTGCAGGGGATGGCCGAGACCCGGCGCTGGCGGCTGCACCCGGTCGGCGCGCTGGACCTGCTGCCCGCCGCCACCGCGACCCGGCTCAAGGAGGCGGCGGACGAGACCCGCGACGTCGCGGGGATGATCGTCAACGTCGCGGTCGGGTACGGCGGGCGGCGGGAGATCGCCGACGCCGTACGGTCCCTGCTGCAGGAGCACGCCTCGAGGGGCACCTCGATCGAGGAGCTCGCCGAGATCCTGGACGTCGAGCACATCGCCGCCCATCTGTACACGAAAGGCCAGCCGGACCCGGACCTGGTGATCCGCACCTCCGGCGAGCAGCGGCTGGGCGGCTTCATGCTGTGGCAGAGCGCGCACAGCGAATTCTACTTCTGCGAGGCGTACTGGCCCGACTTCCGCCGGGTGGACTTCCTGCGCGCCCTGCGTGCCTACGCCCAGCGGGAGCGCCGCTTCGGCGTCTGATCCGATCTGCGTGTCGGGATGGGCTACGCGCTTGGTTCGTCGTACCTTCGGCAGTAGCGGTTGGTGGGGAAGCCAACCGCGACGGGAGGCCCGTTCGTGAGAACTCACGACCAGCACCATCCGGGGGTCCGCACTCGGACTTTCGGGCCCGGTCCCGGTCCAGCGCAACAACCAGGGCCGGGCGCCGAGTGCGCGTGCCAGCCCGTCGAGGGGACGTCTCGTGCCTGCAACCAACCCCGTCCGTACCTTCGTGCTCGACACCAGCGTGCTGCTCGCCGACCCCGGCGCGCTGCGTCGCTTCCACGAGCATGAGGTGGTCGTCCCCGTCGTGGTCATCACCGAGCTCGAGGCCAAGCGGCACCACCCCGAGCTCGGCTACTTCGCCCGCTCGGCCCTCCGGCTGCTCGACGAGCTGCGGGTCCATCAGGGTCGGCTCGACGAGCCGGTGCCGGTCGGTGAGGACGGCGGCAGCGTCCGTGTGGAGCTGAACCACACCGACCCCACCTCGCTGCCGTCCGGGTTCCGGCTCGGCGACAACGACTCCCGCATCCTCGCGGTCGCGGCCAACCTCGCAGCCGAGGGGCACCGGGTCACCCTGGTCTCCAAGGACCTGCCGATGCGGGTCAAGGCCTCCGCGGTCGGCCTTGACGCCGAGGAGTACCGCGCCGAGCTGGTCGTCGAGTCCGGCTGGAGCGGGATGGTGGAGGTGGAGGTCGGCGCCGGGCTGCTTGACGTCCTGTACGACGAGGGGTCGACCGACCTCGCCGAGGCCCGCGACCTGCCGTGCCACACCGGCCTGGTGCTGCTCTCCGAGCGCGGCAGCGCGCTCGGCCGGGTCGGCGCGGACAAGCGGGTGCACCTGGTCCGCGGGGACCGGGAGGCGTTCGGGATCCGAGGCCGTTCCGCCGAGCAGCGGGTGGCCCTCGAGATGCTGCTCGACCCCGAGATCGGCATCGTGTCTCTCGGCGGCCGGGCCGGCACCGGCAAGTCCGCGCTGGCGCTGTGCGCCGGCCTCGAGGCGGTGCTCGAGCGGCGCCAGCACAAGAAGGTGGTCGTCTTCCGGCCGCTGTTCGCGGTCGGCGGCCAGGAGCTGGGCTACCTTCCCGGCAGCGAGTCGGAGAAGATGTCGCCCTGGGGGCAGGCGGTGTTCGACACGCTCGGGGCGATCACCTCGACCGACGTCATCGAGGAGGTCCTCGACCGGGGCATGCTCGAGGTGCTGCCGTTGACCCACATCCGTGGTCGTTCGCTGCACGACGCCTTCGTCATCGTCGACGAGGCGCAGTCCCTGGAGCGCAACGTGCTGCTCACCGTGCTGTCGCGGATCGGGGCCAACTCGCGCGTGGTCCTGACCCACGACGTCGCCCAGCGCGACAACCTGCGCGTCGGCCGGCACGACGGCGTGGTCGCGGTCGTCGAGCGGCTCAAGGGACACCCGCTGTTCGCCCATGTCACGCTGACCCGGTCCGAGCGCTCGCCGATCGCCGCCC
>DASSKK010000003.1:0-206991 GCA_035690495.1 Nocardioidaceae bacterium | reverse complement strand
GTTGTTCCGCGCGGTGCTGTGGAGCTCCTCGCCCAGGTGCTGGCGCACATGGCTGCGGGGCAGGGGGTGTCGGTGGTGCCTGCTCACGCCGAGCTGACCACCCAGCAGGCGGCGGAACTGCTCAACGTCAGCCGGCCGTTCCTCATCGGTCTGCTCGATGCTGGCGAGATCGAGTACCGGAAGGTGGGCAAGCACCGGCGGATCAAGGCGCAGTCGCTGATGGCCTACATGGCACGCGACGACCAAGAGCGCCGTCAGGCCGCAGACGAGCTGACCCGGCTCAACCAAGAGATGGGCCTTCTCTGAGGTGTCGTTCGTCGTCGTCTACGACGCCAACGTGCTCTACCCGAGCACGCTCCGAGACCTGCTGATCCGCGTCGCTCAAGCGGGGCTGGTTCAGGCGAAATGGACCGACCAGATCCTCGATGAGGTCTTCGGCAACCTAGCCGCGAATCGGCCCGACCTCGATCCGCAGCGGCTGGCCCGCACGCGCGACCTGATGAACCGCGCGGTCCGCGACTGCCTCGTGACGGGCTACGAGCCCTGGTCGACGCTCTTGACGTGCCGTACCCCGGCGACCGCCACGTGCTCGCGGCAGCGATCAAGGCGCGCGCCCAAGTGATCGTGACGCACAACCTGAAGGACTTTCCGCCCACCGTGCTGGAGAAGTGGGACATGGAGGCGAAGTCGGCCGACGACTTCATCCTCGATCAGATCGACTTGAGCCGCGACTCGGTCTACGGGGCGGTTCAGCGGATCGCGGACTCCCGAGGCAACCCTCCGGCAACGTTCGCTGATGTCCTGGCGATGGTCGAACGTGACGGCCTCGTCGAGTCGGTTGCCGCCTTACGGCCCTGATGGGTCAAGCGGACCGGCGCCGCTTTGGCTGGGGGAGCAGGTCGCTGACGGACGTCGCCTCCCGGTCCGGCGTAAGGAGCGCCTCCAAAGCCGCTTCCGCCGAGGCCATCCTCTTCTCCTCCCAGGCGAGGAGCTGGTCGAGCCGCCATCGGTCCGGGTGCGTCATGACGGGAGCCGGGACCAGGGAGCGGTCCTTGAGGTTCTGGTAGCCCTTCGTCTTGCCCCATCCGTAACGCGCCATCACGTCGTGGGCGTCGAGGAAGACGTGCCGCGGGTCGGTGTCGTCCGAGGCATCCGGGGACCAGTGCATGGCTCACACCGCCTTCGGCTTGCCGAGCACGGGCTGGGAGGCGAGCCGCTGGGCGCGGATGAAGGTCCGCAGGTCGCCGACGGTCGTGTAGAGGCGCCGGCCGATCTTGAAGAACTCCGGGCCGGTTCCTTCCTGGCGCCACCAGCGCACGGTGTTGACCGGTGTCCGCAGGATCTCGGCGACGTCGTCGAGCGTGAGGAGCTCGTCGTCGTGGCGCGCGTGGAAGGGGACGTCGTGGGTGTTGCTGTTCATGGTTCCTCCTGTCAGGCGTTGGCCCGCGAGGTTCGTGGGCGACAGGTAGGTGTGAAGGCGGTGCCGCGCGCAAAGCCAAATACGTTCGATCGGATATCGTCGAGAGATGGATCGGGCGTACCTGATCGAAGTCGCACGACGAGCCAGCGGTCTGACGCAGGCCGAGCTGGCCGCCAGATCCGGCACGTCGCAGGCGACGATGTCGGCGTACGAACGAGGTCTGAAGTCGCCAACGCTCAAGGTCGCCGCGCGGATCCTCGAAGCCGCGGGGTACGACCTCAACCTGCGCCGGCTCATCGACTGGGTCGAGCACGAAGCGCCCGGAGTCGGGCACTTCTGGGTGCCGAGCACCCTCTGGCACGTGGAGACGCCCGACTGCTTCGCGATCCTGGCGTTCCCCGACCTCGTCGGCGACGGGCCGATGCGCGAGTGGGACATGCACGACCGCGCACAGCGAAAGGGCGTGTACGAGCAGTTGCTCCAAGGTGGCTCGCCCGAGGAGATGATCCGCTGGATCGACGGTCCCCTCCTGGTCGACGTGTGGGAGGAGCTCGACCTTCCGGACGCGGTCCGCGAGGCGTGGAAGTGGCCGATTGTGATCGCGCGAGGACCGACCCACCCGGACACCGTGCGGATCCTGGGCCTAGGGGACGACTCGTTCACAGCGGAAGCGTGGGTCCGCGGACACGAAACAGTGCCAAGGAGGGCGCCGGCTCCGAAGGAGCCGCGGGTGCGGTTCATCCGGACGCGCTTCGACCCGCGGCCGCCGGAGCCGACTACGGATGACGACGGGATCAAGCCGGCAGCGACCGTCGCCAAGATCGCCGAACGGCTCGCCACTCAACTGGCAACGTCGCGGCACCCGGCCGCCCCGGCAACGTGGAACGCCGCAGTCGCGTTCGCGCGGCGCTGGGCAGACATGGGCAACGGCCACAACGTTGTGCTGACGCCGAGCGGACCCGGATGCGTCGTCGGTGTCACGATTGAGCCCTACGACGACAGGCTCGACGTCGGCGAGCAACTGATCAGGCTGTGGCGAACGGGCTGAATCTGATCCGGTTCCTCAACCGCACCTCAGAACCCGATGCCCGGTGGCGACTGCGATGCCGCAGGCCGGGAATCGAACTCGGCAGGCAGACGCGGCGCTGGCCGTCTCGGTGCCTTCGGTCCGTACCGCTCGATCGCCTCGACTGCAGCCGCTCGCGCGTGCGCCGGCCCGAGGTCGGCACGGTCGCGGCCGAACACGTCGCACCACTGCTTGCGCGCCTCTTCGACGGATTCGGCGACCAGGTGCGCGACGTTTCGCTCGCGGCCGCGTGTCATCCCGACGTACGCCGACGCGGCTCCGCTGTGCTCGCCGACCAGCACATGGCTCTCGGTGACAGTGGCGCCTTGCGCGCCGTAGGCGGTCGTGGCGTAGGCGAGCTCGACATCGCGGCGCACGTAGTCGGGCGGCAACACACGAGTCCCCGCCTCGCCCCTGACGGTGAGCGCGCCGCGATCGCACGAGACGACGATCCACAACTCGCGGTTCGCGACGGCTGCGTCGCGGTCGTTGCGCCGGGTCGCGATAGTGTCGCCGACGCCGAGCCGTTCACCCGCCGCGGTCAGCACCTGCTCGTCGACCTCACCGGTCGCCTTGCGGATCCGGTGCGCGAAGGCGTTGATCCGGCCCACCTGCTCGCGGGTGTCGGCGACGACGAGCTTGCCGACGCTGGCTTCAGCGGCAAGGCGTCGGGTCCTTTCGGCGGCGCTTCCGTGGATGACGATCTCGCCGCGGGCGAGGAGTTCATCGAACACCTCGCCAGGCGCGGTGCCCGTCCGCATCCGCACCGAAAGCTCGGCATAGCGGGGGTCCTTGAAGCGGCGTACGCCGTCGAGCCGTTGCACGCGATCGGGTGCGTACCTGATCGCCAGATCCAGGACCCCGCCACGGCCGACGGCGGGGAGCTGATGGCGGTCGCCGACCAGCATCACGAGTGCCTTGGTCTCGTCGGCCAAGCGGAGCAGCGCGCGGGCAGTGTCCTGGTCGACCATGCCCGCCTCGTCGACGACGAGCAGGTCGCCTTGACGTAGTCGGGCGCTCACGTCGGGCACGGAGTCGCCTCGACTCCACCGACCGTCCTCGTCCCAGCGGAAGCCGTGCTGGTGGAGCAGCCAGGCTGCGGAGTACGACGCCGCGCCGATCGCGCCCTCTGCGACCGGGGCCGCCTTGAGAGTCGGTGTCACCACGACCAGCCGACGCCCGGCCGCGATCGCTCGCTCGCGGGTTGCCGCGAGACGGGCGGTCTTGCCAGCCCCGGCCGCGCCCTCGATCACGGTGATCGTCTTGGCTTCGGCACGAGTCGCAAGGCGGTCGACGATCTCGTGCTCGACGGCCAGCACGTCGACCGACGTGAACGAACGCACGTGCTCGGGCACGTCCGATCGGGGGAGCAGCGGGCGTGAGGCGGCGATGATGCGAGCGGTCAGATCCTCTGCCAACTCACGGCGCACGGCCCGGTCGACCACGCCTCCGCCGGACGCGATGATCCGCTCGACCTCACCCCGGGCGTCGGCCGCGTTCCACGCCGAGCGACGTGAGCCGAGCCGGACGAGAGCCAACTCGACCACACCGTCGCGATCAATCGCACCTGCGCGCAGCGAGAAGAGCGGTGCGTTCGGCGCTGGCGGCTGATAGCCGAGCTCGTGCAGCTCCTCGATCCACCGCTGCCGCAGTTCCTCACCGTTTGTCGGCACGACCTTGTCGGGTCGGGCGTCGGCCCACGCCCGCCGATCCCACGCCTGCCGCAACGCCGGACCGGGTTCCTCGCCCGGATGATCGGTGCGCCACTCGGCCTCATAGGTGTCGATGTTCGCCTCGATCTGCTTCGCCCGTGCGCTGAACGCTCCCGTGTACGGCGCCAGTTCAACGATGTCGCCCGTCTCGGCGTTGACCTCGAAGCCGTGCCTCGCGAGCGCCTCCCGGAACTCCGGGTTGGTCATCACCGCCGCGTGCCCGATCCAGTTGATCGCCTCCAGGCTGTCCCGGACGCCGACGGTGTGCAGCCCGCGCCACTCCCGAGCGCCGGTGGTTGAGCTTGTCGAAACCCGGGCGTTGATCTCGAGATGCAGGTGTCGGTGAGGGTCCCCGGCCCGTGAGGTGAAGTGGCGTACGACGGCCGCCTCGATCTGCTCGACCGGCACCTGCACCTGCACCTGCCGGTCCCGAGGCCCGACGCGTGTCGTCGCGTGGGTGGCGAGCCACCCGATGATCTCCTCGGCCGCTGCCATCTGCGCGGCGTCGTACGCGGCTGCGATCTTGGGGTCGAGCGCTGCCGCCAGCGACCAGGTCTTCGGCCCGTTGACGGTGACTTCGACGAACCTCACGCCCTTGTCGTCCGTCCGCAGTCGCCCCTTCGGCGGCATTCGCTGGTTGAGCTTGTCGAAACCGACGTCGTATCCGGCGACCCATCGCTCGTACGTCTCGCCGTCCATGTCGGCTCGCCGCTCGACCGAGACCCGTTGGTTGAGCTTGTCGAAACCGGCAGTGAAATGCATCGCGACCCCACTGCCTTCGGCGAGGTAGTAGTCGTCGGCCCGGGAGCGATCCGCCTCGACGTAGTGCCGCGCGGCGGCTGCGGCGCCGCGGTAGATCTTCATCCCGCCGTGCACGCGGACCACCTCCCCCAACAACCGTCGATGACCGTGAAATCGCAGGTCAGGCGGTGCATTGGCGCCCGTCCCGCTACGAACTTTCGTAGCATGCGTGCCGCTTGTGGAGGGGATGAGAAGGGCCGATCCGGAGGGAGGATCTGGGAGCCGTTGGTGATCGTCAGTGAGTGTCGAGGGTGAAGGGCGAGGGCGACGGGGCGAGGAGCGGCAGGGTATCTGAGCGAGCGGCGTCGGGATCCTGGCGGAGGGATCTCGTGGGGCACACCGGCCGTTCGGGCGGCGCCCGATTCAGGCCTCTCCTACTGCATCAGGGAGACCCGGGGACTTGCCCTTCCTCGACGCGGTGGTCTCAGCGTGCGACCGCAGCGTGATTGTGGGCCCGCAGGGCCTTGCACGGGTGACTGGACTGGACGCCGAGCTGGTTCATCGCGCGATCGGAGCGCCTGGCTCGGAGGATGCGCCTGTCTTCGGCAAGGTCCAGGCCGCAAATGTTGTCGGCGACCTCGGGAAGAGCATTCTGGCCAGCGTGATCGCTGCCGGAATCACGGGGGGCTCTGAGGCCACTGTCCTCCTACCCCGCCTCCACGGCGTCGCGCGCCACCACGGTGTCGTACAGGCCGTAGCGCCGCAGCCCCTCGTGAGAGTCGATGCCGGTGTAGCGCAGAGAGGAGTCCTCGTAGCGCCGGAATGCGAACACGGCCTGGTTCATGTGGCCGGAGTTAAAGACGTTGAGCGAGACCAAGAGGTGGAAGTCCTGCACGGTCAAGCCTGTGACCGTCTTGAAGAGCTCGGGCTCCAACTTGGTGATGACGTCCTGGAGCGTGTTCTCGCGGAAGTCCGTGAGGTACATGAAGGCCGGGATGCGCGTCGCGAACTTGATCAACTTCTCTTGGATCTGCTTGCGCTTGGACTTGTACTCCTTCTCCTCCTCGGTGAGCTCCTTCTTCTCCTTGGCGGTGAGGTCATCACCCTTGTTCTTCTTGGTCTCCTTGACCTTCTCGCTCTTGTTGATGACCGTCTCGATTACGTTGTCACCGAGCGCGCGGAAGCCCTCGATGTTCAAGACGGCCTTGAGTGCGTCCTCGTTGTCGAGGATTCGGCGCAGGGTGTCGTTGTCCACATTGACCAGGAGGGCCGACTCCCACTTGCGGGCCAGCAACGTGGCACTTGTGCCGGCCATTGCCATATCGAGGATGCCGCCGGCATCGATCTGGGTCATGTGTGAGCCGTCGTAGGCCAGAACCGGGAGGAAGGAGACGAGTTCCTCCAGTGCCTTCTCCGGGTTGGGCTCGCTCGGGTTCAGACCGATCCCGTATTCCGACAGCTGCCGCAGCGCTCGGGTTGGTGCGAAGTCGAATACGAAGCAGACCGGCTTGTAGACCTCTTCCTCGTGGGGGTTGTCGCCGTTGGGGTTCTTCTGGCTCCAGGGCGACTGCACGCGGAAGGCGCTTTGGAAGTAGGTCTCGGGTGACTTGAGGTTGCGCAGCATCAGAATCGACGACCACTGGGGCACCGTCACCCCTGTGGTGAGCTTGCCACAGGAAAGGGTGATTGAGCCCGTCTCGTGACCGCTACCGATGGCCTTGCGAACGGGCGGCAGAGCGTCGAGACCGATGCCGGCGCTGGTGCCGGCGACTGTCAGCACCCGGTACTTATTGAAGAACGAGTTCTGTGGCTCGCCGAGCAGGTTGGCCATGGCGTGGCAGGACGCAACGTTGGGTAGGAACCAGAACGAATGCTGGAGGTGAGGCAGCAGTCGCACGTCCGAGTACGGAAACGGCGGGCGCTGGGAGCCGTGCTTGAGGTTGTCCACTTGGGTGGGCGCGTAGGCACCTCGGATGATGTCCAGCCATTTCTGGACGTCGTTCTTGTACTTGAACTCCGCGTTTGCACCGGTGCCCGTGGCGGCGAAGAAGGCGTTGAGGTCGAACTCGTCGAATTCACCCGAGCTGGCGATCGCGAGCAGCTCGTCGGGCATCTGATAAGTCAGCAGGCGCAACTGCGGGAGCGCCCCGTAGGGGTTGAGCTTCTCGGGGTGAGCCTGGGCGAACTTCTTCTTTTCCCGTTGCTCGTCGGTATAGGTCCAGTTGAAGATCTGCTCTTCGATGAACTCGCCAGTGGCCAGCGCCTTGAACGGCGTTCCCGACAGGTACAGGTAGGCGCGGGTGGTGATCGGCAGGAACTCAGGCTCGTCCTCGGCGAGCTCCTCGAACTCCTCCTCGAAGTCCTCGATGGTGGCGCTGGTGGCCGAGCCGCGTCCGGTGAGCGTGGTGCCGTACTCGGCCTTGATGTCGGCGCCGGCGTCGTCCTCGCCCTCGAAGAGCTCCTTCACGCTGTCTCGCCAGGCACCGAAGTGGTACTCGTCGAAGATCACCAGGTCCCAGTTGATCTCGTGAAGCCACTCGTTCTTGGCCTTGATGTTGCCGGCCTTGTCCTTGCCGAGCAGGTCTTGGAAGGAGCCGAAGTAGACCAGCGGCTTGTTCTTGGCCACGGCCGTAGGGTCCGAGCCCGACTGCTTGCTCATGTACTGCCAGCCATCGAAGTCGGCGTGGTTCTCGAGGTCGGCCTGCCAGGCATCCTCGACGGCCGGCTTGAACGTCACCACGAGCACGCGGGTAGCGCGCAGCTTCTTGGCGAGCTGGTAGGAGGTGAAGGTCTTGCCGAACCGCATCTTGGCGTTCCACAGAAACCGCGGTGCGGCGTGCATGTCCTCGGCCCACACGGAGTTGAAGTAGGCGTGGGTCTTGGCGACCGCCTCGGCCTGCTCCTTGCGCATGGGGAACGTCTCATGGTGTGTGCCGGTGAGCTTCTGGCCGGTGCGCAGCTCGGTGATGGCGGTCTGGACGTCGGCGAGGGTGCAACGCATCCACTCGGCTCCGACCTCGGTGACGTTCTCGAAGCCCTTGGCGACGAGCCGCGCTCGCACCTGGAAGTCGGTGAACGGAGTGCCGTCCGCACGGTCGGCAGGTTCGTCCACGTGGATCGTGGGCTTGATACCCACGGTCTTGGTCTGCTCGGCGATGCGCGTCTTCACGTCGCGCGTGGTCTGCCCGACCTTGATCAGGCCCTCGTGAGCGGGGCTATCGATGGTATAGGCGTAGATCCGCAGCCGAGCGTCTGGCTTCGGTGGGAGGAGCTCCTCGATCGACTTACTCATCGGTGGTGCCGTCGCCCAGTTCGACGTTGCCCAAGCGGTACTCCTCGCGGATCGCGTCGAGACGTCGCAGGCCCTTCGCGGTGTCGGCCTGCCAGAAGGTCCATCCGTTTGATCCTCGTCCGGCAGCCGCGCGGGCTGCACCGGACGGCGAGTCGAACGACTCGTCGTTGACGACGATCTGGCCCTGCTCGTCGATCTCCCCAAGCGCGTCGACTGATTCACGCGTGGGGATCAACATCGTGCCGACAGGCAACAACCCTGATTCAACGAGATTGAGGATGCTGACGGCCTCAGATGCCGCTAAGCCCTCCTCGATCGGTACGTCGGGAACGCTCGCGACCGTCGGATAGGTCGCCGAGTAGTCCGACTGCGACATTCGCTCGAATGCCTTCCTCGTGACGGCAGCCATCAGCCGGCGACGCGCCTCAAGGAACTCCCCGTATGCCATACCGGTCCATCCGGAAGGCAGCGCGTGGTGCTCCTGCTGCGTCGCCAGGCGACCCGCGAGGTGCGGCTTGGCCTCGACCTGCTGCGGCCAGTAGACCGATGGCTCTAGGTCAGAGATGGCAATGTTGTCGTTCCACTCGACCAATGCCATGTTGGCGATCTGGTTGATTTGCCGGTTGTCCTTGATGCCGAGGACGTTGCGTAGGTATGCCTGCGGGAAGATGTGATGTCGCTCGATGCCCTTCTTGGCAATGACGGCGGGGTCGAGCCGCTCGCGCACCTTGCCGGTGGACAGTAGTGCGTCGGCGTCGAGGATGTTGAGCGCGGCGAAGTAGGCGAAGAGCGCGGGGCTGCGGGCCGCCGAAGTGGCCAGTTCATTCGGCAGGGTGATCGACCAGAAGTCACCAGTGAGGGTGTCGTCGACGATCTTGCTCAACGCATCGACGAAGCCGACGTTCTGCGCTGCTTCATCGATGTCGCGGAAGTCGCGCTCGGCCTGGGTCTCGAAGGAGCCTGAGTAACGGGCCGTCGCGTGGGCCATGAAGAACCAGCGAGCGACGGCCTCACGCAACTGGTCGACAGGCACGCCATGGTCGACTCGTCCCATGAGCCAGATGGCGTACGTGAACAGCACTGCGTTCTCGCTGGCAATCATCTTCGAACCACGGAAACCGGCGCGCTCTAGGCACCGGAGGTACTCGTGCCAGTTGCCCAGGTCCAGGACCTTCGTCTGCGAAGCTCGTAGCCGCTCGAACTGCTCGTCACGGCGCTCAGCGGAGACTTGTCCTGTCTCCAGGTCCTTTCCCCGTAGGATCGAATGCGCGTGCCTGAGCACGGCCCGCCGGAACGCATGCGCCACGGTGACCCGAAGCAGCTGGTCGGGCTGCGGCTGGATGTACCAGTTGAACGGAGACGCGCCGGAGATCGACGGAACCTTGCACGCACGCGCGAAGTCCTCGAGTTCTTTGCGACCCTTGTCCCAGAAGACGCTGAGCAGCGTCAGGATGAAATCAGCTTGCTTGAGCTTGACGCCCTCTGAGTTGATCCGTACGAAAACATCCGCAACCTGCTCCTCGTCGACGTCCTGGTCGAGCTCGACAACACTGAACGGGTAGTTCTGCAGGTCTCGCACTTGGTCGATGTTGTCTTCCCACGCGTTGCGGGTCTCGTGGTCGAGGGGGCCGCGGGCATGCTCGTAGCGGGCGAAGAAGGCCGCCACTGTCCCTCGGAAGTCGGACCAAAGAAGCGTGACGTCGTTGAGGAACTCTGGGTTCTTCTCCACCGCGTTGTCCCAGACCGCGAAATGTCCATCGCGGGGGCGAAAGGCAAGCCGGACCCGTGACTCGGTGTAGTCCTCTCGGACGACCGCTTGCCCCATGAGCACCGAGTACAGCGACGTCATGCGCTGCTGACCGTCGACGATCAGCCAGCGCGCAACCCGCGCCTCCTTCGCGCCGGTGCCGATCTGTCGGGCGCCCAGTTCTGCGCCCGTCTCCCAGAAGAGCAAGTAGCCAACGGGGAAGCCCCGATACATCGAGTCGAAAAGGTCGCGCACCTTCGCGTTGGCCCACACGAACGGTCGCTGTAGCTCAGGCAGGGCGATGTCGCCGCGGCCGATGTTGTCGGCAAGGTGGCGGAGCGTGAACGAAGTGCTTCGGAAGACGGTTTTGGCCATCAGTCGATCCCCTCGCCTGCGACCTCCATCGGCCGGATCAAGGACTCGATGAACGCCTGCTCCGCGTCGGTGATGCCGTACTTGGCGTACAGGTCGGCGTCGGTCCAGGTGCGGTCCCACGTCTGCATCGGCACCCAGCGATAAGTCGAATGCGTAGCATCCTGGGTGATCTTCCGCAGCGCCACCAGGAAGCGGAAGAACCGCGTCGCGTAGTACGACCGAAGGCTCTCTGCTTCGTCTTTGGAAGACACGTAGAAGAACAGGAACGACTGGGTGCAGACTGACGGTGACGGCACGATCTGAGACGGCCCCAATACGAGGTCCACGCCGCTCTTCTCCCGCTCACGCCCGGAGCCGACCTTCGGGACTAGTAACTTCCAGGTGTCGATGAGGTGGGTGCTCTTGGTGACTTCGCCGCGCGCGATGTAGCCCCGGCTCCGCTTCATCGTCCGGATGTAGTAGATCGGAACATCGCCGGGCTGCTCTGACCCGTGGAACCCGTCGAAGTTGGATGTCCAGCCGAACTCCTTGTCCCGGGCCAGGATCTTGTTGACGGGCACCTCGTCGTGCTTGAGAACCTTCCGCAGGATGTCGACCGCTCGGGCGTCTCGCACGAGCACGTCGAATTCGTCCAGCGAGCGCAGTGTCGGGCCGATGACTTCCCCAGCCCGCACTGACGACACATTGCAGTCGCCGTCGTGCGAAGCGTCCCAAAAGAAGTAGCAAGCGCCGCCGTTGATCCCGACTGATGGGAAGATCTCAGCGGCGTTCGGGTAGTCGACGAGGTCCCGGATGTGTCGGTCACCCAGCATCCGCTTGCGGAAATCCGACAGCCCAAGGCCCCCAGCCATCCAGCGCGACGGAATGACCATCGTGAGGTACCGCGGGCCGAGCTTCTTCGCCTGCTCCACGAAGAGCTGGTAGATCGGGACGTCTCGGGTGCCGCCGTCCGACTGGAGTTGGTACGGCGGGTTGCCGATGATGACGTCGAACTGCATGTCGTCTCCAAACAGCTCGGCGACCCGAGCCTTGATGTCGTCCGTGTGGATGAAGGCGTAGGCGTGCGTCTCCATGCCGTCACCACGGTCCAACGCCTTCTGTGTCGCGCCGCAGTGTTTGCACTTGCCGTTGGTGAACTTCCTGATCTCGTTACCTTGATCGTCGGCCGTGATGACCGACTCGGTGCCGCCCACCCACGTGTGCTCGATCGGCTCGAACCAGATGTTGCCGTGGTCGGTGTCGAATGACGTCGCGATGGAGTGCTCCCCGTTGGCCCACTTCGAGCAGTACACGCTGCGGCGGGCCAGGAGGCTCGTAAGGTGCGTGATGGCGATGCCGAAGACTTGCGTGGAAAGGATGTGATCAACGCGTTTCTCGAGATCAGGGATCTTGTCCTCGAGACCGTCCGTGAGGCGTCGCGTGATCTCCCTGAGAAACACGCCCGACTTGGTAAAGGGGTCGAGGAAGCGCACTTCTGGGTTGGCCCAGAGGCTCTCGCCGTCGTGAGCCTCTGCCCAGGCCGCAGTAACGGTGTCGAGCATCCGGTTGGCGATCTCCGGAGGAGTGAACACCTCGTCGTTGGAGAGGTTGGCGATGCAGTCGAGCACGTCAGGGTTGTGCCCTCGAACGGAGAAGGCGGCCTGCGTGGTGCTCATGCCGCCAGCTCCGCCACGGTCATCGTTGGGTAGCTCTTCGCCGGTGTGAAGACCTCGTGTTTGTCGAGGTCGGCGAAGAGCGTGTCTTCCTCGCTGAAGGTGCTCATCTGCGTGAGGGTGTCGAGCCGGAAGTCGCGGCGCTGGAACTTGCCCTTGCCCAGGTAGCCCCACTCGGGGAACGTGATGGCCGCTCCGAGGCTGTTGAGCATGGTCATGGCGTCGCCGTGGACGATGTTCTGGCTCAGCACGTGGGCGGCTGCTCGGTGCAGGTCCTCGTCGGGAGTCAGTCCGAGGAATTGGTCGAATATCTCGAGCATGTTCTGACGACAGTCGGCGATGTTGTCCGGCAGTAGTTCGATGCCGTAGATGCACATGAGGCCCAGCAGGGCGAAGTTGCGCTTCTCGAACTCGCTCTTGCCGTAATTGGCCTCGACCGTGGCCAGTTTGCGAGCCAGAACCTTTACCAGGAAGTTGCCCGATCCGCACGCTGGCTCGAGGAACCGGGAGTCGATGCGCTCGGACTCGCCCTTCACTAGGTCGAGCATCGCCTCCACCAGCCAGTCAGGGGTGAACACCTCCCCGTGGTCTGCCACACGCTGCTTCGACTTCACCAGCGACAACGTTCCACTCTCCTGACAATGACCTGCGCAGAACAACTGGCCGCCCGCGCAGGCATCAGCGGCCTTTCCAAAGGTAGTCGCTCGGCCCCCTTGGTCGTGGCGCGATTGCGGGACTTGGCCTCTCTGCGCCCTCCACTCGCCGCCAGCGACTCATCGCGTAGCGAGCTTGTCGACCGAGTCGCGGAGGGCGTCCTCGCCGGCGCGGACGTAGTGGTTGAGGACGGTGGTGAGCTTGTCGCCGAGGTACTGCGCGACCACCTCCCAGGGTTCGCCGAGCTCTTCGTGGAACCACTTGGTCGCGGCGTGGTGGCGGAGGTTGCGGTAGACGATCGTGCGCGGCCAGGCGTTGTCGGGGTCGTTCTCCTCGACTCACGCGCGCACGCGGTGCCAGCGCTCGTTGTGCATCTCTGGCTTCACCGGCAGCCGGTCACGGTGTCGACGAAGAGCCACGGCTCGTGCTCGGGAGGGATGGGGTAGTTCCACCACGCGAGGTTGCGGTCCCTTTCCCGCTGTGCCAGGGACGCCCGGAGCTGGCGCTCCTCCTCCTGAGCGTTGAGTATCCGCTGCAAGGCCGCATCCGCCGGCAGGCCAAAGAGCACCGCGACGCGGGGGAGCAGTTCGCCGTGCATCAAGGACTTAGGTAGCGGCACCTCGTGGAGCGTGTGGTTCTTCACTGGGCCGCGGAAGCCCGACGCCCTACGCGGGGTGATCCACGAGCCGTTGACGTGGACGTAGCCGTGCTCGAAGAAGACGTCGATCGCGCGGAGTGCGTTCTGCTCGCCGAGGCGTAGGCCGCCGAATCCGGCCACGCGGATCTTCGTCCCGAAGAGCCGGAGTCGCGTCTTCAGCGGATCGGTGCCATCCGGCCCGCACAAGAGATCGGCGGCGGCCGCCATCGCCTTCACCTGACGGGTCTCCGGACGCAGGCGCGGGTCGACGTACCGCGCCGTCGCTCCGTGCAACAGGTTGGCGCGTCCGATCTCCAAGCCGTCGAGCGGATCGATCGACCGGTCGAGCCGGCCCAAGCGCCACGCGAGTTTCCGCATCGCGGCGAGCTGTCCGCGCAGGTCCTCGCGCCCCCGATGAGAGAACAGCGTCTTGGAACCCTTCTCCATCACCATGCGGCTTTGCTCGACCCGCCACTTCGTCACCGGCACGTCGCCAGTGGTGGGCAAGATGTGGGCGTTGAGTTGGGACACGGGCCCCTCCATCGTCCGCGGCTGCTTGCCGCGTTCCAAGCTGTCCTCGATGTACGCCTCGCCAAGCACGCGGATGGTGCGGGAGGCGCGGACATCGGCGCTGACAGGCAGCTCCTTCTCGGTGTCCGGCGCGGCCTCGGCTTGCGCGAAGAGCTTGCGCGCTTCCTCGTCGGAGTTCGCGCGCCGGAGGACCCGCTTCCATGGCTTGCCCTCGCCAGAGGGCGCGCGGAACATCACCTGGTACTTCGTGCCGCCGGGCTCCGGGGCGTAGAGACGCACCCGCCACGGGCGAGTGCTCCCGCCCAGGGTGCTCGCCTTGCCCTGCGCGAGCAGCGTGGGCTCCTTGTGGTTCGCCACCTAGGATCACTTCCTTGGTTTCGAGGCTCGTCGCTGCGCTCCTCGCACCTCAGGAACCAGCGAAGGCCCGAGAATCTGCTTCGTGTATCAATCGGGTCCAGGCAGTCAGAGGGGTACGGGCTAGCGTGGGGAGCGTGCCGAATCGCCTGGGGTCCGCGACATCGCCGTACCTGCTGCAGCACAAGGACAACCCCGTCGACTGGCGGGAGTGGAGCGACGAGGCGTTCTCGGAGGCGCGGGCGCGGGACGTGCCGGTGCTGCTGTCGGTCGGGTACGCCGCCTGCCACTGGTGCCACGTGATGGCGCACGAGTCGTTCGAGGACGAGGCCACCGCGGCCTACCTGAACGAGCACTTCGTCGCGATCAAGGTGGACCGCGAGGAGCGGCCAGACGTGGACGCGGTCTACATGCAGGCGACCACCGCGATGACCGGCCAAGGCGGCTGGCCGATGACGGTTGCGCTCACCCCGGACCGGGAGCCGTTCTTCGCCGGCACCTACTTTCCCGACCGGCCACGGCAGGGCCAGCCGGCATTCCGCCAGGTCCTCGAGGCGCTGGTCAAGGCCTGGGACGACCAGCGGGAGCAGGTCGCCGGCGTCGCCGCGAAGCTGGTGGCGCACTTGCGTGGTCAGCAGCCGGCCGCGGGAGGGCCGGGGGTGGCCGGCCATCTCGCGCTCGACGCGGCGGTGCTCGACGGTGCCGTGGACTCTCTGGCCCGCGAGTACGACGCGCAGTCGGCCGGCTTCGGCACGGCGCCGAAGTTCCCCCCGTCGATGGTGCTGGAGTTCCTGCTCCGCCATGACGCACGGGTCTCGACAGGCTCGAACGACGGAGGGCAGACCGACGCAGGGCAGATGGTCGACGCGACCTGCGAGGCGATGGCCCGCGGCGGCATCTACGACCAGCTCGGCGGCGGGTTCGCCCGCTACAGCGTGGACCGCGACTGGGTCGTGCCGCACTTCGAGAAGATGCTCTACGACAACGCCCAGCTGCTTGGTGTCTACCTGCGCTGGTGGCGGCAGACGGGCAACCCGCTCGGCGAGCGCGTGGCGAGGGAGACCGCCGAGTTCCTGCTCCGCGAGCTGGCCACCGAGCAGGGCGGGTTCGCCTCCTCGCTCGATGCGGACAGCGAGGGGGTGGAGGGCAAGTTCTATGTGTGGACACCGGACGAGCTCGCCTCTGCGCTCGGCATTCAGGACGGCGGCTGGGCGGCGACCCTGCTGCAGGTCACCCCGGCGGGGACCTTCGAGCACGGCTCGTCCACGTTGCAGCTGCCCGTCGACCCGGAGGACGCCGACCGCTGGGACGACGTACGGCGAAGACTGCTGGAGGTGCGCGGCGAACGGGTACGCCCCGGACGCGACGACAAGGTGGTCGCCGCCTGGAACGGCCTGGCCATCGCGTCGCTCGCCGAGGCCGGCTGCCAGCTCCGGGAGCCGCGCTACGTGCAGGCCGCCGAGCGGGCGGGCCGGCTGCTCGCTGACGTGCACCTGGACGGGCGGACGCTGCGCAGGGTCTCCCGCGACGGCGTGGCCGGTGCGCCGGCCGGGGTGCTCGAGGACTACGGGTGCGTCGCGGGAGGGTTCCTGGCGCTGCTGTCCGCGACAGGGGACCCGTCCTGGCTGCGGCGTGCGGAGGCGTTGCTGGACGTCGCGCTGGAGTCGTTCGCCGCGGACGACGGCGGCTTCTACGACACGCCCGAGGGGGCCTCAGTCCTGCCGACCCGGCCGCGTGATCCCGGTGACAACGCGAGCCCTTCCGGCCAGTCCGCCCTGGTGCATGCGCTGCTCGGCTACGCGGCGCTCACCGGCACCGGGCGGCACCGGGAGGCCGCCGAGGCGGCGCTGGCGTCGGTGGCGCCGCTCGCGGAGCGGGTGCCGAGGTTCGCCGGCTGGTGGCTCGCCGCGGCCGAGGCCGCCCTGGCGGGTCCGCTGGAGGTCGCGATCGTCGGAGAGCCCGGTGACCCGGGACGGGACGAGCTGGAGAGGATCGCCCGCCAAGCCGTCAGCCCCGGCGCAGTGGTGGTGGTCGGCGCCCCGGACACGCACGGCGTACCCCTCCTGGAGGGGCGTGGGCTGCTCGGCGGCGCGCCCACGGCGTACGTCTGCCGCGGGATGGTCTGCGATCGGCCGGTGAGCACTCCCGAGGAGCTGGAGTCCCAGCTGGGATAGGCGCCCCCGACACGGAGAAGGGGAAGGCGCGTCACGCCTTCCCCTTCTGCATCTTCCTCGTGCGACTCACGGTCCTTCCGGCTCGTGGTGGGATCGAGTGGGTGACATGGCTGCACACCTCCGTCCCTTCGCAGGAAATGTCCTTCGACGGTAACCCCGCCGTCCACGGCAGTCCAGAGTTGTCGGGAAGTCGTCTGGACCGGTTCAGCGCAGGGAGTACGTCGCGATCGACACCCCGACGTAGTGGGTGACGAACGCGATGATCGTCAGGGCGTGGAACACCTCGTGGAAGCCGAACCAGCGGGGGAACGGGTTCGGCCGCTGGAATCCGTAGACCAGCCCGCCCAGCGTGTAGAGCACGCCGCCGACGCACATCAGCACCAGCACCGCGGTGCCGGCGGAGTGCACGAAGTCGCCGAAGAAGAAGACCGACGCCCACCCCAGGGCCAGGTAGATCGGCGTGTAGAGCCATCGGGGCGCGTCGCTCCACAGCATCCGGAACCCGACCCCGAGCGCCGCGCCGCCCCACGCCACACAAAGCAGCACCACCCGGTCGGTGCCCTGCAGCAGCAGCAGTGTGAAGGGAGTGCAGCTCCCCGCGATCAGCACGAAGATGTTGGCGTGGTCCAGCCGCCGCAGCACCCGCCACACCTTGGGGCTCCACTTGCCCCGGTGGTAGAACGCCGAGACCGTGAACAGCGTCAGTGCGGAGCTCGCGAACACCGCCGAGCCGGTCCGGGTCGCCGCGGTCGGGGACAGCACCACCAGCACGATCCCGGCGGCCAGCGTGACCGGGGCGATGCCCGCGTGCAGCCAGCCGCGCAGCCGGGGCCTGAACTCCTCAAGCCGGTCCCGGACCTGCCCGCCGAGCTGCTGGGTCGACGCGATCACATGGCCACCGTACCCACCCCGACTCCCGTCCACTCGCGAATCCCGCCGGTACAGTGAAGTGGTGGCGGACTGGAAGCGAGGTGTACGCCGGGTGCTCTACCCGGCCTACGAGGCGAGACTGATGCGCCGCCTGCCCACCGAGGGGCTGCCCAAGCACGTGGGGGTGATGCTCGACGGCAACCGCCGCTGGGCCAAGGGGGTGGGGACCGACACCACGCACGGATACCGCGCCGGCGCGGCCAACATCGAGCCCCTGCTGGACTGGTGCGAGGAGCTCGGCGTGGAGGTCGTCACGCTGTGGCTGCTGTCCACCGACAACCTGAACCGTCCGGCAGACCAGCTGCAGGGGCTGATGGCGGTGATCGAGGGCGCGGTGAGCACGCTGGCCGAGCAGCGGCGCTGGCGGCTGCACCCGGTCGGCTCGCTGGACCTGCTGCCGACCTCGACCGGCGAGCGGCTCAAGGAGGCCGAGGAGGCGACCCGGGACGTCGACGGGATGATCGTCAACGTCGCGGTCGGCTACGGCGGGCGCCGGGAGATCGCGGACGCCGTACGCTCCCTGCTCCAGGAGCAGGCATCGAAGGGCACCTCGATCGAGGAGCTCGCGGAGATCCTCGACGTCGAGCACATCGCCGAGCACCTCTACACGAAGGGGCAACCGGACCCGGACCTGGTGATCCGCACCTCCGGCGAGCAGCGGCTCGGCGGGTTCCTGCTCTGGCAGAGCGCGCAGAGCGAGTACTACTTCTGCGAGGCCTACTGGCCCGACTTCCGGCGGGTGGACTTCCTGCGTGCCGTGCGTGCCTATGCCCAACGCAACCGCCGCTACGGCCTCTAGCGCCACCCCACGCGGCGCCTCGCGGCGTTGTCGTCGGTCGACGCTCGGCCGCTCCGCGTGTCGGGCACCCGGCCCGGCCGGTCGCGAACTATCGTCGCCGGTGACGGTGAGCGGGGAAGCTCGCCGTCCGGGAGGCCCGTTCGTGAGAAGTCACGACCACGCGAAAGCCGGAAGTCCGCACTCGGACCTTCGGGCCCGGTCCCGGTCCGTGCGAGAGCTGACAGGACCGGGGCGTGAGTGCGCGCGTCGGTCTGCGAAGGGGATGCGCTGCCGTGGCTGCAACCAAGACCACCCCGTCGGCCGGCCGGGCCCGCGTGAGAGCGCCGCGAAAGCCCGGTGTCCGAACCTATGTGCTCGACACCAGTGTCCTGCTCGCCGACCCCGGTGCCCTGCACCGTTTCGAGGAGCATGAGGTCGTCCTCCCCGTCGTGGTGATCACCGAGCTGGAGGGCAAGCGGCACCATCCCGAGCTCGGTTACTTCGCACGGACCGCGCTGCGGGCGCTCGACGAGCTGCGGGTGCGGAACGGCAGGCTCGACGACCCGGTGCCGGTCGGGGACGACGGCGGCACGCTCCGCGTCGAGCTCAACCACACCGACCCCGGGTCGCTGCCCTCCGGGTTCCGGCTCGGCGACAACGACTCGCGCATCCTCGCCGTCGCGCGCAACCTCGCCGACGAGGGCAGCACGGTCACCTTGGTGTCCAAGGACCTGCCGATGCGGATCAAGGCGTCCGCGGTCGGCCTCGACGCGCAGGAGTACCTCGCCGAGCTCGCCGTCGAGTCCGGCTGGACCGGGATGACCGAGCTCGAGCTGTCGGGGGGCGACGTGGACGCGTTGTACGCCGAGGGCGTCATCGACGACCAGGCCGCTCGCGACCTGCCGTGCCACACGGGCCTCGTGCTGCTCTCCGAGCGCGGCAGCGCGCTGGGCCGGGTGAAGGCGGACAAGAGGGTGCACCTGGTGCGCGGGGACCGGGAGGCGTTCGGCATCCACGGCCGGTCCGCGGAGCAGCGCATCGCCCTGGAGATGCTGCTCGACCCCGAGATCGGCATCGTCTCCCTCGGCGGCCGTGCCGGCACCGGCAAGTCCGCGCTGGCGCTGTGCGCCGGACTCGAGGCGGTCATGGAGCGGCGCCAGCACAAGAAGGTGGTGGTCTTCCGTCCGCTCTACGCGGTCGGCGGACAGGAGCTGGGCTATCTGCCGGGCAGCGAGTCGGAGAAGATGTCGCCGTGGGCCCAGGCGGTCTTCGACACGCTCGGCGCGCTCACCAGCCCCGACGTGATCGAGGAGGTGCTCGACCGGGACATGCTGGAGGTGCTCCCGCTGACCCACATCCGCGGGCGCTCCCTGCACGACGCGTTCGTGGTGGTCGACGAGGCGCAGTCGCTGGAGCGCAACGTGCTGCTGACGGTGCTGTCGCGGATCGGCGCGAACTCCAAGGTGGTGCTCACCCACGACGTCGCCCAGCGCGACAACCTCCGCGTCGGCCGGCACGACGGCGTGGTCGCCGTGGTGGAGCGCCTCAAGGGGCACCCGCTGTTCGCGCACGTCACCTTGACCCGCTCCGAGCGCTCGCCGATCGCCGCGCTGGTCACCGAGATGCTGGAGAGCCTGGTGGTCTAGACCAGCGCATGGAATCCACAGGTCCTGATTGCTCAGGTTGCGCCCTCCCCTGCCGATCCGTCATGGTGGAGGCCGTCCTTGGTGCTCGTGGTGGGTTCCTCACGCCGCGGGCACTCGTGTGGATGCCTGCCCCGTAGTCGATCACTTGATGAGACCCCCTGTGTCACGTGAGCAGTACGTGCCGAAGCACCGAGCCAAGCACCGAGCCGACCGTTCGCCCGTCCTACCCGTCCTGACCCGCCGCATCCGGCACACCGTGATGGCCTCCGGGGTGGCCGTCGCCGTCACCGGCGTCGCGGTCTCGTCCGGGGTCGCTCTGGGCGGCAGCGAGCCCGCCGGCGCCACCGCGTCGCTGTCCGCCTCGACCGCCCACCACGACCACACCGGCCGGCACGACCGTGCTGCCCGAGCCCGGGCGGCCGCACACGTCGACCTCTCCGACCGGACCCACGACCTGTCCCGCTCGGCACGACGTACCCCCATCGACCAGGACAAGAAGAAGGCGCTCAACCAGGACTCCGGCGGTCAGGTGACCCTGACCGAGGACCTGGCCAGCGGCGACCCGCGCGACATCGCCCGGGCACTGCTGCCGCAGTTCGGCTTCTCCGCCGACCAGTTCAGCTGCCTGGACTCGCTCTACATGAGTGAGAGCGGGTGGAACATCCACGCCACCAACGCGTCCTCTGGGGCCTACGGAATCCCGCAGGCGCTACCGGCTTCCAAGATGTCCAGCGCCGGCCCGGACTGGCAGACCAATGCGGCCACCCAGATCCGTTGGGGTCTGGAGTACATCCGCAGCAGCTACGGCACCCCCTGCGGCGCCTGGTCGTTCAAGCAGTCCCACAACTGGTACTGACCCCATAGAGGGTCAAGGGTGGGGTGGCGGGGGACTACTGGTGGGGTGGCGGGGGACTACGGGTGGGTCATCGACTCCACGTCGAGGGCCGCGTCGAGCTGCTCCTCGGTCAGGGCCCCGTCCTTCACGAAGCCCATCTCGATGACGGTCTCGCGGATCGTCCTGCCCTCGGCGAGAGCCCGCTTGGCGACCTTGGCCGCGTTCTCGTAGCCGATGTGCCGGTTCAGCGGGGTCACCACCGAGGGCGAGGACTCGGCGTACTCGCGCAGCCGGTCGGTGTTCGCGGTGATCCCGTCCACGCAACGCTCGGCGAGCGTGCGGCTGCTGGTCGACAGCAGCCGGATCGACTCCAGCAGGTTGCGCGCCAGCACCGGCATCATCACGTTCAGCTCGAAGTTGCCGGAGGCGCCGGCGATCGCCACGACCGCGTCGTTGCCCATCACCTGCGCGGCGACCATCACCGTCGCCTCGGGCAGCACCGGGTTGACCTTGCCGGGCATGATGCTCGAGCCGGGCTGCAGGTCGGGCAGGTTGATCTCGCCCAGCCCCGCGGTCGGCCCGCTGCCCATCCAGCGCAGGTCGTTGCAGATCTTGGTCAGGCTCACCGCGATCGTGCGCAACTGACCGGACAGCTCGACCAGGGCGTCCCGGCCGCCCTGCGCCTCGAAGTGGTCGGCGGCCTCGGTGAACGGCAGCCCGGTCTGCTCGGCGAGACGCGCGATCACCTTGGCCGCGAAGCCGGCCGGAGTGTTGATGCCGGTGCCCACGGCGGTGCCGCCCAGGGGAAGCGAGCACACCCTCGGCAGTGTGCTGCGCAGCCGCTCCACGCCGAGCCGGCAGGCAGCGGCGTACCCGCCGAACTCCTGGCCGAGCATCACCGGGGTCGCGTCCATCAGGTGGGTGCGCCCGGACTTCACTACGCCCGCGAACTCGGCCGCCTTGGCCTCCAGCGACGTGGCGAGTACGTCGAGCGCGGGCAGCAGCCGCTCGGTGACGGCTACCGCTGCCGCGACGTGGATCGAGGTGGGGAAGGTGTCGTTGGAGGACTGGCTGGCGTTCACGTGGTCGTTCGGGTGCACCTCGACCCCCGCCCGAGCCGCCAGCGAGGCGATCACCTCGTTCATGTTCATGTTCGACGACGTGCCTGACCCGGTCTGGAACACGTCGATCGGGAACTGGTCGAGATGCTCCCCGGCGACGATCTGCTCGGCGGCTTCGTGGACGGCCTTGGCCAGGCCCCCGTCCAAGACACCGAGCTCGGCGTTGACCTGCGCGGCGGCGGACTTGATCCGTGCCAGCGCGGCAATGTGCTCGGCCTCCAGGCGGGTGCCGCTGATCGGGAAGTTCTCCACCGCCCGCTGGGTCTGGGCCCGCCAGAGCGCGTCGGCAGGCACCTTCACCTCGCCCATGGAGTCGTGCTCGATCCGGAAGTCGCTCATGACCTCGATGCTATTCCAGCCCTCCCGGAGGCGTAGATCCAGTAGGACTCGTCGCGGCCCTGCAGGGTGACCGGAAGCCGGCAGGTCGTGACGTCGCCGAAGACCTCGCCCAGCGCCCTCTGCAGCTCTGCCGACTCGGCGCTCGACCACACCGCCAGTGCCCCGCCCGGCCGCAGCACCTCACGCACCTGACGCAGGAAACCGGCCTGGTAGAGCGCAGCGTTGTACTCGTAGACCAGGAACCCCGGCCCGTTGTCTACGTCGAGCAGCACCAGGTCGTACGTCGCGGACCGACTCTCCGCGATCGCCTGGCGGGCGTCCGCCACCACCACCTCCAGCCGGTCGTCGGCGAGAAAGCCCGGGCCGTGCGGAATCGTGCCGTCGCGCATCCAGCCGACCAGCGCGTCCTCCACCTCGACCACCCGCACGTGCTCTACGCGCGGATCGGCCAGCACCTCGTGCATCGTGAATCCCAGGCCGAGCCCGGCGACCAGCACCCGGCGGGGCCGGTCGACGAGTCCCAGGGCGGTCCGCGCGAGCGCCTCCTCGGTCTCCGTCTGCGCAGTGTCCATCACGAAGACCCCGTTGACCCGGAGCTCCAGGACCTCAGCTCCCGCGTCGTCGATCCGGTTCCGCAGCACCATCGCCCCGGCGCGCGCGACTTCGGCGACCTCCACTCCCACCACCCCTGCAACGTCATAGGTTCCGCGGCCTATAGCGACCACACCGTATGACGTCCCGCCGAGCGGCAGGCTGAGTTATCCACAGATCCTCAGGTGGGGGTGGTGGGGGCCCCTGGGAGCGGGTCAGGCTGAGCGGATGAGCGAGACCAACCTGCCGAGCCGGCGGCGGCGGTTGCGGCGACCGCGCGTAGAGCAGCTGGCCGCGGACCAGGAAGGCGTCGTGTCCCGACGCCAGCTGTACGCCGCCGGCATCACGAGGTGCGAGGTCCGCGCCAACATCCGCGCGGACCGCTGGGCGCGCCTGGGCAGGCAGAGCGTGTGCACCCACCGAGGTCCACTGACGCCGCGGGCCGAACACTTCGCGGCCGTGTTCGAGGCTGGGCCAAGGGCCTACCTCGACGCCGGCTCCGCCCTGCTAGAGGCGGGGCTGGAGCACTTCAGCGTGGACCGGATCCGGGTCTCCGTTCCTCGTGGGGCACCCGCGTGGCGCGTCAAGGGGATCGACATCCGGCAGACGAGACGCTGGACGTCCGACGACCTCGCGCCGGGTCCGTTGCGACGGTCGCGGGTCGAGG
This sequence comes from Nocardioidaceae bacterium, assembly GCA_035690495.1. GTDB lineage: Bacteria > Actinomycetota > Actinomycetes > Propionibacteriales > Nocardioidaceae > DASSKK01. The sequence goes on along the minus strand of DASSKK010000003.1, from coordinate 183,729 downwards.
TCGCGGCCATCCGTCACGCGCTGTGGGCACGATCGGACCGCGAGGCCGCCCTGGCACTCACCATGGTGGTGCAGCAAGGGCTGACCACTCCCGAGCGCCTCGGCGTGGAGATGCTGCGTGTGCGTCGCGACAAGCGCCGGTCGTTCATCCACGGTGTGCTCGTCGACCTTCTCGGCGGGGTCCGCTCGCTCGGCGAGCTCGATGTGGTGCGTGGCTGTCGTGAACGGGGGCTGCCCGAGCCGGACACGCAGGTGGTGCACCGTACCGCCTCCGGCAAGTACTACCTCGACCTGCGGTGGAAGCGGTGGCGCCTGGTGGTCGAGGTCGACGGGATCCAGCATGCCTGGGCGCAGCTGATCGTGCCCGACGCCATCCGGCAGAACTCCCTGGCGATCGAGGGCGACACCGTGCTGCGGCTTCCGCTACTCGGTCTGCGCGTCTGCCCGGACGAGTTCTTCGCGCAGATCGAGCAGGGACTGGTGGCCAACGGCTGCGACATTCCGGCACGTCGTACCGCATGACCCGTCCCCTGTCCACGGGACGTCATGCGAGGCGGTCGCGATAGCGCACAGAACCTATGACGTCCTCGCCTATGACGTCCCCGCGGATGGTTGAATGTCCCCATGCAGGACCCCCAGCAGCTGCGCATCTCCGACGCGGACCGCCACAAGGTGGCCGAGGCGCTGCGCGAGGCTGCCGGCGAGGGACGGCTCGAGCTCGGCGAGCTCGACGAGCGGCTGGAGGCGGCCTACGCCGCGAAGACGTACGGCGACCTGGTGCCGATCACCGCGGACCTGCCGGCACAGGTGCCGCAGCACCCCGCCCAGCCCCGGCCGGCGCGGACCACTCTCCCGGTCGGGGCCAGCCATCCCAACTCGGTGGCGATCATGTCCGAGACCAAGCGGCAGGGGCCCTGGCTGGTCGGCGAGACGCACTCGGCGTTCGCGATGATGGGCAGCATCACGCTCGACCTGCGACAGGCCCACTTCTCTGCCAAGGAGACCACGATCAACGCCGTCGCGATCATGGGTGAGACCAAGGTCGTCGTCGACGACCGCACCATGGTCATCGTCGACGGGTTCGGCCTGATGGGCGAGTTCAAGGAGCAGCGCGCCCGCGTGGAACCGGACCTGGACGCCGATTCTCCGGTGGTTCGCGTGAAGGGCTTGGCATTGATGGGTAGCGTATCCGTGCAGCGCCGCCCGGCCCCCGGCACGACCAAGAACATGCTCGGCTGGCGCAACCGCTGAAACGACGGAGCGTACGACCGGAGGAAACCGTGGCGAAACGCCAGGCCACCAAGGCCAACGAGAGGGCCGCGCGCGCCGCGGCCATCCGCGAGCAGCAGGCGCGCAGGTCCCGCCGGATCAGCATCACGATCACCGCGATCGTCGCGATCATCGTGGTCGTGATCGCCTTCGTGGTGATCGACAGCCTGAACAAGTCGAACGCGAAGAAGGAGAAGCTCGGCGACGCCTCGCCCGCGGTGGCGAACGCGGTCACCGGCGTGCCCGCGAGCGTCTTCGCCAAGGTCGGCAAGGGCGCGTTGAAGCCCGGATCGGGTGCGCAGAAGCTCAAGTCGCCGCCGCTGACAGGCAACGGCAAGCCGAAGATCCTGTACGTCGGCGCGGACTACTGCCCGTTCTGCGCCGCCGAGCGCTGGGCGCTGACCGCGGCGCTGGGCCGTTTCGGCACGTTCGAGCACCTGGGCACGGCGACGTCGTCGGCCAACGACTACGCGCCGAACACCGCCACGCTGTCCTACCACGGCGCGTCGTACTCCAGCCAGTACATCGAGTTCGCCGGCTACGAGCAGGAGGGCGAGCAGGGGCAGCCGCTGGACACCCTGCCCGAGGTGGACATGAAGCTCTACACCAAGTACGACGCTCCGCCCTACACCACCGAACAGAACAAGGGGTCGATCCCGTTCATCGACATCGGCGGCAAGTACGTCATTCGCGGCGCGAGCTACGACCCGATCGTGCTGCAGGGGATGACCCACGAGCAGATCGCCAAGGCGCTCTCGGACCCGAACAGCAAGGTCGCCCAGAACGCCATCGGCGCCGCGAACATGATCACCGCCGCGATCTGCAAGATCACCGACGGCCAGCCGGCGAACGTGTGCACCGGCAAGGGGGTCACCGAGGCCGCGTCGCTGCTCGGCAAGAAGAAGTGAGATGACCAGCACTCGCGACACCCGGGACGCCGGGGGAGCGGCCGCGATGGCGACGGCCGTGCCCGGCTGGGCGGTCGTCAGCTCGCTTGTACTCAGCGTGCTAGGGCTGCTGGACGCGGCGTACCTCACCTTCGAGCACTACACGTCCTCGTCGACGCTGGCCTGCTCGGAGAGCGCCACGGTCAACTGCCTGAAGGTGACCACCAGCAGCTATGCCGACATCGTCGGGATCCCCGTCGCACTGTTCGGGCTCGCCTACTTCGTGGCGATGGTGCTGCTGTGCCTGCCCGCCGCGTGGCGTCGCCGGGAGCTGCGTGCGCTGCGGCTGGTCGCGGTCGTCGTCGGCGTGCTGTCGGTGCTCTACCTGGTGTGGGTCGAGCTCTACCAGGTCAACGCGATCTGCCTGTACTGCACCGGCGTCCACGTGGTCACGTTCCTGCTGTTCGTGGTCGTGGCGCTGGCCGCGGCGTTCGCCGAGCCGACCACCGAGCGCTGAGCTCGGCGAGAGAGCCCGGATAGTCTCGAGGAGTGCCTCCCATGACCACGGTACGTCGTGCTGTGCCGTCCGCACGCCCGGTGCGGACGGTGCTCGTGACCGCGCTGTGCCTGCTGCTGGGGCTCGTCACGGCGGCCTGCGGCGCGTCCTCGGCCGCTCCGGCTGCTCCCGGCAATGACGTCGGCACCCGCCTCGACGGCACGGTGCCGCAACGGATCCTGTCTCTGCCGCTGCACGACTCCACCGGCAAGGTCCGGCACCTGTCCGACTTCGCGGGAAAGGTCGTGGTGATCTCCGACGGCATGACGCTGTGCCAGGAGAGCTGTCCGCTGGACACCACCTCGATCGTGGAGACGGCACGCCGGGTCAAGGCGGCCGGCGCATCGGGGAAGGTGGTGTTCTTGAGCATCACCGTCGACCCCGCCCGGGACTCCGTGCCGCAGATGGCGGCGTACCGCAAGCTGTTCGCGCCGGCGCCGGCGAACTGGCTCGCGCTGACGGGCTCGGCCCACGACGTCGGCGAGCTGTGGGACTACCTGGGCGTCTACCGCAAGAAGGTGCCGGGCGAGCCGCCGTACCCGAAGAACTGGCGGACGGGCGCGCCGGTGACCTACGACGTCGAGCACACCGACGCGGTGTTCTTCCTCGACGGGCGCCAGCACGAGCGGTTCGTGCTGACCGGTCTGCCGCACCTGGCGTCGGCGAAGGACGTGCCCTCCGAGCTGTACTCGTTCATGACCGCCGGCGGGCGGCGCAACGTGCACCATCCGAAGAGCACGGCGTGGACGATCCCGCAGGCGCTGCAGGTCATTGGCTGGCTCACCGGCACCGACGTCTCCTGACCGCCCCAGCACGCACCTGGCGGCGTTGTCGTCTCTCGACGCACAAACCCGGTGCGCCTTCGCTCCTCCGCCTTGCCAGGCACGCACTGGACGGGCCGCTCACCTCCAGCCCCGCGCAGTGCAAGACTGGGCCGCATGCGCCAGCTGACCTCCCTGGATGCCCAGTTCCTGCACGTCGAGTCGCCGACGACGGTGGGGCACGTCGGCAGCCTGATCCTGCTCGACCCCACGACCGCGCCCGGCGGTCGGTGGAACCTGGAGACGATGCGTGCGGTGTTCGAGACGCGGCTGCACCTGGCCGCGCCGCTGCGTCAACGGCTCGTGGAGCTGCCTCTCGGGCTCGGGCGGCCGTACTGGGTGGACGACCCGCACTTCGACCTGGAGTTCCATCTGCGCGAGCTGGCGCTGCCGGCGCCGGGTGACCGCCAGCAGCTCGGCGAGCAGGTCGCCCGCATCCACGCCCGGCAGCTGGACCGCACCCGGCCGCTGTGGGAGGCCTACGTGATCACCGGGCTCGCCGACGGCCTGGTGGCGTTCTACTCCAAGATCCACCACGCCGCGATCGACGGGGTCTCGGGAGCGGAGATCCTCGAGGCGATCATGGACGTCGCCGTCGAGCCGAGGGAGGTCACGCCCGAGGACGACCCGTTCGTCCCGCGGCCGCTGCCGTCCATGGCCGACCTGTTGCTGCGCGGTCTGGAGGGGATCGGGCGGCACCCCCTCGAGATGGTCAAGACCGTGCCCCGCTCCCTGAGCTACATCGACCAGCTGCCGGGGGCGGCGAACATCCCCGGTGCGCACCTGGTCAGCGAGACCGCCTCCCTGATGCGCACCGCTCTCGGTCAGGACGGCGCCGCCGACCTGCGCGTTCGCGACCTGCGCGCGCCGCGCACCCCGCTGAACGGCCCGATCACCGCGCACCGGCGGTTCTCCTTCGGGTCGCTGCCGCTGACCGACGTGAAGGCCGTCAAGAACCACTTCTCGCTGACCGTCAACGACGTGGTGATGACCTTGACGGCCGGCGCGCTGCGGCGCTGGCTGCTCGACCACGACGCGCTCCCGGAGAAGCCGCTGGTGGTCGCCGTACCCGTCTCGGTGCGCACCGAGGACCAGAAGGGCGCCAACGGCAACGAGATCTCGGTGATGCTCGCCGAGCTGCCCACGCACATCGCCGACCCCGAGGAGCGCGTGCACTTCATGCGCGACTCGATGGCCGATGCGAAGCGGCACTTCGAGGCGGTGCCCGCCTCGCTGCTCCAGGACCTGTCCGCGCTGATCCCCACCGCGCTTTCCGGGTTGGCCGCCCGCGCCCTGTTCAAGCTGGCGACGGTGCCCGGCGTGCTGTTCAACCTGTTCGTCTCCAACGTCCCGGGTCCGCAGCTGCCGTTGTACGTCGGGGGCGCCCGCGTGCTCGGCGTCTATCCGGTCTCGGCGGTGACCGACATGACGGGGGCGCTGAACATCACGCTGTTCTCCTACGACGGGAACCTCGACTTCGGGTTGATCGCCTGCCGGGAGATGGTCCCCGACGTGTGGAACCTCATCGACTACCTGAAGGAGGCGATGGGCGAGCTGCTGGCCCTGGTTCCGGCGTCGACCAAGAAGGCGCCCGGAAAGACTCCGGCGAAGAAGGCCACCGCGAAGAAGGCCACCGCGAAGAGGGCCACCGCGAAGAAGGCCACCGCCAAGAAGCGCCCCAAATAGGCGGATCAGGCGCGGCGGGCCGTGCGGGTGATCGCGTCGGCGAACGTCGAGTGCAGCGCGATCGGCAGGTCGTGTCCCATCCCCGGCAGCAGCAGCAGCTCGCAGCCGGGGATCGCCGCGGCGGTGGCCCTACCGCCTGAGCGGTGCACCATCCGGTCGCTCGTGCCGTGCACGACCAGCGCCGGCATCGACAGCCGGCCGAGTGCGGAGGTCCGGTCCGGCTGGGCGAGGATCGCCGCCATCTGCCGCAGCACGCCTGCGTTGCTGACACCGCGCTCCCACGTCTCGGCGGCACGCGTCGGCGTGGTCTCGCGGGTCTCCGGGTAGGCCGGTGAGCCGATCAGCTTCCACAGCGCCGCCGACGCGGCGACGTACTCCTCCTTCGACGACCCTCGGCGGCTGAGCATCCCCGGCAGCAGGCGGGGGCTCTGCCAGCCCACGGTGCGCCGGCCGGTGGTGGACATGATCGAGGTCAGCGACCGCACCCGGTCCGGCCGCAGCACCGCCATCGTCTGCGCGATCATCCCACCCATCGATACCCCGACCACGTGCGCGGCCGGGGCCTCGAGGTGGTCGAGCAGCCCGAAGGCGTCGTCGGCCATGTCGTCGAGGGTGTACGGCGGCGAGGTGCGTGCACCGAGGAAGCCACGCAGGAGGTCTCCGGTGGAGATCCGGCCCGAGGCGCGCGAGGACCGGCCGGTGTCGCGGTTGTCGTAGCGGATCACGAAGAATCCGCGCCCGGCGAGCATCCGGCACAGGTCCGGGTCCCACCAGGTCATCGGCCCGCCGAGCCCCATGATCAGCAGCATCGCCGCGTCGGACGGGTCCCCGTAGGTCTGGTAGCACAGCCGGATGCCGTCGCCGGCCTCGGCGAACAGCTCCTCGGACTCCGCCACGGTGTCCGAGCGAGCGGCGGGGGCTGTGCTCTGGTCGGACATCGGGTCCTCTCTGTCCTCGGCTGCCTGCGGGAGGGTGGTTACCGGCGAGTATACGAGCGACAGCAGTCCGGCAGTGATGCGGCGTTGTGACACATGCTTTCGCAAACGTTCGGTTACCGTCACGTCATGTCCTCGCCGCTGGCACCCTTCCTGTGTCCGCCGGGCTACGCGGGGCCGACCGGACTGCGTGCGCTCGCGCGGGAGGGCAGTGCGGTGACCGAGGCCGCGCGGCTGGTACGTCGTGCCGTGACCGACCGCGTCCGGTCCGGTGAGGACTCGCCCTACGACGTACCCGCCGACGAGCACGGCGAGGTTCCCGTGATGCTCATCCCGGGCTTCATGGCCGGCGACGCCACGCTGGCGTTGATGGCCGCCCAGCTGCGTAGGCTCGGCTACCGCACCTATCGCTCCCGCATGCACGCCAATGTGGGCTGCACGCGGGAGGCCTCCGACGGGATAGAGGCCCGCCTGGAGGAGATCGTCGCCGAGCGCGGCCGCCGGGTCAGCATCGTCGGCCACAGCCTCGGTGGGCTGCTTGCCCGGGGCCTCGCGGTGCGCCGCCCGGACCTGGTCGAGGCGATCGTCACACTCGCCAGCCCGATCCTTGCGCCGGGCGCGACCCATCCCGTCCTCCTGTTCGACCTCTCGGTGGTGCTCCGGCTGCGGGAGGCGGGGTTCGGCGCCATGATGGGCGCCGACTGCACGTCGGGGGAGTGCGCGCGGCTGAGCTGGGAGCGCGCCCAGGCGCCGATCGCCCACGACGTGGCGTTCACCTCGGTGTTCTCCCGCCGCGACGGCTTGATCGACTGGCGCAGCTGTCTGGACCCGCAGGCGAAGACCGTCGAGGTCACCACCAGCCACATCGGCATGGCGATCGACCCTGGGGTGATGGACGTCGTCGCCCGCGCCCTGTCCGACAACCGGGCCAGGCACGCGCGGCGGCGCCCCGCCTAGCCCGCGCTCGCCCGCCGATCCAGTCCGGGTCTGGGGTGGCATCGCGCGACCGGTGTTCCGACGCGCCGCAGCCCCTCGGTGGTGTCGACCTGAGGGTCGACGCCTGCCTGGAACAAGATGATGATGTCGGAGCCGCCGAACGCGAAGAAGCCGAACTCCTCGCCTTTGGCGACATGGGTGCCGGGGACCGTGGTCAGGTTGACCGATGCGACGTGCGACATGCCCACTGGCACGACCGCGACGATGCCGAGGCCGTCCTGCTCGCCGTCGTTGGTGGTGTCGAGGGTGAGTACGCCCCTGGCCTGGGAGAACTCGTAACCGGACTTCGCGCTGTCCCGGGACTGGAGTTGGTCGCCTTCGAGATCGACCTGCATGAACACCTTGCCGCTGAGCACGAACGTCTCCTTGACGAGCCCCGCGACCGGCACGTGGTAGCGGTGGTAGGACGAGGGCGGGAGCATGTAGTGCACGAAGGTTCCCTCCGCGAAGGCATCGGCGTACTGACTGCCCTCCAAGAGCTGCTTGATGTTGCCGTAGCGATGGGTGGCCTTGATGGTCGTGGCCGGGATGTTCGACTCCTCGTCGATGTCGTAGCGGTGTTGGAACATGCAGTCGGCCGGCGAGGTGACGATCAGATTGTCGGCTGGTTCGGCGATCGGCCGCAGGCCGGGGTTGAGCTCGCGTGCGAAGAACTGGTTGAAGGTCAGCCAGCCGCTGGGCTGGTTGGGGCGTCCGCCGATGAGGGACTCCTCGACGGTGTACTCCGGAGCATCCTTGATGAACGAATCCAGGATCTCCTGGTCGAAGGAGTCGGGACTGTCCAGGAAGTCGCCCCACCGGCGGGCGAAGGCGGTGAGCCAGTCCCGGAAGGAGGCTGAGCTCTCACCGATGGCCGTGTCCTGCTCGCCCACCTTCTGGTCGACCAGCCAGAAGAACTGAGCCAGGCGGTCGCTGACTTCCTTGGCGTAGCGCGAGTCCGAGCCCGACGACCACGCCGGCGAGTCGGACTGGCGGGGAATCCACCGCATGAAGCCCTCGAGATAGCGGTAGTAGCTGGGAAGGTCCTGCGGCCAGTCCAGTGCCTCGAACAGGTCAGGGTTCAGCTTCGCCTCCGCACGCTCATGGGCGGTGCGCAGCGACTTCTCCAACAGCACGCCCAGCGTGTGGTCGTCCTTGTCGACGAGCTCTTGAAGCTCGCGGATCACCTGGGGCGATTCGTGCACGTGTACTCCTCTGCGGCAGGGGCGACGAGAGAGGGGAAGAGCCCTCGAACGACGTCGGTGCCTCGAGCACCGGTCTTGGTCCAGTACCCACGACTGCTCCCACCAACCCCGAGGTCGGCGCGCCGGGCTGTACCAGGCCTGGACTAGGGCCACTGCTCGGGAAGCTCGGAGCGCCACGGCGGATCGGCGCCGGGGCGACCGCAGGTCACCGCGGCGACGGTCGCAGCGGCGTGCGTCAGCCGCACCAGCCGGTCCGCGTCGAGCCCGGCGGGATGCGCCACGCCCCACCCGACCAGGACGGCAAGCAGCGCCGCGGTGAACGAGTCCCCCGCCCCGACGGTGTCGGCGACCTCTACCGGCACGCCGGGCACCTGCACCTGCTGCCCGGCCGTGAAGGCCTCGGCCCCCTCGGCGCCGCGGGTGAGCACGACCAGATCGCTGCCCGCCTCGAGCAGCGCCTCCGCGACCTCCCGGTCGGCCAGCCCGGGGGCGAGCAGCCGGGCGTCCTCGTCGCTGAGCTTGACCAGCCGGGTGTACGACGCCACCTCCAGCGCCACGCGCCACGCGCTGTCGGGGTCGTCGACGAACGCGGGCCGTGCGTTCGGGTCGTAGCCCACCAGACAGTCGGGCCGCTCCGCGAGCAGGTCCAGCACCGCCTTGCGGCCGGGATCGAGAACGGTTCCCAACGAGCCGACGTGGAGGCCCAGCACGTCGCGGGGAGCCGGCTGGCCCGGCAGGTCCCAGGTCAGCTCGAAGTCGTAGTTCGCACTGCCGTCCGCGTCCAGCCGCGCGACCGCCGTGCTGGTGCGCGGCGACCTTCCGCCGGCGACCTCGACACCACTGGCCTGCAGGTGCGCATCGACCATCGCACCGTCCGGGTCGTCGCCGATGCGGGTCACCAGCCTGGTGGGTACGCCGAGCCGGGCCAGGCCGACCGCGACGTTGAGGGGGGAGCCGCCGACCGCCCGTGACACCGACCCGTCCGGCCGGGTGACCACGTCGACCAGCGACTCGCCGACGACCAGGAAACGGCATACGCCCGCCGCGGGGTTCACCGGACGTCCCGGAGCGCGCTCAGTGCTCGAAGTCGATCGCGGCGTAGGACTGCAGCTTCTGCAGCTTGTGGTCGGAGGTGATCGACCGGATCGTCCCGCTGCGCGAGCGCATCACCAGGGAGTGGGTGCTGCACCCGCCGGCCCGGTAGCGCACCCCCTTCATCAGCTCGCCGTCGGTGATCCCCGTGGCCACGAAGAACACGTCGTCGCCGGTGACCAGGTCGTCGGTGCGCAGCACGTGGTCGGGGTCCAGGTTGTGACCTGCGTCGAGGGCCTGCTGCCGTTCCTCGTCGTTGTGCGGCCAAAGCCGGCCCTGGATCACGCCGTCCAGGCACTTCATCGCGCATGCGGCGATGATCCCCTCGGGGGTGCCGCCGACCCCGAGAAGCAGGTCGATGCCGGTGTCCGGACGGGCCGCCATGATCGCGCCGGCCACGTCGCCGTCGGTGATGAACTTGATCCGGGCGCCGGTGGCACGGATCTCCTCGGCGATCTGCTCGTGGCGCGGTCGGTCCAGGACGACGACCGTCACGTCGCCGGGTTTGCTGCCCTTGGCCTTGGCGACCTGGTTGATGTTCTCCGCGATCGGGTAGCGGATGTCGACGACGTCGGCCGCCTCCGGCCCGGTGACGAGCTTCTCCATGTAGAACACCGCGGACGGGTCGTACATCGACCCGCGCGGCGCCACTGCCATCACCGAGATCGCGTTGGTCATCCCCTTGGCGGTCAGCGTCGTGCCGTCGATCGGGTCTACGGCGACGTCGCACTCGGGGCCGGTGCCGTCGCCGACCTCCTCGCCGTTGAACAGCATCGGGGCGTTGTCCTTCTCGCCCTCGCCGATCACGACGACGCCGCGCATGCCCACCGTGGAGATCAGCGCGCGCATCGCGTTCACCGCGACCCCGTCGGCACCGTTCTTGTCGCCTCGCCCCACCCAGCGTCCGGCGGCCATCGCCGCGGCCTCGGTGACGCGCACCAGCTCGAGCGCGAGGTTGCGGTCCGGGGCCTGGTGGGCGGCGGACAGCCCGGGCGACAGGTTGGTCTCGCTCATGGCGCAAGGATAACGAATTCGTCACGATCGGTTGTAGACACGGATCTCGGTGGCCTTCACCGTCGCCCACACCGTGCGTCCCGGGGCGAGGCCGAGCTGTGCCGCAGAGGCGGGAGTGACGTCGGCGATCAGCCCGGACGCGACGTCGAGGTGCACCCGCACCGCCGAGCCGTGCGGTGCCAGCGAGGTCACCGTGCCCGGCCAGCGGTTGCGAGCCGAGCCGGTCGGCTCGGTGACGGTGAGCGTGACTGCCGCGGGCGGGAAGCAGGCGTTGACGTCGCCGCGTGCAGGCGTGGTGGACACCAGGGTGGTCCCGTCGCGCATACGTACGTCGGTGCCGCTGCTCGTCCCGCGCAGCACGTTCAGCCCGACCAGCCGGGCCACGTGCTCTGTATGCGGCCGCCGGGCAACCTCGACCGGGGTGCCGTCCTGGACCACGCGTCCCTCGTCGAGGACGAGCACCCGGTTGGCGATCGTCATCGCGTCCAACGCGTCGTGGGTGACCAGCACGCTGATCCCGTCGAAGGCCGCCAGATGCCCGGCGAGCTCGACCCGCAGCGCCATCGCCACCCCGACGTCGAGCGCCGACAGCGGCTCGTCGAGCAGCAGCAGCCGCGGCTCCGCGGCCAGCGCCCGGGCAATCGCCACCCGCTGCTGCTGGCCGCCCGACAGGGCGCCGGGCCGACGCTGCGCCAGATCGCCGACGCCGAGCCGGTCCAGCCACTCCTGCGCTGTGCGGCTCGCCTCCGCCCGGCGGATGCCGCGGCTGCGCGGCCCGAACGCGGCGTTGGCCAGCGCGCTCAGGTGCGGGAACAGCAGCATGTCCTGGAACACCGCGCCGACCCGGCGCTCCTGGGTCGGCACCCGGACCCGTCCGGCCCGCTCCCAGACCTCGTCCTGCCAGCGCACCGCGCCCTCGTCGAGCGGCACGATCCCGGCCAGCGCGCGCAGCACCGTCGTCTTGCCGGCGCCGTTGGGCCCGATCACGGCGACCACGTCGCCCGGCTCCGCCTGCAGCTGTACGTCGAGCGTGTGGCCCGGGCGGCGGACCACCACATGTGCGTCGAGGCTGCTCATTGCTGCACCGCCGTGGTGAACCAGCGTTCGCGCAGCAGGGCGAGCACCAGCAACGACGTGGCCAGCAGGATGACGCTCACCGCGATCGCGGCGTCCTGGTCGGCCTGCAGCCGCTGGTAGACCAGCAGCGGCAGAGTCTGGGTCGTGCCGCGGAAGTTGCCGGCGAACGTGATCGTCGCGCCGAACTCGCCCAGGGACCGGGCCCAGCCGAGAACGAGTCCGGCGAAGACGCCGGGAAGGGCGAGCGGCAGCGTGACCCGGTGGAAGACAGTCCACCGGTCCGCACCCAGCGTGGCGGCGACCACGTCGTACTCCGGGTCGGCGGCGCGCAGCGCTCCCTCGACGCTGATCACGTAGAAGGGCAGCGCCACGAACGCGTGCGCGATCACCACCGCGACGGTGGTGAATCCGACGGTGATACCGAACCCGTTGAACAGCGGCTGGCCGAGCAGGCCTTGGCGGCCGAGTGCGGTCAGCAGGGCGACGCCGGCCACTACCGGCGGCAGCACGAGGGGCACGGTGACCAGCAGCCTCAGCAACGAGTGCCCGGGGAACGACACACGGGCCAGCAGCCAGGCCAGCGGCGTACCCAGGACGGCGGCCACCACCATGGCCAGGGCGGACGTCTCCAAGGACAGCAGCAGCGCGTCGCGCACCGCGCCCGTTCCGAGCTCGCTGACGAGCCGCGTCCAGGGGGTGTGCACGAGCAGCGAGACCAGGGGCAGCAGCAAGAAGGCCACCGCCAGGGCAGCGGGGGCGATCAGCCGGACGGGCACCCGGCCCAGCGCCGCGGAACGGCTCATGGAGAACCGAACCCGTAGTCGGCGAGCACCTTCTGGCCGCGATCGGACAGCACCAGGTCCACCCAGGCGCGGGCCAGGTCGGGGCGGTCCGAGCCCTTGATCGCGACGATCGGGTACTGGTTGACGAACTTGGCCGAGTTCGGGATCGGCAGCACCTCGACCTTGTCCTGGGCCGAGTCGGCGTCGGTGGCGTACACGAACCCGGCGTCGGCCTGGCCCAAGGACACCTTGGTGAGCACCGCCTTGACGTCGACCTCCTGGCTGGCCGGCTTCGCGGTGACGTGGTCGGCGGCGAGCTCCTGCCGGGTCAGAGCCCCGCAGGGGGCGCTCGGCACGCACATCACGTAGCTGACGCCGGGCTTCTCGATGTCGGCGAACGTCTCGATGTCGCCCGGGTTCCGCTTCGGGACCACCAGCACCAGCGTGTTGGTGGCGAACAGCCGCGGCGCGGCGGCGGTGTCGTGGGCAGCGACCACGGTGTGCATGGTGCGGGTGTCGGCGGTGGCGAGTACGTCGGCCGGTGCGCCCTGGGTGATCTGCTCGGCCAGCGTGGCGCTGGAGTCGAACGAGAGCCGCACGTGCACGCCCGGGTGCTGCTTCTCGAAGGCGTGCGCAAGGTCGGTGAACGACTCGGTCAGCGAGGCGGCGGCCAGCACGGTCAGCGTGCCCGCGTGGTGGCGGGACCCTGTCGTCGCCGAACCGTTCGTCGCGCAGCCTGCGAGAAGCGCGAGCAGTGCGGCAGCCACGGCCGCCGCGATCGGCCGGACCGGCCTCATGCGAGCTCCACGACGACGTTGGTCGACTTCACCGACGCGATCGCGACCACGCCGGGCTCCAGGCCGAGCTCGGTAGCGGCCTCGGCGCTCATCAGCGACACGATCCGGTGGGGCCCGCACACCATCTCCACCTGGGCCATCACGGTGTCCTTGACGACCGCGGTGATGATGCCGCGCATCCGGTTGCGGGCGCTGACCGAGGCGGCGCGGGTCGGGTCGCGTGCGGGGTCCTCGGGCGTGTCGGCCAGTGCGCGGGCGAATCCGGCGAGGTCGGCGCCGGTGATCGTGGTGCGCCCGTCGGCGCCCGGGGCCGCAGCCAGTCGGCCCGCATCGATCCACCGGCGCAGGGTGTCGTTGCTCACGCCGAGCAGATCGGCTGCTTCCGCAACTCGGTACGTGTTCACGCCTACATGATGCCGCATCTGCGGTCAATCTGAACATTCTCGGCCGCAATTTCGCACCACACGCTGTTGCGCGGACCCTCTGGCCGTTTACCAGGGCACCCAGGAGATCTGCCCCTGCCCACGGAGAACTTGCCATGGGGAGCGGCAGGAAGCCATGGTGCCCTGGTAAACCGCCGGGGCGGGAGAACGGCCGCCGGGGGAAAGGGCCGCGGGCGGGGAGCTCAGGTCAGATCAGCTGGTGGCCCAGTGCAGCTCGAAGCTGCCGGCGGCCAGGGAGCGGCGGAACCACAGTGCAGACAGCAACAGGCCGAGCCCGAACGCCGGGATGGACGCGGCGGCGGCCACCGGCACCGACCAGGTGGTGCTCATCGTCAGCAGCAGCCCCAGCGTGGTGCCCGCGTTGGCCAGCAGCACCGCCCCCCACAGCACCGAGAGCCGGCGGAACAGCAGCCGCACGTGGGAGGAGCCGGTCACGTGGTCAGGCAGCGGGCAGAAGTCGTGGGCCAGCCGCTGGATCAGCGGACGCTCCCAGGAGAGCGTGGCGAGCATCGCCGCGGCCATGATGAACGTGGCCACCGTGGGTTGCAGGAAGTACGCCGTCGCGGAGTTCGCCGCATACGTGATGCCGACCTGCAGCAGCGACATCGCAGTGGCGGCCAGCAGGAGCAGCGGCGGACGCTGTCCACGGACCACCCTGGCGACGATCGCGGCTGAGGCCCAGACCAGGGCGGCGAGCATCGCGGCGCCGAGCCCGAATATCGTCACCAGCCCGTAGAACAGGCCCAGCGGAACGATCACCGACTCCCCGAGGTGCAGCAGGATCGACTTGCCGAGCGCGAGCGGCTTGGGGAGCACGATGGCGCTCAGCGGATGCGTTTCGGAAATGTCGGAAGAGGTGGGTGATTGTGCTGCGGGACTGGACAACCGGGACTCCGGGTACTACAGACAGTGTGGATGCCAGCGTAGCGACTGACGATGAGGATGCGAACCCGAATGGCGAAAATCAGTGAGGACGACTACACAGTCCTGCTGGTGTTCCGCACGGCCGTCCGGCGGTTCCTGCAGTGGAGCGCCGCCGAGGCGGGACGGCTCGGGCTGTCCTCGCAGCAGCACCAGTTCCTGCTCGCGGTGCGCGCCCACCACGCGGAGCGGCCGCCGAGCATCAGCGAGCTCTCCGAGATCCTGCTGCTGCGCCACCACAGCGTCGTGGAGCTGGCCAACCGCGTGCAGAAGCTCGGCCTGGTCACCCGCGTCAAGCAGCCCGGCGACGACCGCCGGGTGGTGCGCGTCCAGCTGACCGAGAAGGGTCGGCAGGTCATCGACGACCTGGCTGGGGCGCACATGGCAGAGTTGCTCCAGGTGGTCGAGATGCTCGGGATCTCCGAGGAGCTGCTGGGTCGGCTGTCGCGCGAGTTTGCCGACCAGCTGGGCTGGGACCTGCATGATCCCTCCGAATCCGGGTAGCGGTCGGGGAAAGGCTCGTGACGCGATACAATCAAAGCTCGCGTAAGAGCAGGACTCGATCCTCGGAGTGACGATGGGCTTGTTGGGCACAATCGAGGGCCCGGCCGACCTGAGGGGGCTGGACCAGGAGCAGTTGCGCGTCCTCGCGGAGGAGGTGCGCGGCTTCCTCGTCGACGCCGTCTGCCACACCGGCGGACATCTGGGCCCCAACCTCGGCGTCGTCGAGCTGACGATCGCCCTGCACCGGGTCTTCGACTCCCCGGGCACGCCGGTGGTGTTCGACACCGGCCACCAGTCCTACGTGCACAAGATCCTGACCGGGCGGCAAGGCGGCTTCGCGAAGCTGCGCGCCGCAGGCGGCCTCTCCGGCTACCCCAACCGCGCCGAGTCCGTGCACGACCTGGTGGAGAACTCCCACGCCTCGACGGCGCTGTCGTACGCCGACGGGCTCAGCCGGGCGCGCACCGTCACCGGCGAGGGGGAACGACCCGTGGTCGCAGTGATCGGCGACGGCGCCCTCACCGGCGGGCTGGCGTGGGAGGCGCTCAACAACATCGGCGCCTCGCGCCGGCGCGTGATCGTGGTGCTCAACGACAACGGACGCTCCTACTCCCCGACCGTCGGCGGCCTGCCCCGGCACCTGCGCCGGATATCCGACCGACCGACGTACGCCGAGCTCTGGCGACGGCTCGGGGGAGCTCACGGCGACGGCTCGGGGGTCGAGGCTCGCGACGACGCGTCGAGGTCGCTGTTCGCAGATCTCGGCTTCGACTACCTGGGGCCGGTGGACGGCCACGACATCTCCGCGCTCGAGCGGCAGCTGTTCCGGGCCGGCGAGCACACCGGTCCGGTGATCGTGCACGTGCGCACCACCAAGGGCCGCGGCTACCGGCCGGCCGAGGACGACGTGAGCGACCACATGCACACGGTCGGCGTGATCGACCCGCAGACCGGCGCGACGGCTGGTCCGACGAGCACCACCTGGACCGATGTGTTCGCCGACAACCTGGTGGAGATCGGCGCGTCCCGCCGCGACGTGGTCGCGGTCACCGCCGCCATGCTCGGGCCGACCGGGTTGCAGCGTTTCGCCGACCGCTACCCCGGCCGGTGCGTCGACGTCGGCATCGCCGAGCAGCATGCCGTCACGTCCGCAGCCGGGATGGCCATGGGCGGCCTGCACCCGGTCGTGGCGCTCTACGCGACGTTCGCCAACCGGGCATTCGACCAGGAGCTGCTCGACGTCGGTCTGCACCGGCTGCCCGTCACGCTGGTGCTGGACCGGGCGGGGGTCACCGGTCCGGACGGGCCCAGCCACCACGGCATGTGGGACCTCGCGCTGCTCGGAATCGTCCCGGGCATCCGCGTCGCCGCCCCACGCGACGCCGGCACCCTGGCAGAGGAGCTGGGCGAGGCCGTCGACGTGGCCGGCCCGACCGCGCTGCGCTTCCCGAAGGCCAAGCTTGGCGCCCCGGTGCCGGCGGTACGCCGTTCCGCCGGCCTGGACGTGCTCCGCGAGGCGGACCCCACGGATGCGGGCGACGTACTTCTGGTGTCGGTCGGGGCGCTGGCTCCCGACGTGCTCGGCGCGGCGGACATGCTCGCCGCCGAGGGGGTCGACTGCACGGTGGTCGACCCGCGCTGGGTGCTGCCGATCGGCGACGCCCTGGTGGACCTTGCAGCTGCTCACCGGCTCGTGGTCACCGTGGAGGACGGCATCCGGGACTCTGGCGTCGGATCCCGGCTGGCGCGCCGGGTCAGCGACGCTGGCGCCGAGACTCCTGTCGTCTGCCTCGGACTGGACACGACGTACCTGGCCCACGGCACCAGGGCCGACCTGCTCCGTGAGCAGGGGCTCGACGCGTCCGGCATCGCCGCGGCCGTGCTCGCACGGCGCGATGCCGACAGCGAGCCCGTCGGGGCGCTGTCCGGCGCGGCGCGGCCGCTCGCGGTGGTTCCGCGCACCCGAACGGCATCCGGATGAGCAAGCCTGTGACCGCTACGCGAGAGAACTTCCCGGTCGCCTTGCGGATCCTGCCGGCCGAGATCCGCGAGGACCTCGGGGCGCTGTACAAGTTCGCTCGGCACGTCGACGACGTCGGCGACGAGTGGAACGGCGACCGGACCACGCGGCTCAAGGAGCTCGCCGAGGACGTGCACCGGCTCTACGACGGACGGGACCCGGAGCTGCCGGTGGTGGCCGGGCTCGTCCCCACTGTGCGCCGCCATCCGATCCCCCGGGAACCGTGGCTGGACCTGATCTCGGCCAACCTGCACGACCAGGAGGTCGACCACTACGAGTCGTTCGGGGAC
This sequence comes from Nocardioidaceae bacterium, assembly GCA_035690495.1. Classification (GTDB taxonomy): domain Bacteria; phylum Actinomycetota; class Actinomycetes; order Propionibacteriales; family Nocardioidaceae; genus DASSKK01. The sequence continues at coordinate 166,456 of DASSKK010000003.1, read as the reverse complement.
CTGCTCGACTACTGCACGTTGTCGGCCAACCCCGTCGGCCTGGTGGTCCTGCACGTGTTCGACCGGATGACCCCTGAGCGGGTGGAGCTCTCGAACCGCGTCTGCACCGGCCTCCAGCTCGTCGAGCACTGGCAGGACATCGGGGAGGACCATGCACGCGGGCGCGTCTACCTCCCGTCGGCCGACATGCGGCGCTTCGGCGTCGACGAGGCCGATCTCGCCCAGCCGCACGCCTCGCCGGAGCTGCGCGCCCTCGTGCAGTACGAGACCGACCGGGCGCTCGCCTACCTGAACTCCGGCTCGGTGCTCGTCTCGACGCTGACCGGCTGGGCCCGGCTGGCGATCTCCGGCTACGTGAACGGTGGCCGGGCCGCCGCGGACGGGCTGCGGCGCTCGGGCTACGACCCGCTGCCGGGTCTGGCGAAGCCGACTGCCCGGCAGATCGCCCGCCGCTGGCTGCGCGAAACCGTGAGGAGCCCTGGATGACCGCACTCCAGTCCTCTGTCGACGTCTCGCACGCCTACGACGTGTGCGAGGCGATCACGCGCGAACAGGCCCGCAACTTCTTCTACGGCATCCGGCTACTGCGACCGGCGAAACGACGCGCGCTGTCCGTCGCCTACGCCACGTCCCGGCGCATCGACGACATCGTCGACAGCGATCTCGACGACGGACAGAAGCTGCACAGGCTCGAGGAGCTGTCCGAGTCGCTGCACCGCATCGAGGACCCCGGCGCCATCGCGGGTGATCCCGTCCTGGTGGCTCTGCGCGACACGGCGCACCGGTTCCCGTTGCCGATGGGCACCTTCGACGAGCTGATCGAGGGCTGCCGCGCCGACGTGACAGTCCACCGCTACCCCACCTGGCAGGCGCTCGAGCACTACTGCCGCTGCGTCGCCGGCTCGGTGGGCAGGATGTCGGTCGGCATCTACCATCCGCGCCGCCTCGACGAGTGCTGGCAGCTCGCCGACGCGCTCGGCATCGCACTGCAGCTCACCAACATCCTGCGCGACCTGCGCGAGGATCGTCTGGTGGGCAGGATCTACCTCCCGGCCGAGGACCTGGAGCGCTTCGGCTGCACACTCGAGCTCGACGACGCCGGCCGGCTCGCCGACCCCGCAGACCGGTTCACCGCACTCGTGCGGTTCGAGGCCGAACGGGCCGAGGCGTGGTACGCGCGCGGCCTGCAGCTGCTGCCTCTGCTTGACCGGCGCAGCGCCGCCTGCACCGCGGCGATGGCCGGCATCTACCACCGGTTGCTGCGCAGCATCGCCGCCGACCCCGACCTGGTGCGCGACCGCCGGCTGTCCCTTCCGACCGCCGCCAAGCTCGGCGTGGCGGCCCGTGCGCTCGTGCGAGGTGCGGCATGAGTGCCTCGGACAGGCGGGTGGTCGTCGTCGGTGGCGGGCTCGCGGGAACGGCTGCCGCGCTCCGGCTGCGCGACGCCGGCTGGTCCGTCGTACTCCTGGAGCGGCGGCCGCGGCTCGGCGGCGCGCTGTACACCTTCGCGCGCAACGACCTGCCGGTCGACACCGGCCAGCATGTGCTGCTGCGCTGCTACCGCGAGCACCGTGCGCTGCTGCGCAGGCTCGGTGCCGGCTACCTGTGCCCGGTCCAGCCAAGGATGGACATCCCGGTGCTCCGGCCCGGGACGCCGGCGCTGCGGCTGCGGCGTGCGTCACACGCGCCGGCGCCACTGCACCTGCTGCCGGCGCTGCTCGGGCTCCGCGCGCTGTCCTGGAAGCAGCGGTGGACCCTGATGCGCACGGTCGACGCCCTGGGCGGGGTCGATCCCGCCGACCCGACCGCGGATGCGCAACCGCTCGGTCCCTGGCTGCGCGAACGCGGCGGGGACGACGAGGCGATCAGGCGCTTCTGGGCCGTCCTGGTGGTCGCCGCGCTCAACATCGACGTCGAGGACGCGTCGCTCGCACTGGCCGCCCAGGTCTTCCGCACCGCACTGCTGGAGGCCGCGGACTCCGCTGATGTAGGCATCCTCAGCGTCCCCCAGTCGGTGGTGTACGACGCGACCGCCCGCGCCCACCTGGCCGAGCAGGGCGTCGAGGTGCACACGGGGGAACGCGTCGACGCCGTCGACGTCACTGCCGACGGCTTCGCGGTGCGCACCGCCGCCGGCGAGATCGACTCCGACGCCGTGGTCGTCGCGGTGCCCCACCGGCACGCCGCCGGCCTGGTCCCCGAACGCGCCTGCCCCCGACGGTCTCAGTGGGAGGCTCTCGGCGCCTCGCCGATCGTGAACGTGCACGTGCGCTACGACCGGCCGGTCACCGACCTGCGGTTCGCCGCCGCCGTCGACTCGCCCGTGCAGTGGGTCTTCGACAAGACAGAGGTGGCCCGCTGCGACGGGCAGTACCTCACCGTCTCCTTGTCGGCCGCCGACGCCATCGCCGACCAGCCCGCCGCTGAGATCCTCGCCACGCAGCTCGCCGGACTGACGGAGCTGTTCCCGCCGGCGGCGCAGGCGGAGGTGCTCGACGCCTTCGTCACCCGTGAGCCGCACGCGACCTTCCGGCAGCGGGCCGGATCGGGCGCGCTGCGCCCAGCCGCGCGCACGGACGTACCCGGTCTGGTGCTCGCCGGGGCGTGGACCGCGACCGGCTGGCCGGACACCACCGAGGGCGCCGTGCGCAGCGGCCGGGTCGCTGCCGAGACGCTGCTGGGCAGAGGTGCAGCCGGTCCGGCAGACTCCTCGCACGAGCACGACGACACCACAGACACGACTGACTTGACGGATTGGAGCGTGGCATCGCGATGAGCGACATGCTGACAGAGGACACCCGGGGTCTGCTCGACCCGGCGCTGCGCGACGCCCTGGAACGGCTCGACCCGACGATGCGGCACCTGTGCGGCTACCACCTGGGGCTGTGGGACGCGGACGGTGCGCCCGGGGCGACGACGGGCAAGCGGATCCGCCCCGCACTCGCGTTGCTGTCCGCCCGCGCCGCGGGCGCCGGCAGCCAGGTCGGACTTCCCGCGGCCGTGGCCTGCGAGCTGGTGCACAACTTCTCGCTGCTGCACGACGACGTGATGGACGGCGACCGCGAGCGGCACCACCGTCCCACGGTGTGGGCCCGCTTCGGGGTCCCCCAGGCGATCCTGGCCGGGGACGCGATGGTGTCGCTGGCCAACGAGGTCCTCGCCGGAGCCCCCTCCCCGACCACCGCCTGGGCGGTCGGCTGCCTGAACGCCACCACCCGGAGGCTGATCGCCGGCCAGACGGCGGATCTCGCCTTCGAGTCGCGCACCGACGTCACCCTCGACGAGTGCCTGCAGATGGCCGACGACAAGACCGGCGCGCTGATCGGGTGCGCCGCGTCGCTCGGCGTCGTGCTCGCCGACGGGCCCGCAGAGCTCGCGCTCGAGCTCGCCGAGTTCGGCCACCACCTCGGCCTGGCGTTCCAGCTCGTCGACGACCTGCTCGGCATCTGGGGCTCCCCGGCACGCACCGGCAAGCCGGTGCACTCCGACCTGCGTGCGCGCAAGAAGTCCCTACCGGTGGTCGCCGCGCTAAACGGCACCGGCGCGGACGTGGAGCGGCTGCGGACCCGCTACTTCGATCCGGACCCGGACGACCTGACCGATCCGGCGGCGCTGGCCGAGCTGGCCGCGCTGGTGGAGTCGGCCGACGGACGCCGGTGGGCCGAGCAGGAGGCCGCCCGCCAGACCAATACGGCCGTGAAGGTGCTCGACCGGTTGGACCTGCCGAGGAGTGTGCACGAAGGATTCGTCGTACTCACCAACACACTGGGACGGAGGAACGCGTGACCAACACCGACGCGGCTCCCGGCACCGAGTGGTCCACGCCACTCGGAGCCACCGCGCTGCCCGGCCAGCGCCGGGAGCCCGGTGACGAGCTGCGCCTACGTGCGGAGCGATGCCTCGACCGCGCCGTCGGCCATCTGCTGGACCGCCAGGAGGGCGCCGGCTGGTGGCGGGGACTGCTGGAGACGAACGTGACGATGGACGCCGAGGATCTGATGATGCGTCAGTTCCTCGGAGTGCGCACCGACGAGCAGACGGCGGCGAGCGCACGACACATCCGCGCGCAGCAGCGCGCCGACGGGTCGTGGGCGAACTTCTACGACGGCCCCGCGGACCCGTCCACCACCGCCGAGGCCTACGTCGCGCTCCGGCTCGCTGGCGACGACCCCCAGGATCCGCACATGCAGAAGGCCCGGCAGGTGGTCCACGACCACGGCGGGCTGGAGGAGACCCGGGTGTTCACCCGGATCTGGCTGGCGCTGTTCGGACAATGGGACTGGGACGAGCTCCCGGCCATGCCTCCCGAGCTGGTCTTCCTGCCCTCGTGGTTCCCACTCAACCTCTACGACTTCGCCTGCTGGGCGCGCCAGACCATCGCGCCGCTGACCGTTCTGGGTGCGCTGCGGCCCGCCCGCGACCTCGGCGTCAACGTCGACGAGCTCCGCCTCACCCACCGATACCGGCACGCCGAGAGGGCGGGGCGGTGGGGGACGACCCAAGCGGGGCGGTGGGGGACGACCCGAGCGGTGGACGTGCCGACATCGGTGGGGGCGGCGCCGTCCGAGCGGGCGTTCGCGCTGCTCGACCAGGCCCTGCACGGCTACGAGCACCTGGCACTCAAGCCCGGACGAAGAGCCGCGCTACGACGTACCATCCGCTGGATCGTCGACCGCCAGGAGGCGGACGGCTCCTGGGGCGGGATCCAGCCGCCCTGGGTCTACTCCCTGATGGCCCTGCACGCCTTCGGGTACCCCCTCGACCATCCGGTGCTGCGCCGCGGCCTGGACGGCTGGGAGCGGTTCACCGTGATGGGCGAGTCCGAGCAGGGTCCGACCCGGTGGGTGGAGGCCTGTCAGTCCCCGGTGTGGGACACCGCCCTCGCGATGATCGGTCTCGGCGACGCCGGACTCGCGGGCGACCACCCGGCGATGAGCCGGGCCCGTGACTGGATCCTCTCCGAAGAGATCGGTGCGTCGGGCGACTGGGCCGTACGCCGTCCGCGCACCACACCCGGCGGTTGGGCCTTCGAGTTCGACAACGACCTCTACCCCGACATCGACGACACCGCCGAGGTGGTGCTCGCGCTGCGACGGGCGACACCTGGCCAGGACGCGGACGCCGCGATCGGACGCGGCCTGGACTGGCTGGCCGGGATGCAGAGCCGTGACGGCGGGTGGGGCGCGTTCGACGCCGACAACACCCGCCAGCTCGCCTACCGCCTCCCGTTCTGCGACTTCGGTGCAGTCATCGACCCGCCGAGCGCCGACGTGACCGCACACGTGGTCGAGATGCTCGCCGGCGAGCACGGCGCCGACGACCCCGCCGTACGCCGTGGCCTGCGCTGGCTGCTCGATGCGCAGGAGTCCGACGGCTCCTGGTTCGGCCGCTGGGGTGCCAACCACGTCTACGGAACCGGCGCGGTGGTGCCAGCCCTGGTGAAGGCCGGCTTGCCGGTCCACGACCCGGTGATCACCCGTGCCGTTTCCTGGCTGAACGCGACGCAGAACCCCGACGGCGGCTGGGGCGAGGACTTGCGCTCCTACGCCGACCCGAGCTGGGTCGGCCGCGGCGAGTCCACCGCCTCCCAGACCGCGTGGGCGCTGCTCGCCCTGCACGCGGCGGGTCAGGCCCGCTCCACGAGCGCCCGCCGCGGCATCGCCTGGCTGGTCGACACCCAGCAGGAGGACGGTGGCTGGGACGAGCCGCAGTTCACCGGGACCGGGTTCCCCGGTGACTTCTACATCAACTACCACCTGTATCGCGTCGTCTTCCCGCTCAGCGCGCTGGGACGATGCCTGGACAGAACTCCTGGAAGCATTCCGGCCGCCGGCCTCGAGCAGCCGGAGATCCCCTCGGTGAGGAGGTCACCATGAGCGCGACACTGCACTCAACCACGTCGCCGTACGTGACGGCGGTCCCGGCGCGCATCTGTGCGCCCACCCGGCTCGAGGAGCGCGCCCTGCGCTCGGCCCGAACCCCGACGACCAGGTGCGGAGTCGGGGCCGGCAACGCCTCCCGGGCAGTTGCGCACGGCCCGCTCGCAGAGGCCGGCGCCCTCGCGGTCGCCGGGATCTGCGGCGGACTCGACCCGGACCTTCGCACCGGCGACGTCGTGGTCGCCGACCGGTTGATCCGGGACGGCCAGACCACCGTGAGCCTTCCCTCCGCACGGATGCTGGCGGCTCGGCTGCGCCGCGAGGGACTGCGGGTCCACGTCGGCGCGATCGCCGGGGTCGACCACGTTGCGCAGGGTGCGGAGCGGGAGGAGCTGCACGCCCAAGGGGCGCTCGCCGTCGACATGGAGTCGGCCTGGCTGGTCACCGTCGACCGTCCCGCAGCCGTCGTGCGGGTGGTCGCGGACACGGCGGACCGTCCCGTGCTGAGGCCGGCCACCTTGCGGTCGGTCCGCTCGGCGCTGGCCACACTCCGCCGGATCGGCCCCGCGCTGGACGAATGGGCGGCTGCGGTCGCGCCGTCCCGCACTGTGCTGCTCGCCGAGCCGAGGTCGTTCTGCGCCGGGGTCGACCGAGCCATCGAAGTGGTCGAGCGCGCGCTCGAGCTGCGTGGTGCCCCGGTCTACGTGCGCAAGCAGATCGTGCACAACCGGCACGTCGTGGACAACCTCGAACGACGCGGTGCGGTCTTCGTGGAGGACCTGGACGAGGTCCCGGAGGGTGCCACCGTGGTGTTCTCCGCGCACGGTGTCTCACCGGCCGTCCGGGAGCGCGCCGGCGCCCGCGAGCTCGACGTCATCGACGCGACCTGTCCGCTGGTCAGCAAGGTGCACTCGGAGGTACGCCGCTTCTCCGACCGCGGTGACACCGTGATCTTCATCGGGCATGCCGGCCACGAGGAGACCGAGGGCACCATGGGGGAGCGGCCGCAGCGGACCGTCCTCGTCGAGAATGCCGAGGACGCTTCTCGAGTCGAGATCGAGGACCCCGAACACGTCTCCTACCTGGTGCAGACCACACTGTCGGTGCGCGAGGTGGACGAGATCGTCGAGGTGCTCCGCAACCGGTTCCCGAAGCTGAAGGCGCCCGCCTCCGACGACATCTGCTACGCCACCACGAACCGGCAGGAGGCACTGACCACCGTGGCGACCGAGTCCGACGTGGTGCTGGTGGTCGGCTCGCAGAACTCCTCCAACAGTCAACGGCTGGTCGAGACATCGCGCCGGCTCGGCACCCAGGCCTACCTGGTCGACGACGTCGACGACGTCGAGCTCGGCTGGCTGGCCGGTGCCACCACCGTGGGCCTGACCGCGGGGGCTTCCGCCCCCCAGGCCCTTGTCGACGAGCTGGTCGACGCCGTCGGCGGACTGGGGTCCGTCGAGGTGCACACCCGCCACCTCGTCACCGAAGACGTCCAATTCACCCTGCCCAAGGAGGTGCGGACCGCATGAGCATGCCGCTGCGTCAAACCGTCAAGATCGGCAGCTACCTGGCCAAGCAGAAGCTGATGCGGCGGGAGAAGTTCCCGCTGCTCGTCGAGCTCGAGCCGCTGTTCGCGTGCAACCTGCAGTGTGCCGGCTGCGGGAAGATCCAGCACCCCGCCGACGAGCTGCGCCGGCGGATGCCTGTCCAGCAGGCGCTCGACGCGATGAAGGAGTGCGGCGCCCCGATGGTCTCCATCGCCGGCGGGGAACCGTTGATGCACCCGGAGATCGACACGCTCGTCAACGAGCTGGTCGCCCGCAAGAAGTTCGTGTTCTTGTGCACCAACGCGATGCTGGTGCGCAAGTGGTGGGACAAGTTCGACTTCAAGCCGTCGCCGTACTTCTCGTTCGTCGTCCACATGGACGGTCTGCGCGAACGCCACGACGAGTCGGTGTGCCAGGAAGGGGTGTTCGACGAGGCGGTCGAGGCGATCCGCTGGATGAAGAGCAAGGGGTTCACGGTCAACACGAACTCGACGTTCTTCTCCAACGACACCCCGCAGAACGTCATCGACGTGCTCGACTATCTCAACGACGACCTCGGCGTGGACAGCATGCAGATCTCTCCCGCCTACGCCTACGAGAAGGCGCCCGACCAGGACCACTTCCCCGGCGTCACCGAGACGCGGGAGCTGTTCAAGAAGGCGTTCGCCGGTGGCAACCGGAAGCGGTGGCGCCTCAACCACTCACCGCTGTTCCTGGACTTCTTGGAGGGCAAGCAGGACTTCGCCTGCACCGCTTGGGGGATCCCGAGCTACTCGCTGTTCGGATGGCAGAAGCCGTGCTACCTGATGTCGGACGGCTACGCGAAGACCTACAAGGAGCTCATCGAGGAGACCGACTGGGAGTCCTACGGGCGCGGCCGCGACGACCGGTGCGCGAACTGCATGGCGCACTGCGGCTACGAGCCGACGGCCGTCCTGGCCACGATGGGGTCCCTTAAGGAGTCTCTCCGCGCCGCCGTCTCCTGACGACGACTCCGCATCCCGGCTGGCGGCGTTGTCGTCGGTCGACGCACAACCCCGGTGCGCCTCCCTCCTCCGCCTGGCCAGCCGGGCGCGGAGTCGTCGTCCGCTGACGCTCCCCATCCGGACGGTGTCAGCGGAACCGGCCGGCCAGCCGTGCGTACCACCCGGGGGCGGCGGCCTGCACCACGACGCCCAGGCGGAGCCAGCTCGGCAGCAGCGCTTCGGCACGGTCCGCCTCCACCGCGTCGAGCAGCACCTTGGCGGCTGCGGCCGGGGTCCGTGGGCGCGGTCCACGGCGCGGTGGTGGTGCGCCGCGCCTGGTGAAGAACGCGGTGTCGACGACCCCTGGGGCGAGCGTGGTGACCCGGACCCCGGTGCCTGCCAGCTCGGCCGACAGGCTGCGTGCCAGACCGTGCAGACCCGCTTTGGTGGCTGCGTAGCCGGACTCGTCGGGGACGCCCACCATTCCTGCGATGGAGCCGACGAAGGCCAGATGCCCGGTGCCACGCTCGCGCATCGGGGGCACCAGCCGCTCCGTGAGCCGGACCGGCGCGCGCAGGTTCAGCGCGACCAGCCGGTCGAGGGTCTCCGGGTCGGCGGTTCCCGCCGGCCCGGCCAGCCCCGCACCGGCGGCGACGACGACCAGATCGGGCACGCCGTGCCCCAGCGTCCAGTCGGCCAGCTCGTCCGGGCCGGTCGTCGTGGCGAGATCGACGGCATGGACGGCCGCGCCCGTCGTGGTTGCCAGCGCATCGAGCGCGCGTGCGTCGCGTCCGGTGAGCAGCAACCGTGCGCCCCGGGCCGCGGCTGCTTCCGCAGCGGCTCGCCCGATGCCCGAGGTCGCTCCGGTGACCAGCACCTGTGCTCCCCGCAGACGGGTCACCGCGCGGTCACCGAGCCTCCTCGGGCAGCTCGCCGGCCGCCTGGAGACGCTTGGCGACGTGCTGGGCCCGGACCGCGAGCGCCCACACGCCGCCGGCCATCACCGCGAGCGCGATCACCTCGCCGGCGATCGCCCACGCGCCGGCGCTGATGCCCTCTCCGAGCCAGGTGATCCCGATGCCGATGGAGACCAGCGGGTCGCCGATGGTGATCACGGCCAGCGCGGCGGACCCGACCGTGCCGACCTGGTAGGCGTTCTGGTTGAGCAGGAAGCCGGCCGGACCGACCGCCGCAACGGCGTACAGCTGCCAGTGGGTGAACAGGGAGGCGGAGAACTCGAAGGTGGTCAGGTCGCGGACCAGGCCGGCGGTGACGCCGTAGCAGACCGCGGTCGCCACGGCCAGCAGCAGGGATCGGGACTCCGCCCGCACCTGGGTGGTGCCGAACAGGCACAGGGCGACCGCGAACACCAGACCCGCGCCCAGGCCGAGCGCGTCGACGCCACCGAGGCTGCCGGTCCCACCGCCGCCCGGCCGGGCGACGACCAGGAACGCGGACAGTCCGGCCAGTGCGGTGAGCGCGGCCAGGAACAGCGCCCGATCCGGGCTGTGATGTCCCATCGCCGAGGCCAGGATCAGGTAGAACAGCACGCCGGTGACCAGCAGCGGCTGGACCAGGATCAATGGCGCGAAACGCAGCGCCACCACCTGCAGCGCGAAGCCCGCCGCACCCAGCAGTACCCCGATCCGGAACGAGCGGATCCGGATCAGGTCGGCGAGCAGCGCGGGTTGCATCGGCTTGCGGACGGCTGCCTCGTGGGTGGCGCGGTGCTGGAGCACGCCGGCGGACCCGAACGCGGCTGCCGCGGCGATCGCGGCGGGCACGGCGATCAGGAACATGACGGTCACGTGGCTGCGACCTGCTCGAAGCTGTTCTGGACGGTCGCGCACATCCGGTCGGGGTCGAGCTCCAGGGCCTCGTCGAACCAGATCCCCACACCGGCGACGCCGTCGGACACGATGACGCCGACGGTCACCGGCAACCCGGGCGCGAGCGGGAGCACCGGCACCAGGAAGCGCACCCGGGCCCCGGCCAGCCAGCGCGGGCCGCGCGCGCCGGGCATGTAGGAGACCACCGTGTTGGTGAAGCGGCGGCCGTAGACGCTGCGCGCGAACCAGCCGTGCAGCTGTCCGGGGAGCTCGCCGGCGATCTTCATCGCCAGCGCAGCCGCCTGGCCCTCGCCTCGGGCGGCACGGCTGCGCAGCTCGTCGCGCACGGCACCCACCCGGGCGGTGGTGGTCATCGCCCGGGTGGGTACGTCGACCGCGACCGACCCCGTCCAGTTCCCCGAGATCCGGTCCAGGCGCGGCGCCCGCATCGCGACCGGCACCATCACCCGGATCGGCTGGCCGTCGCTGAGCAGTCCCGCCTCGCCGAGCACCCGGATCAGGCTGTCGGCCAGCACCCCGAGGATCAGCTCGTGCGGACGCATGTCGTGCAGGGCGGCGGCGCTGCGGACCTGTGCCCAGTCCAGTGCGACGGCCGCCATCCGGGTCCGCCCGGTCTGACCGACACTGTTCAGAGGGTGCCGCGGCGCCGTTCCCCTGGTCGCCAGCGACACCAGGCCGCGGGCCAGCAACCAGGGCGAGACCTTGCCGGACGTGCTGTTCTTGCCGGGCCGGCGCTCGATGAGCGGGTCGCCCTCGGCGGGGTCGAGCAGCCGGTCGAACAGGCCGATCGCGGAGATGCCGTCGGCGTGGCAGTGGTGCAGCTTGACGCAGAACAGGCTGGGCGTGTCCCCCTCCTCGCCGGCGTCGGCGACATTTCCGACCCGACGTGGCCGCACCAGACGCATCGCCCAGCCCGGTTGTCCCTCCGGAAGCGACCGGTGCCACAGCTCGGCGGCGGCGTCCCACTGGGCGCGTTCGGTGTCGTCGGCGGGTGCCTTCTCGTCGATGTGCCGGTCGAGGTCGACCCGGTCGTGCAGCAGCCAGCCCAGTGGACGGCGTACCAGCACCCGGCGGGAGGTCGGCAGCCCGGACAGCCGAGGACGCAGAGACTCTGCCAGCCCCGCAGCGTCGAGTGCCCGGCCGGACGGAAGCGGGTCCACCTCGGCGATGGCTCCCACCTCCTGGGGGAGACCGGACTCCTCGACGTGCCAGAAGAAGGCGTCGGAGGCCCGCATCGGCCACACCCGGCGGGACCGTCGCGGCGCGTGCCGGCGTGGCGCACTATCGGGGCCGCTCGGCCCGGTCTCGGGTCCGTCCCCCGGCGACTCGTCTCGGCGCCGCACCAGGGCCAGCAGGGCTTCGTCCAGGGAGCCGTCCGGCGCGGGCGGCAGCGACATCCGGTCCGTGCCGAACCGGCCGGCGGCATAGTCGCGTGCGTGCGCGCTGACCAGTTGGCGCAGCCCGTCCAGGTCGACGCAGAGCTCGCCGGCGCCCGAGACCGCCATCAGGTCGGTGTTCGCGGCACCGTGGGCGGCGATCGGGACCGCGGAGACGACCGGCGTGCCGACCACCATCGCCTCCAGCGCGGTCGCGCCGCCGGCGTTGGTGACCACCAGGTCGGCGGCGTTCAGCAGGGCCGACATGTCATCGACCCAGCCGAACGTGTACAGCCGTTCGGGGTCGACACCGAGCGACTCCAGGGACTGCTTGGCGGCCTCGTCGTGCCCGCACACGGCCAGCACCGTCACCGGGCCCGAGGCCTCGCACATCGTGCGCACCATTGCCTCGGTGTCGCCGAACGCGTAGCTGCCGCACGACAGCAGCACGACGAGCCGGTCCCCGGGTAGGCCGAGCTCGCGGCGGGCTGCTCCATGGTCACGGGCGGCGAAACGGGAGGGCACCGGCGGCGCGCTCACCCGGATCACCGCACCGGGGTCCGCAGCCCAGGCGTGCGCCCGGGCCACCGGGTGCATCACGTAGTTTGCGTCCAGCTCCCGGTAGATCCAGAAGGGGTGCGGCGCGAAATCCGAGATCCAGGCCGCGGTCGTCGGGGCCAGGCCACGGTGCGTGCGCAGCCACGCGAGCCCGGAGCTGCCGAGCGGGTAGGTCGAGAGCACCAGGTCCGGGTCGAAGCTGTCGATGTGGCGGGCGAGCCGCCGGCCGCACCAGCTGCCGGTGAAGCGCTTGGACGCGCGGGCGAACCACCGGTGCCGCCACAGGCTGGCGTAGAAGAACTCGTAGAGCCACGGGGTGGTCTCGACGTTGGTGACGTAGGTCTGGCGGAAGGCCGCCCCGATGCCCGGACCCATCACGTCCAGGGTGTCCAGCCGCCGGATCTCGCTGCCAGGCCAACAGCGCTCGACGGCCTCCTCCAGCGCGGTGGCGGTCGCGTTGTGACCACCGCCCATGTCGGCGGACAGCACCAGCACCCGATGCGGGCGTGCCACACCCGCGGCGGACGTCACCTCGTCGTCAGCGGAGAGGTCCGCGTCCCGTTCCAGCAGCTCGGATGCCATGTCGCTTTCGTACCCTACAGACAACTTCCGACACCACTGCGACTCGCTCATCTGTCTCACGTGATGACCCCGCTCCAGGCCCAGACCACGAGCACCCCGAGGAACACTCCTGGCGGCGTGACGACGGCGGCGAGCCGGTGGAACTGCCAGGCCGAGACCTTGTGGTTGCGCCCGCTCAGCGTACGCCGCCACAGCAGGTTGGCCAGCGACCCGGTGTAGGTCAGCCCGGACCCGACGTTGAGTCCGACCAGAGCCGCGAGCACGGCGGTCACCCCGAGCGGCGCCGCCAGCGGCACCAGCAGCAGGGTTGCCGGCAGGTTGTTGACGACGTTGGCGAGCACGGTCGCCACGACCGCGAGTCCGAGCAGCGCCCACAACGACGTGCCGGACGGAAGGACGTGCGCCACCAGCGTGCCCAGGAATGTGTCGGTGAGCGCGGCCACGACGACGCCCAGGCAGAGCACGAACACCGCGAACGGCAGGTGCGCCGCGGCGAGCACCGCCCGCGGCGTCGTCCTCCGGCGGGAGACGGCGTACGCCGCCAGCACGACGGCTGCCGCTGCCGCCACCCACGCCGGGGCGACCCCGAAGTGCGAGGCCACGGCGAACCCGACCAGCATCGCAGCCACCACCGAGACTGGCACCACGGGAAGCGGTTGTGGGGTCCATCCCACCTCGGCGAGCCCGGCCTCCTCGACTCCGGCAGAGCGGTCCGCAGAGAGCCTTCGCGTGTAGAAGAGCCGGACGCCGGCGTACTCCACGCCGATCACGACCAGCCACACCGGTGCCATCAGTGCCGCGAAACGCAGGAAGGAGACCGGCGCGAACGGGAGGGCGAGCAGGTTGGTCAGGTTCGAGACCGGGAACAGCAGCGACGCGGAGTTCGCCAGACGCACGCAGCTGGTGACTGCCGGCCTGTCGTCCACCTTGGAGTGCCAGGCCGCGGCGGCCACCACCGGAGTGAGCAGCACCACGGTGGCATCGAGACTCAGCACTGCGGTGATCACGGCGGCGGCCGCGAACGTCAGCACCAGAAACCGCTGCGGACGTCCGACGCTCGGCCGGCCGACCAGCGCCCCGACCGCCGCGAAGACGCCCTCGACCGCACAGAGCTCGGCGACGACCAGGATGCCCGCGAGGAAGCCCACCACCGGCAGCAGCAGGCGCGCCTGGTCCAGCGCCGCGTGCGGACCGACGGCGCCCACACCCACCACCACGGCCGCGGCCACCAGTCCAGCTCCCGCCTCAACCCACCCTGGTGGATGCGTGAAGGCCACCGCCAGAAGGGCCACCAGCGCGGCCACCGCGACTGCATCGAGCAGGACCGGGGGCACCGCGGAAGCCTACTTCCCGGCTGCGAGAATCGGGTGGTGAGTCAACGTGCCGGCCGCTACCAGCGCTCGGTGGGAGCGATGGTGGGCGCGATGGTGGTCGTCGTCGCCATCGTGGTGGCCCTCGGCCTGCTCGGCCACGCGTTGAGCACTCCGAACAACCCCGCGCCCGCAGTCTCCTACCGGCAGGAGGCGCACTACGCGGCCGCGCAGGCTGACTTTCCGATCCTGACGCCGGGGAGCCTGCCGGACGGGTGGCGGGCCACGACCGTGCGCTTCCTCCCCGGATCGCACGCCAGCTGGCATCTGGGCGTGCTGACCGACCAGAACAGGTACATCGGGCTCGAGGAGTCGCACGACCCGGTCTCAGAGATGGTCCACCGGTACGTCTCCGCGCATGCCCGAAAGGGTCCCGACGCACACGTGGCCGGTTCCCGCTGGCGCACCTACACCGACGACGGCGGCGACCGGGCGTTCGTCCGGCGCACGGACGGCACCACCGTGCTGGTCGTCGGCCACCAGGTCCCTCGAGCGGTGCTGGAGCGCTACCTCGCCCGCCTCCGTTGAGATCAGCCCCGTTCGGTGTTGAGATCAGCCCCGTTCGGTGGAGTCGCTCTTCTCGGCGATCGCCTTCTCCAGCCGTGCTCGAGCGCCGTCGAGCCAGGACTGGCAGAGCTTCGCGAGCTCCTCGCCCCGCTCCCACAGGGCCAGCGACTCCTCGAGGTCGGTGCCGCCCGACTCGAGCCGGCCGACCACCTCCACCAGCTCCTGCCGGGCCTGTTCGTAGGTGAGCTTCTGCTCGGTCACGACTCCTCCTCTGTGTGCAGGGCGTCGTCCAGATGGGCGCTGTGCCCGCGCTCCTCGTCATCGAGTGGTGACTCGGTGACCGTGTCGACCCGGGCCTCGATCCGGCCGTCGTGCAACCGGACCGTGACGTGGTCGCCCTCGCCGACCCGGGCCACCCCGTCCACGACACGGCCGTCGGCGTCGGACAGGACGGCGTACCCACGTCGCAGCGTCGACAGCGGGGACAGGCTGCGCACCCTGGCCAGTCGGTGGTCGAGATCGTCGGCCGCCCGGTCCAGCCGGTGGCCGAAGCCGCGCCGCATCCTCTCGCGCATCGCGTCGACCTCGCGTGCACGCTCCAGCAGGAGGTTTCGGGGGTCCGCCAGACACGGCCGCGAGCGGAGCACTTCCAGCTGGTGGGTCTCGCGATCCAGCCACGCGCGCACCACGCGGCGACCCCGGTCGCGCATCGCGGCCACCCGCTGAGCCTCCTCGGCCACATCGGGCACCACGAGCTTGGCGGCGTCGGTGGGTGTGGAGGCGCGTACGTCGGCCACCAGGTCCAGCAGCGGCGTATCGGACTCATGGCCGATCGCCGAAACCAGCGGTGTGCGGGTCGCCGCGACTGCTCTGATCATCCCCTCGTCGGAGAACGGCAACAGGTCTTCCACCGATCCGCCTCCGCGGGCGACAACGATCACGTCGACGTCGGGATCGCGGTCCAGCGAGGCGACCGCACCGATCACCTCCGTGGCCGCGTGGGGCCCTTGCACCGCGGTGTTCACCACCCGGAACGCGACGGCCGGCCAGCGCCGCCGGGCGTTGTCGAGCACGTCCCGCTCGGCCGCGGACTCGCGTCCAGTCACCAGTCCGACCACGCCCGGCAGGAAGGGCAGCGGCCGCTTGAGCTCGCGGGCGAACAGCCCTTCGGCGGCCAGCAGCTGCCGGCGGCGCTCGAGCCTGGCCAGCAGCTCCCCGAGTCCGATCATCCGGATGTCGTCGGCGCGCAGCGACATCGTGCCGCGGTTGGGGTAGTACGACGGCTTGGCGTGCACCACCACTCCCGCACCCTCGACCAGGGGCGGGTTCAGCGAGTCGAAAAGCTGCCGGGAGCAGGTCACCGACACCGATACGTCGGCCACCGGGTCGCGCAGGGTCAAGAAGACGGTGTTCATGCCCTGGCGTCGCGATATCTGGGCGACCTGGCCTTCGACCCAGACAACTCCGAGCCGGTCCACCCAGCCGGCGATCAGGTTGGCGATCTGCCGCACCGGAGCCGGGTGCTGGAGGGACGTGTCGAGTGCCACGCAGGCACCCTAGGGGACGGCACCTACGATGGGCGTCATGAGGACCTCGGACCTGGGCATGCCGCCGGTGCTTGATCCGGACGCTGCGCAAGGAAGGTCGGTGCTGCTCGCCGCCCCCCGCGGCTACTGCGCCGGGGTCGACCGGGCGGTGATCACCGTGGAGAAGGCGCTGGAGCTGTACGGCGCTCCCGTGTACGTCCGCAAGCAGATCGTCCACAACATGCATGTGGTCGCCGAGCTCGAGCAGCGCGGCGCGGTCTTCGTCGAGGAGCTCGACGAGGTGCCGGAGGGTTCCACGGTCGTGTTCTCGGCCCACGGAGTCTCCCCGCATGTCCACGAGCAGGCGGAGCAGCGGCGTCTGAAGACGATCGACGCAACCTGCCCCTTGGTCACCAAGGTGCACCACGAAGCCCGTCGTTTCGCCCGCGAGGACTACGACATCCTGCTGATCGGGCACGCCGGCCACGAAGAGGTCGAAGGGACGATGGGGGAGGTGCCCGGGCGAATCCAGCTGGTGCAGTCACCCGAGGAGGCGGCCACCGTGGAGGTGCGCGATCCCGCGCGCGTGTCCTGGCTTTCCCAGACGACCCTGTCCGTGGACGAGACGATGACGATCGTCGAGGCGCTGCGGAAGCGGTTCCCGCAGCTGCTGGACCCGCCCAGCGACGACATCTGCTACGCGACGCAGAACCGCCAGATGGCGGTCAAGGAGATCGCCCGCGACGCGGATCTGGTCATCGTCGTCGGCTCCGGCAACTCCTCGAACTCGGTGAGGCTGGCCGAGGTCGCTCTCGAGGCCGGCGCCACGGCAGCACATCGCGTCGACGACGCCTCCGAGATCGACGACACCTGGTTCGACGGAGTGGACAGTGTCAGCGTCACTTCCGGGGCCTCCGTGCCCGAGGATCTGGTGCAGGGCGTGCTGGCCGACCTCGCCGAGCGGGGGTACCCCGACGCAAGGGCGGTGCACTCGGCCGAGGAGTCGCTGACGTTCGCGCTGCCGCCCGAGCTGCGGCGTGACCTGCGCGCCGCCTCACGGGCCTGACTCGCCGCCAGCCGGGGGCCGTCCGCCCTCCCTGCTCACACCCCGCCTGTCGAGCGTGTCGAGCCTCTCGCCCCGGCGCTAATGTCCTCAGGCACCACTCTGCGGGGAAACCCAGCCATCAGGACATGACCGCGCAGGAACCGGACAGTCGTGCGAGGTCCGGTCACGCGGTGTCGCGGTGGTCGTCGACCGGTTCGGCTGCCTCCAAGTGGGGCAGCTCGGGACGTCGGTCGGCGACGGACTCGAGAAGCTCTGCTGCACCGAGCGGTCGCACGGCCTCGCTGACCGGTTGCGGGGCCGTCAACACCTCGACGGACGGGTCGAGATCACTGAACCGCCGGGCGGACACGAGCACCCTCGTCTCCAATGAGCCGACCGCGCTGTTGTAGGCGCCGACCGCGCTGGTCAGCGAGCGGCCCAACTTCTCCAGATGCCCACCCATGGTCGCCAGACGGGTGTGCAGGTCTCGTCCAAGGGCGTGGATGTCGCGGGCCGCGTCGGCCAGTCTGGCCTCCGTCCAGGCGTGCGCGACCGTGCGCAGCAGCGCTATCAGGGTGGTCGGCGTGGCGAGCACGACCTGCCGCTCGGCGGCGTACTCGATCAACGCCGGCTCGGCACCCAGTGCCGCGGACAGGAACGACTCGCCGGGCACGAACATTACCACGAACTCCGGGGTCGCCGGGAGCGAGCGCCAGTACGCCTTGGCGGCGAGCGTGTCGACGTGCTGGCGCAGCTGGCGGGCGTGGCGTGCGAGGTGGGCCTCGCGGATCGGTTCGTCGTCGGCTGAGGTCGCGTCCAGGAACGCGTCCAGCGGCACCTTCGCGTCGACCACGACCTGCTTGCCACCCGCGAGGTGCACCACCAGGTCCGGTCGCAGCCGACCCCCGTCACTGCTCACGGTGTGCTGCTCGGAGAAGTCGCAGCGCTCGACCATCCCGGCCAGCTCGACGGCGCGACGCAGGTGCATCTCGCCCCACCGGCCACGCACCTGCGGCCGGCGCAGCGCCGTCGACAACGACAACGTCTCCCTTCGCAGCAGGTCGGTGGAGTGCCGCACGTCGTCGACCTGCTGCTTGAAGGCGCTCTGCCACGCAGTTCGCTGGGTGTCCAGGTCGTGCAGCCTCGTCTGCAGGCGGGCGAGACCTTCCTTGACGACGGCCTGGTCGGCCGCGCGACTCTCCAGTGCGCGCTGCGAGGCCGCGGCTGCCTGCCCCTGCTCCCGGGAGCGGGCCCACAGCAATCCGATCAGCGCGCCGATGCCCAGCCCCATCAGCAGCGGCAGCAAGAACCGCATCGTGGTGTCCATGTGTCTCAGTGTCACCGAGGGCACCGACATTCCCGATTCGTCTGCGGCTGCCCCGCGTGTCGAGTTCTCATGACCGCCGACGACTCCGCGGTGGGAGGGCTCAGTCGGCGAGGTCGACGACCACCGGCGCGTGGTCGCTGGCGCCCTTGCCGGCCCGCTCCTCGCGGTCGATGAACGCTCCGCTCACCCGTTTCGCAAGCGCGGGGGAGCCGAGGACGAAGTCGATGCGCATCCCGCGGTTGCGTTCGAACCGCTGCCGGTAGTAGTCCCAGTAGGTGTAGACCTCCGGGCCCGGCGTGTGCGGGCGTACGACGTCGGCGAAGCCGGCTTCGACGACGGCATGGAAGGCCGCCCGCTCCGGCGCGGAGACATGGGTGCTCCTGGCGAACCGCGTCATGTCGAACACGTCCTCGTCGAACGGCGCGATGTTCCAGTCGCCGACGAGTGCGATCTGGGCGTCGCGGTCCTTTTCGAGCCAGCCGGCCGCGCTATCGCGCAACGCCTTCAGCCACTCGAGCTTGTACACCAGGTGCGGATCGTCGAGGGTGCGGCCGTTCGGGACGTAGAGCGACCACAGGTCCACACCGGCGCAGCGCGCGCCGATCGCCCTGGCCTCGGCGGCGACGGGCTCGCCGTACCCGGGCATTCCGTCGAAGCCGAGCCGCACGTCGTCCAGCCCGACCCGGGACGCGATCGCCACCCCGTTCCACTGGTTGAACCCGTAGGTCGCGACGTCGTACCCCAGCGCCTGCAGCCCCATCAGCGGCCACTGGTCGTCGCGCGCCTTGGTCTCCTGGAGCGCGAGTACGTCGATGCCGTGCCGCTCCACGAACGCCTCGACCCGGTCGATCCGGGAGCGGACGGAGTTCACGTTCCAGGTGGCAATGCGCACCGGCTCACCCTAGGGCGGGGCCACCAAGCGCCGATTGGGACCCAGCCCGGGCGCTCGCTAGCCTCGTCCCGTGGCACTCACCATCGGCATCGTCGGGCTCCCCAATGCGGGCAAATCCACGCTGTTCAACGCGCTCACCAAGAACGACGTGCTGGCGGCGAACTACCCGTTCGCGACCATCGAGCCCAACGTCGGCGTGGTCGGCGTACCAGAGCCCAGGCTCGGCGTACTGGCGGAGATGTTCGACTCGTCGAAGGTGGTGCCCGCCACGGTGGAGTTCGTCGACATCGCGGGGATCGTCAAGGGCGCGTCTGAGGGCGAGGGACTCGGCAACAAGTTCCTCTCACACATCCGTGAGTCCGCGGCGATCTGCCAGGTCACCCGGGTGTTTCGCGATGACGACGTCAGCCACGTGGAGGGCGAGGTCGACCCCGGCAGCGACATCTCGGTGATCTCCACCGAGATGATCCTTGCCGACCTGCAGACGCTCGAGAAGGCCATCCCGCGGCTCGAGAAGGAGGCCAAGGGCAAGAAGGAGCTCGCGCCCGTCGTGGCGGCAGCACTGCAGGCACGCGAGGCACTCGAGACGGGTACGCCGGTCATCGCCACCTCGATCGACCGGGCACTGATCCGCGAGCTGTCGCTGCTGACCGCCAAGCCCTACATCTACGTGTTCAACTGCGACGCGGACGAGCTCGGCGACGAGTCGTTGAAGCAGAAGATGCGGGACCTCGTGGCGCCGAGCGAGGCGATCTTCCTCGACGCGAAGTTCGAGGCCGAGCTGGTGGAGCTCGGTGACGACGAGGAGGCCAGGGAGATGCTCGCCGAGACCGGCGTGGACGAGCCCGGGCTCGACGTACTCGCCCGCGTCGGCTTCGACACGCTCGGCCTGCAGACCTACCTGACCGCCGGCCCGAAGGAGGCACGCGCGTGGACGATCCGAAAGGGCGCCACCGCACCCGAGGCCGCGGGAGTCATCCACACCGACTTCCAGCGCGGCTTCATCAAGGCCGAGATCGTGTCGTACGACGACCTGGTCGAGGCCGGCTCGATGGCGGATGCCAAGGCGGCCGGCAGGGTCCGCGTCGAAGGCAAGGACTACGTGATGGCCGACGGAGACGTGGTGGAGTTCCGCTTCAACGTGTGAAGCCAGCACGCTTGCTCCCCCCGCGCGACCGGGGACTCAGCCTGGTCGCCGGAGTCCTTCGGGATCGTCGACGGTGCTGACCTTCCGGCCGACCTCGCCATCAACACGGGGTCACTACCTCGCCACACCAATGTTCGGCGAGGACTCTCTTTGACCCTGGTCGCCAGCGGTCCGCTCGTCGCTGCCTCAACCGTCGGGACGGGAGGCGAGATGGTGATCGCCGATCCGAACGGTCGGCACTCGATGAAACGGTCGGCCAGTGGTGCGACGACGGCTCATCCGTGACGAGCCAGCATTGCCCGATGGCGCGGTACTGGTGCGGTCGCTGTTCGATGCCTACCCCGATGGACGGGTCTTCGACCGCGCCGCGCTGATCGCGGACTCGACTGTCAACTTCGACACCTTCGGCTACTACGGGCTCTCCCTCTGGGCGATCTCCGAGCCTTGGACACTGGATCGGGTGCTCGAACAGAAGGCGCGGAAGGCGCATCGGGTGGCGATGTTCACCGCGGGGGAGCTCCGGAGCCAGGGGCTCGGCATCGTCCTGAGTGGGAAGGCGCCGCACGTCGACACGATCCTCGGAGCCGCTGGTCGCCAGGCTGCGGGGCCTATGCGGTTGACCGGGGCCAGCGCCGAGGAACTCGTCGACCGCTTCCTCCGGGCGACCTACACTCTTGTCGAGAACCATCTGTTCGAGCCGGACCCGGGCTGAGAGGAGGCCACGATGATCCAGATCGACATCGACGCCGACCTCAACATGGAGGACGACGACGAGCGGAACTTCGCGCGCCTTCCCGCCGGCAATCCTCGGATCAAGGTTGGTACGGTCGCCGTCGCCGGCCGCCCTGGCTTCTGGTCGTGGGTCCAGATCGACGAGATCGACGACACGATCGTGTTCTTCCACCAGATCACTGCGCGAGAGGCGGCCGCCCACGGCGAGCTTGCCGTGCCCGCCACTGCCTGAGCGGTCCGCAGGAAGTCCAGCCGAGGCCCACGATCGCTGACGACCCCCAACGCTCCCGCGAACGCGTTTCCGCAGGACTGGTTTTCCGGCATTGACCAACGATGACCGCCACCAGCCGAAACCTCGCGTCATCGTTCCACTTCACCGTGTCAGCGGGGAAGAGCATTGGCCCCGATGACACGAAGTCGGTGTCGACCGTAAACGGCGCCATGAGAGGCGAGCGCGTCGAGAAGCGTCGACTTGCCGACGCCCGGCATCCCGGTCCCCAGCACTCGCGCCATGGCCCGCAAGGTAGGAGCACCGAGAGGCGTCACGGCATTCCGGAAGTACGTCGTCCGCAACCGTCGGTATCTTCGCTGGCATGAGCACACCGAACCCACCACGCCCCGTACTCGACATGGTCATCCTCGACTGTCCCGACGCCCTCGAGCTCGGCCGGTTCTACTCCGAGCTGCTGGGCTGGTCGCTGGAGGACGGCTCCGACCGGGACTGGGCGACCTTGACTCCTCCGGGTGGCGGTATCAGCCCGGAAAACCCCGATGGGCGAACAGCCCTTGCCTTCCAACGCATCGACGACTGGGTCACCCCTACATGGCCGGGCGGAGCGCACCCGCAGCAGTTCCACCTCGACTTCTCTGTCGGCGACATCGACGCCGCCGAGCCGTCGGCGCTTGCGCTCGGGGCGACCAAGCATGAGCACCAGCCGTCGCAGGACGGCGGCTTCCGGGTCTATCTCGACCCGGCCGGTCATCCGTTCTGTCTGATCCGCTGAGCGCACCGGGCCGTTGACCGGCTACCGCGGGTCGTCCTCCAGCACCGGCTGGTAGATCGCGAACCCACCCCCGCCGGAGCGCTTCGCTCGGTACATGGCGACATCGGCACGACGTACCAGATCGTCGGCATCGAGCTCCTCGTGTGGTCCCTGGAATGCGACGCCGATGCTGGCGGACACGGCAACGTCCGGTCCGATCTCGGGGGACGGCTGCGCAACGGCGTACAGGATGCGCTCCACGATCGGTACGACGTCCCCCTCGTCGTCGAGGTGCTCGAACAGGACCAGGAACTCGTCACCCCCCCAGCGCACCAGCGTGTCCCTCGGACGCACCACCGACCGCAGTCGTTCGGCCACCGCCACGAGCACGTCGTCACCAACCGCGTGGGAGTACTCGTCGTTGACGCGCTTGAAGCCGTCCAGGTCGATGAAGGCCAGTGCGAGCATCGCCCGCCGCTCCGGGCCGGTGTCGAGCGCATGGCCGAGCCGTTCGAAGAACAGCGAGCGGTTGCCGACGCCGGTGAGGGAGTCGTAGCTGGCGCGCTCGCGCAGCTTGTTCTCCGAGGCCTCGGCGCGCGCCCGCAAGGTGGCGTGCTCGATGGCGAGCGCGGTCGAGACCGCGAATCCCTCCAGAGCGCGGCACGTGGTCGCATCGGGCCTGCGGCCGCCCGGAGGCAGGTCCACGGACAGGATGCCGACCCGGGTGCCGTCCGAGCCGATCAACGGCGCGAACAGCCCGTCGTCGGGGTGCCAGGCGTCATCGCAGTCGAGCATCGTCAGGTCAGGCACCCACGTCATCATGTCGGCGAAGGCGTCGGCGTTGCGGTGGTCGAGGAAGCGCAGTCGCCCCCACGGCTCGCTGGCGGCCAGCAGCTTGTCCCAGGTCTTGGCGGCGTCGACGGTGCCGAGCAGGGTGGCCCGGGCGTCCTCGTCGCCGGCCACCGAGGCGACCTGCAGGTTTCCGTCGGGCCGCACGATGTTGATCACCGCGACGCCGAAGCCGAGGCCGGTGACGATGGTCTCCGCCAGCAGGTCGAGCATCGCGGTCCGGTCGTCGCCTGCGGTAGGCCCTCTGAAGTCAGTCCGGGCAGGCGGCAGCGCATTCTCGGGGTCATCCCGCCCCAGGCCCGCGTTCTCGGACATTCGATCCCCCCGGATCGTTCCTGCTTTCCCGCGAGTGTAGAACTAGGTGGCCTCGAAATGTCGGGGTTTGCCCGGAGTCATCAGGAGTGCGGCGGACTGGTGCCGCTACTCCCCGCGGCCCCGGGTCGGCTGTGCCAGGGTGCGGGTGTGCCCGACCGCCATTTCGCCGTACGCCGTCTTGCGGAGGTCTACGACCCGCTGGACCCCGATCGCAGCGACCTGGAGGTGTACGCCGCCCTCGTTGAGGAGCTTGATGCCGGCAGCGTGGTCGACGTCGGCTGCGGGACGGGGACCTTCGCGTGCATGCTGGCCGTGCGTGGCATCGACGTGATCGGAGTGGATCCGGCGGAAGCCTCTTTGGATGTGGCGCGCCGCAAGCCGGGCGCCGAGCGCGTGCGGTGGCTGGCCGGAGACGCCACGACCCTGCCGCCGCTGCAGGTCGACCTGGTGACGATGACCGCGAACGTAGCCCAGGTCTTCCTCACCGACGAGGACTGGATGCTCACGCTTCGGGCCTGTCGTGGGGCCTTGCGACCTGGTGGCCATCTTGTTTTCGAGACGCGGGACCCAGCTCGACGAGCATGGCAGGAGTGGACTCCGATGCACTCGCGCGCCGAGGCGGATGTGCCGGATATCGGCCGCGTAGAGAGCTGGGTCGAGCTCACCGACGTGCGTGGAGAGCTGGTGTCGTTCCGATCGACGTTCACATTCGCGGCCGATGGTGCGGTGCACATCTCGGACTCCACGCTGCGCTTCCGTAGCCGCAAGGGCGTGACGGAGTCGCTCCGGGCGGCCGGTTTCACGGTCGAGGACGTCCGTGACGCATCCGACCGGCCGGGCCGCGAGCTCGTCTTCGTCGCGCGCCGCCCCGGATGACGCTCAGCTGCGCAGGTACGACGCGCCGTTCACGTCGATGATCGTGCCGGTGGCGAAGCGGGCGTCCTCGGAGGCCAGCCACACGACCGCCGCGGCGACCTCCTCGGCGCGGGCGGCGCGGCCGTACGGCGACTGGGCGCGCACCGCATCGCCGTTCTCGCCCTCGAGCATCCAGCGGGCCATCTCGGTCTCGACGAACCCGGGCGCCACCGTGCCGACGCGAATGTCGTGTGGCGCCAGTGCGATCGCCAGCGACTGGCCGAACGCGTTCAGCCCCGCCTTCGAGGCGCCGTACGCCGGTGACTCGGGCTCGCCGCGGAACGCGCCCCGGCTGGACACGTTGACGATCGCGCCGCCGCCCGCGTCGATCAGGTGCGGAAGCGCGCAGAACGTCGCGTTCGCCGCGCCGGTCAGGTTCGTCGCGAGCGTGTCGGTCCACGCCTGCTGCCACTCCTCGTAGCTCGACTCCAGGGGCGGGTGGGCGAAGAAGGTCCCCGCGTTGTTCACGAGTACGTCGAGCCCGCCGAGCCCGTCGGCGGCGGAGCCCACCGCGGCAGCCACCGCGTCGGGGTCGGCCAGATCGGCCTTCACGAGCACGTGACCCTCGCCGGGCAGCGAGTCGACCACCTGCTTCGCGGCGTCGGCCGACCGCCCGTAGTGCACGGCCACCCGGTCGCCGAGCTCGGCGAACGCCAACGCCACTGCGCGCCCGATGCCGCCGGACGCACCGGTGACCAGGGCCCGCCGGCTCATCGGCCTCGTCCTGCGACCTGGGCGACGCCGGCCAGGAGCCGGTCCACGTCGTCGGCGTTGGTGTAGGGCGCGATGCCGGCGCGGACCGCCCCGGCGTCGCCGAGACCGAACCAGCGTGCTGCCTCGAGCGCGTAGAAGCTCCCAGCCGGCGCGTTCACGTCGAGGGTGGCCAGGTGCTCGTAGACCTCGCGAGGCGAGTGTCCATCGACCGAGAACAGCGCCGTCGGCGTGCGCACCTTCGGCGATCCGTGCACCGTCACCCCGTCCAGGCCGAGCAGCCCGTCCATCAGCCGTGCGAACATCGCGTCCTCGTGCTCGGCCACCGCGGTCATCGACTCGAGGATCCGGGTGCGCCGGTCCGGCGCCGTCGAGGCGAGCCCGGCGAGGAAGTCGATGGCGGCGGTCGTCCCGGCGAGCATCTCGTAAGGAAGCGTGCCCAGCTCGAACCGTTCCGGCACGTCGTTGCTCGACGGCAGCAGCTTGTCGGGTTGCAGTGTCTCCAGCAGGTCCGGGGAGGCGGCGACCAGGCCGTGGTGCGGGCCGAGGAACTTGTACGGCGAGCAGGCGTAGAAGTCCGCACCGAGATCGGCCACGCTGACCGGCGCGTGCGGGGTGAGGTGCACCCCGTCGACGTACACGAGCGCATCGGTTCCCAGATCGTGGACGGCAGCGGCGATCGAGGCCACGTCGGGGCGGGTGCCGAGCAGGTTCGACGCGCCGGTGACCGCCACAAGCCGGGTATGCGGCGACAGCTGCGCGGCGACGTCGTCGACGGACAGGTCGGCGGTGGTCGTGTCGAAGCCCACCCACCGCACGCTCGCCCCCGCCGTCGCGGCCGCGATCACCCAGGGCCGGATGTTGGCGTCGTGATCCAGCCGGGTGACTACGACCTCGTCGCCCGGCTGCCAGGTCCTGGCAAGGGCCCGGGCGATGTCCAGGGTCACCTGGGTCATCGACCGGCCGAACACGACCCCCTCCGCCGCGCATCCGAGCAGGTCGGCGACGGCAGCCCTGGCTCCGGTCACCACGGACTCGGCGAGCCGCTCGACGTGGGTGACCGTCCCGCGGTTGGAGATGCCCCCGGTGATCGTCTCGATGATCTTGTCGCCGACCTCCCGCGGCACCTGGGTGCCTCCCGGCCCGTCGAAGTAGGCGACCCCCTGCTCCAGTGCCGGAAAGTGGCTGCGGACTCCGCTGACGTCGAGGGTGCTCATCCCCCCATCCTGCCCACCCCGCCGACCCGCGGGAAAGCAGGTGAGGTGGCGGGGGCGGAACGGGGGTCCGGCAGAATGAGACGCCTATGTCGCCGCCTACGTCACTGACCGACCTGCTGCCGAGCGACCCGGATCCGGACAGCCTCTACGACGCGTTCGAGAGCTGGGTGCGCGAGCAGCAGATGAGTCTCTACCCCGCGCAGGAGGAGGCGCTGGTCGAGGTGATGACCGGGTCGCACATGATCGTGTCCACGCCGACCGGCTCGGGCAAGTCGATGATCGCCACCGGAGCGCACTTCAGCGCGCTCGCCGAGGGCCGGCGCAGCTTCTACACCGCGCCCATCAAGGCCCTGGTCAGCGAGAAGTTCTTCGCACTGTGCGCGGTCTTCGGCCCGGAGCGGGTCGGCATGATGACCGGCGACGCCGCCGTCAACCCCGGCGCGCCGATCGTCGCCTGCACCGCGGAGGTGCTCGCCAACATCGCGCTGCGCGAAGGGGCCGCCGCCGACGTCGGTCAGGTGGTGATGGACGAGTTCCACTTCTACGCCGACCCGGACCGCGGCTGGGCGTGGCAGGTCCCGCTGATCGAGCTCCCGCAGGCGCAGTTCGTGCTGATGTCGGCGACGCTGGGCGACGTACGCCGCTTCGAGTCCGACCTGACCCGGCGCACCGGACGCCCCACCGCGGTCGTCAGCTCGACCACCAGGCCGGTCCCCCTCAGCTTCGAGTGGGCGCTGAGCCCGTTGCACGAGACGCTCGAAGAGCTGCTGACCACCCACCAGGCACCCGTGTACGTCGTGCACTTCACCCAGGCGGCCGCCGTCGAGCGCGCCCAGGCGCTCACCAGCATGAACGTGTGCACGCGGGAGGAGCGGGACCTGATCGCCGAGACCATCGGCGGCTTCCGGTTCAGCGCAGGCTTCGGCAAGACGCTGTCCCGCCTGGTCCGGCAAGGCATCGGCGTGCACCACGCCGGGATGCTGCCGAAGTACCGCCGCCTCGTCGAGACGCTCGCCCAGGCCGGACTGCTCAAGGTGGTCTGCGGCACCGACACCCTCGGCGTGGGCATCAACGTCCCGATCCGCACGGTGGTGTTCACCTCGCTGAGCAAGTACGACGGCACGCGGCAGCGGCTGCTCAAGGCGCGCGAGTTCCACCAGATCGCCGGCCGGGCCGGTCGGGCCGGCTTCGACACGTCCGGGACCGTCGTGGTGCAGGCGCCCGACCACGTCGTGGAGAACCACAAGGCGCTCGCCAAGGCCGGCGACGACGCCAAGGCGCGCCGCAAGGTCCAGCGCAAGAAGGCCCCGGAAGGGGTGGTGACCTGGACCGAGGAGGGCTTCGAACGGCTCAGGGCCGCCGAGCCGGAGCCGCTGACCTCGCGGATGCGCGTCAGCCACTCGATGCTGCTCAACGTGCTTGCGCGGCGCGAAGAGGCGGGCGACCCGTGGCAGGCGCTGAAGCGGTTGCTGCGCGACAACCACGAGGAGCCTCGCGCCCAGGTCCGGCTGGTGCGCCGCGCCGTCGCGATCTACCGCAGCCTGCTCACCGCCGGGGTAGTGCGCCGGCTCGACCCGCCCGCCCCGGACGGTCGGACGTGTCGGCTCGAGGCCGATCTGCCCTACGACTTCGCGCTCAACCAGCCGCTGTCGACGTACGCGCTGGCCACCCTGGAGACCCTCGACCCCGCCCAGCCGGCCTACCCGCTCGACGTGGTGTCGGTGATCGAGGCGACGCTGGAGGATCCCCGGCAGGTGCTGTTCGCCCAGCAGCGCCGCGCCCGCGGGGAGGCGGTGGCGGAGATGAAGGCCGACGGCATCGAGTACGACGAGCGGATGGACCTGCTCGAGGACGTGGACTGGCCCAAGCCGCTGGCCGAGCTGCTGGAGGCGACCTTCGAGCTCTACCGCAAGGGCCACCCGTGGGTTGCCGAGCACTCGCTGTCGCCGAAGTCGGTGGTTCGCGACATGTACGAGCGGTCGATGACTTTCAGCGAGTACGTCGCCTTCTATGGCCTGGCGCGCTCGGAGGGGCTGGTGTTGCGCTACCTCTCCGACACTTTCAAGGCGCTGCGCCAGACCGTGCCGGACTCCTACCGCACCGAGGAGCTCACCGACCTGGTCGAGTGGCTCGGCGAGATGGTCCGGCAGACCGACTCCAGCCTGCTCGACGAGTGGGAACGGCTCACCGATCCGGCGGCCGAGCCGGTCGAGGCAACGCCCTCACGCGTCGAGGAGCCCCGGCCGGTCACCGCCAACGAGCGAGCGTTCACCGTCCTGGTCCGCAACGCGATGTTCCGCCGGGTCGAGCTGGCGGCGCTCGACCGCGCCGAGGAGCTCGGCGCGCTCGACAGCGGGAGCCCAGGGGGTGGGACGGCGGGAGGGGAACAGCGCATGGGGGCGACGAGGTGGCGTGAGGCCCTCGACGCCTACTTCGCCGAGCACGACTGGATCGACACCGGACCCGACGCGCGCGGTCCGGCCATGCTGGTCATCGAGCGCGAGCCGCGCCTGTGGCGGGTCCAGCAGATCCTCGGCGACCCGGCCGGAGACCACGACTGGCGGATCTTCGCCGAGGTCGACCTGGACGCCAGCGACGAGGCAGGCGAGCTGGTGCTGCGCGTCACCGACCTGGCCAGGCTCTGAGCCGGGAGCACCGATGCGGCACGGGCCGATCACAGCGCGGTGTCGACGCGCCTGATGTCGGTCCAGCCGGTCCAGCCGCGCTCCTCGAGGAGCTCGAGCAGGCGCGGCGCACACGGGAAGGAGTCGATGAACGCGGCGTCGAGGAGATCCACCAGGTCCTCGCTGACGGGGTGCTCGTCCTCCATGCCGGCGGCCTGGGCGGACGCGGCCTCGATGAAGGCGGCTACCCGGTCGGCGAGTGCCGGCAGCCGCGGGTCGTCGGGCTCGCAGTCGGCGAGGTCGCCGATGTCGAGGTACAGCCGACGCAGCGCTCCGTTCTCGATCTGCGCGTGCTTGATCGCCATGAGGTCCGGCACCGCGTCCGGCATCTGGGCCGCGAGCAGGATCCAGCTGTCGCGTTCGACCTCGATCAGCCGCTCCCGGAACCCGAAGTCGCGCATCCGGTCGAGGTAGGCGACCGCCTCCGGCGGCAGCACCAGACTGTCCCCGGCGGCCAGCTGGGCGATCCGCTCGCGGTGGTGTTGGCGTTCCCGGATCTCGGCGCGCAGGCGGCGGTCGATGTCCTCGACCGCCGCGGCGAACTCCTCGTCGTCTGCCGCGAGCAGCTCGCGCACCCGCGACAGCGGTACGCCGACCTCGGCCAGGCTGCGGATCTTCACGAGCTCGACCACCGCGGCCGCGTCGTAGCGGCGGTAGCCGGAGTGGTCGCGTTCGGGCTCGGGAAGCAGTCCCTTGGCGTGGTAGTGGCGGACCGCGCGCACCGTCACACCGGCGTACGACGCGAGCTGGCTGATCGTCAGCATCATCGGTGCCGCGTCACGTTCTGATCGGGGAGCCGCGCCACTCGTCCACGCAGCGGCCGCAGGGTCTTGACGTCACTCGGCCGAGTATCGCAGTCCACGTGTGCGGCTCCATCCGGTCAGGCGACCTTGCGGTGGTAGGCGCGCATCGCCAGCGCGTAGGCCACGATCAGCAGGCCGACGCACCAGGCGAGCGCCGTCCAGATGCCGTTGCCGACCGGCTGCTCGGTGTAGAGGCTGCGGAGCGTGTCCACGATCGACGTGACGGGCTGGTGCTCCGCGAACCAGCGCACCGGGCCGGGCATGCCGTGGGTGGGCACGAAGGCCGAGCTGACGAACGGCAGGAAGATCAGCGGGTAGGAGAACCCGCTCACCGCGTCCACCGACTTCGCGGTCAGGCCGGGGATCACAGCGAGCCAGGTCAGGGTCAGCGTGAACAGCAGGAGGATCCCGGCGACCCCGAGCCAGGCGAGGACTCCGGCTCCGGAGCGGAAGCCCATCGCCACTGCGACGAGCACGACCAGGCCAAGCGAGACCAGGTTGGCGACCACCGAGGTCAGCACATGCCCCCACAGCACCGCCGAACGGGCGATCGGCATCGACTGGAACCGCTCGAAGACGCCGCCCGAGACATCGGTGAACAGCCGGTAGGCCGTGTAAGCGATGCCGGAGGCGACGGTGATGAGCAAGACGCCCGGCAGCAGGTAGTTCACGTACGCGACCCCGCCGGTGTCGATCGCGCCGCCGAAGACGTACACGAACAGCAGCAGCATCGCGATCGGTGTGATCGCGGTGGTGACGATGGTGTCCGGGCTGCGCAGGACGTGACGCAGGGACCGTCCCAGCAATGTGGCGGTGTCGCCGAAGAAGCGCTTGTTCATGGTGACTCCTCTAGTTGTCCGTGCCGGCCGGGACGGCTGTCGTGTCGTCGGGACTGCCTTCAGCGCCGGTGTCGTCGCCGACGACCGCGAGGAAGATCTCCTCCAGGGTCGGCTGCTTCTCGACGTACTCGACCTTCGCGGGCGGGAGCAGGGCGTTGAGCTCGGCGAGGGTCCCGTTCGCGATGATCCGACCGTGGTGGAGGATCGCGATCCGGTCGGCGAGCTGCTCGGCCTCCTCCAGATACTGGGTGGTGAGCAGCACCGTGGCGCCGCCGGCGGCGAGCGCCTTGACGGTCTGCCACACCTCGCTGCGCGCCTGCGGATCGAGCCCGGTGGTCGGCTCGTCCAGGAAGAGCACGGGCGGGTTGCCGATCAGGCTCATCGCGATGTCGAGGCGCCGGCGCATGCCCCCGGAGAACGTCGCCACCCGCCGCGAGCCCGCGTCGGTCAGCGAGAACCGGGCCAGCAGGTCGTCCGCGACGCGCCGCGGGTCGGCCACGTGCCGCAGCTTGGCGATGAGCACCAGGTTCTCCCGGCCGGTCAGTATCTCGTCGACCGCTGCGAACTGTCCGGTGAGGCTGATCGACTCCCGCACCTGCGCCGCCTGGGTGGCGACGTCGTGGTCCTCGACGATGGCCGTGCCCGCGTCCGCCTTCAGCAGCGTGGCGAGGATCCTGACGGCGGTGGTCTTGCCGGCCCCGTTGGAGCCGAGCAGCGCGAAGATGCTGCCCCGCGCCACGTCGAAGTCGACGCCGCGGAGCACCGGGTGGTCGCCGTAGGACTTGGTCAGTCCGGCGACATGGATGGCTGGGGTCGTGGTCATGGGAAGACCGTGCAACCCTGACCCTGCGTCAAGGTCAAGCGCGCATTCCGCATGGATGCCGACGGAGAAATTTTACCTCCGGTTCGCTGTATTTCGTCCGCTTTGGTAACGAACCTCCCCGGGGTATTTGCCCGCGGAGGTCTGCCGGATCAGGGCCGCGACACGGCACCATTCCGTCATGGACCTTGTGCAGTTTCACACCCTGCGCACGGCCGTCCAGGACAACGCACCTCGGGGGACGACCGGCGACGTCACAGCCGTGGAGGGCAACCTTCGAAGCCTGCTGGAGTCCAGCGGGCTGTTCGAGAAGGTCGAGGTGGAGCAGACCGACGACCCCGACCGGCTGGTGATCGCGATGTGCGAGTTCCGGCCCTATCTGGCCGAGAAGGCGATCGCCGCGCAGCTGGAGAAGATCTGGGCCGACCGGGTCCGCTACCCGTTCTGGGAGGCACACGCGTTGCGGGTGGACGGCGAGCACGTGGAGTTCGAGGCCGCCAGCCGGAACAGCAACGCCGGTCACTACGTGACCGTGCACCTGGTGGCACAGCGGGCCCGGATCCCCGCACAGCGCCAGCCCATCGACTAGCGTCCGGCACCTCCCTCCCAGGGTGCCGGACGCGCCACCCCGCTCGCCGAACGAGCCGGATAGCGTTGCGCCGGTGAGCATCCTCGACGACGGGACAACAGACGAGGGCGGGACGGCGGGGAAGACAGACGGGGGCGGGACGGCGGGGACAACAGACGGGGGCGGGACGGCGGGGACAACAGAGTTCGACGCCGCAGTGGCGGTGCGTCCTCGTCGCGAGGAGCCGCACGTGTACGACGTACAGCTCGGCGAGGGCTGGACGATCGGCGCCGGCATCAACGGCGGCATGCTGCTGGCGACCTGCGCCAACGCCATGCGGATGACCCTCGCAGAGAAGGGGCATCGCGACCCCTTGTCGATCAGCGCCTACTACCTGTCCGCCGCACAGCCCGGACCGGCGGTGCTGCGCACCGAGGCGATCCGCCGCGGCCGGAGCATGTCCACCGGAGCGGTCGCCCTGACCCAGACCGAGAACGCCGAGCCGACGACGCGGATCCGCGCCCTGGCGACGTTCGGGGACCTGGCCTCGCTTCCCGACCAGACGGCGACCACCGCGGTCCCGCCCTCGATGCCGCCGCCGGAGGACTGCATCGGGGGTGAGCTCGCCCCGCCCGAGTTCAAGGCCCGGGCGTCGCTGCTGGACCGCCTCGACCTGCGGCTCGACCCGTCCTGCGTCGGCTGGGCGGTCGAGCAGCCCAGCGGTCGCGGGATGCTGCGAGGCTGGCTGCGGCTGGCTGACGTGCGCGAGCCCGACCCACTGATGCTGCTGCTCGCCGTCGACGCGCTGCCTCCGGTGACCTTCGACCTGGGCCGCTACGGATGGGCTCCGACGCTGGAGCTGACCGCGCACGTGCGCGCCACTCCCGCTCCCGGCTGGCTGCAGGTGACCCACGCGACCAGGAACTTCGCCGGCGGGCTGTTCGAGGAGGACGCCGAGGTGTGGGACTCCGCCGGCCGGCTGGTCGCCCAGTCGCGGCAGCTGGCCCGGGCGCCGCGCGAGTAGGAGAACCGGACCCGGTCAGGGGATGGTGCGCAGCGCGGTCGCGAGCACGAGGCCGACCGTCGCCACCGCGAACAGACCGTGGGTCCACACCGCCGGTGGCGGGAAGTTGTCCTCGGCCGCGTGGCGTGGTCCGGAGGCGTGCTTGCCCCGCGGCTGACCGTGTCCGCCGCGGAGCCACAGGCCGAACATGGTGGCTCCGAGCGTGGCCACCACGCCGAGCAGCCCCAGCGCGGCCCACGCGATCGCGGTGACCCCGACGACGAGGTAGCCGATCCACACGAGCAGACCGGTCGCGGCCAGGCCGCCGTGGCTGAAGATGAGCTGTGGCGCGAACCGCGACGAAGTGTCGCTCTTGCGCCGGAGGCCGTCGTTGGCGACCCAGGTGGCGAGCAGGTAGCTGCCCACGAGCGCGGCTGCGACCCACGTGGAGATCGCGGCGAACCTCATAGGTCGATCCTCCAGTCACCGCACCGCAGACTCGAAGCCCCGCCGCAACGAGATCCTCTCACGTCCCCAAGGGCGGCGACGTGCATGGGTGGAGTCCCCAGTAGCGTCAAAGACATGCCTGACCTGCCCGTGACCGTCGTGGGCGCGGCGATCGTCGCGGCTGGGCGGGTGCTGGCCGCCCGGCGCACGCGCCCGGCCGGCTGGGAGTTCCCCGGCGGGAAGGTCGAGCCCGGCGAGACCGCCGGGCAGGCCGTGGCTCGCGAGATCCGCGAGGAGCTCGGCTGCACCGTGCGGGTCGGCGGCTGGCTTCCCGGCTCCGTGTCCATCGGCGCGGGCTTCGAGCTCACGGTGGCGACCTGCGGCCTGGTCGGGGGCGAGCCGGTGCCGACGGAGCACGAAGCGGTCCGCTGGCTGGGCCCGGAGGAGCTCGACGACGTCGACTGGCTGCCCGCGGACCGGCCGTTCCTGGACCCGTTGCGCGAGCTGTTGCTGGACGGCGAGCCGCTGGCCGGCGGCAACGTCGGCGGTGCGGTCCGGATCGGCGGGACGCTACGACGGCCGACAGGGCCATGGACTCCAGCCGTGCACCGGCTGCTCGGCCGCCTCGCGGAGCAGGACGTGCCCGCCGTGCCGCGCGTGCTCGGGATCGACGCGCGCGGCCGGGAGGTGCTGACCTACCTGCCCGGCCGGGTCGTCGACGTCGACACGGAGCTGCTCACCGAGGCCCAGCTCGTCGCTCTTGCCGGCTGGGCCCGGAGACTGCACGACGCGGTGGCGGGCTTCGACGACCCCGGACCGTGGCGGTTCTTCGAGCTGTCGACCGGCGGCGCGGCCCCGCAGGACCGGCTGGTCGGACACAACGACCTGGGGCCGTACAACTGCTGCTTCCTGGGCGACCGCCTGGTGGGTGTCTTCGACTGGGACATGGCAGGACCCTCGACACGGGTCTTCGAGCTCGCGCACCTGGCCTGGAACGCGGTCCCGCTGTTCCGGCCGGTCGACGACCGGCAGGCAGCGCACCGACTCCGGCTGATCGCCACGTCGTACGGCGGACCGGGTGCGCGGGAGATCCTCGAGGCAGTCGTCCCGCTGAAGCGGGTCGGCATCGCCGGGATCCGCGCCTGGATCGCCGCCGGCGACCCGGCCGGAGTCGCGCAGCAGG
The DNA here is from genome assembly GCA_035690495.1 of Nocardioidaceae bacterium. Taxonomy (GTDB): domain Bacteria; phylum Actinomycetota; class Actinomycetes; order Propionibacteriales; family Nocardioidaceae; genus DASSKK01. Next base: position 131,816 of record DASSKK010000003.1, on the reverse strand, counting down.
CGATCGGCGAACCGGAGTCGACCGAGGCGGCACTCGCCGATCTCCGGATGAGGCTTCCGCGGATCATGCATCTCCTAGAGTTGCCGTCATGAGTCAGCCGGACCACCGCATGCTGCTGGTGCACGCGCATCCAGACGACGAGTCGATCGGCCAGGGCGCCACGATGGCCAAGTACGCCGCCGAGGGCGCCTCGGTGACGCTGGTGACCTGCACCCGCGGCGAGGAGGGCGAGATCCTCGTTCCCGAGCTCGAGCATCTCGCCTCCGACCGCGAGGACGGCCTCGGCGCGCACCGCGAGACCGAGCTCGCCGCGGCGATGGCCGAGCTCGGCGTCGCCGACCACCGCTTCCTGGGGGGCGCGGGCAAGTACCGCGACACCGGGATGGTGTGGCACGCGGACGGGCACGCGGTGGCTGGGGACGAGGTGAAGGACGGCACGTTCTGGCTGGCCGACCTCACCGAGGCGGCCGACCTGCTGGTCGCGGTGATCCGGGAGGTGCGGCCGCAGGTGATGATCACCTACGACCAGTTCGGCGGGTACGGCCACCCCGACCACATCCAGGCGCACCGGGTCGCGACGTACGCCGCCGCCCTCGCGCCCGCGCGCTCGTACAAGCCGGAGCTCGGCGAGCCGTGGGACATCGAGAAGATCTACTGGGGTGGGATGTCGGAGAGCCGGATGCGCGAGGGGCTCCGCCGGCTGCGCGAGGCGGGGGACACCACGTCGTTCGAGGGGATGGACCCCGACGGGCCGCTGCCGGGCTTCGTCACGCCCGACGAGTATCTCGACGCGCGCATCGACGCCACCGAGTTCGTGGACCGCAAGCTCGCCGCGATGCGCGCCCACGCCACCCAGATCGCGGTCGACGGCCCCTTCTTCGCACTGTCGAACAACATCGGCAACCAGGTGTGGGGCACGGAGTTCTTCCGGCTCGTGAAGGGGGAGAAGGGACCGGTCGGCGACGACGGGCTCGAGTCCGACCTGTTCGCCGGGATCTGATGAGCGACCGCCAGGACACACTGCCCGAGCCCCGGTTCGACGCGCCGGAAGACCGCGAGGGACGGAGCCGCCCGAGCGACCGGCGGGTCATCGTGTGGCTGCTGGTGGGGCTCGCGGTGCTGTTCGGCGGGCTGTACCTCGCCGGCTACGTGCTCACCAGCGACCGGCTGCCGCACGGCACCACCGTCGCCGGCGTCGACCTGGGCGGGATGACCGAGCCGCAGGCGCAGCTGCGGCTCTCGAGCGCACTCGGTGACCGGGAGACAGCCCCGATCACGCTCATCGCCAACGGCACGTCGGACCACATGCTGCCGGTCGACGCCGGGCTCACCGTCGACATCGTCGGCTCCGTCGACCAAGCCGGCGCGTCGCGCAGCTGGCAGCCGGCGCAGATGTGGCAGGTCTACAGCGGCGGTACGTCGTTCCCTGCGGTCGTGCGGGTGGACAAGACGCAGCTGGCCGCCGCGGTCGCGAAGTTCGCCTCGCACGCCGACGAGTCCGCCCACGACGGCTCGGTGGTCTTCCGCGACGGGCACGCTTTCGCCCGCTTCCCGAAGCAGGGTTCGCGAGTGGACCGCGCCGCGGCTGCCCAGGCCATCCGCACGGCGTACCTGCACAGCACACAGGTCTCCCTGCCCACGCACCTGTCCCAGCCGACGGTCAGCCAGCAGGCCGTGGTGAAGGCCATGGAGCGCTTCGGCAACCCGGCGACGTCGGCCCCGCTGGTCTTCCGGCTCGGCAACCGCATGGTCGTGGTCCGGCCCGAGGTCTACACCGACGCGCTGTCGATGCGCGCCGAGCACGGGAAGCTCGTGCCGCACGTGAACGACAAGCTGCTGCTGCGGCTGTTGCGCCCCTCGCTGCGCAGCCTGGTCAGGCAGCCGCAGGACGCGCGCGTGGTCGTCGAGGACGGCAAGCCGCGGGTCGTGCCCGGGCACAAGGGCCACACGTACCGCCCCTCCGACGTCGTCGGCGACTTCCTGACCCTGGTTGTCGCCGAGGACCAGAACCGCACCCGCGTGCTGCCGGTCGAGACCGTCGACCCGGACGTCACCACGTCCGATGCGCAGAAGAAGGCCGACAGGCTGGCCGCCTCGGCGACGCCCTCCCCACCGCCGCCCCCCGCGAACTGAGCGGCTGTCCGTCGCGCGTGCCGAACCTAGGAGCGCTGGGGCCACCTGCCGACCCTCACGCTCCCTTGTCGCGGAGCAATCAGCTCGCCCCGCGGCCCGGCGTGAGATAGCGGTAGCGGTGGTGCTCGGTGAAGCCGAGCCGCTCGTAGAGCGCGAGCCCAGCCGCGTTGTCGGCGCGCACCTGGAGGTACGTCGTGAGCGCACCCTGCTCGGCGGCCCAGCCGAGCATGGCGCCGAGCACGGCGACCGCCAGCCGGCGACGCCGGTGAGCCGGATCCACCCACACGTCGGTGATGCCCGCCCAGTCCTCGGACGGGTCGCCTGCCGGGCCGACCGACACCCGTCCGCGTGCCCACACCTCGTCCGGCGGGCCGAGGACGACGAACGCGACGCGATCCGGCCCCTCGAGCACGGCGGCCGCAGCGTCCGCATGCTCGCGGGCCCGGTCGTCCGTGGCCAGCCAGACCGGCGTGATCGACGGACCGATCTGCACCGGGAGGTCCTCGCCCGGCTGCAGACGTCGCGTCGCGCGCCCGGCCGTGGAGACCGAGGCGACCAGGAAGGCCGTGTCGTCCTCCCCGGGCCGGGCGTCCACCCAGCCCGCCGACTCGATGTCCGGCTCGACCGGTGAGCCGACCACCACCTGGGCGAGCGGCGGCAGGCCGCGTGCGGCGTAGAAGCCCTCGGCCCGCTCCAGGGCACGCTGCACCGGGAGTCCGGGCTCTCCCACGGCGAGCGTCGAGTTCGCGCGGGTGCTGAACCCGCCGGCGGCCCGCAGCAGCCACTCGCCGAGAGGTTCGGTGTCCGGTGCCGGCCAGCCCGCGAGGGCACGTCGCTCGGCATCCTCGGCAGAGATCCGCAACCGGGGACGCGGACGCGGCGGCACGGGCTTGCCGGAGACGATGTCGCCCAGCGCGATCTCGACGAGCTCGCCGGACTCCGCGCGCACCCGCGCCACCGGCGGCTGCCAGGCCTCCATCACCCCCAGCAGGTCGGTCATCAGCGGGCCCCCGGTCGGGCCCGTCCGGCCGGGCAGCACCCGCCGTACCACCACCCGCACGCCGACGCAGTGCGGTCCCAGGCCCGGCGGAGGCCGATGTGACCGATCGGACATGAAGACACGCATTCACTGGGTGGGACCGGCCTCGAATAAGGCCGGCTAGCACGGGATACTAGGCTGGCTGGACCAGGAGTCGTCGCGAGGAGGGACCAAGGTGACCTACGTCATCGCGCAGCCGTGTGTGGACGTGAAGGACAGAGGCTGTGTCGACGAATGCCCGGTCGACTGCATCTACGAGGGCAACCGGATGTTGTACATCCACCCCGACGAGTGCGTCGACTGCGGTGCCTGCGAGCCGGTCTGTCCGGTCGAGGCGATCTTCTACGAGGACGACACTCCTGAGCAGTGGAAGGACTACTACAACGCCAACGTCGACTTCTTCGACGACCTGGGCTCCCCAGGTGGCGCGGCAAAGCTCGGCGTGATCGACAAGGACCACCCGATGATCGCCGCGCTGCCTCCGCAGAACCAGGAGGAGTAGGCCGCGTTGGCCAACCGGGAAGCTGTCCGGACGGTCTCCTCGCGGCTCCCGGCGTTCCCGTGGGACGCGCTCTCGTCGTACGCCGCGCGTGCGGCCGCGCATCCCGGCGGGATCGTGGACCTGTCCGTCGGCACCCCGGTCGACCCGACTCCGGAGGTGGTTCAGGAGGCGCTCCGCGCGGCCGCCGACTCGCCCGGCTACCCCACGACGGCGGGGCTGCCCGGCGCCCGGCAGGCGTGCGTCGACTGGCTGGCGCGCCGCTGCGGTGTCACCGGCCTGGCGATCGACGCGGTGCTGCCCACGATCGGCTCCAAGGAGCTGATCGCCTCACTGCCCGGCCACCTCGGCCTGGGGCCGGGCGACCTGGTGGTCGCCCCCGCGCTCGCCTATCCCACCTACGAGGTCGGCGCCACGCTCGCCGGTGCGCGCACGGTCGCCACCGACGCGCTCACCGCGGTGGGTCCCGAGCGGCCGCGCCTGGTCTGGGTCAACTCGCCGTCGAACCCGACCGGCCGGGTGCTGCCGGTCGCGCACCTGCGCAAGATGGTGGCCTGGTGCCGTGAACGCGACGCGCTGCTGGTCTCCGACGAGTGCTACATCGAGTGCGCCTGGTCGTCGGACCCCGCCCATCGGCCGGTGTCCGTGCTGCACCCCGACGTCTGCGACGGCGACCACACCGGCATCCTCGCGGTCCACTCGCTGTCCAAGCGCTCCAACCTGGCCGGCTACCGGTGCGCGTTCGTCGCCGGCGACCCCGCCGTGGTCGGCGAGCTGCTCGCCGTGCGCAAGAACCTCGGGCTGCAGCTGCCCGGACCCCAGCAGCAGGTGATGAAGGCGGCGTACGACGACGACGCGCACGTGACAGCCCAGCAGGAGAGGTACTCCGCACGGCGTACTCGGCTGAAGGAGGCGCTGGAACGGGCGGGGTTCCGGATCGACCACTCCGAGGGGGCGCTGTACCTGTGGGCCAGCCGGGACGAGCCGTGCTGGGACATCGTCGCGGCCCTGGCCGAGCAGGGCGTGCTGGTCGCTCCGGGCGACTTCTACGGACCCGGCGGAGCCCGGCACGTGCGGGTGGCGTTCACCGCCACCGACGAGAGGGTCGCGGCGGCGGCGGAGCGCCTGGCCGACTCCGCTCGCTAGCCGATCAGGCAGGCGCCGGCTGCGGACGGACCGTCGGGTACGCCCCGGCCGGGATCGGGGTCCGCTCGGGGGCGGGGCTCATGATCCGCACCGCCGATACGGACTCCATCCTGATCACCGTGTGGTCGCCGTCGCGGCCGTCGAGGACGACGCCGTGCCCGTCGACCGCCTCCACGCTCCCGCTGATCCAGCTTCCTTCGATCAGGATCGAGACCATCACGTTGTTGTCGTGGGCGCGACGCAGCGCCGTGCCCACGGTGTACAGCGTCGAGTCGTTGCTCATCCCCAGCTCCCCAGCTCCCCTTTGAGCCCTCTGATCCCCCAGAGGTTGAGGTACATGAAAGCAGATCCCCTGGGTTGTGTCCGCGTGTTCGAGGCGGGTCTTCCTCATCGGACACCGACCCTGACCTTGTGGGTGCGGGGACATGGCCCGGCGGAATGTGTGAAATAACCTAGATGTCCCACCCGCGCTGGGCCGTTCGGCCGGCAAACCTCAGTAGACGGTCGCGCGCACGTGGTCACGACCCGGTCCGTCGGCATGCCGCCAGCCCTTGCCGGAGGCGTCGCCGGCCGACCAGACCCGGCCGTCGAAGGACACCCGTCGCAGCCCGAGACGGTCCGCCTGGGCCACCAGGTAGGAGGCGACGGCCCAGCCGCGGGCGCGTGCGGCCGATCCCGACCCGACCGGCACCCGGAGGCTGTGCCCGTGCGCGGCGACCTGGCCCGGACCGAACGCCTTGCGCAGGTCACGGCGTACGGCGTCCACGCTCGCGCCGGCGGAGCCGCCCGGTCCCGGCGCGTGCACCACGCAGCTGAACGCGTGCCGGCTGTAGCCGGTCAGCGCCGAGGCGAGCGCCCGCGCGTCGGCCTCGTGGGCGGCGTAGGCCTGCGGGTAGCCGGAGCGCTGCACCAGCTGGGCCGCGTCGTTGATCCGCATGTTCTGGTAGCCGTGGATCTTCGCCAGCTCGTCGTAGAACCGGTTGGCCGCGTAGTAGGGGTCGCGGATCTGCGCGGCGGTGCCCCAGCCCTGGCTCGGCCGCTGCTGGAAGAGCCCCAGCGAGTCCCGGTCGCCGTGGTCGAGATTTTGCAGCTTGGACTCCTGGAACGCGGCGGCCAGCGCGATCGACACCGCGCGTGCGGGCATCCCGCGGCGTACGGCGACCGCCGCGATCACCGACGCGTTCTCGCCCTGCTCGGTGCTCAACGCCACGTCGACCCCGCCGACGTGGGCGCTGCACCCCTCCGGGTCGGGCAGCGGCCCCACCCCGCGGTAGAACGAGACGCCCACGCCGACCAGCACGAGGGCGCACACCAGCATCGCGAGCAGGGCACGGCGCACGAGCCTCGAGGCGCTCCCGCGACGTCCTCGCCCCCGTGCCCTAGTTGGCATGCAGGTCCGCGTTCAGCTCGACAGATCCGGCGGCACGCGGCACCGCCTCGACCACTCCGGTGGTGGAGTTCCGCCGGAACAGCAGGCTGTCGGCTCCGGACAGCTCGCGGGCCCTGACCACGACCGGATCCGCACCGGGCTGCAAGAGGGTGATCTTGGTGCCCGCGGTGATGTAGCAGCCCGCCTCGACCACACAGTCGTCGCCGAGGGAGATCCCGACGCCTCCGTTGGCGCCGACCAGGCAGCGCTCCCCGATCGAGACCACGTGGCTGCCCCCACCCGAGAGCGTTCCCATGATCGAGGCACCTCCGCCGATGTCCGACCCGTCGCCGACCACCACGCCAGCGCTGATCCGGCCCTCGACCATCGAGGTGCCCAGGGTGCCGGCGTTGTAGTTCACGAAGCCCTCGTGCATGACCGTGGTGCCCTCGTGCAGGTAGGCGCCGAGGCGCACCCGGTCGGCGTCGCCGATGCGCACCCCGGAGGGGAGCACGTAGTCGGTCATCCGCGGGAACTTGTCCACGCCGAACACGCTGAGGTGCCCGTAGGCGTTCCGAAGCCGCAGCCGGGTGGCCTCGAACCCCTCCACCGCGCACGGCCCGGCGCTGGTCCAGACCACGTTGGTGAGCAGCCCGAAGATCCCGTCCATGCTGAGCGCGTGCGGGACGACCAGCCGGTGGCTGAGCAGGTGCAGCCGCAGCCAGGCGTCGTGGGCGTCGGCCGGAGGAGCCGCGAGGTCCTCGATGAGCGTGAGCACCACGGCACGGCGTACGTCGCGCACCTCGTCGACGCCCTCCAGCTTGGCCAACTCGGGGGGTACGCCGAGGTCAGGGTCCGGTGCGCCCAGGCGAGGGGAGGGGTACCACGTGTCGAGCACTCGTGCTCCGCCGGCAGCACCGCCCTCGGCGCCGGCGAACGTGGCCAGGCCGTAGCCCCAGGCGGCGGGCGGCATCTCTACGGATGGTGCCTCCGTGGGCGTCATCTCGGCAGGCTGAGGGAGCTCGTTCACGCGTGTAACGCTACCTACAGTGCGGTCAGCGCCATCGGCTTGTCCGGAAAGGGGTAGCAACATCATCGGACAGGTGCCGTACACTGTACGTCATGGCGAGCGCGAGACTGGAGATGAGAGTCCCCCCTGAGCGGATCGAGCTGATCCGCGCCGCGGCCGCGGCGCGTGGAGAGTCGGTGACAGGCTTTGTGGTGGATGCGGCGACCCGCGCTGCCGAAGCCGAGCTGGCGTTCGAGCGCGAGACGTTGGTGCCGGACGGGTTCTTCGATGACCTGCTGCGTGCACTTGACGAGCCTGACACGCCGCCAGACGAGATCGTCCGTCTGGCGCGCCAGCCCCGCGCCTTCCAGCGCGGGTGAGCCGGCTTCGCTCCGAGCACCTCGGCGCCGACCACGCCGTCGAGGGGTTCGTGAGCGGCAAGGCGGCTCTCGACGACTGGCTGCGCAGGTCCGCACGCCATGCGGAGGCCGCCAACACCGGGCGCACCTTCGTCTGGGTCGAGCCGGGCTCGACGAATGTCGTCGCCTACTTCACCCTCGCCGCTCATCTGGTCCGCCGCGAGGCAGTCCCGAGATCAATCGGGCATGGGTCGCCTTCAGCCATTCCCGCGATCTTGCTCGCCCGGCTCGCGCTCGACCGCTCGTTGCAGGGGCAGGGCCTGGGCGGGCAGCTTCTGCTCGACGCGCTGCAGCGGGCAGGGGAGGCGTCGTCGCGGGCTGCCGCGCGGCTCGTCGTCGTCGACGCGATCGACGGCTCTGCGGCTGAGTTCTACCTTCGTTTCGGCTTTCGGCCGTGTCCGGCACCTCACCGACTGGTCCGCAAGACGAGTGAGATCATCGCCGCGTTGAGACACGAAGATTGGAACCTCCAGCCGCCCCCAACATGAGGCGTGAGACGAGCGGAGAAAGGGAAGATCCGACATGAACCGTCCAGGGAGTGTGGGTTGGAAAGAACTCTGCATGGACACCGACGGCTCGGCGGGTACCGGCGTGCTCGGCCGCTTCTGGGCGGCGGCGATCGGCGCGGAGTTCCGCAACGACCCGGAGGCGGATCCGGCGGGCGAGGTGGTCGCACCGGTACCCGGCGGCGACATCGCGATGTGCATGGTGCCGGAGGCCAGGACCGTCAAGCACCGCGTGCACATCGACGTGAACACCGGCTCGGTGGAGGAGCTGGTCGCGCTCGGTGCGAGCGTGCTGCTGCCGGCCGCCGAGTCCGGCTTCGGCTGGACGCAGATGACCGACCCGGAGGGCGGCGAGTTCTGCGCGTTCGTCCGCGAGGCGCTTGCCTCGCCGGTCGCGCCTGCCTCGCCTGCCTCGCCGGTTGAGCCTGTCGAAACCCCGTACCGCCTCTACGAGCTCGGCGTCGACTGCGCAGACCCGCAACGGATCGCGCACTGGTGGGGCGAGCGCTTCGGCGTCGAGGCCGGGTACGACGAGGAGCACGGCTGGGCCTGGCTGGAGGACATCCCGGGCGTCCCGTTCGAGTCGATCGTGTTCGCGCAGGTGCCCGAGCCGAAGGCCGTCAAGAACCGGATCCACTGGGACGTGTACGGCGACGTGGCGGAGCTGGAGGCCGCGGGCGCGACCCGGCTGTGGGAGACGCCGAAGTGGGTGACCCTGGCCGACCCGGAGGGCAACGAGTTCTGCTGCTTCGCGCCCAGCTGACTGAGTGCTTCAGGCCTCGGGACAGCGCCGCGCGCATCTGCGGGCTCGGGACCTCATCAGGGCCGTGCCGTCCGGAAACGATCCGCTATCGAACGGGCACCAGCCCGGCGGCAGCTCTACCAAGACGGTCGTCCGTGGTGAGCAGCGCGGCATCGAGCACTTCGGCGAGGGCGATGTAGAAGGCGTCGTAGGCCGAGCAGCGATGGCGGAGCTCCCACGCCCGGCGACGCAACCCGGCGTGGCGATGCCGCACGAGGGCGAGGTCCCCGAGCTCCTCGACCGCGCGCCTGCCACGCTCGGCGCTGACCCAGCCGCGAAGCGTCCAGCGACGAACCACGCTCATCACCTCAGTCTCGATGAGCTCCGGCGCGTGGATCTCGCGCACGGGACTCAACGCCTGCGCAACGCCGTCCGCGCGATCGGTGCCGAGGAGCAGATCGACGACCGCCGACGCGTCGATCACGATCACCGCAGGTCGGCTCGCCCTTGAGCGAGCGCCTCTGCCGACGACTCGGGCACGTCCAGCTTGGGACGGCTCGCCAGCCGATCAAGCATCTCGGCCATCGTCGGCCGGCGGGCGAGCTCGACAACCTCGGCTCGCAGCATCTCCGACAGGGAACGGCGCTCTTCACCGGCCCGAGCCGTGAGCCGCCGATGAACGTCGTCCGGCACGTCGCGGATCTGGATCGTCTTGGCCACTACCTCACCCTACACCCAGAGTGCATGCACGCGGGATGCGTCCTTTGCTCGCGGACCCTTGCAGGATCCGTCAGCGAGACGGTGTTTCTCGACGCGCTCAGCGCCCGCGGAGCGTGGGGACGTTGGCCATCTTCAGGACGAGTCGACGCGGATTGCCTTTCACTGGTGTGAAGTCGAAATGCCGGTAGAAGCTCGCCGCAGAGTCATCGAGCGCGTCGACCACCACCAGTCGGCCGCCCCCGGCCTCGGCAGCACTCGCCGCGCGGCTCAGGGCGTCGACGAGTACCTGTCCGCCGTAGCCGAGCCCGCGAAGATCGGTGTGCACCGCCAGCCTGGCCAGTCGGTAGGCGGGCACGGTGCTGTAGCCGGAGGATCGACCGCGCGTGAGGCCGTCGCGGGCCAACTCCGTGGGTGCCAGCGAGAAGTACGCCCACACCTGTTCGGGCGCGTTTGCGGTGACCCAGACGAACGTGCGTGCCGTGTCGGCTTGCTGCGCACGAAGCGCCTGCTCGACCAGCCATGCGTTCAGCGACGAGACGCCGCAGTCGAACCCGGCAATGTTGTGCAACCGGGTGAGCGCCACCGACTCGTACTCGACGCTCAACGCTGCACGAACCGCCGCTTGTGGGCGAACGATCGAGCGAGGTTCGGGGTGTCGTCAGGAACGTCGAGCGCAGCGACGAGTGCGTCGAACTGCTCGGCGGGCATGAGGGTGCGATCGGCCCGCGCGCGAACGTGCTGAACGCGAACGAGAACCGCGTCTCGCACGAATTCGGTGATGGTGGTGTGTTCCATCGCGGCCGCTGCCGCGATCGCATCCTTGTCATCGGCGGACACGCGCAACTCGATCCGTTCGGTCTTACTCATACCGACACTGTACGACAGACGTACGGACAAGGCTAGCCAGTAGAGGATCCGTGATCGGCGCGGGTCTTGCCTCGTCAGCGCACCACGGGGATAGGGTCCGACGGTGCCCCGACTGCAACAGTTGCGCGCGGACCATGGTCCAGCGGTCCTGGACTTCGAACGGGAGAACCGCGCGTACTTCGCCGCCTTCATCTCCGACCGCGGCGACGAGTTCTTCGACCAGTTCATAGAGCGGTACGCCGCTTTGTTGGCCGAGCAGGAGGCCGGCGGTGGGGTCTTCTTCGTGCTCGTCGACGAGAACGGCGCAGTACTCGGCCGGTTCAACCTCTACGACGTCAAGGACGGTGCCGCGGAGCTCGGCTACCGAGTCGCGCAGCAGGTAGCGGGCCACGGCCTGGCGACCGCAGCGGTTCGGGAGTTGTGCGTCCTGGCGGCGGGGGTTGGGTTGGGCACGCTGACTGCGGCCACCTCCCGCAGGAACGTGGCTTCTTCCAAGGTGCTGGCCAAGGCCGGGTTCGTGCCGATCGGGCCGGCGGACCCCGCAAACCTCGGCGGCAAGGAGGGCACCCGATATCAGCGAGACCTGACCGCCACGAGATCCTCGCCGGCCGCGTCCGATGAGCGATCGTCTGCCGATACACCGACTCGTCGGTCTGGCTCGGCGGGGATCCGCACTAGGCCCACCACGGTGCGGTAGCGAGGACGTCGGACTGAGCACGGCGGAGGCGTACGTCTGGCAGTTCGCGCCGGACTCGATCCGGGAATCTGGGGCCACCTGCGGATGAGCGCACCCGACGTACCGCACACCAGACAGCCATCGCGCGGGCTGCGGCAGATCCGGAGCGTGTCCGCTCGCGCTACCCGCACGCCGTGGGGGAGGCGTCACCAAGAACAGCCGCGCGCCGGAGATGGGCGTGCACCAACAGGTCGACATTATCGGTGCGCTGCTCGATGCTGCCGAGCCTGGCAGGTAGGGCGCGTACGGCGGGATCGGAGATGCTGTTGAGCAGTCCTAGCACGTCCTGGAGGGCGTAGCCGAGGTCAGTGGGTAAAGCCAAGCTCCTGAACATCGTGCCGCGCCACTTCGAGTACGGCGCCCAGCGGCGGCACAGCACGAACGCGAGGTGCATCGTGATGTCGACTAGGCGGGCAGCGATGATTCGTGAACCCAACTCGTCGCCCCGGTCAGCAGCACGTCCCATGAGAGGGAGCTCCTGATCGATCCGTTGCCAGTCGCAGGCCACGACGTAGCGCCACACGTCGTCCGGGTACCAGGCGAGGGCCTGGCGCAGCGACGACAGTTCGTCGGCTGAGTCCTCGAACACCGCGCCCGCGGTCATCTCGAGCGCGACCTGACCTGTCAGGGACAACCAGTCAAGGGGCTTCGCGCCAACACGTGGGTCGAAACCGAGCTTCGTCGAGACAAACTCGTCAACGCTGAGGACGTCGACGGCGAGAGTGTGCTCCTCTTGCCCGGTGAATGCGAGCCGGGTGGGCAGGCCCGCGAACTCGCAGGGGAGGTGGTCGCGGAGGACGGTGAGGACACCGGTCTTTTCGCTCTTGGGGACGAAGATCTGGAGCCGCAGCCCCCAGTCGTGGTCGCGGGACATCTGGTCATCGAGCCCATGGCTGCGAGCCTACGAGCGCACTCCGATATCCGAGACGAACGCATGATCTTGGTATACCGGCGGCACGCAGTCCCCACACGCCGCTTCTGCACGCCTTCGACGGACCAGTCTCGAGGATCGCCTGGCTCGCACCCCGACCACCGGAAGGCGGGCCTGTCAGGATGGGGGCATGGGACTGGACCTCACCGCGGACGTGGCCGACCTGACCGCGACGCTGGTCGACGTCGAGTCGGTCAGCGGCAACGAGCGGCAGATCGCCGACGCGGTCGAAGCCGAACTGCGCAACGTCGGCCACCTGGACGTGCAGCGGCTCGGGAACACCCTGGTGGCGCGCACCGACCTGGGCTGCGACGAGCGGGTCGTGGTCGCCGGCCACCTCGACACGGTTCCCGTCAACGGCAACCTGCCCTGCCGCCGCGACGCGGCGAGCCTGCACGGACTGGGCAGCTGCGACATGAAGGGCGGAGTCGCGATCGCCCTGCGGCTGGCCGCGGCCCTGGACCGTCCGCAGCGCGACGTCACCTACCTGTTCTACGAGTGCGAGGAGGTCGAGGCCTCCCGCAACGGCCTGAACCTGGTCTCGCAGAGCCGGCCAGACTTGCTGGAGGCCGACTTCGCGGTGGTCATGGAGCCCTCGAACGCCGTCGTCGAGGCGGGCTGCCAGGGCACGCTGCGCGTCGACGTGACCACCCGCGGAGAACGGGCGCACTCGGCGCGCTCCTGGAAGGGCGTCAACGCGATCCATGCCGCCGCCGAGGTGCTGGCGCGGCTGGACGCCTACCAGCCGCGGCGGCCGGTGATCGACGGGCTGGAGTACCGCGAGGGACTCAACGCCGTGTTCGTCACCGGGGGAGTGGCCGGCAACGTGCTGCCGGACCGCTGCATGGTGTCGGTGAACTACCGCTTCGCGCCCGACCGCAGCGAGGACGAGGCGACCGCGCACGTGCAGGAGGTGTTCGACGGCTTCGAGACCGCGGTCGCCGACAGTGCGCCCGGGGCGCTGCCGGGACTCTCCGTGCCGGCCGCGGCCCGCTTCGTCGAGGCAGTCGGCGGCGCCGTGAACCCGAAGTTCGGCTGGACCGACGTCGCCCGGTTCGCAGCAGCCGGCGTACCCGCGGTCAACTTCGGTCCCGGGGACTCCCTGCTGGCGCACAAGCAAGAGGAGTTCGTGCCGATCGAGCAGCTGCACAGCGTCGAGGAGGCGATGCGCCGATGGCTGACCCGGTGAGCGGCCGGTCCGGGCCATCCAGCAACCGCCCGGAGAAGTACCGCGGCCGCACCCGGATGCGCGGCCGCCAGTTCGACGAGGGCACCACCGACCAGCGGCTGCTCGACTCGCGCGGGCCCTCGGACTGGGTGCACACCGATCCATGGCGCGTGCTCCGGATCCAGAGCGAGTTCGTGGAGGGCTTCGGCGCGCTTGCCGAGCTCGGCCCCGCGATCTCCGTGTTCGGGTCGGCGCGCACCAAGCCCGACGACACGGAGTACGCGATGGCCGAACGGCTCGGGACGATGCTCGCCGAGGCGGGCTTCGCGGTGATCACCGGCGGCGGCCCGGGCGTGATGGAGGCCGCCAACAAGGGCGCCAGCCAGGCCGGCGGCGTCTCGGTCGGCCTCGGCATCGAGCTGCCGTTCGAGGCCGGGCTCAACGAGTACGTCGACCTCGGGCTGAACTTCCGCTACTTCTTCGCCCGCAAGACGATGTTCGTCAAGTACGCCCAGGGTTTCGTCTTCCTACCCGGTGGGTTCGGCACGTTCGACGAGCTCTTCGAGGCGCTGGTGCTCGTGCAGACCGAGAAGGTGACCTCGTTCCCGATCGTGCTCGTCGGCTGCGAGTACTGGTCCGGTCTGGCGGAGTGGATCCGCTCGACCGTCATGAAGACCGGTAGGATCTCACCCCCCGACCTGGACATGTTCTCGCTGGTCGACACCGTCGAGGAGGCGGTCGAGGAGATGGTGGCCGCGCAGGTCCGGCGGGCCTCCGAGGCGCCCGGAGCCGGCGAGAAGCCCGGCGGCGCCGCGCCACCTGAATAGGCCCGCCGCGCCGCCCCCGGCTGAGTGACCCTCGCGCCGTACGATCGGGGTCATGGCCTGGTTCTTCGCGTTCCTGATCGTCGCCGCGATGGGGGTCGTCGCCGTGGTGGCCAGCGGACGAGGCGGCACGATGGCCGAGACGTACGACGACCGGCCCGACTCGCGCGTGCAGGCGGACGGCCCGCTGCGGCCCGTGGACCTGCGGCGGGTCCGGTTCAGCACGGCGTTCCGTGGCTACCGGATGTCGGAGGTCGACTCGCTGCTGGACCGGCTCGCCGTCGAGCTCGAGGACGCCCACGGCCGCGATGCCGACGACAGCGACGAGGGCGAGGGACCGGCGCCGACCGACGAGACGTCAGACTCCGCGGAGCAGCCCGCGCAGGGCGCCCAGACCGCGGTGAACAGCGAGCAGTCCCCACCGCCGCAATGAGCCGTGTGGTGCTGCGGCGGCAGGTGGAGGTCGCCGAGCCCGCCCAGGCGGTGTGGGGCTACGTGTGCGACTTCGCCCGGCAGGGCGAGTGGATCCCGCTGACCCGGGTGGTCCCGGACCGCGACCGTCCGCCGGAGCGGCTCGGCGGCCGGATGCGCGCCCGGACCGCACTCGGTCCGATCGGTTGTTGGGACCCGATGACGATCACCGCATGGGAACCGCCGCTGGGGAAGGATGCTGGGCGGTGCGAGGTGATGCACACCGGCCGCGTGGTCCGCGGCGACGCGGAGTTCGCCGTCGAAGCGATCGACCCGGACTCGTCCCGGTTCTCCTGGGCCGAGCACATCGACCTGCCGGGGGGCCGCCTCGGCGTGCTCGCCTGGCGCGCGGCCGAACCTGTGTCCGGACGGGTGCTCGAGCACGCGCTTGCCCGGATGAAGCAGAGGGTCGAGCGCGGCTCCTGAAAGGCTCATCCGCGGACGTTCGGTCATATGTCGGGAGACATTGCCTACCCACGCTTGTTCGTTCGGTGTTCTGCTCTGTCAAGACGTTGACGGGATGTCGGTGATCGGCTGCCAGAGCCGGTCGATCGGCATCACGTGGAGGCGGTCAGAGTAGGTGTACGAGCGGCGTCCGGTGGTCAGGACGACTCCGGCCGTGAAGCGTGGGCCGAGTGAGCTGCGGAGCTGCGCGAGACCGCGGAACGTCGCGGCCGGTGCTCGTTCATTCGCCTTGACCTCGAAGGCGACCACGCTCCCGTCGTCGTACTCGACGACGAGGTCGACCTCGGCTCCGTCGCTGGTGCGCCAGTGCCCCAGCCTGGCCGGCTGGTCAAGCCAGGAGGCCTGCTTGCGCAGCTCCCCGACGACGAAGGTCTCCAACAGATGGCCCAAGTCGGTGAGTGCGGCCGGATCCAGGCTCGCCAGTCGATTGGGATTGATCCGGAGGAGACGGGCGGCGAGGCCCGAATCGACCACGTGCACTTTCGGTTTGGAGCTGACTCGGGAGCGGAGGGTCTTGCCCCAGGCGGGTAGCCGCACGGCCAAGAAGAGGTCCTCGAGCAGTCGTAGATGGCCCTCGGCTGTGACGCGACTGACCCCTACAGACTCAGCGGCCTTGGACACGTTCAGCAGTTGACCGGTCTGCGCGGCCACGAGGGCCAGCAGGTCGGTCATAGCCTGCCGCTCGCGGACCCTGCTCAGCTCCAGCGCGTCGCGTTCGATCGAGGCGCGCACGAAGTCGTCGAACCACCGGGATCGGGCAGCCCCGGTGCGTCGCAGCGCGAGGGGCAGGCCACCAGCGCACAGCCGCGATACGTAGTCCTCACGGGTAGTGCTCGAAGTCGGAACCTGTGTGACGGCGTCGTCGGGATCGGTGCGAAGCCCGTCCAATAGATTCTCTCGGACCCCAGCCAGCTCGCCCTGCGACAACGGCCAAATCGTCAAAGAGTGCAGCCGCCCGGTGAGTGCCTGAGCAGTCGTCGGCAACGCATCCTGTCGCGTCGACCCAGTGATGACGGCCGTCCCGGACCGGCTGCCC
Source organism: Nocardioidaceae bacterium (assembly GCA_035690495.1). Classification (GTDB taxonomy): domain Bacteria; phylum Actinomycetota; class Actinomycetes; order Propionibacteriales; family Nocardioidaceae; genus DASSKK01. Next base: position 115,736 of record DASSKK010000003.1, on the reverse strand, counting down.
TCTCGGTTGAGCCGCGCCTTGATCGCGTCCAGGATGTCTGGCACCCGCTGGTACTCATCGACACACAGTGGGGTTGCACCCTCGACCACCGCTGTCAGGTTCCCCGCCACAGCCTCGCGGACCTCGACATCGTCCAGGTCCAGCACGGAGGCGCCCGCGTGATCGGCGAACGCCTGCAGCACCGTCGACTTGCCCACCGAGCGAGGGCCATGCAGAGCGATCACAGGCTCCTCCGGGACGAGAGCCGCGAGCAGATCACCGACCCGACGCTCGACCAGACCACTCAGGATCATGAGGTCAACCTACCAAAGAAGCAGCAAGGTACTAGACAAACGTGAAGGGTTGAGCTTGAGCAACGTGAACGAGCGAACTATACAATCGTGAGCGGTCGTAGTCCAAGTTTGCGCGAGCCCCTGCTGGCTGACTCTCAGCGGCCGTCGAAGACCGGTTTCTGCTTGGCGACGAACGCGTCCACGGCGTTGCGGTGGTCGCTGGTCCTGCCGGTCAGCGCCATCATCTCCGCCTCGAACCCCAGCGAGGTCTCCAGGTCGTGCCCGGTGCTGAAGGCCACCGCGCGCCGGATCGCGCCGAACGCCACGGTCGGCCCGGCGGCGAGCTCGGTCGCCAGCGTCGCCACCTCGTCGGCTAGCGACTCGCCCGGCACGACGCTGGTGGCCAGTCCGAGCTCGAGCGCCTCCTCGGCCCTGATCGTCCGCGGCCGGTAGAGCAGCTCGAGCGCCTTCGCCCGGCCGACCAGCCGCGGCAGCGTCCACGACGAGCCGGTGTCGCAGGACAGCGCGATCCCGGCGAAGGCGAGGTTGAACCCGGCCGTGTCGGCGAGCACCCGGAAGTCGCAGGCGAACGCCAGGCTGGCCCCGGCTCCGGCGGCCACCCCGTTCACCGCGGCGACCACCGGCTTGGGCATCGTGGCCAGCGCGGTCACGGTCGGGTTGTAGTGCTCGCCGACGGTGGTGAACAGCTCGTCGGAGGTGCCGTCGCGCAGGAGCCCGACGTGCTCCTTGAGGTCCTGGCCGACGCAGAACGCCCGTCCGCTGCCGGTGAGCACCACGCAGCGCACGGCGGGGTCCTCGGCGGCCGAGGCGACCGCGTCGCGCAGGGCGACCTTGGTGGGCACGTCGAGGCTGTTCATCGCCTCGGGACGGTTCAACCGCACCGTCGCCACGCCGTCGGACACGACGTACTCGACCGGGCGGGTGGACTGGTCGGGATGCTCGCTCATCTGCTCTGCTCCGCTCTGTCCTCGGCATCGGGCACATTCGTTACAGGGTCAGGCACCTGTCCACGAACCGCGAGGCCGGCGGCAGCAGCCGGGCCGCCTGCTCGTCGAAGAACCGGGCCGCGGTGTGGCCGGGCCAGTCAGCAGGAAGCAGGTCGGCCGGCAGTCCCGGGTCGGTGAACAGGAACTTCCGCCACTCGTGGACCAGCTGCGACCGTACCGCGAACGACTGCTCTTCCTCATGGGCGGGAGGGTGGGAGACGGTCGGCCCGGAGACCAGGTCCTCGGCGAACCTCTGCCAGGCGAGGTACGCCGTGCCGAGCCGGTCCAGGTCCCAGGCCTGTCGGGCGCGCGTGGCCGGGTCGTCGTCACGGGCCCGGAAGCGCGAGTGGCCCACCCCTTCCGCGGCGAGCAGCGCCTGGGCCTCCGAGGAGGGCTCGGGCGCGATCCACGTCGAGTCGGAGAGTGCGGCGTACCCGAGGAACCCGAGGCCGGAGCGGACCCGCTCCCGCACGCTGCGCTGCCCGATCGAGTCGAGCACCAGCAGGTCCCAGCTGCCGTCCCACGAAGGTACCCGGGTCCGGTAGATCCGCGCCGCCGCCTCGTCGAGCCGGCGCCGCGCCGGATCGGTGAGCGCGTACCCGCGACCGTTGCTCACCCGGGCCGGATGCAGCCACCCCTGCCTGACCATCCGGGAGATCGCGGTGCGCACCGCCGGCGCGGCGATCTCCAGCGGAGCCAGGATCCGGACCAGGGCGGCCACCGGTGCCCGGTCGCCCCGGCTGCGCAGGTGGTCGCCGTACAGGTCGAACAGGGCCGAGCGCGCGTGCACGTAGCGCAGTCTGCCGTACCCGCCGCACGCCGGTGGGCCGACGGCATCGAAATCTGGGATACTGGGTGCGCTAACGACCGCGCCCCGAAGCGGCGCACTCAAGGAACAAGGAAGAGGTGTGCGCATGGCGGCGATGAAGCCGCGGACGGGCGACGGCCCGCTCGAGGTCACCAAGGAGGGTCGGGGCATCGTGATGCGAGTCCCCCTCGAGGGCGGCGGCCGGCTCGTGGTCGAGCTCAATGCGGAGGAGGCCGGCGCACTGGGGGCGGCGCTGGACGAGGTGGTCGGCTGACTGCGCAACAGCCCCGGCGCCGGCAGCCGCGAGCGGAGCGACCGCCACGACCGTCCGCGGGGCTGCCCACCCAGGTCGCGCCGCCCCAGGTGGCGCTGTCCGACGTCGCCCCCTCGGCCGTCGTCGGCGCCGACGTGGTCGCGATACCGGTGCTCGCGGCCCAGGACGGCGGCGAGCCGACGCTGGGGCCCGGTGCCGCCGAGCTGCTCGACGAGCTCGACGACGACCTTTTCACGCTTCTGGAGACCTACGGCGCCACCGGAGCGCCCGGCGAGATCGTCGAGCGGGCGGTGCTGGACACGGCGAAGCTGAGCAACGAGGACCTCACCCTCGTGCTGCTGGTCGGTGTCGGGGCCGGCACCCCCACCGAGCTGCGCCGCGCCGCGGCCGCCCTCGCGCGGCGTACCCGGGACCGCGGCACCCTGGCTACCTCGCTGGCCACGCTCGCCGACGATGCCGGTCTGCGTGCCGTGGTCGAGGGGCTCGTGCTCGGGTCCTACGAGTTCCACTGGCGTTCCGAAGGGCCGGTGCGGCACCCGGTCGCCCAGGTGGTGCTGACCGGTCTCGCGGACGTCGAGGCACGGCGTACGGCGCTCGAGCGCGCGCTGGCGATCGCCGGTGCCGGCTGGATGTCGCGGACCCTGGCGCTGGTCCCGTCCAACGTGAAGAACCCGGTCTGGCTCGCCGAGCGTGCCCAGCAGGTCGCCGAGAGCTCCGGGCTGAAGATCAAGGTCTGGGACGAGGAGGCGCTGGCCGCCGACGGCTTCGGAGGCATCCTCGGGGTCGGGGCCGGATCTGACAACCCACCGCGGCTGGTGCGGCTGGACTATACGCCCAAGCACGCGGGCCGCAAGACCCCGCATGTCGCGATCATCGGCAAGGGCATCACGTTCGACACCGGCGGGCTCTCGCTGAAGACCGCGCTCGGGATGACGCCGATGAAGCGCGACATGACCGGGGCCGGCGTGGTGCTCTCCGTCCTCGGTGCACTCGCCGCGATCGACTGCCCGGTCCGGGTCACCGGGCTGATGTGCTGCGCGGAGAACTCCGTCGGGGCCCGCTCGATGCGGCCCGGGGACGTGCTCCGGCACTACGGCGGACGCACCACCGAGGTGAACAACACCGACGCCGAGGGCAGGCTGGTGCTCGGCGACGGCATCGCCTATGCCGTCGACGCGGTTCGCCCCGACCTGCTGGTGGACGTGGCGACCCTCACCGGCGCGGTCCGGATCGCGCTGGGCCGCAAGACCGGCGGCTTCTTCAGCACCGACGACGCACTCGCCGACACGGTGCGCGGCGCCTCGCTGGCCGCCGGGGAGCCCGTGTGGCGGCTGCCGCTCGTCGACGACTACGAGGACAAGCTGGACTCGAGGATCGCCGACTCCGACAACGACCCGGGCCGGCCCGGAGCGATCACCGCCGCGCTGTTCCTGCGCCGGTTCACCGCGGGGCTGCCGTGGCTGCACTTCGACATCGCCGGGGTGGGGGACTCCGAGGAGGACGAGTTCGAGTACACCAAGGGCGCGACCGGGTTCGGTGCCCGGTTGCTGCTGCACTGGCTGGAGATGCGCGACCCGCTGCAAGGACTGCAGGCGCCGGCGCGCAAGACAGGTGCTTGAGCACGGTCAGCGTGCCCAAGCAACCGTGGCTCCTCGTCGACATGGGAGATTTCTCGCAATCTGGTGACTGGGGATCTCCCATGTCGACCGCACACGGTCGCGAAGCCACGATATGGCGCTAGGCTTTGTCGATATGGCCACCGAGACCAGCACGATCCGTGTCAGCCGTGCCACTCGCGACCTTCTCGCCGAGCAGGCACGCGAGCGCGGCATCTCCGTGTCGGCACTGGTCGCTGAGATCGCCGAGGAGCGCCGCCGTGCGGCGATCTGGCGCTCGGAGCATGAGGCGACCTTGCACGACGCCCGCAGTCGCGAGGCGCGCGCCGAGCTCAGCGAGTGGGAGGACACCCTCGGGGATGGTCTCTGAGACGCCCCGTCGCGGCGAGGTGTGGCTTGTCGCGCTCGGGGCGGCTCGCGCCGGAGAGGCCGGGAAGACGCGCCCCGCCCTCATCGTCTCCGTCGACGCCCTGAACACCGGTGCGCCCGAGGAGCTCGTGGTCGTCGTTCCGCTGTCCAGCTCTCTGGCGCCGTCGGCTCTCCGCATCGACATCGAGCCGATCGCTGGCCTTGATCGGGACAGCCGCGCGATCTGCCGGGCGGTCAGGTCGGTGGCTGCCTCACGGCTGCGTCGTCGGCTGGATCGGATCGGTGAGGCCGACATGGCAAGGGTCGAAGAAGCGCTGTCGCTGATTCTCGGGTTGGAAGGCGGGGGCTGACGGATCGCGATGCCCGAGCCCTGGGGTTCAACCTCAGGCGGGGTCGGGAGTCCACACCTTCTTGGCCACCAGCAGCCCGTCGCCGACCGGCAGCAGGGCCGGCACCAGCAGGTCGTGGTTGGCGACCGTCTTGCCCAGCTCGCGGATCGTGACCGTCTCCGCGTCGCGTTGAGCGGGGTCGGCGACCCGGTCGTGCCACAGCGCGTTGTCGAAGGCGACGATCCCGCCCGGTTTGAGCAGCCGGAGCGCCTCGGCCAGGTAGTCGTCGTACTCCCGCTTGTCGCCGTCGGCGAAGACCAGGTCGTAGTGACCGTCGGTGAGCCGGGGCAGCACCTCCAGGGCCGCGCCCGGAATCAGCCGGACCCGCTGAGGGGCGATCCCGGCCTCGGCGAACGCCTGCTTCGCCAGCCGCTGGTGCTCGGCCTCGGTGTCGACGGTGGTGAGCACGCCGTCCGGGCGCATCCCGCGCAGCAGCCACAGCCCGGAGACGCCGGTTCCGGTGCCGATCTCCACGATCGCGCGTGCTTCGGTGGCGGCAGCGAGAAACCGCAGCGCAGCACCGCCCCCGTTGCCGATCGGGACCACCCCGACCTCTTCCGCGCGAGCCCGGGCCTCCTGGAGTACGTCGTCCTCGGCGACGAACTCCTCGGCGTAGCTCCAACTGGCCGGCTTGAGTCCCGTGGCGATGATGGCCTCCCTGGCTCGATGGTCTGCCTGCGGACTCTATCGGGCCGGACAGCCGCCGGGAACACCTGCGAAACGTCGTTCGTTGTTCGGTGGGCGGAACCAGCATGCGCGAAGCGTTCGTTCAGCCGGCTCTCAGCCGGGAACCCTAGGGTGAGGAAGGTACAGCGAGCTTGATCGGCAACCGGAAGCACCGGGGACAGGAGCGTGGCATGCGCGAGGACTGGCAGCCCCCGTCCTGGGACGAGGTGGTCACCGAGCACTCGGCGCGGGTGTACCGGCTCGCCTACCGGCTGACCGGCAACCCGCACGACGCGGAGGACCTCACCCAGGAGGTCTTCGTGCGGGTGTTCCGCTCGCTGTCCTCCTACACGCCCGGCACCTTCGAGGGCTGGCTGCACCGGATCACCACCAACTTGTTCTTGGACCAGGCCCGCCGCAAGGCGAAGATCCGCTTCGACGCGCTCGCCAGCGACGCGGACAACCGGATCCCCAGCGGCGCCGCCGCACCTGACGCGCAGGTGATGGACGGCCTGTTCGACGACGACGTGGAGAGCGCGCTCGCCGCGATCCCGCCGGACTTCCGCGCCGCGGTCGTGCTGTGCGACGTCGAGGGCCTCAGCTACGAGGAGATCGCCGACGTGCTGGGGCTCAAGCTCGGCACGGTCCGGTCCCGGATCCACCGCGGCCGGGCGATGCTGCGCCAGGCCCTGGCGCACCGCGCCCCCGGCAGCGGCCGGGTCCGCTACTCCGGCCCGGCCGAACAACCGCTCGGCATCGGCGAGACGGCGGGCACGCCGCAGCACCGCTGGGCGGGCCCGTGATGCGACTGGGTGGTCATCTGGGCTCTTCGGTGAGTGCGCTGGTCGACGGTCAGATGGATCACGCCAGCACCGAGCGTGCCTGGGCCCACGTGCTCGGCTGCACCCAGTGCCGTCGCCTGGTCGAGCGTGAGGGCTGGGTCAAGACGCAGGTCGTCGCGATGTCCTACCAGCCGACGGTCGAGCCTCCCTCGGAGCGGCTGCTCGGCTCGCTGCTGGACCTCGAGCCGTCCGCCGAGGGTCTGCAGGCCTGGTCGGCGGTCGACGACCTGGAGAGCAGGCACCGCGCCCGCCGCCGCGCCGGTCTCGCGCTGGCCGGCGCTGGATCGGTCTCCGCAGCCGTCCTCGGCCTCTCCGCCCTCGGTGGGTCGCCGCTGGGTATCGGCGGGTCGGGCGCGACGCCCAGCCCGGCCGCCTCCTTGAGCGGCCGCAGCGCGAGCCCGTCACCGGCCAGGTTCGACGTGTCGGTGCCGACCACCGTGCACGGCCGGGTACGCGACTGGCAGGTGAGCGGCGTCCCCCGGGGTGCGGCCCGTTCGGTGGCCGTCTCCGACCCCCGCTGAGCCGAGCGACGGCCCAGCACGCATCTGGACTTCGTTGTCCTCGCTCGACGTGGCCCGCCACGCCTTCGCTCGTCCGCCTCGCCAGGCACGCACTGGCTCCGCCGCTCGGGAGACCTCGCAGGTGACCGCATGTCACGGTTTGCCGGGGTGAGTGAGAATAGTCGTCGTGAGCGAGCACGACGACCCCGACCGACCGGTCGATCCTGGCGATCGGGCGGATCCGGCCGACCCGGCCCCACCGGCGGAGCCTGACGAGCAGCCGGAGTCGTCGCACCAGCCGCCGTACGAGCCACCTGCCTGGTGGCAGGGACCACCGCCCGGCGCGGACGAGCCCACCACGCCGTACGCCGCCCCTCCGAGCCTCACGTCGTACCCGCCGCCCTCGGGCTATCCGGCCGGGCCGAGCTACCCCGGGTACGCCGGCTACCCGGTCCGGTCGTCCGGCAGCAGGGTGCCGGGCTGGCTGTGGCCCGTGGTCGCGGTGACCGCGCTGGTGCTCGGCGTGCTCGGCGGCATCCTCGGCGGCGTCATGGTCTCCACGTCGATGAACCACGCGCCGCGGGTGATCCCGCTTATCGGCGCCGACAGCGCGGCTCCCAAGCCGCTGCCCGCCGACAACGGCAGCATCGCCGCGGTCGCCGCCAAGGTGCTGCCGAGCACGGTGCAGGTCCGCGCCAACGGCGGCGCGGACGGCCGGCAGTCGGGCGGAGCCACCGGGTCGGGGTTCGTGTTCGACGGCAAGGGGCATGTGATCACCAACAACCACGTCGTCGCCGACGCCACCGGGCCGGGCGAGCTGAAGGTCGTCGACAGCCACGGGCGGTCCTACAAGGCCTCGATCGTGGGTCGCAGCCCGGTCTACGACATCGCGGTGCTCCAGGTCTCCGGAGGCAGCAGGCTGCCGGCGGTGCCCATCGGGTCCTCGCACGCCATGCGCGTCGGGCAGACCGTGGTGGCGATCGGGTCCCCGCTCGGCCTGAACAGCACGGTCACCTCCGGCATCATCAGCGCACTGGACCGGCCGGTCACGACCGGCGACAGCAGCCAGTCCTCCTTCATCGACGCGGTGCAGACCGACGCGGCGATCAACCCGGGCAACTCCGGCGGACCGCTGGTGAACCTGCGCGGCGAAGTGATCGGCGTGAACTCCGCGATCGCCACGGTCGGCGCCACCCTCGGCGGCGAGGCGGGCAACATCGGCGTCGGGTTCGCGATCCCGATGGAGCAGGTGCGGGTCACCGCCTCGCAGATCCTGGCCACCGGACAGGCGCGCTACCCGGTCATCGGGGCGACCGTGAACACCGGCGGACGCCGGCACGGGGCCCAGGTGATCACGGTGCCGTCCGGGACACCGGCCGACAAGGCGGGCCTCCGCAAGGGGGACCTGGTGGTCGGCGTGAACAACGAGCCGGTCAAGGACGGGATCGGGCTGATCGTCGCGATCCGCGCACATCGGCCCGGCGACACGATCACGCTGACCATCGAGCGCAGCGGCCATCGGGAGCGGCTGCGGGTCACGCTGGACTCGAAGGTCGGCTGACACTCCCATCGGTGGCCTTCTGGCCATGTGACCGGTTATGGCCCCGTCTCGCCGCGAAAGGTGGGCCACATCCGGTCACATGGCCAGAACGGGAGCAGGCTGGCCGACGGTCAGGTCGCGTCGGAGTCGTACGGCGGAAGCTCGCCGCTCTCCAGCGGCCGACCGGCACGGGCGTGCGTGTCACGCAGCGCCGCGGTGTCGTCCTCGTCCCACATGTCGCTTACGTACTTGCGCATCGCCTGGCGCGGGTCGAGGTCGGTCAGCTCGAAGTCGGCGAACTCCGGCCCGAGCTCGGAGCGGATGTCGTTGCGGGCGCTGTCGGCGAACCTCTTGACCTGCCGGACCATCCGGCCCGCCTGGCGGGCGAACTCGGGAAGCCGGTCCGGACCGAACACGATGATCGCGACCACCACGATCACCGCCAGCTCGGGCAGGCCGACGCCGAACACGGCTAGGCCCGGCCCACCGGGGACAGTCCGAGCTGCATGCCTGACAGTCCGCGGCCACGCGCCGACAGTGTCCCGGCCATCTCGGTCAACGCGCGTGCGGCCGGGCAGACGGGGTCGGAGGCCACGATCGGCAGGCCGGTGTCGCCGCCCTCGCGCAGCCGCGGATCCAGCGGCACCCGGCCGAGCACCTCCACGTCGTACCCGAAGCGTTTCGACAGCGTCGTGGCCACCCGGGCGCCGCCGCCGGAGCCGAACACCTCGAGCCGGTGCTCGCGGCCGGCCTCCGCGCAGTGCGGGCAGGGCAGGTAGGACATGTTCTCTACGACGCCGACGACCCGCTGGTGCATCATCGAGGCCATCGTGCCGGCGCGCTCGGCGACCTCCGCGGCCGCCTCCTGCGGCGTGGTCACCACGACGACCTCGGCGTTGGGCAGGTGCTGACCGAGCGAGATCGCGATGTCGCCGGTGCCCGGCGGCAGGTCGAGGAACAACGCGTCGAGGTCGCTCCAGTAGACGTCGGACAGCATCTGCACCAGGGCCCGGTCGAGCATCGGGCCGCGCCAGGCGACGACCTGGTCGCGGCGCGGCTTGAGCATTCCGATCGAGATCACCGAGATCGTGGTGTCGCCCAGGGGGGCCGGGACGGGCATGATCATGTCCTCGACCTGGGTGGGGCGTGAGTCGCCGACGCCGAGCATCGCCGGGATCGAGTGGCCGTACACGTCCGCGTCGACGATGCCGACCTTCAGCCCATCGCGGGCCATCGCGGCGGCCAGGTTCACGGTCACCGACGACTTGCCCACGCCGCCCTTGCCGGACGCCACGGCGTACACCTTCGTCAGCGAGTCGGGTCGCGCGAACGAGATCTCGCGCTGCGCGTGGCCGCCGCGGAGCCGCTGCTGCAGCTCGCTGCGCTGCTCCTCGCTCATCACGCCCAGCTTCACGTCGACCCCGGTCACGCCCGGAACCTTCTGCACAGCGGCGGTGACGTCGCGCGTCAGGGTGTCCTTGAGCGGGCACCCGGACACGGTGAGCAGCACGGTCACCGCGACCCGGCCGTCGGGGGCGACGCTCACGTCGTCGGCCATGCCGAGCTCGGTGATCGGCCGCCGGATCTCCGGGTCGTTGACGGTCGCCAGCGCAGCCCGGATCTGGTCGAGGTCGGGGGAGCTCATGGCCCCAGGGTACGTCGTCCCCGATCACCGCCTGTCGCGCCGGCCACCTCGGCAACATCCCATGGTGAAGCTTCTCGCGCGGGTGGTTCACAGGTGCTCGGAGACGAGGACCGCCGCGGTGTCCTTCCGCAGCGCCCGGAACACGTGTGCCACGTCGCCGGGATAGGCCACGTAGTCGCCCGGTCGCAGATCGACCGGGTCGTCGGCGACGCCGACCAGGGCGCGGCCGCGGGCCAGCACGACGTGCTCGGTCACCCCCGGCATGTGCGGGTCGGACTCCCGCGGGGATCCGGGCTGGGCGGTGATCCGGTAGAGGTCGCGGCGCGCGCTCGGCGGTGCGGAGGCGAGCAGCGTCGCCACGTAGTCGGCGCGTTCGGAGGCCACCGCCGGCCCTTGTCCCGCGCGGATCACCTGGGTGGTGGGGCGCGGAGGGTCGACCAGCCGGGAGAACGGTACGTCGAGCGCCACGCCCAGCGCCCACAACGTCTCCACGCTGGGGTTGCCGGTGCCCGACTCGAGCTGGGAGAGCGTCGACTTCGCGATCCCGGCCCTTCGTGCCACTTCGGCCAGTGAGAGACCGGCGCGTCCGCGTTCGCGGCGCAACGAGGCGGCGATCACCCCCAGCGGCGCGCCGGCGGTCCTGTCGGGCGTGGGGCGCTTGATGTCCATCCCGGCCTCCGTTCGCTGGATGAGGCGGCTCGTTCGACTTGACGAACGCTGGTCGTGTGTTCAGCATAGTGGACATGCGTTCGGTATGGCGAACACTGCGCTCGCGGCTCGGCCCGCAGCTGATGCGCAGCATCCTGCTCGTCTGTCTCGCCGACGGCGTCGTCGGGTTGTCCTTCGGCGCGATCACGGTCAGCGCGGGCTTGCCGCTGTGGCTGCCGATGCTGCTGTCCGTGTTGGTGTTCGCCGGCGCCGCGCAGTTCCTCTTCGTCGGCATCGTGGCCTCCGGCGGCAACCCGGTCGCCGCGGTGGCCGCCGGGCTTCTGGTGAACGCCAGACATCTGCCGTTCGGCTTCGCGGTGGCCGACGTGCTCCGGGGCAGCGGAGCCGGCGCCGTTTCCCGCCGGGTGGTCGGCAGCCACGTGATGGTCGACGAGGCAGTCGCGTTCACACTCTCCCAGCGCGGCGACCAGCGGCGGCGCGCGGCGTACTGGATGTGCGGCGTGTGCCTGTTCGTGTCCTGGAACCTCGGCGTGGTCGCAGGGGCGTTCGCTGGTACGGCGGTCCGCGACACCGACGTCTTCGGGCTGGACGCGGCGTTCCCCGCTGTGCTCCTGGCGCTGGTGCTCCCCTCGCTGCGCGACGGGTCGCTGCGCAGGGCCGCGCTTGCCGGCACCGTGATCGCGCTCGCGACCGCGCCCTTCCTCTCCGCCGGGCTCCCGGTGCTGCTGGCGCTGGTCGGCGTGCTGGCACTCCGGCGGCCACCGAAGCCGGCTGGGCGCACCGAAGAGGGGGCGCCCTCGTGAGCGGCGCCCTGACGTTGGTGGTCGCGACCGCGGTGCTCGGGCTCGGCACCTACTCCTTCCGGGTCGCGGGTCCGCTGTTGCGGTCGCGGCTGCATCTCTCGGCAAGGATGGAGCAGCTGATGGCCGCCTGCGCGGTCGTGCTTCTGGCAGCGCTGGTGGCCACCTCGACGGTATTCGACGGCGACGGGTTCGCGGGGTTCGCCCGGCTCGGCGGGGTCGCCGTGGCCGGCGTACTCGCGTGGCGTCGTGCGCCGTTCGTCGTGGTGGTCGTCGCCGCAGCCGCGACCGCCGCGGTGCTCCGCCTGCTCGGCGTCCCCTGAGGGTCCGCGGGAGGCCCGACGTCGGGGTCAGGCAGTGTCGTCCTCGGCGTCGTCGCGGTCGCGCTCCTCGAGCTCGGCGATCAGCGCCCGCAGCTCGGAGCGCACGTAGTCCCGGGTGGCGACCTCGCCGAGCGCCATCCGCAGGCTGGCCATCTCCCGGGCCAGGAACTCCATGTCGGCGTGCGCCCGCGTGTTCGCCTGCCGGTCCTGCTCGCCGATCACCCGGTCGCGGTCCTCCTGCCGGTTCTGCGCGAGCAGGATCAGCGGCGCGGCGTACGACGCCTGCAGGCTGAGCATCAGCGTCAGGAAGATGAAGGCGTACGGGTCGAACCGCCAGCTCGGCGGGGCCAGCGCGTTCCACAGCAGCCACACGACCACGAACGCGGTCATGTACATCAGGAACCGGGCGGTGCCCATGAACCGCGCGAACCGCTCCGCGAAGTTGCCGAACGAGTCGGCGTCCACCTGCGGGCGGCGGAACGTCAGCCGCCGGGTGTCCTGGGGTACGTCGAGCCTGGGGCCCCGCTCCTTGCGCGGCTCGCTGCGCGCGGCCCGCTGCTCGCTGCGGGCGGTCGGCGTCCTATCCATGCAGCACACCCCCCGCACGGCCGGACGCCCGGTCGAGCCGGCTGGGTGTGTCGCGCCAGTTCTCGGGCAGCAGGTGGTCGAGCAGGTCGTCGACGGCGACCGCCCCGACCAGCCGCCCGTCCTCGTCGACCACGGGGGCTGCCACCATGTTGTAGGTCGCGAGGTGCCGCGCCACGTCCTCCAGGCTCGCCGTGGGAGGCAGCGGCTCCACGTCGTCGTCGAGCACGTGCCCGATCAGCGTCGACGGCGGCTCGCGCAGCAGCCGCTGGATGTGTGCGACGCCGAGCAGCTTGCCGGTCGGCGGCTCGAGCGGCGGGCGCGCGACGTACACCATCGCGGCCAGCGACGGCGACAGCTCCGCGATCCGGACGTGGGCCAGCGCCTCGGCCACGGTCGCGTCCGGCGGCAGGATGACCGGCTCGGTGGTCATCATCCCGCCGGCGGTGCGCTCCTCGTAGGACATCAGCCGCCGGACGTCCTCGGCCTCCTCCGGCTCCATCAGCGCGAGCAGCCTCTCGGCGATCTCGGCCGGCAGCTCGGCGATCAGGTCCGCCGCGTCGTCGGGCGACATCTCCTCGAGCACGTCGGCGGCGCGCTCCCCGTCGAGGTTGCCGAGGATCTCGACCTGGTCCTCCTCCGGCAGCTCCTCGAGCACGTCGGCGAGCCGCTCGTCGCCGAGGGCCGCCGCGATCTCGATGCGCCGCTTGGGCGGCAGGTCGTGGATCACGTTCGCCAGGTCGGCCGGCCGCATCTCCTCCAGCGCCGCCAGCAGGTGCGCCGCACCCTGGGTCTCATCCGGCGCGGAGAACCCGTCCACCTCGTCCCACTCCACCACATGGGTCTGGCCGCGGCGGCCGAACCGCTTCGAGCCCTCCTGCAGGGCGATCCTGCCGATCACCCAGTCGTGGGTGCGGGTCTGCTCCATCGCCACGTCGTAGACCGTCCCGAGCACCCCGGTCTCCTTGACCGTGACCTTGCGGTCGAGCATCTGCCCGAACACCAGCGTCTCGGTCGGCCGTTGCTCGAAGCGGCGCATGTTCACCACACCCGTGGTGATCACCTGGCCGCTGTCGACGTGGGTGACCCGCGTCATCGGCACGAAGATCGACCGGCGGCCGAACACCTCGACGACCAGCCCGAGCACACGAGGCGGAAGGCCACCCGGGCGGAGCACTGCGACCAGGTCGCGGATCCTGCCCACCTGGTCGCCGGCCGGGTCGAACACCGGCAGCCCGGCGAGGCGGGCAGCGAAGACGCGGGTGGGGGAGGTGCTCACACTCGAACAGGTTAGTCGCCGATCGGGCTGGAAGGATGGTGCCATGCGGCTGCGCTACGACATCGTCGACGTGTTCACCGACCGTCCGTTCGCCGGCAACCAGCTCGCGGTGGTGCACGGCGCCTCGCAGCTGACGACCGAGCAGTGCCTGGCGCTGGCGAGGGAGTTCGGCTTCTCCGAGACGACTTTCCCCTCTGCGGTCGAGGGCCGGCGGTACGCCGTGCGCATCTTCACCCCCGGCGGCGAGATCCCGTTCGCCGGCCATCCGACCCTCGGCACGGCGTGGGTGCTTCGTTCGCACGGGCTGCTCGACCCGGAGGACGACTCGGCGGTGCAGGTGTGCGGGGCCGGCGAGATCGCGGTGCGCTTCCTGGCCGGTTTCGACGACCCGGGCGACCCGGGCGAGCCCGGCGACCCGAGCGACTCCGGCGGGACCGTCGAGCTGGCCGCGACGCCGCGCGACCTGTCCGGGCCGCTTCCCGACGACGTGGTCGCCGAGATGCTCTCCGATCTGGGCCTGGGGCCCGACGACGTGGCCGGGCCGGTGTACCTGGCCGGCTGCGGCCTGACGTTCGTGCACCTGCCCGTGCGCGAGGACGCCGTCGGTCGCGCCCGGGTGCCCGGTCGGCCGCTGTCGTCGTACCGGCTGCCGGGGGGTCTGCGCGACCCGGTCGACGCGGTGAACGTGGTCGCGCTCTCGGGCCGGGCGCCGGACCTCGACGTGCACGCTCGGGTCTTCTGCCCCGACCTCTCGGTCCCGGAGGACCCGGCGACGGGATCGGCCGCCGCCGGGCTGGGTGTCGCCCTGGTCGCCGGCGGAGTGCTGCCGGACGGAGGGAGCTACCGGATCCGGCAGGGCGTAGAGATGGGCCGCCCGTCGCTGCTGCGAGGACGGGTCACGGCCTCGGACGGTGTGGCGACGCGCTGCGAGGTCGCCGGGGGAGTCCGCGCGGTCGCGACCGGCGAGATCGAGGTGCCCTGATCCTTGCGCACCCTGCTGCTGATGGCCGTCGGCGTGGTCGCGGTCTCCACGTCGGCGCCGCTGATCGCGGTGATGACCGTGCCACCGCTGGCGATCTCGTTCTGGCGCAACGGATTCGCGACCGTCGCGATGACACCGGTCGCCCTGACCGGACGTCGGCGCGAGCTGGCGGGGCTCGGTCGCCGGCAGGTCGCGCTCGTGGTCGCCTCGGGACTCGCCCTCGCCGTGCACTTCGGCACCTGGGTGACGTCGGTGAAGCTGACCTCCGTCGCTGCGTCCACTGCCCTGGTGTGCCTGCAGATCGGCTGGGTGGTGGCCTGGCAGGTGCTGCGCGGCCGGCGCATCGGAGCCGGCATGGCCGTCGGGCTGGTCGTGGCGTTCGCGGGCGTGCTGGTGGTCTCGGGCGTCGACGTCGCCGTGTCGCGGCAGGCGCTGGTCGGTGATCTGCTGGCGCTGGCCGGGGGCATCGCCGCGGCGGCGTACATGCTGATCGGCTCCCGCGCCCGCCAGACGATGACCACCACGGCGTACACCTGGGTCTGCTACGGCAGCTGCGCGGTCGCCCTCGCGGTCGCCTGCGTGGTCGCGGGGCAGCCGCTGGGCGGGTACCCACTCGGGCAGTGGGGGCTGCTGCTGCTCACCACCGCGACCGCGCAGCTGCTCGGGCACTCGGTGTTCAACCACCTGCTGGCCACCACCAGGCCGGTGCTGGTCTCGCTGGCGCTGTTGCTCGAGGTGCCGGGCGCGTCGCTGATCGCGGCGTTCTTCCTCGGCCAGCGACCGCCGGTGGGGACGCTGGTCGGGCTCGCGGTGATCCTGGCGGGGATGGCGCTGGTGGTCGTCAACAACCACGCCCCCGCTCTGCGTCAGCCGCCCGTCGACTGACCACCCCCAACCCCGATTCGTCCGCGGTTGCGCGGGTGTTCGCCGCGGAGTGACCGCGGATCGTCCCCCGCCGCCCCACCCACTGAATCGGGTAGGGTCCCGGGCATGCCCGAGCTGCGCGCCCGCCGGTCCTGTCACGCCGTACCCGGCTCCAACCCGAGGTTCCTCGAGAAGGCCCAGGGGCTCGACGCCGACCAGGTCTTCCTCGACATCGAGGACTCCGTCGCTCCGCTCGCCAAGCCGGACGCCCGCAAGAACATCGTCGAGGTGCTGAACACCGGGCAGTGGGACGGCAAGGTCCGCACCGTGCGCGTCAACGACTGGACGACGCAGTGGACCTACCGCGACGTCGTCGAGGTCGTCGAAGGGGCCGGCGCCAACCTGGACTGCATCATGCTGCCGAAGGTGCAGGCCGCCGACCATGTCACCACGCTCGACACGCTGCTGACCCAGATCGAGAAGACGATGGGCTACGACGTGGGACGGATCGGCATCGAGGCGCAGATCGAGAACGCGCTCGGCCTGATCAACGTCGACGCGATCGCCACCGCGTCCCCGCGCGTGGAGACGATCATCTTCGGCCCGGCCGACTTCATGGCCTCGATCAACATGAAGAGCCTCGTGGTCGGCGAGCAGCCGGACGGGTACGACGTGGGCGTCGCCTACCACTACATCCTGATGCGGATCCTGATGGCCGCACGCGCCCACGACAAGCAGGCAATCGACGGCCCCTACCTGCAGATCAAGGACCTCGACGGCTTCAAGCGGGTCGCCGGCCGTTCCGCGGCCCTCGGCTTCGACGGCAAGTGGACGCTGCACCCCGACCAGATCGCCGCGGCCAACGAGGTCTACTCGCCCAGGCAGGACGACTACGACCACTCCGAGAACATCCTCGACGCCTACGAGTACTTCACCTCCGAGGCCGGTGGCGCGAGGGGCGCGGTGATGCTCGGCGACGAGATGATCGACGAGGCGTCGCGCAAGATGGCGCTGGTCGTCTCCGCGAAGGGGCGTGCGGCCGGGATGAAGCGCACCGACGTCTGGTCGCCCGCGGACGCCTGACGGTCGAGCCACGGTCTGCCGTTCGGCACGACCGTTCACGTGAACCGTTGTGACGGTCGACATTCGATCCGAAACGTCGCAACGGTTCATCTGACCGGTTGTGACCGGGCTCGGCGCCGATTTTCGGCTCGGCCCGGTGGACCCTAGGCGGTGATCCGCCACCAGTAGCATGTGCGGCAACCGATGCCCGAAGGAGCCGGCCGTGACCCAGCTCGCCCAGGTCGGCGACGTGCACGTCGACGACGAGGGCATCCACGCGCGCACCGACGCCGAGGTGGTCCTCGACGTGCTGTTCGACGGTCGCCGGATCTGGTCGTTCTGGCTGCAGCGCGACGGCGAGCGGCGCCGCGGCGAGTACGTCGTGCCGTGGCCGGGAGCGCTGCGTCGGTTCCTCAACGGCACCACGCAGCTGCGGCTGGTCGAGCACGTCAACGAGCGTGTGGTGTACGACGCGCAGGTCGGGCTCGGCGAGGGCGACCAGCCGATCGCCGTGGTCAACGAGCAGGGCCGCCCGCTCGGCCTGGACAAGTCCAACCGGCTCACGCAGACCTTCGACACCCGCTCCGCCGAGCACGTCGAGCCGCTGCTCGACGCAATCGAAGAGGTCTTGGGTGCTCTCCGTCTAGCCGGCGTGGACCCCTTCCTCGCCTACGGCACGCTGCTGGGCGCCGTTCGCGGCGGAAAGCTGATCGGCCACGACTCCGACGCCGACCTCGGCTACGTCAGCGAGCGCACGCGGCCGGTCGACGTGGTCCGCGAGTCGTTCGCCCTGCAACGCGCGCTGGCCGACATGGGCTACCGGATCACCCGCTACAGCGGTGCCGCGTTCAAGGTCGACGTCGCCGAGGCGGACGGGTCGCTGCGCGGGCTCGACGTGTTCGGTGGCTTCCTCGCTGAGGGAAATCTCCATCTGATGGGGGAGATCCGCACGCCGTTCCGCCGCGAGTGGATCTTCCCGCTCGGCACCACCTCTCTGGAGGGTCGCACGCTCCCGGCGCCCGTGGACACCGACAGGTTCCTGACCGCCACCTACGGGCCCACCTGGCGGGTGCCGGACCCGGCGTACCACTTCGCGACCCCGGAGTCGACGCACCGCCGGCTCAACGGCTGGTTCCGAGGCACGCGCGTCAAGCGCGAGAACTGGGACCGCACCTACTCCGGGCCGGGACTGGCGATGCCCGACCTGACCCGGTCCGGCTTCGCGCGCTGGGTGCGGCGGCAGGAGGACGGCTTCCCCGCCACGGTCGTCGACATCGGCTGCGGCCGCGCCGTGGACGCGCTCTGGTTCGCCCGCAACGGCTCGAGGGTCATCGGCCTGGACTACGTGCTGCGCGGCAGCGACGCGGTCGCCGAGCTCGCCGCCCGGGAGGGGGTCCCGCTCGAGCGGCGACACCTGAACCTGTGCGAGCTGCGCTCGGTGCTCGCCAACGCCGCGCGGATCGCCGCTCTGCCAGGAGAGAAGGTGCTGGTCGCCCGGCACATCGCCGAGGCCACCGACCGCGTCGGGCGCGGCCACCTGTGGCGGGCGTGCGAGATGATGCTGCGTGGCGATCCCGCCGGTGGCCGGCTCTACCTGGAGTTCCTGGCCGGCCGCGGCACCGGTGACGGGTTCGCGCGCAGCAACCACCTGCACACGCTGCGTGTGTCGCAGGTCGAGCAGGAGATCGCCGCCCGGGGTGGCAGGATCGTCAGCCGCCGGGTGCGGCAGGACGGTGGCGTGCTGGACGGCGTGGCGAGGGCGAATCGGATCTGTCGGATGGTGGTCGAATGGCAACGATGAGGACGCGGGTGACCGAGCGCGGCAAGCAGGTGGCGCAGGCGCTCGGGCGGATGCGCAACGGCGTGCACGCCGAGGGGATCGAGGCGCTGCGCGCACGGGTGGAGGTCCTCGAGGAAGAGGTGCAGGAGTGCCGCCAGCTCAACCTGCGGCTGGCCGAGCTCACCGACGTGGTCGGCGAGCTGCTGCTGCCGGTCGCCCAGCGCGACCAGGCCCGCGTCGACGAGGCGTTGGAGCGTTACGCGAAGGGCATCTGAGTTGGCCGACCGTGTCTATCTGCACGTCGGCCTGCCCAAGACCGGTACGACGTACCTGCAGACGATCCTGTGGCGCAACCGCGACGAGCTGCGCCGGCAGGGCGTGCTGCTGCCGGGCTTCGGGCCGCGCCAGCACCTGTGGGCCTCCGGCGCGGTCCGCGAGGACCCCCACCTCGACCGCCGGCACCCGGACGCAGTCCACGCCTGGCTAGCGCTGCGCGAAGCGGTGAACGACTGGTCCGGGACCGCGGTGATCAGCCACGAGTTCTTCGCCGGGGCCAGCGTGGAGCAGGCGGCCCGGGCCGTCGGCGAGCTGGCCGGGGCGGACGTGCACGTCGTGGTCACCGCCCGCGACACCCTCGGGCTGGTGACCGCCCGCTGGCAGGAGGTCGTCAAGAACGGCTCGACGGTGGCCATCGACGACTTCCCGTCCGACGAGCCCGCCGACCCGCTCGACGAGTGGGACTGGGGCACGATGGACCTCGCGGACGTGCTGGCCCGCTGGGGGTCTGCGGTGGCGCCCGACCGGGTGCATGTGATCACGGTCCCTTCGCCGTCGCTTCCCCGCGAGACGCTGTGGCTGCGGTTCGCCGAGCTGGTCGGCATCGAGGCCAGTCGGTGCGACACCAGCGGCAGCGAGGCCAACGAGTCGCTCGGCGTCGTCGAGGTCGAGCTGCTGCGCCGGGTCAACGCAGACCTGACCGGCTTCGACTCGCCGCTGAACCGGGGCGTGTGGATCCGCGGCTACCTCGCCCAGGGCAAGCTCGTCCCGCGGCGCGGCGAGAAGTTCTGGCCGTCGCCGGAGCGGGTCGCCGAGCTGCGCGAACGGGGCGAGAGGGCGGTCGCGTTCGTCGCCGAGCAGGGGTACGACGTCATTGGCGACCTCGACGACCTCCGCACGCCGGCCGAGCTGCCCGCCCGGCGGCATCCCTCGTCGGTCACCGACTCCGAGATGCTGGACGCGGCGTCCGCCACGATCGCGGAGATGCTGACCGACGTGCGCAGACTGACCAACGAGGACCGGCCCCGCCGGCTTGCTGCGCGCGTGCGCTCCCGCCTGCCCGAGCCCGCGAGGCAGCTGGCGCGACGGGCCCGCCGGCTCGGCGGCCGGGTGTGGCGCCGTTCATAGCGCGCCGCCCGCCCGCCGGGTGATACTCGCCCCGACCCACCCGCAACCCGAAGGGACCCTCCATGGGCCGCCTGTGCCAGACCGACGGACTCACCGACGTCCAGACCGAGATCCTCGGGCTGGTGCGCACGTTCGTGGCCGAGAAGATCCTGCCGGTCGCCACCGAGCTCGAGCACAAGGACGAGTACCCGACCGACATCGTCGAGCAGATGAAGGAGCTCGGCCTGTTCGGGCTGACCATCCCCGAGGAGTACGGCGGGCTGGGCGAGTCGCTGCTCACGTACGCGCTGGTGGTCGAGGAGCTCTCCCGCGGCTGGATGAGCGTCTCCGGGATCGTCAACACCCACTTCATCGTCGCCTACATGCTGATGCAGCACGGCACCGAGGAGCAGAAGCAGAAGTACCTGCCCCGGATGGCCACCGGCGAGGTGCGTGGGGCGTTCTCGATGTCCGAGCCGGGCTGCGGGTCCGACGTGTCCGCGATCACCACCAAGGCGGTGGTCTCGACGAGCTCGACCGACGGCGGTACGACGTACACGATCGACGGGCAGAAGATGTGGCTGACCAACGGCGGCTCGTCCACGCTGGTCGCCGTGCTGGTCAAGACCGACCAGGGCGAGGAGAGCGTCTACAAGAACATGACCACGTTCCTGGTCGAGAAGGAGCCTGGCTTCGGCGAGGTGCGGCCCGGGCTGACCGTGCCGGGCAAGCTCGACAAGATGGGCTACAAGGGCGTCGACACCACTGAGATGGTCTTCGAGGGGTTCGAGATCGGCGCCGAGCAGGTCCTGGGTGGCGAGCCGGGCCGCGGCTTCTACCAGATGATGGACGGCGTCGAGGTGGGCCGGGTCAACGTCGCCGCCCGCGGCTGCGGGGTCGCCAACCGGGCCTTCGAGCTCGGCGCCGGCTATGCCCAGCAGCGCGAGACGTTCGGCAAGAAGATCGCCGAGCACCAGGCCGTGCTGTTCCGCCTCGCAGAGATGGCCACCAAGGTCGAGGCGGCCCACCAGATGATGGTCAAGGCGGCGCGGGTCAAGGACGCCGGGCGGCGCAACGACCTCGAGGCCGGGATGGCGAAGTACCTCGCGTCGGAGTACTGCCGCGACGTGGTCGAGGACGCCTTCCGGATCCACGGCGGCTACGGCTTCTCCAAGGAGTACGAGATCGAGCGGCTCTACCGGGAGGCGCCGATGCTGCTGATCGGCGAGGGCACCGCCGACATCCAGCGGATGATCATCGGCCGGCGGATCCTCGAGGACTACAAGGCCTGAAGGCTCCGGGCCCGGGATCTTGGGGGCCCGGATCTACAGGCTCCGAGGAGTGCGCCAGCTCCACGAGTCGACGAGGGCGTGGACCACGTGCGAGCGGGCCGACGGCTTCGCGGTGGGCGGGAACGTCACCGTCACGACGTACAGGTGGGACCCGTGGATGAAGTCGAACTGCTCGTCGTGCATGTCCAGGTTGACCGCCGAGACGATGCCGACGAAGTGCAGGGACCGCGCGCCGGCCACCTGCGTGTCGGGGAGGCGGCGCACGCTCTTGGACCGGGCCTTGAGCTGCTGGTAGAACGTCTTGGCCCCGTCGTCGATGGAGGCCGACTTGGGCACCGCTCGCACGATCACGTTGATGTTGCTGCCGGCTCGGCCCGGTGTGCCGGTGGTGTCCTTGGCGGCGACGTCGATCAGCGGCGACAGCGACTTGAACTGGCTGGTGGCGTCGGCCCAGCCACTGGGCAGCGCGAAGGAGTACCCCTCACCGCCGAGGCGGGGTGCGGCCGACGCACGGGTGCTGCTCTTGTGGGTCTTGTCGGTCTTGGTCGTCTTCGCGGGGGCCGTGGTGTCCGACGGGGAGGAGCTCGGCGTGCCGCTCGCCGCGGCCGGGCTCGCGCTGGCTGACAGCACCGGCACGGTCGGGTTGAGGCTCTCCTGCACCGAGGCGCACCCGCTGCCCGCGACGAGGACGCCGAGGAGCATGGCCGTCGCGCCGAGGCCGCGCGTGAGCGCGACGCGTCGGCGGCGGACTGTCCCCGTGGATGGCACGCCTGAAAGGGTAGAGCGTTTGGGCGGGGTGGCGGGGGAGAATTCGCGGGGCGGCGGGGGAGAATTCGCGGGGCGGCGGGGGATAATTCGTAGGCTCGTGTCATGGAAATGGCCGAAGCCTTCCGGCGGCAGGCGGAAGCGTGCAGGCGTCTCGAGTCGCCGATGTACGCCGTGCTGGTGGGCCGGGTCGCCGACGACATCGCCGCGGGCGGGCTGAGCCGGGAGGTGCTGGCCGGCCACGAGGACGACCCCGGGCCGTCGGCGCTCGCGCTGCGGATGATGGGCAGCGTGCATCGGCTGGTGCTGTCGCGCCGCGCCGGCGAGCTGGCGGCCTACTACCCGAGCGTGGGCGGCAGCTGGGAGCCCGAGGGCGGCTGGGCCGCGTTCCGGGCGCTGCTGGCAGAGCAGCCGCAGGCCGTGAGGGAGTGGCTGGACCGGGCGCCGCAGACCAACGAGGTGGGCCGCTCCGGCGCGCTGATGGGCGGCCTGCTGCGGATCGGCGAGGAGCATGCGCATCCGCTGCGGCTGTTCGAGATGGGCTCCTCCGGCGGGCTCAACCTGCGGGTGGACCGCTACGCCTACACCGACGACGCCGGAGGCGTCTTCGGCGATCCGGACTCCCCGGTGCGGCTCGAGGGTGCCTGGCAGGGTCGGCCGCTCCGGGCCTGGCCGGAGCTGCAGATCGTGGAGCGCGTGGGCTGCGACGTGAACCCGGTCGACGTGACGCAAGCCGAGGGGCGGCTCACGTTGACGGCGTACGTGTGGCCGGACCAGACCGCCCGCCTGGAGCGGCTGCGTGGTGCGCTGCAGGTCGCCGCCCGCGTGGGTGCGGAAGTACGCCGTACCGACGCGGTCTCCTTCGTGCGGTCGCTGGAGCTGGCCGACAAGACCATCACGGTGCTGTGGCACTCGGTGATGTGGCAGTACCTGTCCCGCGAGGACCAGGCCGCCGTCTCCGCGCGGATCGAGGAGCTCGGCTCGGCGGCGACGGCGGAGCATCCGTTCGCCCACCTGATGCTGGAGCCGCTCCGGCGTACCCCCGAAGCCGTCCACAGCTTCCTGGTGGCACTGCGGCTGTGGCCCGGGGGAGAGCGGCGGATCCTCGGCGAGGGTGCGGCTCACGGCATCCCGACCATCTGGGAGTGAGCACAAACCTCTCGACCGGGCCGCGGGCGGCGTGTCAGGCTGGAGGCACGATCTCGAGGAGGACATGTGGCTGAGCAACCAGAGGATGCCGCGCACCCTGGCGAGGCATCGAACGACGACATCAAGGCCAAGATGCGCGAGGCTCTCGACCGCAAGAAGGGCAACCGCCACCCCGACGACTCGCCCGGCTCGCGCGGCAAGGCACATGGCCCGGAGGTGGCCGGCCAGGCCGGGCCGAAGATGCACCGCCGCAAGGCGGGCGGGGGCGGCTCCTGATGCAGTTCGGGCGCAGCTACGAGGAGTTCGAGGTCGGCGCGACGTACAAGCACTGGCCCGGCAAGACGGTCACCGAGTACGACGACCACCTGTTCTGCCTGCTCACCATGAACCACCACCCGCTGCACCTGGACGCGCACTACGCCGGCGAGACCACCCAGTTCGGCAGGAACGTCGTGGTCGGCAACTACATCTACTCGCTGCTGCTCGGGATGAGCGTGCCCGACGTGTCCGGCAAGGCGATCGCCAACCTGGAGGTCGAGTCCCTCAAGCACGTGGCCCCGACCTTCCACGGCGACACGATCTACGGCGAGACGACCGTGCTCGACAAGCGGGAGAGCCGCTCCAAGGACGACCGGGGAGTCGTGACCGTGCAGACCCGCGGCTACAACCAGGACGGGACGCTGGTGTGCACGTTCACCCGCAAGGTGATGGTTCCCAAGCAGAGCTACCTGGACGCGCGCGGTGGCGAGCAGCCCGCGCGGCCGGCCCCGGCCCCGTAGCTCGCCGACATCGGTAGGTTGCGGGGGTGGACACGCAGATGTGGCTGGTGCGGCACGGCGAGACCGAGTGGAGCCGCGACGGCAAGCACACGTCGGTCACCGACCTGCCGTTGACCGACAGCGGCATTGCGGTCGCGCGAAGGCTGGCCGAGCGGCTCTCGGGTACGTCGTTCGCGCGGGTTCTGACCAGCCCACGCCAGCGCGCCCGGCGTACCGCCGAGCTGGCCGGTTTCGCCGAGGCCGAGGTCGACGACGACCTGGTCGAGTGGGGGTACGGCGAGTACGAGGGCGTCACCACCGCGCAGATCCGGCAGACCGTTCCCGGCTGGACGGTGTGGACCCATCCCTGCCCGGGCGGCGAGACCGCCGAGCAGGTCGCCGAGCGACTCGACCGGGTCGTCGACAAGGTGCGCGGCCTCGACGGTCGCGTGCTGGTGTTCGGGCACGGGCACGCCCTCCGGGCTCTCGCGGCACGGTGGATCGAGCAGCCGGTTGCGGAGGGCCGGTTCTTCGTGCTGGACACCGCCACAGTCAGCGTGCTCGGCCAGGAGCACGAGAGTCCGGCTGTGGTGAGCTGGAACGCCTGACTACACGGCCGGGACGACGCCCCAGCCTGCCAGCGCGTCGAGAAGCCCGGGCACGCACGGCAGGTCGCGCAGCTGCGCGTCGGTGAACCACCCGGCCTCGGCGGCGTCGTCACCGGCCCGCAGCTCCGCCTCCCCGTCGACCCGCGGGTAATTCGTGCCCGAGCCGCGCGTTGATCCCCCTCGAGCCGCGGGTAACTCGGGTGCGCACTGGTAGTCGCGGATCACGTACGTCGTCCCGTCGGGCCCCGGCCGCTCCACCTCGCCGGCCAGCGCTCCCACCACGACTCGGACCCCGGTCTCCTCCAGCAGTTCCCGCACCACGGCGTCACCGTCGGTCTCGCCTGGCTCGACCCGCCCTCCGGGGATCGACCAGAGCCCGACCGACGGGGCGTGTCCCCGGCGCACCATCAGCAGCCTGCCGTTCGGCGGCGGTCCGTCGCGCACGATGGCGCCGACGCAGTCGACCCGCGCTCCACTCACGCGGATCACGGTAGCCACCGCTTGCTGTCCCCGCCTCCCGACCACTGCGCTGCTTGACGTCGTGCCGTCGGCGCACCACGGTGTGAGGCATGCTGCTCGTCGCGGGTTGTCCCAGGTGCACGGCTCCCGTCACCGGCCCGGACACGGCTCCCGCCCCCGGCCCGGAAACCGGGCCGGATGTCGCCGGCCCGCCGAGCCAAGCCCGCACGACGCCGGCAGCCCACCGACGCCACGCCGCAGACGCATCGGACGCCCCGCGTTGGCGATGCTCGAACCACGGGCCGATCACTCCGCTGTGGCGGCCGGCGCAGGCCGGCTACGAGGCCTTCGCCGAGCACGTGTCCAGGTCCTCGGCGATCGCCTCCTGGCTGCCCTGGCCGCTCACCCCCGGCTGGGCGGTCACCGACTTCGGATGCGTGGCCGCCCCGGGCCAGGACGCGCGCGCCAGCTTCGTGACGTGCGCCGGCGCCAGCGACCGGGACGGCGTAGTGGAGCTGAGCGTGGTGTCAGAGGAACCCGGGGTCGGACTCGGTGCGCGCTGCGCAGGCGTCTCACGCACAGACCCGGGTGCCGACATCGGCGACGGCCCGCCGCAGGCGAAGGTCCGCGTCGAAGGACACCCCTGCGCGCTCTGGTCGGTGTCGACCAGCGAGAGCGGCACGGACTTCGACCGCTCGGTGTTCGCCGGCGAGGCACACGGCCGGTGGCTGTGGCTGGTGCTGCGCCCACCCTCCGCGGCGCTGCTGCTCAGCGAGGAGTGGACGCTGCTCGACGTCGCCGCCCTCGGCCCGGAGCTCGTCGACCTGCCGTTCGGAGGCAGCCCACCCCCCTGGTGACCCCGATAGAGTTCAAGGGGTGCGCATCGACCTCCACACCCATTCCGATCGCTCGGACGGGACCGACTCTCCGGCCTCGCTGGTACGTCGTGCGCACAAGGCACACGTGGACGTGCTCGGGCTCACCGACCATGACACCACCGAAGGTTGGAAGGCGGCTGCCGACGTCGCCGCGCGCACGGCGATCACCCTGGTCCGCGGGATCGAGGTCAGCTGCCGCTTCCACGGGGACGGGGTGCACCTGCTCGCCTACCTGCCCGACCCGGCGTACCCGCCTCTCACCGACGAGCTGGCCCGGATCCTGGACGGCCGCAACTCGCGGCTACCGGCCATCCTGCACCGGCTGAGCGACCTCGGCATCGACGTCGACGTCACCGACGTACGCGCCGTGTCACAGGACACCGCCGCGATGGGCCGCCCGCACGTCGCCGACGCGCTGGTCGCCAAGCGCGTGGTCGCCAGCCGGGAGGAGGCCTTCGATCGGTTCCTCGGCCCCCAGGCTCCGGCGTACGTCGACCGCTACGCCGCCGACCTGGTCACCATGATCGGCACCGTCCGTGAGGCGGGCGGGGTCAGCGTCATCGCGCACCCCTGGGCGAAACGCCACCGGCACCGGGGCCTGGACGCGGAAGGGTTCGCGGCGCTCCGGGACGCCGGGCTGGCCGGGCTGGAGGTCGACCATCTCGACCATGACCAGGCCGCGCGCGACGGGCTGCGCCGGATCGCCGCCGACCTGGACCTGGTGGTCACCGGCTCCAGCGACTACCACGGCGCCGGGAAGGCGGGCCATCCGCTCGCCTGCGACACCACCGCCGCCGAGGAGTACGAACGGCTGCTCGACCGGGCAGACCAGGCCGCCCGCGCCGCGGGACGCTCGACCCCAGGGATCGTCGTCGGCCGGTGACCCCCCACGGCCCTGCGGGCTAGCGGCCGAGCGTCTGGAAACGCGCCTGCAGGGCCGACGGTGTGGCCCGCGCCAGCGTGGCCAGCACCTTGTACCTCCTGCTCGGCACCGAGATCCTCCGGCCCCGGTCCAGGTCGGCCAGGGCGTCGGTCACCAGCCGGTCCGCGTCCAGCCACATCCACCCGGGCACCGTTCCGTCGCCGACGGACATCCGACCGTGGAAGTCGGTGTGCGTGAAGCCGGGCAGCAGCGCCATCACCTGCACCCCGCGCTCCCGATAGGTGAGGTCAGCCCACTCCGAGAGCGCGGTCACATACGCCTTGGCTGCGCTGTAGCTGCCGCGCGGCAGGTAGCCCGCGACGCTGGACACGTTGACGATCGCCCCCGACCCCCGCGCGACCATCGCAGCGAGGGCGGCGTGCGTCAGCCGCATCACCGCCGTCACGAGCACGTCGAGCATCACCTGCTCGTCCTCGACGTCATTGTCCAGGAACCGCCGCTTCAGGCCGAAGCCGGCGTTGTTGACCACCAGGTCCACCGGCCATGACGTGTCGGCCAGCCGCGCCTCGACGCGTGCCAGGTCGGTGCGGACGCCGAGATCGGCCGCGAGCACCTCGGCCGGTACGCCGTACTCCTCGGTGAGCTCGGCGGCCAACGCCGCCAGCCGGTCTTCGCCACGGGCGACGAGCACCAGGCCGAAGCCGCGTGCCGCGAGCTGGTGGGCGAACCTCAGCCCGATCCCCGACGTCGGACCGGTCACCAGCGCCGTACGGACAGACATGCGCCTACTCAGCTGGTGGTCGCGGGCTTGGATCCCGAGCTGCGGCGACGGCGACGCCGGGTCCGGCTGCGCTCCGGCTGTCCCGACTGCTCGGTGCCGCCGGACGGGCTCTGGTCGGACGTGCCGGCACCCTGGGCGTCCTGGTCGACCGGTTTGCCGCCGCGCGTGCGGTTCCTGCTGCGATTGCGGCTGGAGCGCGACCTGCCCGGGCCGGACTCGTCGCGCGACCCGCGGTCCCGCTCGCGGCCGGACGGCCGGTCGGAGTCGGGTCGGGGAGGCTTGATCCGTCCCGTGGTCCCCGGAACGATGCCCATGTCGTGGAAGAAGTGCTCGGAGGTCGAGTAGGTCTCGGGCACCTCCTCGAAGGGCAGGTCGAGGGTCTTGTTGATCACCTTCCACCGGGTGACGTCCGCCCAGTCGACGAACGTCACCGCGATGCCGGAGTTCCCGGCGCGGCCGGTCCGGCCGATGCGGTGCAGGTAGGTCTTGTCGTCCTCGGGACAGGAGTAGTTGATCACGTGGGTGACGCTCTCCACGTCGATCCCGCGCGCGGCCACGTCGGTGGCCACCAGCAGCTTGAGCTTGTCGTCGCGGAAGCGAGTCATCGCCTTCTCGCGCGACACCTGCTGCATGTCCCCGTGCAGCGGACTGGTCGCGAAGCCCCGCTCGGTCATGTCCTCGGCGACCCGCTGCGCCTGCCGCTTGGTGCGGGTGAACACGATGGTCTTGCCGGAGTTCTCCGCCTGCAGGATGCGCGCAAGCATCTCGGGCTTGTCCATGTCGTGCACCTGGTAGATGAACTGCGCGGTGGCCGGGACCGTGGCGTTCTCGTACGACGACTCCGCGCGGATGTTCATCGGGTGCCGCATGTGGGTGCGGGCCAGCGACACGATCGCGCCCGGCATGGTCGCCGAGAACAGCATCGTCTGGCGATACGGCGGGGTCTTGGCCAGGATCCGCTCCACGTCCGGCAGGAAGCCGAGGTCGAGCATCTCGTCGGCCTCGTCGAGCACGAGCACCTTGACGTGCGACAGGTCGAGCGCGCGCCGGTTGACCAGGTCGAGCAACCGGCCGGGCGTGCCGACGACCACGTCGACGCCCTTCGCGAGCGTGTTCAGCTGCTCGTCGTACCCGACGCCGCCGTACACCGTCAGCACCCGGGTGCCCCGCTCGGCGCCGGCCAGCGCCAGGTCGCCGGACACCTGCAGCGCGAGCTCGCGGGTCGGTGCCACGACGAGTGCCTGCGGCTTGCCCGGCGAGACGAGCTCCTCGTAGTCGGGGTCGTGCGGGGCCACGGTGCGCTGCAGGACCGGGATGCCGAATGCCAGCGTCTTGCCGGTGCCGGTGCGAGCCTGGCCGATGAGGTCGGTGCCCATCAGGGCGACCGCGAGCGTCAGCTCCTGGATGGGGAACGGTGTGGTGATGCCGGTGCGCTCGAGGGCGCCGGCGATCTCGGGGAGAACCCCGAGCTCTCTGAAGGTGGTCAGGATCTTGCCTGTTCTCTCTACGTCTTGGCGAAGTGGCTGCTGTGCGCCACTGCGGTGGTCCTCCGCGGCGGACCGGGAGTCTCACATGCCGACTCCCCGGTGGGCGTGCGCCTCGTTGCCGCGGTGCACCGTCTCTGGGACCCACTGTATCGGTACCCTGCCCACATGTCGGAATCGCCGCTCGGGAACGCGAGCCGAAAAGTGCCGGAGGGCTTCGAGGACCCCGACTACCTGGCCGCGGTCGTGGATCTGCTCGGAGCCATCGCCTACGGCGAGATGTCGGCGTTCGAACGGCTCGCCGAGGACGCGAAGATGGCGCCCACCCTGGCCGACAAGTCCGAGCTGGCCCGGATGGCGGCCACCGAGTTCGGCCACTTCGAGGGGCTGTGCGCACGGTTGAGCACGCTCGGTGCGCAGCCGTACGCCGCGATGGAGCCTTTCGTGGCGGCATTCGAGGCGTTCCACCGGCGTACCGCACCCTCCGACTGGCTGGAGGGCTTGGTCAAGGCGTACGTCGGGGACGGGCTGGCCGCGGACTTCTACCGCGAGGTGGCCGAGTTCCTGGACGGGGGCACGAAGGCGCTGATCGTGGAGAGCATGGCCGACGCCGGCCAGTCCGCGTTCGTGGTGGCGAAGGTGCGCGCGGCGATCGAGGAGGACCACCGGGTCGGCGGCCGACTGGCGCTGTGGGGGCGTCGGCTGATGGGGGAGGCGCTCGCGCAGGCGCAGCGCGTCACCGCCGAGCGCGACGCCTTGTCGGCGCTGCTGGCCGGCGACACCGACCGGCCGGGGATGGACCTGGCGGCGATCGGGCGGCTGTTCGCCCGGATCACCGAGAACCACTCCGCGCGGATGGACGCGCTCGGGCTGGCGCCCTGACCCCGCCCCTCGCGGACGTCATAGGGACCGGTGGTGATAGCGCCCGGTTCGTATGACGTCCCGGCACGGGACGGGGCTCAGGCCTTCCTGGCCCGGCCGGTCACCGTGGCCGCGATCATCACCAGCACGGCCGCGATGACGATCGAGATGAAGAATGCGATCCAGTCGAAGCCGGCGGTGCCGCCGAAGATGCCGTAGCCGATGATCACGCCGACGATGCCGCACACGATCGTCAGCCACAGAGGCGTGTTGTCACGGCTCTTGGGTGCCACGAACTTGCCGAGCAGGCCGATGATGATGCCCGCGATGATCACGAAAATCCAGCTCATGGGAACCCTCCTCGTCGTCGGGGAAGCCTGATGCCCTCCCGATCGGTGGATCGATCATGCCCCGCCGGTGGGCGAAAAACCATGCGGCGCTGTGCGGCGTACGTCGTCAGGAGCGGAAGCCGACCTGTCCGGCCATCGGCGAGCCGATCTCGACGTACGCGAGCTTCGAGACGGGTACGACGACCTTCCGGCCCTTGTTGTCGACCAGGCTGAGCACGCCGTTCTCCTCGCCGAGCGCAGCGGTCACGGCCTTCTCGATCTCGTCACCCTCCTGGTCGGAGTCGAGGACCAGCTCGCGGTTGGCGTTCTGCACGCCGATCTTGACCTCCATCGGAGGACCTCCTGCTCCCTGGCTCGTCACGACGGTGCATGTGAACCGTTGTGACAGCGGATTCGCGGACTTCGATGCCGCAACGGTGCATGTGAACCGTTGTGGCGTGCCGCCGAGCCTACCCGGCAGGTCAGGACTGCTCGTCGGTGCGCGGGAAGCCGCGGATCCCGCGCCAGGCCAGTCCGGCCACCAGGGCCGCCGCATCGTCCTGGCCGATCCCGCCGTCCGCGTCCAGCCAGTAGCGGGCGGACACGTGCGCCATCCCCACCAGAGAGACCGCCAGGAGTCGCGACTGCTCCTCGGGCAGCCCCGTGTCCTCGGCGATGACCTTCGCGATCGAGTCCGCGCACTCGCGGGTCACCCGCTCGACCCGTTCGCGGACGGCGGCCTCGTTGGTCAGGTCGGACTCGAAGACGAGCCGGAACGCCCCGTGCGCGTTCGAGACGTAGTCGTAGAACACGTGCATGGTCGCGGTGACCCGCTGCTTGTTGTCGTCGGTGGACTCCAGGGCCTTGCGGCACGCGTCGATGATCGTGTCGCAGGACTGGTCCAGCAGCGCGAGGTAGAGCTCGAGCTTCCCGGGGAAGTGCTGGTAGAGCACGGGCTTGGACACCCCGGCCCGCTCGGCGATGTCGTCCATCGCCGCGGCGTGGTAGCCCTGGGCGACGAACACGCCGAGCGCGGAGTCGAGCAGCTGGGCCCGCCGAGCGTTGCGCGGCATCCGCCCTCCGCGGGGCTTCTGGTCGGCGAGCGTCTGGGTCGCGGCCCGGGGCGGCATGGACGGCACAGTCACGGCGCTCAGACTACTCCTCGGTAACGCCGTCACGCCGGACGGGCGGAACCAGGCCGTCGGGGTCGACACTTGCCGCAGTCCGCGACGCCGCCCGTCCCGCATGACCTATTTGGGCTATTTGCGCTGATCACCCTGGCGCGACTTGATCCCTACTATGAGCTAAATAATCGGATAACCCTCGGAAAACGGACATTCCGCGTGTTTCACTCATGGACACGCCGCTCGGAAGGCAGCGCAAGGGGAGCACGGGGCGCTTGGGGAAGCGTCTCACGGTCCTTCGGGATCCAAGGGGAGCACGGGGCAAGGGGACGCCCGGCACGGCCGGGCGCATCAAGGGTGGGTAATGCGATGCACAGCTTCGTAGAGCTTTTGGGGATCGTCTGGTTCGCCCGGCGTCCGCGTACGACGCGCAGCAGGTCGGGTGCCGCGATGGCGGCGTGTGGGGCGCTGGTGATGGCCGGTGGTCTGGTGGCGCTCGGCGCCCCGGCCGCGAGCGCGGCGGGGGGGTCGGGAAAGGTCGCGATCTGCCACGCGAACAGCGGGTCGAAGTCGTACACGGCTGAGTCGCCGAGCATCAGCCAGGTCATCACTGGTCACATGAGCCACGTCGACGACATCATCCCGCCGTTCACCTACGACGATGGGACTGGCGTCAAGGACTACTCATTGAACTGGACCCTCCAGGGCCAGGCAGTGTTCGACGCGGGCTGCGACGGGTCTGTTATCAGCCCTGGCGGCAAGATCTACGTCAGCGCGCTCGCACCGACATTCGTCGACTCCGTCTGTACCGGCACGGCCCCTTACACCAGCGTCCCGGCCTACTCGACACCAACGGTCACCGGGGTGAGCTACACGATCGACAACCCGGCGTTCGTCGTCGGAGACACCGTGACGGTGACCGCGCAGGCGGACGCCGCCTACGCGCTCACCGGCACGACCTCTTGGCAACACACCTTCACCACGCCCACGGGCTGCGGCGGCCGTGGTGGGCGTGTCCTGACGCCGGTGAGCGGGCTGGAGCCGGACTGGACCGACGCGACCTGCACGGCCCCGACGGTGGTGGGCTGGACGCCGACCGCGGTGACCGGGGTGGGCTACACGGCCGACAAGACCCCGTTAGCGGTCGGCGACACGGTAGTGGTGACCGCGCATGCGGACGCCACCCACACACTCACCGGCACGACGTCTTGGACGCACACCTTCGACGCGCCGACCGGCTGCACCACTGGCGGTGGCGGGACGCCGGCGACGAGCCCGGCGACCCCCTTGGAGCCGAACTGGCGTGAGGTCACGGGCTGCACGGACGCGCCGAGCATCGACTACCGGCCCGTCGCAGGCGTCAGCTACTCGGCCGACTCGACTCCGGCACCCGGCGTCACGGTGAAGGTGACCGCCACCCACGATGCGTCCCACTACTTCACCGTCGGCACGACGACCTGGTGGACCCATCGGTTCAACGACCGCGCGGCGAGCTGCAGCGCAGGCGGAGGGGCCGGGGGCGGGACGGGCACAGGCACTGGGGGCCCCGGAGGCGCGGGCGGCACGGGTGGCGCGGGAGGCACCGGTGGCACGGGTGGCACGGGCGGCACGGGCGGCACGGGTGGCACGGGCGCCGGCGGGACCGGCACCGGCACCGGCACCGGCACGGGCGGCCCCGGCGGCACCGTCGACCCCATCCTGGTGACCCCGCGCACGCCGTACGCGACCAAGGCGAGCTGCCACGCCGCCGGCTCGCTGGTGATGCCCACCCAGCCCACCGGAGTGCGTGTCCACCGCACGGGAAGTGCCCCGGGCACCGTGACGGTCAGCTTCTCGCCGAAGGCGGGGTACGCCTTCCCGAAGGGCACCAAGACCACCGTGACCGTGCAGGTCGCGCCACGGCGGACCGGGCACTACTGCGGGCAGGTCCTCGGCGTCGAGAGCATCGCGCCGCACCCCGACAAGCACCACGCCTCGCACGGCAAGCACGGTGACCCCGGACAGGCCGTCGTCGGTCCGCGTGACCGCGTGCAGCCGGTGGCCGGCACCCAGAGCGCGGTTCCGACCGCGGTCGACGCGGGACTGGCGAGCTGGCCGACGGTGACGACACGGCGTACGTCGAGCCGGGTGCTGCTGGCCGAGGGACTGCTCGCCGGAGGCTTCCTCCTGCTGCTGTGCGGAGGCTGGCTCGGGCTCGGACGCCGTACCCGTGGTGTCCGCGAAGCCTAAGCAGCCCCACCCACCGGCAGCCGCCGTCCCCGGCCGGCGGCTCCGGTGGCTTCCGGTGGCGGCGCTGGTGCTGGCGGTGGGAACCTCCACCCTCCCGCAGCCGGCATCAGCGCTGCTGTCCCGGATGGACCGAGCGGGTTCACACGAGGCCCTGACCTCCATTGCGGTCGACCCGGCGCGTGTGCAGACAGTCCGGGCGGTACGTCGTCCAGCTCGCTTTCTGCCGGAGACGCCGGTCGCTGTTCCCGGGCGACTGCGGCCGGCGACCGGAACGGTCCCGACCGCGCGGCCCACCGCAGCCACCGCCCCGGCGTCGCACCCGGCCCGGCCCCGGCCGGTTCCCGGGGTCCCGGTCGGCCTGCGGGTGCCCGCGTTGCACATCGACGTGCCTGTCGTCCCGATCGCCGCCACCGGCGGCATGCTCGTCCCGCCGAGCAACCCGCAGACGCTGGGTTGGTGGGAGGACGGCGCACGGCCCGGCGCTCGCGTCGGCAGCGCCCTGGTCACCGGGCACACCGTGCACACCGGCGGCGGTGCCTTCGACCACCTGGCGAGGCTGCGCCCCGGTGACTCGCTGCGGGTCAGCACCCGCCGGGGCCAGATCCGGTACGTCGTGACCGACGTGCACACCTACCGCAAGGCACGCATCGCCGAGCACGCCGCGCAGCTGTTCAGCCAGAACGTCTCCGGCCGGCTGGTGCTGATCACCTGCGACGACTGGACCGGGTCGGTGTACCTGTCCAACACGGTCGCCATCGCCGTTCCCGAGTAGGCGCCCTCCGCACCCAGACCCGTGCGGAGCGGGAGGTTTTACCCATAGATAGCCCAAACGGGTCTTGTCGCCATGCCTCATCCGGGGGGAGGGTCTGACCAGACGGCCGGAAGGACGATGGCCGTCATCGGGTGGGGCTGAGGCCGGGGGGCCGAGTTTCCCAGGTGCCGACGCGGGGCTGCGTCGACGCGTGGGACGACCGTTCCGAACTCACTCCTTACGGGACCGCACGCCGGGGGGCCGAGGTCTCTGGGGACATCGGGGGAACGCGGCGGGGGATGAATCTCAAGGGTGGGCACAGCTATGGCGAGACACGATGCGCTGCCGCGCGCCGGGAAGACCCGGCGGCGCCTGGCAGCCGCGCTGGCGGTGGCCGGCGCATTGGTAGCGACCTCGGGGCTGGTGCTGTTCAGCGCCCCCGCCGCGGTCGCCGGTGGTGGCGGCGGAAACGGCCATCATCACGCCAACAACGGCAACGGCAACAACGGGAACGGCAACAACGGGAACAACGGCAACAACGGGAACAACGGGAACAACGGCAACAACGGCAACAACGGGAACAACGGCGGCAACGGCAATGGGAATGGGAATGAACAGCACGTTCCTGTGAACGTCTGTCACGCCACAAGCAGCGACACGAATCCCTATGTCTTCATCACGGTGGATGACGACTCGGCGAAGTTCCAGGGCCACTTGGCCCACAGGAACTTCCCGAACAAAATTTGGAAGAGTGACGGCACCTTCAACGGAGTCGCACACGTGGTAGGCGATCCAAAACGGGACATCATTGCCTCCTACACCGACAGCAATGGGATCTATCACTCCCTCGACGGTTCTGTGACCGCGACAACCTGTCAGGGGACCGTGACTCCACTACCGAAGGCTGTTACTCCGGGTGTCACATACACCGAGCCGACCTGCACTACGAACGGCACCTTCACCGGTGTCTCTGTGACTGGGGTTACCTACGCCCCCGCGCCGGGCACAGACACGAGCGGCAAGGCCGGCACAACCTGGGAGATCGACGCCACAGTCGACACCGCGAATGGTTACGTGCTCGCCAATGGAGCCACCACAGTGTTCACCCACACGTTCAAGAACCCGCCAGCAAACTGCGGAGGCGGCGGGGGGAACCCGCCGGGTGGGAACCCGCACGTGGTGAGTCCGGACGTGACGTTCCAGGGTCCGAGCTGCAAGCACCCGAACCGGTACGACGTGAACACCGCCAACGTGACCGGCGTCGACTACACGCAGCACGGCACGCCTGGTGTGGGCAACACGGTGACGGTCGACGCGACGCCGGAGGCGGGCTACGTGTTCCCGGCGGGTGCCCAGTCGCACTGGTCGCACACGTTCTCCGGGACCGTGGTCTGCGGGACCGAGGCGACCAAGCCGACGCCCAAGCACACCAAGCCGGCTGTGCAGGTCAAGGGCAGCTCGCACGCGAAGCCGACCGTCAAGGGCATCGAGGCCTTCGCGCCCGGTGTCAAGCACTCCGGTGGCGCGGTGCCTACCGCGGTCGAGGCGGGGCTGGCCAGCTGGCCGACCACGACCACCTCGAGCTCCTCGCTGCGAGCGCTGATGGCACAGACCCTCCTCGGGGCGGGCCTGCTGATGCTGGCCGCAGGAGGCTGGCTGGGTCTCGCACGACGCCGGCGCGGTGTCCACGAGGCCTGACACACAAGGACGGCACGGCGGCCCCTCCCCCAGGGCCGTCGTGCTCCTGTGTGTCGTCGTGGCTACGACGGCCGGCCTCTGGCTGATCGGTGACGCGCTGACCGGACTGCGGCTCGAGAGCGCGCGCCCGGTCGGACTGCCGTCGTCCAGCGCCCGGGCCGGGAGCACGACGGCAGACCCGTCGCCGCACGTGGCACAAGGCCCGCCGTACGACGTGGCGCCGACTCCCAGCATCGCGCCGGCCGACGCGACCGTGCACCACGCGCCGGAACGGCTCCCCGCCGCGGGCCGGCCGACCCGGCTCGTCGTACCCACCCTGGACATCGACGTGCCCGTCGTCCCGATCGACGCCCCCGGAGGGGTGCTGCTGCCCCCGAGCGACCCGCAGATGCTCGGCTGGTGGCAGGGGGGCGCGGTGCCCGGAGCGGCGACCGGCGGCGCGCTGATCACCGGGCACACGGTGCACACCGGCGGCGGCGCCTTCGACCACCTGGCCACGCTGCACAAGGGTGACCCGGTCACCGTGCGCACCGGCAACGGCAGCATCCGGTACGCCGTGAAGCGCGTCACGGTCTACCACAAGCAGCGGCTGGCCAAGCACGCCAAGCAGGTGTTCAGCCAGACCGTCCCGGGCCGGCTGGTGCTGATCACCTGCGACGACTGGACCGGGTCGGTGTACCTGTCCAACGCGGTCGTGGTGGCCAGTCCCGTGCGTTAGGGCTGCGGACGCGTCGTCGGCGGAGTCCGGATCGCGGACACGGCGTACCTCTGCACGACGCCGCGGGAACATGGACACGGCGGGGCGTGTTAGGCCAAAGCAGAGCCAGAAGAGCCTCACCGAGACAAGAGGAGTGCATGTCGTGCCCGTGCCACCACTGGTCGAGCCTGCCGCCGAGCTGACCATCGACGAGGTACGTCGTTACAGCCGGCATCTGATCATCCCCGACGTCGGGATGGCCGGGCAGAAGCGGCTGAAGAACGCCAAGGTCCTCGTGATCGGGGCGGGTGGACTCGGCAGTCCCGCGCTGCTCTACCTCGCCGCTGCGGGCGTCGGCACCCTCGGCATCGTCGACTTCGACGAGGTCGACGAGTCCAACCTGCAGCGCCAGGTGATCCACGGCCAGTCCGACATCGGCAAGTCCAAGGCGCTCTCGGCCAAGGAGTCGATCCATGAGGTGAACCCGCTGATCGAGGTCGTCCTGCACGAGGGGCGCCTCGACAACGACAACGTGCTCGGCATCTTCGAGGGCTACGACCTGATCATCGACGGCACCGACAACTTCGCCACCCGCTACATGGTCAACGACGCCGCGGTGCTGCTCGGCAAGCCCTACATCTGGGGGTCGATCTACCGCTTCGACGGCCAGGCCTCGGTGTTCTGGGCCGCGGCTCCCGGCGGCGAGGCCCCGTGCTACCGCTGCCTCTACCCCGAGCCGCCGCCGCCCGGAATGGTGCCGTCCTGCGCCGAGGGCGGTGTGCTCGGCGTGCTGTGCGCGAGCATCGGCTCCATCCAGGTGAACGAGGCGATCAAGCTGCTGACCGGGATCGGCGAGCCGCTGATCGGCAAGCTGATGATCTACGACGCGCTGGAGATGGAGTACCGCAAGCTCCCGGTCAAGAAGGACCCGAACTGCGCGATCTGCGGGGAGCACCCGACGATCACCGGGCTGATCGACTACGACGCGTTCTGCGGCGCGGTCTCCGAGGAGGCCGCCGACGCCGCGGCCGACTCCACGATCTCGGTCACCCAGCTGGAGCGGATGCTCAAGGCCCGCGAGAGCGGCGAGCAGGACTTCGTGCTGGTCGACGTGCGCGAGCCCAACGAGTACGAGATCAACAAGATCCCCGGCTCGGTGTTGATCCCCAAGGGCGAGTTCCTCAACGGGAACGCGCTCGGCGAGCTCTCCGAGCTGACCGGAGGCGCCAAACAGGTCGTGCTGCACTGCAAGTCGGGCGCACGCTCGGCCGAGGCACTCGCGGTGGTCAAGGGGGCGGGGTACGCCGACGCGGTGCACGTCGGCGGTGGCGTCGTGGCCTGGGTGAACCAGATCGATCCCTCCCAGCCGTCGTACTAGACACGCCGCGGGGGAGCGCCCCCGGGCGACCTATTACGTACTTCGCCGGATAGTACGTAGTGAGCGCCGGTGCGACTCTCGCAGCATGACTACTACTACTCTCTCCCGCGCCGGCGGCGCCTGCCTGCTCGGCGGTCTGACTCTCGGCGCCATCTCCTTGATCATCGGCCACACGATCTCGTCCGACCCGGCGACGATGGCGGCCGCGATTGCCGACCACCCCACGGCGACGGTCGTCGGCCTGGCCTTCAACCTGCTGGGTGCGGCCCTGCTGGTCGGCGGGCTGTCCTGGTGGGCCTGGACCTCGTACGGCCGCTCGCCCAAACTCGCCACGATCGGCGGCGTGCTCGGCGTGTTCGGCGTGCTCGCGATCGTGTTCGACGACGCAATCGACATGGCCGCCGCGCTGATGGGCGCCTCGAGCGGCGCGATCGGCGGCATCACCACCGCCTCCGGGATCGCAGGCCCGCTCTCCGTGCTCAACGATGTAGGCATGATCCTGCTGGCCGTGGCGAGCCTGAAGCTCGGCGTCAGCCGCGCGGTGATGAGCACCGCCATCGTCGGCACCGTGCTCGAGGCGGCGGGCTTCGCGACCGCCACGAGGTACCTCGCCTTCGCCGGCCTGGTCGTCCTGCTGGCTGGACTGGCTGGTGTGGTGCGTACGGCGTGGGTCGGTGCCGAGGAGCGTACGGCGGAGCTGGCCGGCGCTCCTGCCTGAGCCCTGTGTGAGCCGGGGGGCGGGGGGCCGGGGGGCGTAACCCTTCCCGGGGGCGGGTCGTTGTGCCTTGAGAAAGACACATCCACCCTCCCCTGGGAAAGGAACCTTATGAGGCTCTCTCGGGTCCGTGCCCTGGCGACGGTCGGCATCAGCGCCGTACTCGCCGCGACGGGCATCACCGCGGCGACCGCACCCACGTCGGTCGCCGCTCAGCAGTGGGCGCCCGCGTCCACCGCGAAGATCCACCCCGGCACGATGATGTACACCAGCGGCGCCCAGTGCACCGCGAACTTCGTCTACACCGACGGGGCCGGCAACACCTACGTCGGCTATGCCGCGCACTGCGCCGGCACCGGCAGCTCCACCGACACCAACGGCTGCACCACCAAGTCGCTGCCCCTGGGCACCAAGGTGCGGTTCACCAACGACGGCAACCTCGTCTCGGCCGGTACGACGGTCGGCACCGGCACGCTGGCGTACAGCAGCTGGCTGACCATGCAGAAGATCGGCGAGACCGGCACCAACCCGTGCGCCTACAACGACCTCGCCCTGGTGAAGGTCGACCCGTCCGACGTGTCGAAGATCAACCCCAGCGTGCCGTTCTGGGGCGGCCCGGAGGGCATCGCCACCGGAGGCACCCAGGCAGGCGACCGGGTCTACACCTACGGCAACTCCAGCCTTCGTGCCGGGATCACCGAGCTGTCGCCGCACACCGGTGTCAGCCTGGGCGACCAGGCGGCCGACGGCGGCTGGTCGCACCCGCTCTACACCGTGACGCCGGGAATCCCCGGTGACTCGGGCAGCGGCTTCATGGATGCGAACGGCGACGCGCTCGGCGTCCTGTCAACGCTCGGCATCGCCCCGCTTCCCGCGTCGAACAACATCGGGGACCTCGGCAAGGAGCTGGCCTACGCGCAGGCCCATTCCGGGCTCGCCGGGCTGACTCTCGTGCACGGGACGGAGCCGTTCTCGCCGGTGCTGTAGCAGTCGCCGGTTGCGGATGGTCCGCTTCCCCGGACAGAGCCGGGCCGGGCGGACCATCCGCGCTCCTCCCTCGCGCGCCCGCCGGGCCCGCCACGCCCTCGCCGGCTCCGCCGCGCGTCCCGCTTCGCGTCGGTCCAACCCTTCGGAACCACCTGGAGCCTCGGGCTATTGCGCGGTAATGCCCTCAGGCACCATTGCCAGCGGGGAGTGGTGCCTGGGGGCATTACCGCGAGCAGCTCCCCGGCCGGGGTGCGCGACCAGTCGCCTGCAGACGGGACGGGTCGTCGGGGTGTGCGCCTGCAGACGGGACGGGTCGGCGGGTGCGGGGGATTAGGCTCGCGGGCGTGACGGGGACGACCAGGAGCACACCGCCGCGCGACACCCCGCGGAAGGTCCTCGCCGCGGGCGTGACCGCCGCGGTCGTGGCCGGCGTGCTCGTGCTGGTATGGGCTGCGACGACCGGCCCGGTCGCCGTCGTGGTCCCCGGTCGCCGCCGGGTGCACCGCAGCTTCGCCCCCACCGAGCAGGCCTCGGCCTCACCCGGCCCGGCAGACCCGATGCAGCAACTGCGCAATGGGCCGCACGGACACGCGCTCGCCTGGCTGGGCACCCTGATCGCCTGGGCGGTCCTGCTGGTGATCGTCGCGGTCGTGGTCGCCGTCCTGGTGTGGGCCTGGCAGCACCGCTGGCACCGGCCGCCGGCACCGCCCGACATCGAGTTCGAGACAGCCCCCGACCCCCAAGAGATCGCGGACGCGCTCGCCCGAACCGCGCACGCGCGCAACGCCTCGCTCGCGCTGGGCAGCCCGCGCAACGGGATCGTGCGCTGCTGGGTGGCCTTGGAGGAGTCGATCGCCGAGGCGGGCCTGCCTCCCGCGCGGTGGGAGACCTCCACCGAGTTCACCGTGCGGGTGCTGCACTCCCTCGACCTCGACCCGGCCGCGGTCGGCCGGCTGGCCGGACTCTACCGGGCGGCGCGGTTCTCCGAGCACGAGCTCACCGAGCAGGACCGTGGCGCCGCACGGGAGGCCTTGCGAACCCTCGACGCGGAGCTCAGCGCACTCGCCGCTCACATCGGGGAGCGGGCGTGAGCACGCGGACCGGGCTGCGGACCTGGCTGCAACGGGCCGGCCTCGCGTTCGTGGTCTGGCTCGGCGTCTGCGCAGGCACCTACGCCCTCGGCGGCACCCCGCGGCCCGGGCTGGTCGCCCTGACCATCGTGGCCGTCGCCGCCGTGCTGATCTTGTTCCTGGACCTGTCGGCCAGCACGGAGGCGTCCGTGTGGGACGTACGTCGTGAGCAGCCGCTGCTCTCTCCCGGTGAGGACCCCGGACTGGCCCGGCTGAACCGGATGCTCACCGCCCACCAGGTCGGCAACACGGTCGACTCGACGCTGCACGACCACCTGGTGGGGCTGCTCGACCAGCGACTGCTCGCCCGGCACGGCGTGACCTGGTCCGCTGACCCCGTGAGGGCCGCCACGCTGGTCCACCCCGACCTGGTCCGGTTCGCCGAGGCGACCAGCCCCTACCCACGGCTCAAGCCGGCGCAGATCGACGTACTCATCGACAGGATCGAGGCACTGTGAGCACACCCGCGGGAGACGGCACGCCCGCTCCGATCGAGGTCGCGGAGGTCTCCGCGCGGGCCGCGGCAGTGCTCGACGAGGTGAGCCGGGCCGTGGTCGGCAAGCGGGAGGCGCTCACGCTGGTGCTCGCGGCACTGCTCGCCGGCGGGCACGTGCTCATCGAGGACTTCCCGGGCCTCGGCAAGACCCTGGCGGCCCGGTCGTTCGCGCAGACGCTCGGCCTGCGGTTCACCCGCGCGCAGTTCACTCCCGACCTGCTGCCCGCGGACCTCACCGGCTCGTTCATCTACGACCAGAAGAACGCCGAGTTCGAGTTCCGCCCCGGGCCGCTGTTCACCGGGCTGCTGCTCGCCGACGAGATCAACCGCACCCCGCCGAAGACGCAGGCCGCGCTGCTGGAGGCGATGCAGGAGCGGCAGGTCACCGTCGAGGGGCAGACGTTCGAGCTCGACGCACCCTTCCACGTGATCGCCACCGCCAACCCGGTCGAGTACGAAGGCACCTACCCGCTCCCCGAAGCGCAGCTGGACCGGTTCCTGATGCGGGTGAGCTTCGGCTACCCCACCCGCGACCAGGAGTGGGACGTGCTCTCCCGCCGGCTGCAACGGCGCCGCGAGGAGCAGCAGCTCGAGGCAATCACCGACGCGACGGGCTGGCTCGCCATGCAGCAGGCGATCGAGACAGTCACCGTCGAGCAGAGCGTCGGCCGCTACTGCGTCGCGCTTGCGGACGCCACCCGCGAGCATCCGCACGTGCTGATGGGGTCCTCCCCGCGCGGCGCGCTCGCGCTGATGCTCACCGCGCGGGCGTACGCCGTCATCGGCGGCCGGGACTACGTGGTCCCGGAGGACGTCAAGGCCGTCGCGCGCTCGGTGCTGTCCCACCGGGTGACGGTCAAGCCCGAGCTGTGGATGAGCGACGTGTCCGGCGCCTCGGTGGTGCGCGGCGTCCTCGGCCAGGTGGAGACACCGGGTGCTCGGGAGCCGCAGGCGTGAATGGGCGGGGTGGCGGGGGATGACCTGGCGGGGTGGCGGGGGATGACCTGGCGGGCGAGCCACGTGCTGGTGCGGTCGGGGTTGTTCTCCGCGGCCGCGGCCCTGGTCGCCGTACTCCTCGGGCGGCCAGACCTGCTGGTGTTCGCGGTCGGCTTCGGCGTGCACGCGGTGGTGGCGATCCTTCATCGTCCCGGCGAGGACCCGCGGGCGAGCTCGAGGCTGGCCCGCGACACCGTCCGCGAGGGGCAGGGCACCCGGGTCCGGATCGGTCTCGAGCGGGCCCGTGGCGTCGAGTTCGTCGGCGCCACGCTGCTCACCC
This sequence comes from Nocardioidaceae bacterium, assembly GCA_035690495.1. GTDB lineage: Bacteria > Actinomycetota > Actinomycetes > Propionibacteriales > Nocardioidaceae > DASSKK01. The sequence continues at coordinate 73,353 of DASSKK010000003.1, read as the reverse complement.
ACCCGTGGACGGGGTACCACCCGCCGAACGGAGTGCTCACCCACACCGCTTCGAAGTCACCGTCGTCGACGATGCGGCTGGTCGCCGAGGTGGCGAGCCTGCGCTGGGGACGCCGGGAGGCCGGCGACGGGCTGGTGTCGGCGTACAGCAGGTGGGCCGGCTACCAGTGGGGCCAGGCCGCCCTGCCGGCCAGCCCGTTCACCACCCTGCCGGTGCCCGGCCCGTTCGACAGCGCGGCGCATGCGCCGCACCCGATCGGCCTGGTCGGCACCCACCCGGCCGGTCGGGCCGGCGACGGGTCGGAGTTCGCAGGCATCCGACCGTTCGTGCCCGGCGACCGGCTCCGCCGCATCCACTGGCGGGTCTCCCTGCGCACCGGGGCACTGCACGTGACCAGCACGGTCGCCGAGCAGGACGCCAGCGTGCTGCTGCTGGTCGACAGCGGCGTCGAGATCGGCGCCAGCGGAGGCCTCGGGGGTGCCGAGAGCAGCCTCGACATCGCAGTGCGTGCGGCAGGGGCGGTCGCCGAGCACTACCTGCGCAACGGCGACCGGGTCGGCCTGCGGGTGCTCGGCTCCACGCGCCACAACGCGCTGCCGACCAGTGCCGGCGGGCGTCACCTGCGCCGGCTGCTCGACGTCCTGGCCCGGATCTCGCCGGGGGAGAGCAGGCACGTCGACGCCGCGCGGCTGCGCTTCCAGGTGCCTGCGGGTGCCGTCGTGCTGGTGTTCTCCCCGATGCTCTCCGACCGGGTGGTCGCCGCCACCGGGCTGCTGGCCCGACGCGGTCTGTCGGTGGTCGTCGTCGACACCCTGCCCGCAGGCCTGGACCGGCGAGAGGACCCCGGCCACACCACGACCGAGCGGCTCGCCTGGCGGCTGCGCAGCCTGGAGCGCGACGCGCTGCTTGGCAGGGTCACCCGACTGGGCATCCCCGTCGTTGCGTGGCATGGCCCCGGCACGCTGGACGACGTGCTGCGCGGCCTCGGCCGCCGGGCGGCTCTGCCGGCGCGCGGGGCGGCGGTGGCGCGATGAGCACGGCCTCGGACCGGCAGCGGATCCTCGACGGGCTGAGCCGGCTGAGCCGTGTCCAGCTGCTGCTTCGGGCCTGCCTGCCGGCGACGACCGTGCTGATGCTGGTGCTGGTGCGGGTGGCTGGGTCGGAGCTCTCCACGCTGTACGCCGTGGTCGTGCTGCTGGTCTCGCTGGCCGCCGCGGCCCTCCCGGACTCCAGCGCGCCGTTCTTCTTGGTGGTGGCGCTGGCGGCGCTGTGGGTGGTCTCGGTGGACGAGCAGTCGGACCGGCTCGACGTCTTCGTGCTGCTGGCCGGCTGGGACCTGCTGGTGCTGCACGTGGCGGCGACGTTGGCCGGCTACGGACCGCCGGGGACGGTGGTCGGACGGGTGCTGGCGCTGCGCTGGGCCGGGCGGCTCGGTCTGATGGCCGCCGCCGCGACGGCGGTCTGGCTGGCCGCCCGCGCCGCGTCTGGGCTGGGGCTGCCGTCGGCGGGATGGGTCGCCGCCGTGGCGCTGGGCGTGGTGCTGGCATGGGTGGGCTACCTCGCCGTACGCCTGCGGGATCCGGACACGGCAGACGCCGACTAGCCGGGCGAAGTAGGGTCGCCCGCGATGGTCGCGCGGAACAAGGAGCAGGAGAGGACTCGCCGCCAGCTGGAGTACGTCGAGGCGGTGCTGTCGCGCGTGGAGGCGATCCCGCCGGGGCGGGTGTGCACCTATGGCCTGCTCGCCGAGGCGATCAACGAGGCGGCCGCCGAGTCCTGGGGAGGCCCCCGCCAGGTCGGCCGGGTGATGGCCCTCTACGGCGGCCCGGTGCCGTGGTGGCGGGTGGTGCATGCCGACGGGACGCCGCCGCACTGCCACGACGGCACGGCGCTGGCGTGCTACCGCGAGGAGGGCACGCCGTTGCGGGCTTCGGGGAAGGTCGACATGCGGCGCGCCCTGTGGGTGCCGGGCGCCGCTGACGGCGTACGGAATCAGCCTGGCGGATTACCATGCCACCCTGGTTTTCTGCCGCCTGCCATGGGGAGTTCCCCATGGGGGGCGGCCGATTACCATGCCACCCTGGTAAACCGCGCGACGGGGCCGGGTGATGTCGGTGGCGTCTGATCGGATGCGGGCTGTGACGACACCGGCGACGACGTACCACCTGACCCGCCCCGAGGCCCCACCCCTCGGCGGGCCGCGGCTGGACGAGTCACAACGAGCCGTCGTCGACCACGAGGCCGGGCCGCTGCTGGTGCTCGCCGGGCCGGGCACCGGCAAGACCACCACGCTGGTCGAGGCCATCGTCGACCGCATCGAGCGGAGAGGCGTGTCGCCGGAGTCCGTGCTGGCCCTCACGTTCAGCCGCAAGGCCGCCGAGCAGCTGCGCGACCAGGTGACCACCCGGCTGGCGCGCACCGTGACCGGCACGCTGTGCGCGACCTTCCACTCCTTCGCCTACGGTCTGGTGCGCCGGTACTCGCCTTCCGACCTGTACGCCGAGCCGCTGCGGCTGCTCTCGGCTCCTGAGCAGGACACCGTGCTCACCGAGCTGCTCAGCCGCGAGCGCGAGTCGGTGACCTGGCCCGCGGCGCTCGGCGAGGCGGTCGGCACGCGCGGGTTCGCCCGGGAGGTGCAGGACGTGCTCGCCCGTGCCCGCGAGAAGGGACTGGACCCTGTCGACCTCGCCGAGCTGGGAGCCCGGGAGGGCCGCCCCGAGTGGCAGGCGGCGGCGACGTTCATGGAGCAGTACCTCTCCGTGCTCGACAGCGCCTCCGCGCTGGACTACCCGGAGCTGATGTATCGCGCGGTGCTGCTCGCCGAGGATCCGGCCCGCCGTGCCGAGCTGCGTGCGCAGTACTCCTGGGTCCTCGTCGACGAGTACCAGGACACCGACCCGACCCAGGTCCGGCTGCTGCACGCGCTGGCCGGGGACGGTCGCAACCTGGTCGTGGTCGGCGACCCGGACCAGTCGATCTACGCGTTCCGCGGCGCCGAGGTGCGCGGCATCCTCGACTTCCCCTCGGTGTTCCCCCGCCGCGACGGTTCGTCCGCCCCGGTCGTGGCGCTGCGGAGCACCCGCCGCTTCGGGCCGCGGCTGCTGACCGCCTCACGGGAGCTGGCCCGGCGGCTCCCGGTCGGCGGCGCCATCGACGCCGAGCGGTTCGCCACCTTCCGCGACCCGCAGGTCGCCCTTGAGGCCGCCGAGCTGGTCGGGCCCGGCCGGGTCGAGGTGCAGCTGTTCGACACCCCGCGGGCGGAGACCGAGCACGTCGCCGACGCGCTGCGCAGGGCCCACCTCGAGGACGGCCTGGACTGGTCGCAGATGGCGGTGCTGGTCCGCTCCGGCCGCGTCTCGATCCCCGCGCTGCGTAGGTCGCTCGGCGCGGCGGGGGTGCCTGTCGAGGTCGCGGCCGACGAGACGCCGCTGGTGCACGAGCCGGCGCTGCTGCCGCTGCTCGACGGATTGCGGGTCGCGTTGCACCGCGACGTCACCGACCCCTACGAGCGCGGATACGTGCACGCGGGTGTGGCGGAGGGGCTGCTGGTCTCGCCGCTCGGCGGACTCGACGCGCACGGCGTACGCTCCCTGGCGCGGCTGCTGCGACGTCGTGACCAGTCCCGCGCGGCCGACGAGGGCAGGGCGCCGGAGGCGTCCCCGGCGCTGCTGCGGGCGGCGCTACTCGACCCGACGTTCCTCGACGGGCTCGCCGGGGGGCCGGTCGCGAAGGCTCGCGCGCTGTCCGAGCTGTTGCGCGAGGCGCACGACCGCGTGAAGCAGGGCGCCACCGCCGAGGAGGTGCTCTGGACGCTATGGGACGGGACCGGCTGGCCCCAGCGGCTGCGCCGGGCCAGCGAGTCCGCAGGGGCCGCCGCCCGGCTGGCGCACCGCGACCTCGACGCGATCTGCGCGCTGTTCGAGGTGGCCGCGCGCACCGAGGAGAAGCGCCTGCACACCGGGGTGGCCCGGTTCCTCGAGGAGCTGGACTCGCAACGGATCCCCGCCGACACGCTGGCCGAGCGCGGCATCCGCGGCGACGCCGTCCGGCTGCTCACCGCGCACCGTGCCAAGGGCCTGCAGTGGCGGTTCGTGGTCGTCGCCGGTGTCCAGGACGGCAGCTGGCCCGACCTGCGCCGCCGCGACACCCTGCTGGGCGCCGACCGGATCGGCGTCGGCGTGGCGGTCCCTCCGGTGAGCACCACGACACTGCTGGCCGAGGAGCGGCGGCTGTTCTACGTCGCCTGCACCCGGGCTCGGGCCCGGCTGCTGGTCACCGCGGTCGAGTCGCCCGAGGACGACGGCGACCAGCCGTCCCGGTTCGTGCACGAGCTAGGCGTGCAGCCGGAGAGGACTGTGGGCCGGCCGCGTCGCCCGCTGTCGATGGCCGGCCTGGTGGCCGAGCTGCGTCGCACCGTCTGCGACCCGCAGGCCGAGCCCGCGTTGCGGGACGCCGCCGCGCGACGCCTTGCGCTGCTGGCGACCGAGCGCGCAGGCGACACGCCAATGGTCCCGCAGGCCGACCCCGGCAGCTGGTGGGGGACCCGCGCCCGTTCGGTCGCGAGCCGTCCGGTGCGGCCCGCCGATGCGCCGCTCGCCCTGTCCGCGAGTGCGCTGGTCGGGCTGGTCGGCTGCCCGATGCGCTGGTTCCTGGAGCGGGAGGCCGGGGGAGCCCGGCCCGCCGGAAGCGCCCAGGGCTTCGGGCTCGTCGTGCACGCGCTGGCGGACCGGGTCGCGAAGGGGGAGCTGGTCGACGCCGAGCAGATCCGCCCGCTGATCGACCGGGTGTGGAGCGAGCTGAGCTTCGAGACGCCGTGGGCACGCGCCCGGCAGCGCGCCGAGGTCGACAAGGTCGTCGACCGGTTCCTGGCCTGGCACCACGCGCCGGAGGCCCGCACCGTGGTGGCCAGCGAGCTGCCGTTCGAGGTCGCGGTCCGGCTGCCCGACGGCGAGCAGGTCCGGCTGCGCGGCACCGTGGACCGTCTCGAGCTCGACGACGACGGTCGCGCGGTGGTCGTGGACCTGAAGACCCAGAAGAAGGCGGCCACCGCCGCCGAGCTGGCCGAGCATCCCCAGCTCGGCGTCTACCAGCTGGCGGTGGACTCCGGCGGGTTCGACGAGCACCTGCCTAGGCCGGGCCGCTCCGGCGGAGCGGAGCTGGTACAGCTTCGCGCGGCGTCCGGCCCGCAGGCCAAGGTGCAGCGCCAGCCCCCGCAGGACGACGATCTGGGCGGGGTGGCGGGGGGCGACACAGGCGGGGTGGCGGGGGACGACCTGGGCGGGGTGGCGGGGGACGACACGGACGGGGCGCGGCTGGTCGAGACCCAGCTGATGACCGCCGCGCACGCCGTACGCTCCGAGCGGTTCGAGGCTCGGCCCGGCGACCACTGCCGGCACTGCTCCTTCACCGCGATCTGCCCCAGTCGCGGCTCCGGGACGGTGCTGTCGTGACCACCGTCTCCGGCCCAATGCAGGCGACGTCTTCTCTGCGCATCGACAGCCCGCAGCAGCTGCGGGAGGTGATGGACGCAGAATTCACGTTCAGCGACCAGCAGTTCGCGGCCATCACCTCCCCGCTCGAGCCGGCGGTGGTCGTGGCCGGCGCCGGGTCCGGGAAGACCGCCGTGATGGCCGCCCGGGTCGTCTACCTGGTCGCCACGGGGCAGGTCGCGCCGCATGAGGTGCTGGGCCTGACGTTCACCACCAAGGCCGCAGGCGAGCTGGGTCGGCGGGTCCGGGGCGTGCTCGCAGCCGCCGGCCGGGCAGGTGACGACGTGCTCGAGCCGACGGTGTCGACCTACCACGCCTACGCCGCGTCGCTGCTCACCGAGCACGGCCTGCGGATCGGCCACGAGCCGGACACCCGGGTGATCGCCGACGCGTCCCGCTACCAGCTCGCCGAGCGCGCGGTTGCCCGTTACGAGGGCCGCGTCGCGCTCCTCTCGGAGCACCTGCCGACGGTCGTGGGCTGGATCCTCGCGCTCGACGCCCAGCTGTCCGAGCACCTCTGCACCCCGGAGCGGCTCCGCGCGTTCGACGCGCGGCAGCGCGACGCCTTCGCAGCCGCCCGCGACGCCGAGACCACCACCGGCCGCAAGGACGTAGACAAGGCGATCGACGCCATCGACCGGCGCGCCGAGCTGCTCGGGCTGGTCGCGGCCTACCGACGCCTCGAGGCCGACCTCGGCCTGATGGACTTCGGCGACCAGATCGCCCTCGCCGCCGACCTGGCCGAACGGCGCCCCGAGGTGGGCCAGGCACAGCGAGACGCGTTCAAGGTGGTCCTCCTCGACGAGTACCAGGACACCTCCGTCGCGCAGGCGCACCTGCTCGGCCGGCTGTTCTCCGGGCCCTCGCCCGAGCGCGGCCGCGGCCATCCGGTGACCGCGGTCGGCGACCCGAACCAGGCCATCTACGGGTGGCGCGGCGCCTCCGTGTCGAACATCGTGCACTTCGAGCAGGACTTCCCGGCGGCCGACGGCGGCGACGTGCGGCGCTACTCGTTGAGCGTCAACCGCCGCTCCGACGATCGGATCCTGAAGGTCGCCAACCGGCTTGCGACTCCTTTGTACGCCGCCAGCCCCGGCGTGCAGCCGCTCCGCCCGAAGGAGCACGCCCTGCCGGGCGCGGTGCGGGCCGCCTGCTTCGAGACCTATCCCGAGGAGCTCGCGTTCCTGGCCCGGGAGGTGCGTGCCGTCCACGTGGCTGGGCAAGCCTGGTCCGGCATCGGCGTGCTGACCCGTGACAACGCGCACGCCGCCGACGTGTACGACGCGCTCACCGGTGCCGAGATCCCCGTCGAGATCGTCGGGCTCGCCGGACTGCTCCGGCTGCCTGAGGTGGCCGAGGTGGTCGCCACGCTGGAGCTGCTGCACGACCTGACCGCGAACGCCGCGCTGCTGACCCTGCTCACCGGGCCCCGCTGGGACATCGGCCCCCGTGACCTGGCGCTGCTGGGCCGCAGGGCCGCCGAGCTGGGCCGCGGCCCGGCCGATTCGTGGGGGTGGCGCGAGCCGCTGGGCGAGCCCCGAGAGCGCGAGCCGGAACCCTCGGTGGAGCAGCAGCTCCAGGACGCCGTCCGCGGCGGCGATCCCGTCGACGTGGCCTCGCTCAGCGACGCGCTGGACGACCCCGGGCCGGCCGGCTACTCCGAGGAGGCCCGCGAGAGGTTCGCGCTCCTGTCCCATGAGCTGCGCGGACTGCGCGCGCTGGCCGGCGAGCCGCTGCTGGACCTGGTGCGCCGGATCATCGACACCACCGGCATCGACCTCGAGCTGGACTCCGCCACCAACCCGGCGGCCGCTGCGCGCCGCGACAACCTCGACCTGTTCGTGCAGGCGGTGGCCCGGTTCCAGGCCGTCGACGGCGACGTCAGCCTCGGGGCGTTGCTGGCCTACCTGCAGGCCGAGGACGAGTTCGGCAACGGGCTCGATGCGGCCACACCGACTGCGGCCGACTCGGTGAAGCTGCTCACCATGCACCGGGCCAAGGGCCTGGAGTGGGACGTGGTGTTCGTCGCCGGCGTGTGCGAGACGAAGCTGCCGAGCACCCGCGGACGCCTGCTGTGGACCACCAGCCCGGCCGTGCTGCCCACCGCGCTGCGCGGCGACGCCGCCGACCTGCCGAAGCTGGCCGGGCCGACCGCAGCGGACCTGTCCCGGTTCCGGGCCGACTGGAAGGAGCACGACCAGCGCGAAGACCTGCGGCTGGCCTACGTCGCCGTCACCCGTGCCGCCCACGAGCTCGTGGTGACGGGCTACTGCTGGCCCTACGCCCACAAGCGCCCGTTCGGCCCCTCGCCGTACCTCCTCCAGGTCCGCGACCTGCTCGGCGAGTGGGGAGCGCCCGTGCCCAGCTGGTGCGACAAGCCCGACAAGGGTGTCGAGAACCCGCTCGGGCAGGCGGCGCGCACCGGCAGCTATCCGTCGAGCTCGCCGGGAGCAGAGGTCGCGAGGCGCCGCGAGGGGGCGGACCGGGTGCGCGCCGCGATGTCCGAGCTCGGATCGGAGGACGGCGCGGCGACCGGGTCGGAGGGCGGCTCGGCGACCCTGGCGCTCGGCCTGGAGCCCGACCTGGATCTCGTCGCCCAGAGCGTGGTCGCCGGCTGGGACGAGGACATGACCCGGCTGCTCGACGAGGCCCGGGCGTCGCGCGCGGACGTGGTGGAGGTGCCGCTGCCGTCCAGCCTGTCCGCGACCTCGCTGGCGAGGCTGCGCGACGACCCGGACGCCCTGGCCGCCTCGCTGGCCCGGCCGATGCCGCGCCCGCCGTCGCCGTCGGCACGCTTCGGGACCCGCTTCCACGCCTGGGTGGAGGCGAGGTTCGGCCAGCAGCTGCTGGTCGACCCCGACGACCTGCCGGGCCGGATCGACGCGGGCATCGACGACGAGCAGGACCTGCGGACGCTGATCCGGGCGTTCGAGCAGGGCCCGTTCGCGGACCGGTCGCCGGTCGCGGTCGAGCCGGCGTTCGCGCTGGTGCTCGCCGGACAGGTGGTGCGCGGGCGGATCGACGCGGTCTACCGGGACGGGGACGGCTACCTCCTCGTGGACTGGAAGACCGGCCGTGCAGCCACCTCCGATCCGATCCAGCTGGCGATCTACCGGGTCGCCTGGGCCGAGCTGCACGGCGTACCTTTGGAGCGGGTGCGGGCCTGCTTCTACTACGTGCGCACCGGCGTCCTCGACGAGCCGACCGAGCTCCCCGGCCGCGGGGAGCTGGAGCGGCTGGTCAGCGGTTGAGCACTGCCGCGAGGGCGACCCCCACCATGTCGCCGAAGGTCCGCTCGCGCTCCTCGGCGCTGGTCTGCTCGCCGGTGAGGATGTGGTCGGACACCGTGCACACGGTCAGCGCCGCGGCGTCGTGCTGGGCGGCCAGCGTGTAGAGCGCCGAGGTCTCCATCTCGACGGCGAGTACGCCGTACTCCGCCATCCGCGCGGTCAGCTCGGGACGCGGACTGTAGAAGGAGTCGGTGGAGAAGATCGGACCGACGTGCGCGCGTTCGGCGAACCCCGCGGCGTCCGCGGCGTCGGCGGCCGCACGCAGCAGCCGGTAGTCCGCCACCGGCGCGTAGTCCAGGCCCTCGAACCGGATCTTGTTCATCGAGGAGTCGGTGCTCGCTGCGCTCGCGATGACCAGGTCCCGAAGGCTGAGCCGCTCGGTCAGCGCCCCGCACGACCCGACCCGCACCAGCGTGCGCACGCCGTACTCGGCGATCAGCTCGTTGACGTAGATCGCCAGCGACGGGAGCCCCATGCCCGACCCCTGCACGGACACCTGCTCGCCCCGGTAGGTGCCGGTGAAGCCGAGCATGCCGCGCACCCGCGAGTAGCACTTCGCGTCCTCCAGGAAGGTCTCGGCGATCCACTGGGCACGCAACGGGTCGCCGGGCAGCAGCATCCGTGCGGCGATCTGTCCCGGCTCTGCGCCGATGTGTGTGCTCATCGCCGGCGAGCCTAGCGACAGGGTCGGCCCTCGGGAGGTTCGGGCCGCAGCGGGTCGGTGGGCTCATCTAGGGTCGGGCCGTGCCCACTCCCACCTTCCCCGACCCCGCTGAGGTCAGGATCGCCCTGTCGGCCGGCCGCCATGACCGGGCCGGGCATCGTCGCGCCGACGAGGCCTGGCTCGCCCGCGCCTGGGCGGACACGGAGACCCGGGTCGTGGTCGTCGCCGGGGCCCGGTTCATGGTCGACGAGGAGCCGGCGAGGGTGCGGTGGCTTTCACCGCCGGAGGTCGTGCGGGCCTATGCCGACGGGCGGCGGCTCTTTCTGGGGGAGAAGGACGACCGGGCCTGGTTCGCCTGGGTAGTTGCGGACGGCTACGCGGATGTCGAGCCGGCGGGCACCGACGGCACGGTCCGCTGGACGTCCTTCCGGCAGGTGCTCGCGCAGCTCGACGTCGATGACGCCGGCCTGATGGTGCACGCCGTGGCGCTGGCCCAGTGGCTTCGGTCCCACGTGCACTGCCCCCGCTGTGGGGGGCTTCTCGAGGTCGCCGACGCCGGCCACACCCAGCGCTGCACGGTCTGTGGCCGGCAGCAGTTCCCGCGCGCCGACCCGGCGGTGATCATGCTGGTCACCGACGGGGAGCGGGCGCTGCTCGGTCGCCAGTCCCAGTGGCCGCAGGGCAGGTACTCCACCCTGGCGGGGTTCGTCGACCCCGGCGAGAGCTTCGAACAGGCCGTGGTCCGTGAGGTCGCCGAGGAGACCGGCGTTCAGGTGGGGGAGGTGCGCTACTTCGGCAACCAGCCGTGGCCGTTCCCGGCCAGCCTGATGATCGGCTTCTTCGCCCGCGCCACGTCCACCGAGATCATCGTGGACGGCGACGAGCTCAGCGATGCCCGCTGGTTCACCCGTGCGGAGGTCGAGGAGCAGACCCGCGCGGGGACGCTGCTGCTGCCCGGCGGGGTCTCGATCAGCCGCACCCTCGTCGAGGCGTGGTACGGCGGGCGGCTTCCCGGTCAGTGGTGAGCAAGGCCCTCGTCATGCCAGGGCGGCCAGCTTCTCCTTGACCTGGATCAGCGAGGGGTTCGTCTGGGCGGACCCGTCGGCGTACACCAGCGTCGGCACCGTCTGGTTGCCGCCGTTGAGCTCCATCACCCGGACGGCCGCTGCTTCGTCGCGCTCGATGTCGACCAGCTCGTAGTCGATGCCTTCGCGGTCCATCTGCCCCTTCAACCGGTGGCAGTAGCCGCACCAGGGGGTGGTGTACATCGTCAGCCCGGAGGGCATCGCAGTCCTTCCTCGCGTTACGGATGCTCGAACGATCGTCAACGATCGTTGAAGGCACAACGCTCACCCGACGGAGATTCTTCCCGCGTCGCACGGACACGTCAGGTCAGGTCATTCCCATGGCGATCACGATGCGCTGGCGGATGGTGTCCAACTGCTGCGTGGTGACCCGGGAATCGGTGGGTTGCACACGGCGCAGCGAAACGCTCGTGACGTGGTGGGCCAAGGCCCAGCAAGTCGCGGCGGCGCCGTTGTCCGCACTAGGTTCGATCCGTTCGGCGAACGAGCGGTGGGCCAGGCCATCGTCGCGGGTCAACGGGACTACCAGCGTGTTGGGGTACTCGTCCGGGAACAGCTCGTGATCCTCGACGACCACTGCGGGGCGCAGTTGACCTGGCTCTTGCGGCAGCGCACCGCCGCGCCAGTCGACGACCACGATGCTGCCAGCCGGAGGTCGGCTCACCGTAGATCGCTCAGCGGCGTGCCGATCTCATCAAGCTCGTCCTGAGCCCCTGGATGGGTCGCCAGATGGGCTACCACCCGCTCGCCCTCAGCGCGTATCGCAGCCCGCCGTACTCGCCGTGCCTCGGCCTCGGCCAGCTCCCGAACGAACGCGCTGAGCCCCTTGCCCTGCTCGCGTGCGGCCGCCTCCAGGGCCTCCCGGTCCTCCGCATCGAGGCGGATGCTCAATGTCTCAGCCATACACGCTAGCGTAACACGCATCTGTAATACGCGCTGATCCGCCGATGTCGCACGCGGGAGTCGGTCCCAGTAGACGATCGGCAACCGGGCCACAACCACCCCGGGGCCGAGACAGCAGCAATGCCTCGTCGTACGCCGCAACCTTCGTGCCATGCCCGCGTCTAGGGTGAACGTGCACCAGCCGACGCCGAGCAGGACGGAGTTGCCTCCATGTCAGCCGAGTCCGCCGCTGTGCCCGACTCCGACACCCTCCTCGAGGCTTTGGATCCGGAGCAGCGGCAGGTGGCGACGACGTTGCGCGGGCCGGTGCGCGTGTTGGCAGGGGCGGGGACCGGCAAGACGCGGGCGATCACGCACCGCATCGCCTACGGCGTGGCCACGGGCGTGTACAACCCGCGCGAGGTCCTCGCGGTCACCTTCACCACCCGGGCGGCCGGCGAGATGCGCGGACGGCTGCGGACCCTCGGGGCCGGCGGCGTGCAGGCCCGCACGTTCCACTCCGCGGCGCTGCGTCAGGCGCGGTACTTCTGGCCCAGGGTGTACGGCGGGGAGCTGCCGGTGCTCACCGAGTCCAAGCTCGGCATGCTCGGCAACGCCGCCCGGCGCAACCGGGTGCCTGCCGACCAGGCCACGCTGCGCGACCTGGCCGGCGAGGTGGAGTGGGCCAAGGTGAGCAACGTCCGCCCGGAGGAGTACGCCGCCCTCGCCACTGCCCGGGGCCGGGAGGTCGGGGCGGCCGACCCGGAGACGATCGGGCACGTGTTCGCCAGCTACGAGGAGGTCAAGCGCGACCAGGGCCGGATGGACATGGAGGACGTCCTGCTGTGCGCGGCGGCACTCCTGAGCGAGGACGAGCGGGTCGCCGCCGAGGTCCGCAGGCAGTACAAGTGGCTGGTCGTCGACGAGTTCCAGGACGTCAGCCCGATCCAGTCGGCGCTGCTGGACCTGTGGCTCGGGGGCCGTCACGACGTGTGCGTGGTCGGCGACCCGGCCCAGACGATCTACTCGTTCGCCGGCGCCAGCGCGTCCTACCTGCTCGACTTCCCGGCCCGCCACCCGGACACCGTCGGTGTCGAGCTGGTGCGCAACTACCGGTCGACCCCGCAGGTGGTCGCCGCGGCCAACCGGCTGCTCGCGGACACGCCGACGACGGGCGTGCGACTGCGTTCCCAGCAGGAGCCGGGCGCGGAGGTGGCCTTCGCCGAGTACCCCGACGAGGTCGCCGAGGCCGAGCAGGTCGCCTCCGAGGTGCTCGCGCTGACCAAGCGGGGCGTGCCGCCTCACGAGATGGCGGTGCTGTTCCGGATCAACGCGCAGTCCGAGTCGTTCGAGGAGGCGCTCGCCGCGCGCACGGTCCCCTACCTCGTGCGAGGTGCGGCACGCTTCTTCGAGCGGCCCGAGGTCCGTCAGGCGCTGGCACTGCTGCGCGGTGCCGCCCGGGCGGGTGACGCCGACCCGGACCTGCGGGCCGGCGTGCGCGCGGTGCTGTCCGGGATGGGCTGGAGCGAGCAGGCGCCGAGCGGCCGCGGGAACGTGCGCGACCGGTGGGAGTCGCTGCAGGCGCTGGTGTCCCAGGCCGAGGAGTATGCCGCGGGCAACGACGCCGGCGCGTCCGCGCAAGCCGCGACATTGCCGGGCTTCGTCGCCGAGCTGGAGCATCGCGCCGCCGAGCAGCATGCCCCGGTGGCCGACGGCGTCACGCTGGCCACGCTGCACTCGGCCAAGGGGCTGGAGTGGGATCACGTCTTCCTCACCGGCATGCAGGAGGGCAGCATGCCCATCGTGTACGCCGAGGGCCCGGCCGCGGTCGAGGAGGAGCGGCGGCTGCTCTACGTCGGGATGACGCGTGCCCGGCGCGGCCTGTCGGTGTCCTGGTCGGCCGCCCGTTCGCCGGGCGGCCGGTCGACGCGCAAGCCCTCGCGCTTCCTGGCCGGGCTGCGCCCCCGGGTCCGCTCCGACGTGGCGGAGGAGCCACGTGCCGGCCGTTCGCGGCGGCGTGTTCGTGGGGTCGCGCACTGCCGCGAGTGCGGCCGGCCGCTCGCGTCGACCGCCGAGCGCAAGGTCGGCCGCTGCGAGGGCTGCCCCGCGTCGTACGACGAGGAGCTCTACGAGCGGCTGCGTGCCTGGCGCGTCGCGCGCGCCGCCGAGGACAAGGTCCCGGCGTACGTCGTGTTCACCGACCTGACGCTGCAGGCGATCGCCGAGACCCGACCCACCGACGAGGCGGCCTTGCTGCGCGTCAACGGCATCGGCGAGATGAAGCTGGCCCGCTACGGCGAGGACGTGCTGGCCATCGTCGCCGAGTCCGCCGTCAGCGGCTGAGCGGACGGCGGCGGCTCACGGAGAGCTCTGGAGCGGGCTCGGTCGGGGTGGGGATGCGTGCCGCGGCCTGGCTTCGCACAGTTCCACGCAGCACTCCCCTTCACGTGGGTCGAGGACCGCCTGGGTGTTGTTCGCGCCGATCCCGCGGAGGAATCCGGCGAGCAGCCGCTGGTTGATCGCGCAGACCAGGTCGGGTGCGTGCGCGGCCTGCGCGTGGAACGGGCAGTTGCGCAGCCGTAGGCACCCCGGACCCGCGTCGTACGGCTCGAAGCCGCGCTCGCGCAGGGTCGTCTGCGCCAGCGCCAGTGCCCGTTCGTGGCCGAGCCTGCCACCACGCAACTGAGACCTCGCGGATCGGCCCAGCTCGTGGCCGTGCGAATCGGCGACGCGCAGCGCGGCGTCGAGAGGCGCCTCACCGGGGTTCGGGTCGGCCATCGCGGACAGCAGGATGTCGGTGAGCACTGCCAGCTGCCGCTCCGGGATGCTCACTTGGATCTCCCGCTGCGTGACCCGGTAGAGCTTCGGCGAACGCCCCACCTTGTGCACTCGGCGCACGGCGTCATATCCGGATGCAGCCAGGCCTATCTCGACCAGCTTGTCCAGGTGGAAGGCGGCCAGGCTGCGCGAGATCGCGCACGCCTGGGCCACCTGTTCGCGGGTGACGGGATTCCCCGCCTCGCGTAGGAACCCGTAGACGGCTCGGCGGGTCTGGTCCTCCATCGCTGCCACGACCCGGACAGCCTGTTCTCGCTCCGGGCCGCGCGTACGCCACTGCTGCACCACGTGAGCAGGATATATCGAACGCCGGTGTGCAGTATCTCCCGGCTGTCCGGGCTTTCCAGGGGATGCTTGACGCCGAGTCTTAATAAGACAATGATGGTTGGTGAAATAGGGAGGCTTTGAGATGGACGAGCGGGCGATGGACCGAGCCAAGCAGCCGGTCAGCCCGGTGCTCACCGGGCGCTACGGTCATCCACTGCATCCGGCCCTGGTCACAGTCCCCATCGGGGCGTGGGTGGCCTCGCTGGTCTTCGACGTCGCCTCCCGGATCGTGGCCGAGCCGGGTTTCCTGAGCCGGGGGTCCTCATGGCTGATAGCCATCGGTGTCCTGGGCGCCCTGGCCGCCGCGACGGTCGGCTCCCTGGACCTGTTCGCGATCCCGGGCGGTACCTCGGCGTTCCGCACGGCGGTGTGGCACATGTCCTTGAACCTCACGATCACCCTCGCCTATGCCCTGAACTTCTGGTGGCGCCTCAGCGCCGGTGCGGACCCGGGCAACTCGCCGGTCCAGATCGGGCAGCTGGTGCTGTCGGTCGTCAGCCTGGCCACGCTCGGCGTCTCCGGATATCTCGGCGGGAAGCTCGCCTACCGGTACGGCGTACGCGTGGCCGACGAAGCCACCCAGGCCGAGGGCTACCTCAACCGCGACCAGAGCACACCCCCTACAGATGCGGCCAGTGACTGGACCGCGAACTGACCCGAGCCGATACCAAGGAGAACGTCGTGGACGTCGCTGCACTGATCATCTGGATCGTGACCGCTCTGGGCGGCTTCTACCTGCTGGGCACCTGGATCGCCAAGGGCGGACCACGTCGGGACTCCCCAGCGCCGAGCCGTCTGCCGGCCCCGGTGGTCTTCGGTCACTTCCTGCTGGCCGTGGGCGGACTGGTGCTCTGGATCATCTACGTTGTCGTCGACGTCCACGCGCTGGCCTGGGCCTCGCTCGGGGTGCTGGTGGTGGTGGCGACCTTGGGAATCGTGATGTTCTACCGCTGGGTCCCCGGCTTCCGTGCGCCTGCCGCGCAGGGGTCGGCCGCCCCCGCAGAGGCGCACTTCCCCGTTGCGGTCGTGGCGGCCCACGGCCTGGTCGCAGTCGCGACCCTGGTGCTCGTCATCCTCGCCGCAGCCGAGGTGGGCAGCAGCTGAGCCGACCGGCACGAAACTTTTTCGCGAAATACCCAATAAATGGTTTGCCGCTTACATGCGGAGCGGGGTAGGTTTACCTCTCGCCGCAAGACACACCGCGCACACAAGGCCCTGACAAGGCCGGCGCCCGACCAGCAGCAAGGAGGTGCTCGCAAGTGATGATCAACATGACCAGCAGCCAGCAGGCTCGCTTCGCCATGCCCGTGCGTCCCCGCGTGAGCACCACCTGGACGCCGGAGCTTGCGTCCGCGGCCGCCGCTGGCTCGACCTGTGTCCTCATCGACGGGACCGGTCTGTCCGCCGCTTCCATGGCGTTCGCCGGCTACCGGCACATCGACGGTGCCGCCGTCAAGGACACGTTCCCGGGTCTCTCCGCCTGGAGTCCGCCGATCTAGAGTGAGATCTCTACAACGGCAGCCTCCAGGCCGCGGAACCCGAAACCCGGGATCCGCGGCCTATTTGTTTCTCCGGCCACCACAAGTGATCGCACAAGGAGGTGAAACATGAGTATCAGCGTCCTCGACACGCATGCGGGATCCGCAGCCGTTGATGAGGAGCAGCTGCCGTGCCGGCTCAACGACCCAGAGCTGTTCTTCGCCGAGAGCCCCCATGACGTGGAGCTGGCCAAGACGTTGTGCCGGGACTGCCCGGTCCGCGCCGAGTGCCTGTCCGGGGCTCTCGAACGACGCGAGCCCTGGGGAGTCTGGGGTGGCGAGCTCTTCTTGCAGGGGGTCGTCATCCCCCGCAAGCGCCCACGCGGACGTCCCCGCAAGAACCCGGTGGCCGCCTGAGCGGCTCCCCTCGAGACCAGGAGTACGGAGAACCCGATGTTGATGTCGATCTACACGCCGGCGGCAACTGCCGCGGCCGGCGCGCACGCCTGAGGAAGCAGACCACCCACGATGACCACCACCCGAACTTTCACGAACCGGAGCACCATCATGAATCTCATGAACGAGGACCTGGCACGCGCGCAAATGGCCGCGCGCCTGGGAGAGGCGCATCAACTGCGGCGCGGGCACCAGCTGGCGCGCGCCCGCCGACTGTCCAGGCGCGCCGAGCGTGCCGCCCGTGAGGCGAGCCTCGCGCTGGCTCGCGCGCTGTAACCAGGACAGCTCAACAGGCCGGGGACTCGACCGTCGCGTCGGGTCCCCGGCCTCGTCGTAGCCTGAAGCAATGGCGGTGACGTGCGACTTCTGCGGTACGACGGTCGAGGCCGACAGCGCGCCGTTGACCTGGACCACCGCAGTCGAGAACGGGAGGCAGAAGCTGTTCTGCGACCGCTGCTCGCGCGAGCACCTGCGGGCCATCGAGAGCAAGCTCGACTCCGACTGGTGGTAGGCGGGTCGATCCGGTCGAACCCTCGCCGTCGAGAGGCACGTCAACGGCGGGGGCTACTCAGCCACCGGTGACCGGCTGGTCCTCGGCGAAGCCGGGCAGTGAGTCCTGGAGGATCTGCCGGAACCGCACGGTGGCCCCGAGCTGGCACAGCACCCCGAGGCTGCCCACCCACACCCGGTGGATCAGCAGGTAGGACGGCGGCAGGTTCAGCCGGAGCGCCAGCGTCGAGCCAGGCTGGCGAGGGTCCTGCAGCCGCTGGAACTGCGAGCGCATCCAGTCCCGGTTGAACGTGAAGCTCTCGCTGCGGGCCGGGTCGATGAACGGGCTGAGATAGGCGCGCAGCTCTGCGGGCTCGACGTGGATGTGCGGTTTGACGAACCCCTCGTCGCGCAGGCTGGCCAGCACGTCGTCGTAGTCGTCGTACATCGCGATCCGCATCAGCGTCCCGATCGCGCGCGGCAGCCCGTTGTCCGGAAGCCGGGCGACCGCCCCGAAGTCGACGATACCGAGCCCGCCACCGAGCCCGCCACCGAGCCCGTCGCCGTGTCCTGCGGGGGAGCTGTTGATGTCGGGCAGGATCCGGAAGTTGCCCGGGTGCGGGTCGGCGTGCAGCATCCCGGCCCGGGCAGGCCCGGCGAACAGGAAGCGCACGTAGAGGTCGCCGTAGTGGTCGCGCTGCTCCGGCGTGCCCTCGGCGATCAGCCTCGCCAGCGACGCGGGGCTGTCCACCCACTCGCTGACCAGCACCGACTCGGTGTGCGCGACGACCTCCGGGACGCGGAACTCCGGGTCGTCGCGGAACTCCTCGGCGAACCGCTGCTGCGCCTCGGCCTCGAGCCGGTAGTCCAGCTCCTCGGCCACCCGGGCCTGCAGCTCCTCCACCAGCGGCTTGATGTCGATGCCGGGCACCAGCGGCCCGATCGTGCGGGCGACGCGGCCGATCTGTCGAAGATCCGAGCGCAGCGCGTCTCCTGCCCCCGGGTACTGGATCTTGACCGCCACCGGCCGCCCGTCCGACCAGCGGCCGCGGTGCACCTGGCCGATCGAGGCAGCCGCAGCGGGGTTGTCGTCGAACTCGACCAGCCTGCTGCGCCATGAGGTGCCGAGCTCCCGGGCGAGTACGGCGTGCACGGTGGTGCCCGACATCGGGGGAGCGGCGTCCTGCAGCCTGGTGAGCTGGGCGCGGTACGGCGCCGCCATCTCCTCGGGGAGCGCGGACTCCAGGATCGACAGCGCCTGACCCATCTTCATCGCGCCGCCCTTGAGGTCACCCAAGGTCTTGAACAGCTGCTCGGCGGTGCGCTGCTGCACCTCGGTCATCACGGCCTCGGCCGACGTGCCGCCGAGCCGCTTGCCGACCCCGACCGCGCGCCGGCCCGCGAAACCGATCGGCAGCGCGGCCAGCCTGGCCGTGCGCGCGACGGCCCTGCGGGGGAGCTCGGTCATGGCTCCATTCTGTCAGGAGAGGTGTCCCAGCAGCAGCCACAGTGCGGGTGGCGCGGCCACGAAAGTGTCTCGATGTCGCCGACGCGCGCGTCGATGCGCACCGTTGTCGACCAGGTCGCGGGCCGGCCGCCTTCCAGGAACGTGGCCAGGTCGCGGGCGGCCCACGCCGTCGCCAGCGCGGCCAGCAGCGGGTCGACCGGCTCGGTCGAGCCGTCGGCACGGTCGTGGCGGCATGCCCGGGCGTACTGCTCGACCAGCAGCGGCCACGACGAGTCGGTGTCGGTGCGGTGCGCGTCGATGCAGCGCAGGCACGCCGTCTCGCCGGGCACGACGAACGGGCCGAGCAGGGCGTTGCCCTCGGTGAGCCGGACGACGAGGTACGGCGTGGCGGTGCGCACCCACCCGTCGGCGGTCTCCCGCGACGGCTCTCCGACTCCGAGCAGCGCGACCACGCGCGGACTCCGGCTGCGCGGGGTGGCCACCTTCAGACCGGCCTGCACGAGCAGCGCGCCCAGGTGGCCCCGGACCGACTCGCCGGAAGGGTGCCCGAAGCCGCGGATCTCGACGGCACGTGCGCGGCGCGTGGCCGATGCGTCGAGGAAGTCGTCGCCGGTGGTGCGGGCCAGGGCGGCCCGGAGCGCAGGGTCGAGGCCGTCGTCGGCAGGAGTCCGGCTCAGCTGGTGCTCGTCGAGGAGATGTTCGTGGCTGCCCAGCAGGTCGAGAAGCGTGCGGTCGGCGTACTCCGAGAGATCGGCACGCTCGGACAGCAACCGGACCGCCTCGCTCACCTCCGCCGTCTCGGTGAGCACCACCGCGGTGCGAGGGTCCAAGCCGACCTGCAACCGGTGGGCGTCCCGCACGAGCAGGTGGGTTCCGGGTCGCAGCATCGGACGCATGCACTCGATGCTGCCCGAGCCTCATGACGGGCGCGAACCGTTCTCCACAGCCGCCAGCCCCACCGACATCGGACGAGGGAACGGACCGCGGGCGGGATCCCCCCTCGAGGAACCCGCCCGCGGGAACGGTGTGAGGGTGCTCAGGCCTTGCCGAGAATCCGGTTCAGGTTGGTGTTGCAGACCGGGCAGACGGCCTTCGCCATCCGCGTGCCCTTGTCGTTGACCTTGACCTCGCCGGACGCCTCGCGCTTCTCCTTGCACTTCACGCAGTAGAACTCGCCGCTCCAGGTCTCCGCCATGACGGCCTCCTTCTGTGTCGTTCCAACGGTCGTCGGCGGGGAGTCGTCGAGGAAGACCCGCCGGGGCCGCACTGTGGTCGGCCGACTCGCACCCTACGTCAGGCTGGCGGTGCAGGCACGCAGGCGCCCCCGTACGACGCTCCCTGATCCGACGATATATCCCAAATATGGCTTATGCCGGACAGTTTTGCTCGCCGCTCACGGTCGATCCGCCGCCGCGCTCCCGGCCACCGGGGTGAGGGCGGCCGCGTAGTATCCGAACACATGGCGCTGGTCTCGGGCGGGCGGGGAAGCCCGTGAACCGCTACAGCGCTCGCCCCGGCGCGTCGAGGTGGTCGCCCCGCTGGAAGGCTCTCGTCCTGCGCATCGCGGGGTGCATCGTCGGTGGGGCGATCGCGGCATTGCCGCTGGCCATCATCGAGGGGCTGACCACCACCCGGGTCGAGGACGACGTGGGCATCGTGCCGGTCACGCTCAGCCTCCAGCCCGGCCACTCGTCCCTGGCGACCGGGCTGATCGCGGGGACGATCTACGACGCCGACCTGACCAGTCACGGCCTGGGCATGAAGATCGAGGCGAACGGCCCACCGGCAGACCTCGGCAGCATCCACAGCCTGGAGTCTCCGCAGCTGAAGCGGATCTCGAAGCTCTACACCAGCATGTTCCAGCACCCCGAGGAGATCAGGGCCGGCTACAGCGACGCGATCAGCAGCGCGCTGACCCGCAATCTGCTTCTCATGGAGCTCGAGGCCGGGGGAGCCATCGCGCTGGTCGCGTTCGTGGTATCCGGCCTGGGCGGCGGTGCCCGTATCAAGCGGACGACCGCGGGGACGCTGGGGGCGTTGATGGTCCTGTCCACCGGCTACTCGGTCCACGTCTACCTCGACTGGCAGGCCGAGAACGCGGTCCCCGACGCCACGTACAAGATCGGCATCCTCGCAGGGACTCCGCTGGAGAACGCCGTGACCGACAGCAAGACGACCGCTCTGCTGATCGACGGCGTCATCCCGCTGGCGCAGGCGGAGATCGAGCGGGAGCAGCAGGCCAACGAGGAGTTCCTCACCCGGGCCTACCGCACCACCGACGCCCAGATCTCCGTCGGCAAGGTCGCGGTCCCAGGTCCTGACGAGTCCGCCTGCCTGCTGCTCTCGGACATGCACGCCAACGCGGACATGATCAAGGTCTACCGGCACTTCGTGGACCGGTTGAACCAGACCTACGGTCCGGACACCCTGAAGGTCTCCTTCCTCGACGGCGACCAGACCTACGGCAGTGCTGCCGCGAAGTCAGCAGTCGTCGCGATGTCGAAGATCACCGGTGAGCAGTACGCCGTGGTGGGCAACCACGACAGCGACATCACCATCGCCCAGATGAAGCGTGCCGGGATCCACGTGCTCAACGGGCCGGCGGTGCGGACCAGCAACGGGCTGACCGCGGTAGGGGTCACCGACCCCCGGCTGACCAAGCAGGGGGCGCTGTTCGTCGCCGACAACGTGCACCGACCCGGCGACGAACACAAGACCGAGGCCGCCGCCGGCCGCACCCTCCGCGCCGAGGTACACCGCTCCGACGCCACGCTGGCACTCGCTCACGAGGCGTACGCGTTCGGACCGATCCTCGACCTGCCCGACATCACGGCGGACGCAATGACCCAGTGGTTCCGCGCGGGCAGTACGTCGCCGGGTGGCGACGCCGGGGACACCCCCGACGACGGCGTCCCCGACCTCGAGGCGAGCGCGATGGCCTACGGCCATTGGCACCGGCGCTTCATGTACCGGGTGGCGAGCAACGACGACGGGACCTGGAGCGTGGTGATGGAGCTGGGCACCGCGGGCGGAGCCGACAGCGTGCTGTCCCTGAGCCACTTCTCCACCCCGCAGACGATCCCCGGCAAGACCGCGTCGGCCGCGATGATGATCGTCAACGACACCAGCGGCCTGGTCACCTCGGTGCAGGCGATCTCCACCGACCGCAGTGGCGCGCTGCACGTCCACCAGGCGCACGACATCGGGTCCCCAGACGGCCTGCCGTACCCCGTCGAGCCGTCCCCGGCCGGCGAGGCCGGCCCGTCCGCCACGCCCGGCCAGCCGAGTCCGACAGGCCCGTCCGCCACGCCCGGTCAGCCGAGCCCGACAGGCCCGTCCGGCTAGCGGCTCGACCGGCCGGGACGGTCAGCAGGCGCAGAAAGAGGCCCTCGGTGGGGCGGTGCGTCGTTTGCCTTCCCCTTGCGAACGCCGCACCGACCCGGCCGAGGGCCTCATCTGCGCCCCAACGTAGGGGAGCTGCTCCGCACCGGTCAACGCCGGACCCTCCACCCCTGTGGATAACTCTGTGGAGAGCGTGTGGAATCCCGTCTTCGGCCTGTGGACGGCCCGCCTGCACCGGTGCACAGTGCTGTGAGGGACACGCCCGGGCGCTGTCGCGCACGCGGCGGTGACCAGCAAGGATGGGCCGATGGCTGCTGTGGAGGAGAAAAATCCCGCGACGTCGGGGCCCCTCGACCCCGTCGCCGCGTTGCGCCGCATCGCGTTCCTGCTCGAGCGCACGATGGGCGACACCTACCGGATCAAGGCCTACCGCGCCGCCGCCTCCGCGGTGCTCGCCGCCGGGCCGGAGCAGGTGGCCGAGCGGGCGGCGGCGGGCACGCTGCAGGGCATCCCGGGCGTGGGCGCGAAGACCGCCTCGATCGTCGAGGACTGTCTGGCCGGGCACACGCCCGCCTACCTGGCCACGTTGGAGACCGAGTGCGGCGGCGCCCTCGCGCCCGGCGGCGAGCGCGTGCTGGCAGCGCTGCGCGGCGACCTGCACACCCACTCCGACTGGTCCGACGGCGGCTCACCGATCGAGGAGATGGTGACGACCGCCCGCGAGCTCGGCCGTGAGTACGTCGTGCTCACCGACCACTCGCCGCGGCTGACGGTCGCCAACGGCCTCAGCGTGGGGCGGCTGACCCGCCAGCTCGACGTCGTCGAGGCGGTCAATGCGCACTGCGCCGAGCTGGGCGACGGGTTCCGGCTGCTGCGTGGCATCGAGGTGGACATCCTCGACGACGGGTCCCTGGACCAGACCGAGGAGATGCTGGCCCGGCTCGACGTACGCGTGGCCTCGGTGCACTCCAAGCTGAAGATGGAGCGCGAGGCGATGACCCGGCGGATGTGCGCCGCCGTCGCACATCCGCGCACCAACGTGCTCGGCCACGTGACGGGCCGGCTGGTGCGGGGCACCCGCGGCACGCGCGCACAGAGCCAGTTCGACGCCGGGCGCGTGTTCGCCGCCTGTGCTGCCCACGACGTCGCGGTGGAGATCAACTCGCGTCCCGAGCGCCGCGATCCGCCCGGCGAGCTGATCGAGGAGGCAGTGGCCGCCGGCTGCCTGTTCTCGATCGACACCGACGCCCACGCTCCCGGGCAGCTGGACTTCCTGGCCTACGGCGCCGAGCGGGCCGAGCGGCACGGCGTACCCCTCGAGCGCATCGTGAACACCTGGCCGCGGGACCGGCTCTTGGAGTGGGCGAACGGGTAATCTCCACACCATGCCCAGCTCCGCCGTCCACACCGTCGAGCCTGTGGTCGAGGTGCGACGCTCACGCCGTCGGCGCCGCACGGTCTCGGCCTACCGCGAGGACGGCAAGGTCGTGGTGATGATCCCGGCCCGGATGTCGCGCGCCGAGGAGCGGCAGTGGGTGGACACGATGCTCTCCCGGCTGGACAGGTCCGAACGCCGCCGGCGTCCCACGGACGCGGCGCTCCAGCGGCGGGCGGCCACGCTGAGCGAGAAGTACCTCGACGGCCGGGCCCGCCCCGATACCGTGCGGTGGGTCGACAACCAGAACACCCGCTGGGGCTCCTGCACGCCCGGCGACCGGGCGATCCGGCTGTCCACGCGGCTGCGCGGGATGCCGCCGTGGGTGATCGACTACGTGCTCGTGCACGAGCTCGCGCACCTGCTGGAGTCCGGGCACACCGCGCGGTTCTGGTCGTGGGTGGACCGCTACCCGAAGGCCGAGCGCGCGAGGGGCTTCCTCGAGGGCGTCGCGATGGCCGGCCAGCTCGACGGGTCATCCCCCGCCGCCCCGGCCATTTAATCCCCCGCCACCCCGGCCATTTAATCCCCCGCCACCCCGCCCACTGAATCGCGGGTCAGGCGCAGGCGGCACGGATCAGGGCGTGCATCTCCTCACCGAGGTCCGACGGCAGCGCGTCGACCGGCCACCAGCGCACGTCGAGCGACTCGTCGCTGACGGCGGGTACGGCGCCCGCAGGCGCGAAGGCGCGGAAGCGCACGTCGAGATGGTGCACCTCCTCACCTGGGTGGCAGAACGTCACGACGTGCTCGTCGAGGTGCACCGGGGCCGGGTCGAAGGCCAGCCCGCTCAGCCCGGACTCCTCGGTCGCCTCCCGCAGCGCCGCGTCGGCCAGCGTCGCGTCGCCGGCCTCGCAGTGGCCGCCGAACGCGAACCAGCGGCGGGCCTTGCGATGCAGGTTCAGCAGTACGGCGCGCCCAGCCATGTCACCGCCGGACACCACCAGGCAGCCAGCGGTCAGGTGATCGGGGCGGCAGCTGCGGGAGACCCCGTCGGGATGCGCGCGCAGATGCGCGACGTACCTGGTCCGCAGCGTCTCCTGCTCCGCCGACCGCGCAGACCACTGCTCCAGCGTCCGCAGCGCGTCCGCGTGCAGCGTCGCCGAGAGCGACGACGGTGTCGTCACCCGGGCGAACCCGAGCCGCCGGAACTCTCAGGGCCGTCCGAGCCCTCCGGACCGTCCGTCTCGTCCGAACCCTTGTCGGGACGGTCGGACCGCCCGGACTCCTCCTCCAGCAGGTCGGCCAAGGCCCTGTCGAAGCTGTCCGAAGCCTCGTCGCCGCCCCCGGCAAGACCAGCGCCCGAGCCATCACCGGCGGACGCGTGCTCGCGGAAGCCCAGCGGGTCGTCGAGGTCCTCGGCGGTGGGCAGCAGGTCGGGGTGCGACCAGACCGAGTCCCGCTCGGCCTGTCCGCGACGCGACCGCAGGGATCCCCAGAGCGCCGAGGCGTCCCGCAGCCGGCGCGGCCGCAGCTCCAGCCCGACCAGGGACGCGAACGTCGCCTCGGCAGGCCCTCCGGCGGCACGCCGACGGCGTACCGCCTCCTGCAGCTTCCCGGCCGCCGGCATCCGCTCGGCGGTGGCCTGTCCGACGACCTCGTCGACCCAGCCCTCGACCAGCGCGAGCGCGGTCTCCAGCCTGCTCAGCGCGGCCTGCTGCGCCGGCGTCTTCTCGGGCTCGAACAGCCCGCCCTCCAACGCCTGCTGCAGCGACTCGGGGTTGTTCGGGTCGATCTCCCGCACCGACTCCTCGATGCGCGAGACGTCGATGGTCGTGCCGCGCCCGTAGTCCTCCACCGCGCCCAGCAGATGTCCCCGCAGCCACGGCACGTGGTTGAACAGCCGCTGGTGGGCGGCCTCGCGCAGCGCGAGATAGAGGAGTACGTCGTCCTCGCCGACATCGAGCCCCTCGGCGAACGCGGTGACGTTGGCGGGCAGCAGCGCGGCGTGGCCCTTCCCTCCGAGCGGAAGCCCGATGTCGCTGGCCGAGAGCACCTCGGTGGCCAGCCCGCCCAGCGCCTGGCCGACCTGGGTGCCGAACATCGCGCCACCGGCATAGTTGAGGATCCCCATCAGCGGGCCGGCCATCGCCTGCGCCTGCTCGGGAAGGGCGCTGCCCATCGCGGACACGACGTGCTCGGCCACCGGCTCCACCAGCCGGCGCCAGACCTCGACGGTCTCCTCGACCCACTCCGCCCGGCTCCACGCAAGCGTGTTCTGCACCCCGGACGGGAACTCGGTGGCCGAGTCCAGCCAGTGGTCGGCCAGGCCGATCGCGTCGGCGACCGCGCGCCGCTGGGCCTGCGTCGGTGTCGGGTCGGGCTGCTCGGCGACGGTGCGGCGGGCCACGTCCTTGGCCAGCGTCCAGTTCACCGACCCTTCGTGCGGGGCCATCATCGCCTGCATCTGGCCCATCAGCGCCGACAGGTCGGGCATCCCCGCGCCGGACGCGCCGGGTGCACCCGTGCCGAAGCCGCCCGGTGCGCCGCCGCCGGCGAACGCGGCGAAGATCTGCTCGAACGGCGTGCCCGCGAACGGGTTGTTCGGCTTGCCCTTGTCGTCGCCGCCGGACTCGTCGTCGGAGTCGCCCGGAGGCCGGTTGGCGGGCGGATTGCTCATGGCCTCCAAGGTACTCGGCGCGGTCAACGGCGTCGGTTTGGCGCAGAGCCGATCAGGGGGTGCCGACCCACTCGTCGGTGCCGTCGGCGAAGCGTTGGTGCTTCCAGATCGGCACTGTCGCCTTCAGCGTGTCGATCAGCGCCCGGGCCGCCTCGAACGCCTCGCCCCGGTGGCCGGTGGCGACCGCGACGATCACTGCGACGTCGCCGATCTGCAGGGTGCCGACCCGGTGCACGGCCGCGACGGCGAGCGCGTCGTGCTCGGCGGCGACCTTCTCCGCGACCTCGCGAAGTCGGTCCAGGGCGGACGGGTGGGCGGTGTAGTCGAGTGCGCTGACCTGCCGGCCGTGGTCGTGGTCGCGCACCGTGCCGACGTAGAGGCAGACCCCGCCGGAGGCATGCTCTCCCAGCGCCGCCAGCACCTCGGCGACGTCCAGCGGCGTCCGCCTGATATCCAGCAGGCGGACCACGCCCGGCTCGCTCACCACCCGGCCAGCGTAGCCGCGCGACGATGATGAGGTCGCCCGTGCTCTCGCAGGGCCCGATCCCAGCACCAGCGGCCTCATCGCGGCCCCGGACGACCCCGCGTGAGTCCGCCACCGCGTGGCTGCCGTGGAGCGGCCCGGCCAGGCCCTAGCGTGGAGCCGTGCACATCCTGCTCTGGCTGGTCCCGCCGGTCGCGGTCACCGCGATCGCGATGGTGTGGGCCGCCTGGGCCGGCCGGGGTCTCGACAAGCTGGACGAGAGAGAGCGGCGAGACCGGCGCGACACGAGCGACCGGCGCACCGACGCCGACCAGGAGCGTCTGGCCCGCGCCCTCGCCAAGCCACACCCCGGCGCCGGCAGGACGGCCCCGGCCGCGCCCCGCGACCGGAGCACCGGCATCGCCGTACGCCCCTCGCGATCTGCCGCTCAGGGGCAGTCCACCCGCCGGACTGCATAGTTTCCAGCAGGTGAGAAGGTGGGCGGCATGACTCGCCGCAGCGTCGCCAGCGTCGGCGTGCTCGTGCTTCTGATCGTGCTGGTGGTGGTCGCGGGTCTGGTCCGGGTCCCGTACGTCGTGCTCAGTCCCGGGCCCACGATCAACGTGCTCAAGCCCACCGGGGCCGGGAGCCAGATCCTCAGCGTGCAGGGGCACAAGGTCTACCCCGACAAGGGGCAGCTGCGGCTGGTCACCGTGCGGCAGACGTCGCCGGACACCCGGGTGAACATCGCGATCGCGCTGTTCGCCTGGCTCGACCAGACCAGGGCGCTGTTCCCGCGCGACGTGGTCTATCCGCCCGACCAGTCGGTGAAGCAGGTGCAGCGGCAGAGCAGCGTGGAGATGGTCAGCTCCCAGGACACCGCCACGGCGGCGGCGCTCACCGAGCTCGGCTACCACTACACGCTCTACACCGAGGTGCTCGGCGTCGGCCAGGGCGCGCCCGCCGACGGCGTGCTGAAGGTGCACGACCGGATCGTGGCGGTGAACGGGGTGCGCATCCACGACATCCGCCGGGTCACCAAGGCCGTCCAGAAGTCCGGCGTGGGCGGCAAGGTGCACTTCACGGTACGTCGCAACGGCCGGACCCGGCACCTCACGGTGAAGACCACGGCCGCACCCGGCCACCCGAAGCACGCGATCGTCGGGATCACGATCGGGCCCGGCTACACCTTCCCGTTCGACGTGCAGGTGAAGCTGGCCGACGACATCGGTGGTCCCAGCGCCGGGCTGATCTTCTCCCTCGGCATCTACGACCGGCTCACACCGGGCGCGCTCACCGGCGGGCGCACCATCGCCGGCACCGGCACGATCACCGCCAAGGGCAAGGTCGGCCCGATCGGCGGCATCCAGCAGAAGATCGTCGCGGCCGCCGACGCCGGGGCGACGCTGTTCCTGGTGCCGCCGGCGAACTGCAAGGAGGCGCTCGGGGCCGACGTACCCTCCGACAAGATCCGGCTGGCGAAGGCGCCCAGCATGCAGAGCGCGATCCACACCATCAAGACCTATGCCGCCCACCCGTCCGCGCCGCTGCCGTCGTGCTCGTAGGGTTGTGGCGAGCATGAGACGCAGGCGCACCCCCGAGACGAGATAGACGTGTGACCACGTGAGCGGATTCTTCGACGACGACTCCGAGGAGCCGGCCCACCCGCGACCCCGCGGCGGCCGTGTGCCGCAGCGCTCGCGCGTGGTCATCGGCACGGTGGTGGTGCTGGTCGCGCTGTTCTTCGCAGTCTCGATCTTCACCGGCCTCTACACCGACAGCCTCTGGTTCGCCGACCTCGGCTACTCCAGGGTGTTCACCACCGTGCTCACCACCCGGATCGGGCTGTTCGTGGTCTTCGGCGTGGTGATGGGCGGGATCGCGGCGGCCAACGTCGCGCTCGCCTACCGGTACCGCCCGCTGTTCCACCCCGTCTCCAACGAGCAGGCCAGCCTGGACCGCTACCGCGAGGTACTCGACCCGCTGCGCCGGTGGCTGCTGGCCGGCTTCGGGATCGTGGTGGCGCTGTTCGCCGGCGCGTCGGCGGCCGGGCAGTGGCGCTCCTACCTGCTGTGGCAGAACCAGCAGCCGTTCGGCAAGACCGACCCGTACTTCCACAAGGACGTCGGGTTCTACGTGTTCTCGCTGCCCTGGCTGCACTACCTGGTCAACTACGCGATGGCGGTCGCGATCCTGAGCCTGGTGGTCTCGGTGGTCGTGCACTACGTGTACGGCGGGATCCGGCTGCAGGCCAAGCACGACAAGCTGTCCGGCGCCGCGCAGGTGCAGATCTCGATCCTGTTCGGGCTGTTCATCTTGTTCAAGGCGGTCGACTACTGGCTGGACCGCTACGACCTGAACCTGTCCGGCGGGCTGTTCACCGGGATGGGCTACACCGACGAGCACGCGTCGCTGCCCAGCAAGAACATCCTGATGTTCATCTCGCTGATCTGCGCGCTGCTGTTCTTCGCCAACGTGCTGCGCCGCACCTGGATCCTGCCGTCGGTGGGGCTGGTGCTGCTGGTGCTGTCGGCGATCCTGCTCGGCGCGATCTGGCCGGGCATCGTCCAGCAGTTCCAGGTGCACCCCTCCCCGCTGGACAAGGAGGCGCCGTACCTCAAGCGGAACATCCAGGTGACGCGCACGGCGTACGGCATCGCGGATGCGAAGGTGACCAACTACGACGCCCAGCAGACGCTGTCGGCGGCGCAGCTGAAGAAGGACGCGCAGTCCATCCCCGGGATCCGGCTGCTGGACCCTTCGCTGGTGTCCAGCGCGTTCCAGCAGCTGCAGCAGGTGCGCGGCTACTACAGCGTGCCGAACGTGCTCGACGTGGACCGCTACCCGATCGACGGGACCGAGCGCGACGTGGTGATCACCGCCCGCGAGCTCAACCTGTCCGGACTGCCCGCGGAGCAGCGGAACTGGACCAACGACCACACCGTCTACACGCACGGGTACGGCGTGATCGCCGCCTACGGCAACCAGCGCAACGCCGACAACCAGCCGGTGACCGACAACGACGGCAAGCCGGTGTGGGCCGAGCAGGACATCCCGCCGCACGGCGACCTGACCAACCTCACACCGCACGGCTACCAGCCGCGCATCTACTACGGCGAGACCAGCTCGACGTACGCGATCGTCGGCAAGGCGCCACGCGGGCACAACGTGGAGCTGGACACGCCCGCCGGCAACGGCGCCAGCCCGAGCTACAACACCTACCACGGACAGACCGGGGTGAAGATCGGCGGCAGCTTCAACCAGCTGATGTACGCGCTGAAGTTCAGCGAGCCGAGCATCTTCCTGTCCAGCCGGGTGAACCAGAACTCGCGGATCCTCTACGACCGGGTCCCGCGTGCGCGGGTGCAGAAGGTGGCGCCGTGGCTGACCGTCGACGGCGACTCCTACCCTGCGGTCGTGAACGGCCGCGTGAAGTGGATCCTGGACTGCTACACGACCACCGACAACTACCCGAACTCCGAGCGCCAGTCGCTGTCGGACATGACCTCGGACTCGCTGAACCCCCGGCCGCGCTACGCCACCTTGCCCACCGACGACATCAACTACATGCGCAACTCGGTGAAGGCGGTCGTGGACGCCTACTCGGGCACGGTCAAGCTCTACGCCTGGAAGCCCGACCCGATCCTCGAGGCCTGGTCGCAGGCGTTCCCGGATGTGATCACGCCGCGCGGCAAGATCCCGCCGGCCCTGAAGGCGCACATGCGCTACCCCGAGGACCTGTTCAAGGTGCAGCGCGACATCCTGGCCACCTACCACGTGCTGAGCCCGAGCGCGTTCTTCAGCGCCAGCGACAAGTGGACGGTGCCCGTCGACCCGGAGAACCCGAGTCAGAAGCAGCCGCCCTACCGCCTCTCGGTGCGCACCCCGACCGGCGGCAACGAGCCGGTGTTCTCGCTGACCAGCGTCTACGTGCCGAACAAGCGTCAGAACCTCGCCGCCTTCGTCTCGGTGGACTCCGACCCGACCCGCTCCGACTACGGCCAGATCCGGATCCTGCGGCTGCCGAGCAACACCCAGACGCCCGGCCCGTCGCAGATCGCGAACAACTTCGGGCAGGACCCGGACATCCAGAACAAGCTCGTCGCGTTCACCAAGGCGAACTCGAAGGCGATCTACGGCAACCTGCTCACGCTGCCGGTCGGCAACGGGCTGCTCTATGTCCAGCCGTTGTACGCCGAGCGCAACTCCGGCTCCGGTCGCTACCCGGCGCTGCGCTACGTGCTGGCCTCGTTCGGCAACGACGTCGGCATCGGCACGACCCTCACCGGTGCCCTCGACGACGTGCTCGGCATCTCCTCGTCCTCCGGCCAGCCGACGAGCAACAACCCGCCGAGCAACAACAACCCGCCGCCCGGCACCGGGGAGAACGTGCCGCAGGACGTGCAGACGCTGCTGAAGCAGGCCGAGCACCAGTTCGCGGTGGCGCAGAAGGCGCTGCAGAGCGGCGACCTGGCCGGCTACCAGGCCGCGCAGCAGAAGGCGCGGTCACTGGTGAGTCAGGCGCTGAAGCTGGCGGGCAAGAGCCCGTCGCCCTCGGCAGGTTCCTCCCCGAACCCCGGTGGTTGAGGAGCGGCGAAGTTCCGGTGGTTGAGGTGCGAGGGCGTCTCGGTGGTTGAGGTGCGAGGGCGTCTCGGTGGTTGAGGTGCGAGCCTGCGAGCCTCGAAACCACCGCGACGTCCAGCGGTTGAGGTGCGAGCTTGCGAGCCTCGAAACCACCGCCACCACCCCGGGCCACGTAGCCCCGGTGGTTGAGGTGCGAGCTTGCCCCGGTGGTTGAGGTGCGAGCTTGCGAGCCTCCAAACCACCAACCACCGCCTTCACCCCCCCCGGCCGTCCCCGAGCAGCTCAGCGAGTGGCGACGCGCGCCTGCCAACCGGCGGTAGCGACGGCGCACACGGCCAGCACAGCCACCACGACGGTGACGGCGGTGGTCAGGCCGAGTCCGAGGCTGAGCAGCCCGACGCCGACCCCGGCGACCGCGACGCCGGCGTAGACGCAGCACACGAACGCCGAGGTGACCTCGCCGCGTCGCAGCGGGGGAGCGATCGTGTTGAGCTCGTCCTGCGCGCCGATCACGCCGGCGCCGTGCCCGGCCCCGCCGGCGAGCGCCGCCACCATCAGCAGGGCCAGCGAGTGTGTCGGCGCCGCGACGGCGAGCAGCACCAGCCCCGTGGCTAGCAGGATCAGACCGACTCCCTGCCCACGCCGTACCTCGACCCGCCGCCGCTGCGAGATCACCTGGGCGACACACGAGGCGGCCAACGCGACGGCCGAGACCGCGCCCAGCAACGCGAGGTTGCCGGTGTGCAGCAGTGCCTCGACGTAGGACGGCACGATCGACAGGTAGAGCGCCACCGATCCCCACGACAGCCCGGCGGTGAGGCTGACCCGCGCGAAGTCGGACCCGATCTCCGCCGGCACCCGCGGCCACTGGACCCGCCAGCGCTCGCTGGCACGCCGCGCCGGCTCGGGAAGAGTGAAGGTGCCGGCCGCCACGACGGCAGTCACCGCCAGCCAGACCCAGTAGGACAGCCGCAGCGGCGCCGGCGCCCACTCCGCGAGTGCGCCGCCGACCAGCGGGCCGAGCATGCTGCCGCCGACCTGGGCGATTCCTGCCAGCAGCGCCGGTCGCTGCTCGAGGCGCTTCGGGTCGAGCTCGACCAGCGCCGCGGTCGCGGGCCCGCTGATCATCCCGACCGCGAGACCCTGGAAGACGCGGGCCACGAACAGCCACACGGTCGAGTCCGCTACGGCGAACACGACCAGTCCGATCGCGGCCGAGGCGATGCCGGCCAGCAGCACCGGTCGCCGGCCGACCCGGTCGGAGAGCCGGCCGAACACGATCAGCGTCGGGATCAGCACCGCAGCGTAGGTGGTGAAGATCAACGTGATCACCAGCGCCGAGAAGCCGAACTCGGCGGCGTACACGTGATAGAGCGGGGCGGCCAGGTTGGTTCCCGCCATCACCGAGAGCCAGGCCAGCCACACCGTCAACAGCGCGCGCACGTCCGGCACCGTACGCCCTCCGGCCGTCGAGGAGCGGGCGAGGCTCGGTGGTTGATGAGCGGGGGAGCGGAGCGGAGGAGCGTCTCGAAACCACCCGCACGTCCGGTGGTTGAGGAGCGGGGGCGGTCGGTGGTTGAGGTGCGAGCTTGCGAGCCTCGAAACCACCCTCGCACCACCCTCGCACCACCGGCGCCCCCCTCGCCCACCGCATGCCCAACCGCGCCCCCGGGTACCCGGCACTCCGTGACCACGCGAGACGCGCCCGAGGCGGCGCTGGCGACGCTGTGCCACGAGCCGTTCTTCGAACCCGGATGGCTCTACGAGCGCAAGCTCGACGGGGAGCGTTGCCTGTCCGTGGGCGACGGCTCGGCCGTGCGGCTCTACTCACGGTCCGGGCGGGACGTGACGGTCGGCTTCCCCGAGATCGCCGAGGCTCTCGCCGATCAGGACGCGCCGGATTTCGTCGTGGACGGGGAGGTGGTCGCCTTCGACGGTCCACGCACCAGCTTCGCCCGCCTGCAGCCCCGGATCCACGTCAACAACTCAGCGCGGGCGCGGGCGACCGGGATCGCGATCTTCTACTACGTCTTCGACGTGCTGCGCGCCAACGGCGAGGACACTCGGCAACTGCCGCTGCGCGAGCGCAAGGGCCGGCTGCGCGACCTGTTCGGGTTCCGCGACCCGCTGCGCTACACCAACCACCGGGTCCGCGCCGACAAGAACTACCTCGCAGACGCCTGCGAGCGCGGCTGGGAGGGGCTGATCGCCAAGCGCGCCGACGCCCCCTACCCGAACCGGCGCAGTAGGGAGTGGCTGAAGTTCAAGTGCGAGGCCGGTCAGGAGCTGATCATCGTCGGCTACACCGACCCGGCCGGATCGCGGGTCGGGCTCGGCGCGCTGCTGCTGGGCTACTTCGCCGGCGAGGACCTGGCGTACGCCGGCAAGGTCGGCACCGGGTTCTCCGACCGGATGCTGCGCGACCTCGAGGAGCGGCTGTCTGCGCTGGAGATCGGGAAGTCGCCCTGCACGCGCGGCAAGCTGCCGTCGGCCGGGGTCCACTGGGTACGTCCCGAGCTGGTCGGCGAGGTCTCGTTCGCCGAGTGGACCAGCGCCGGCCAGCTGCGGCACCCACGCTTCCTGGGCCTGCGCCGCGACAAGGCCGCACGAGACGTCGTACGAGAGTGAGGCAACGATGAACGCGAAGGCCGAGACCGCCTCCGAGATCGGTGGAGTGGAGATCTCCAAGCCGGACAAGGTGCTCTTCCCCGACGACGGCATCACCAAGGCCGACCTCGCCGGCTACTACGCGGACGTCGCCGACGCGATGCTGCCGCACCTGGCCGACCGGCCGGTGAACATGCAGCGTTTTCCCGACGGCATCGCTGCCGGCAGCTTCTATGAGAAGAAGGTGCCCTCGCACTTCCCCGACTGGGTGCACACGGTCACGGTGGACACCGCCGACGGGGCGCAGCAGCAGGTGGTGATCGCCGACCGGCGCGCCCTGGTCTACCTCGCCGACCAGGCCTGCGTGACCCCGCACGCCTGGCTGAGCAGGTCGGGGGCCCTCGACGCCCCCGATCAGATGGTGTTCGACCTCGACCCGCCAGACGACGGCACCGGCAGCTTCGATGACGTACGTCGTGCCACCACGCTTGTCGGTGCGTGTCTGGACGATCTCGGCCTCACGACGTACCTGAAGACCACCGGCTCGCGCGGCTACCACGTCGTCGTCCCGCTGCGCCCCGACGCCGACTTCGACACCGTGCGCGGCTTGGCCCGCGACATCGCCGCCCACCTGGCCGAGCGAGAACCGGACCTGCTCACCGTCGAGCAGCGCAAGAACAAGCGCGGCGACCGAATCTTCGTGGATGTGCTCCGCAACGGCTATGGGCAGACCGCCGTCGCCCCGTACGCCGTGCGCGCGCGACCCGGTGCGCCGGTGGCGACGCCTCTTGAGTGGGACGAGCTGTCCGAGGTCGAGCCCGCGGACTTCACGGTCGAGTCGGTGCTCCGCCGGCTCGGTCAGCACGAGGATCCGTGGAAGGGCATCCGCCGACACGCGCAAGGTCTGCGGAAGGCGCAGGAGAAGCTAGCGAAGACCGCTGGTTGAGGAACGTCCCAGGTGGTTGAGGTGCGTCCCCGGTGGTTGAGGAGCGGTCCCGGTGGTTGAGGAGGGCGGAGCGCTAGCGGAGCCCGTCTCGAAACCACCAGGCCATGGTGGATTGAGGTGCGTTCCCGGTGGTTGAGGAGGGCGGAGCGCTAGCGGAGCCCGTCTCGAAACCACCCCGCCCCGCCCCGTCCCTGGTGGTTGAGGTGCGGGGGAGCGAAGCGGAGGAGCCTCGAAACCTACCCTTGCCCCTCAGCGATCTCCTCGTTCGTCCGCCCCGACAGCACCGACTCGTTCTGGGTACTCGCAGGGTTCCGCCGCCGGTCGGCCTGGTCGTCGTTGACCTTGACCAGCATCCAGTTCTTCTCGTCGCCACCCATCTTGGTGTGGGTCAGCGCAAAGGCCCCGGCGAGCTTCTCGCCGTGCAGCTCGAACTTGGCGTGGCCCGCGTCGAGCGCCTTCTCGATCGGCACGGGCTCGCCGTCCCTCTCGGTGAGGTTCTCGAAGTCCCCGGTATCCCAGACGATGACGGTGCCGCCGCCGTACTCGTCCTTGGGGATGCTGCCCTCGAAGTCGGCGTACCCGAGCGGATGGTCCTCGGTGCGGGTGGCCAGGCGCTTCTCGCGCGGGTCGAGCGAGGGGCCCTTCGGCACCGCCCAGGACGCGAGCACGTCGCCGACCTGGAGCCGGAAGTCGAAGTGCAGGCTGGACGCGTCGTGGCGCTGAACGACGAACAGCGGCCTGTCCTTCTTGCGACGCCCACCACTCGGCTCCCCGGACTTCTTGGTGTCCCGCTTGTTGCGGTACGTCGACAGCGTGTCGTCCTTGCCGGCCATGCCGCCCGGTACCCCCGTTGGTCACGCCAACACCGGTGGTTGAGGAGCGAGCTTGCGAGCGTCTCGAAACCACCGGAGGTCAGCGCTGACACTCCGGACAGAGGAACGCCCCGCGCCCGCTGGCGGAGAACCTGCGGATGTGCCCGTTGCCGCGCGTGCACGGCGTGCCGTCATCCCGGTGGTGCAGCAGCCACCCGCGCGGCAGTTCGTCCGGATCGGCGTGTCTGTCGATGGCCATCCCGAGCACCCGCCGCATCTGCCGGTGCAACCGCTTGACGTCGTTCTCGTCCAGGTCCCCGGCCTTGCGCCGGGGGTCAATGTGGGCCTGGAAAAGAATCTCGTCGGAGTAGATGTTGCCGATCCCAGCGATCGCCTCCTGGTCCATCAGCAGCGACTTGACCCTCGCGCGCGACGATCCGCACAACCGCGCGACGTCGTCGTCACGACTCACATTCAACGCGTCGGGGCCGAGGCCTTCGCTCTGGCAGTGCTTCTCGAGGTCGTCGACCACGGCGAGGAAGCCGAGCTTGCGCTGGTCGACGAAGCAGAGTCTGCGGTCGCCTCCGAGCTCGAACACCACGCGCGCGTGCCGGGGGAGCGGGTCGTCGCACGACGCGGGTTCGACGAAACCGGTCATCCCGAAGTGCATGACCAGCCATCGGCCGTCCGACACGCTCACGAACATCTGCTTGCCGCGGCGGCTGGTCTTCTCCATCTGCTCACCGCGCAGCACCTGGGCCAAGCTGCGGCCGCTCCGTCCCTGCACCACCTGCGCATCCAGCACGCGCACGTGCTCGATCTTGCGGTGGAGGCTGGAACCCACGAGCCGTCGGCGGAACGTCTCGACGTCGGGCAGCTCGGGCATCACCGCCCCGGTGCCCGGCACGATCTGTGCCAAACGGAAGCCATCGGCCCGGGAATTTGCGTCCGGTCCGTCCTCGGGTAGGCTTGCTCGCAGCAACGCGGGGTGGAGCAGTTCGGTAGCTCGCTGGGCTCATAACCCAGAGGTCGCAGGTTCAAATCCTGCCCCCGCTACCATCGCTGACCTGGGCATTCGTCCAGGTCAGTTCATTTTCCGGCTCAGTTTCGGCGGCTGTGCGAACGATCTCGCGAACATCGGCCTCGTCGCCAGTCGCGGTCGGTACGCCCTTGGCCCCCAAGATGAGGTCTGCCACCGTGTTCGCCGCAGCCTCGTCCATGCCCGGAATCACGTGGGTATAGATCTGCAGCGTGAACGCCGCGGTGGAGTGGCCGAGGCGCTCGCTGATGATCTTGGGAGACACACCCGCCTTGAGCGCGGCCGTGGCGTAGGAGTGGCGGACGTCGTGGAGTCTGATTCGGGGCAAGCCGGCGGCCTTGCAGTGCTTGTGGAACAGCGCCGTGATCGTGTCGGGATGCAAGGGCTGACCGTGCGGCCACACGAATAGCAGCTTCGTGTCCTGGCCGAGCAGGCTACGTTCCTTGTCCCACGCGATCACGTACTCGCGCAGTGCTTCCAGAGTCGTCGGGTCCAAGGCGAGCCAACGCTGACCGCTCGCGGTCTTGGTGTCCGACTCCTCGGCGTGACCCGCGACGACGACTCGTGTGGTGCTCAGGGTGATCCTTCCGTGCTGCAGATCGATGTCGTCACGGCGCAGACCGGCCAGTTCGCCGCGCCGCAGACCGGTGGTCGCCACGAGAAGCCACAATGCGTGGAACCGGTCCTCGCTGACGTGGTCGACGAACCTTCCCAGTTGCTCGGGGGTCCACACGACCAGCCGCGGGCGTCGGGCTCTCGGTGGTGACGCGTCCTCCGCGACGTTGCGAGGAAGCATGTCCCACTTGACCGCGTCCCGTAGCGCCCGGTGCACCATGCGATGAACGTTCTGCACGGTCTTTGGCGCCAACCCGCCCTTGCGCTTGACGCGGCCCTTCTCGAGGAGATGGCCGTAGAGCAGGTTGAGCCGCACCGGTGTCAGGTCTTGGAGCAACGTCCGACCGATCACCGGGATGACGTAGGCGTCCAGGTAGTCGCGGTAGTTGACCCAGGTAGACGAGCGCACGCTCGGCCGGACGGCTTTGTGCCACTCGTTGAGAAAGTCCTCGACGGTCCGCCGTGTCGACTTCACCGACCGGCCGCGGTCGTTGAGGCTCAGAGCAGCGCGCAGGGCAGCGGCGGCCTCCTTCTTGGTCGGAAAGCCGGTCCGCGTCGTCGTGCGCCGACGACCCGTCAGCGGATCAGGGCCGAGGTCGAAGCGGTACTCCCAGCTCCCGGTGTCCCGACGGCGGTATACGGAGCCGTTCATGCCGACAGCAACTCCTGCAGCCGCGCGGTCACGACGTACACCCGGCCGCCGAGGTGAGTCGTGGGCAGGTCCCCGGAGGATGCGCAGCGGTAAGCCGCGGAGCGGCTGATGCCGAGAAGCGTGGCCGCCCGCGGAACGGGAATGAGCAACGGCATCTCGGCGAACTCTGCCCCTGGGGCTCGCCCTCCATCGACGGGCTTGCTCGTTGTGACACCGCCGCCACTGCGCCGACGCTCATCCATTGGCGTGACCTGCTTGTCGGCGCTTTGGGCCTGTCCAGACATGGAGTCCAACCTCCCGATCGATCAACTCTCGACTGGCTTCGATTCCACCCGGTGCCGTGGGACGTTGGAACCGCGCCCTGGGACTTTTTGGGACGCCTGTTGTTAGTCTGGACTCGTCACAGGAGGCGACCTTGGAGAACGAGCGGCTACGGGCGGCCATGGTCAGAGCCCACGTCTCGGTCGAGGACGTGCAGCGAGGTGTCGACGTCGATCTGAAGACCGTGCAGCGTTGGCTCAAGGGCCGAGTCCCGCATCAGCGGTTCCGCTGGGCAGTAGCTGGATTGCTCGAGGAGGACGAGGCGTACCTGTGGCCGACCAGCGCGGTCGAGACGGCGGCTGGCGCCGGAAGTACGGCAGAGGTCGTTGCAGCGTACGCACGGCGCGCCGAGATCGACTCGCGACTCTGGGTCAGGTTGATCGACGACAGCCGACGGCACGTCAGCATTCTCGGGTACGCCGCGTTGTTCCTTCCCGAGACGTACCCCGGGTTGGCCGAGCGACTTGTAGCCAAGGCCGAAGACGGCTGCGAGGTGCAGATCGCGCTAGCGGATCCGTCCTCGCCTGAGGTGAAGGCGCGGGACGCCGAGGAGGGCCTGCACGGCGGGCTGGTGGCCCGCATCCAGACAGCACTGGAGCGGTTCCGCCCCGTCATCGACAGTGAGGCGGCGGAACTGCGGCTACACCATGAGCCGATGTACAACTCTGTGTTCCGATTCGACGATCAGATGCTCGTCACCCCCCACCTGTACCACCGTGGCGGCTTCGAGTCGCCCGCCCTGCACCTGCGACGTCTCGGCGAGGGCGGCATCTTCGACACCTTCGCGTTGCACTTCGACGAGGTCTGGACGACCGGAGTGCTCGTAGCCTAGGGCTATGACCCGCGTCGACTACTACGACGATCCGAACGCACCGGAGGCGAACAGTCTCGTGCCGGCCGCCTCGGCAGTGGTGACCGACCAGTCGGGCGCGATCCTGCTGCAGCGTCGCAGCGACAGCGGCTACTGGAGCATTCCCGGCGGCCGGATGGAACCGGGGGAGACGGTCCGCGAGACGGCCATCCGGGAGACGCGTGAGGAGACCGGATTCGAGATCGAACTGGGACGGCTTGTCGGCATCTACTGCGACCCCGGCCACCTGGCGGCGTACTCCGACGGAGAGGTCCGCCAGGAGTTCTCCGTCTGCTTCGCCGGCACGATCGTGGGTGGGTCCGCGCAAACCAGCGACGAGTCGCTCGAGGTCGCATTCGTATCGCCGGGTGACCTTGCCCATCTTGACATCCACCAGCCGATACGCGCGCGCATCCAGGACTTCCTCGAGGACCGCAGCGAGCCTTTCGTCAGCTGAGCACCGGCTCGGCGAGCAGCGCGTCGACTCGTGCCACAGTGCGCCGCAAGGATGGCTCCGCCTGCCAGATCGCGATGGCAACCGGATCGCCAGCAGGGTAGCGACGGCGGATGTCAGCGATCCGCTCATCTATGCCGATGAGGTCACCGTTGGGTCCGGTGGTCATGTCCGCGTACGCAAGGATGTCCGACACAAGCGACCGCTCGCGAGTGAATTCCGCTAGCTGGTCGCGTAGGCCACGAACGCCTGCCTCCCACCGGGCGCCGGAGTGGTGAGCGGCTAAACATGCCAGACGTTCTTCCCCCAGATCCCGCAACCAACGCGCGCCGTCAAGCGGATGGAATCCCGTCAGTGCGAGTGCGGGCGAGTACCCGATGTCGTGCAGGACGCCGGCGCAGGTCAGCAGAGCCTCTTCGTCGGGACAAAGTTGTCGAGCAGTGGCGCCAGCCTTCTCACCGGCAGCGCGTACGTGGGCCAACCGCGTCGGCATGCCTTCAAGCAGGCGACTCGCTGATTGATGAGCCGTCGTGACGTCCATGCGTCCAGCGTAGGACCGCTGGAGTCGGTGACGCGATTTGTGGGTGCCATAATTGTTAGGATCGGCCTCGCGGGTACGCACGCGGTGGAGGTTGGCGATGAAGCGCAAGCACGTCGACGGCGGAGACATTGACCTCGACAAGGAGTTGGTGATCCTCAAGGACGGCTCTCGGCTCACCGAAGCCAAAGCCGAGAAGCTCGGTCGAGAGATGTCCAAACGAGCAGCCCGCCGCCGTGGCCGCCCCTCGTTGACCGGCCGAGGCCAGCAGTCTCCGCACATCAGCGCTCGCGTGACGCCCCAACTGCGCGACCAGGTCGACGCCATCGCCAAGCGAGATGGTAGGCGATCTGCAGAGATCGTCCGCGAGGCTCTCAGCGAGTACGTCGCCACTCACGGCTGAGATACCCAATCTTGCGTTCGTCACCGATCGCCACGTAGGCGGATCGCGGGGAGGGTCTCGGCCGGTGCGGTGTCGAAT
Organism: Nocardioidaceae bacterium; assembly: GCA_035690495.1. Classification (GTDB taxonomy): domain Bacteria; phylum Actinomycetota; class Actinomycetes; order Propionibacteriales; family Nocardioidaceae; genus DASSKK01. The sequence goes on along the minus strand of DASSKK010000003.1, from coordinate 33,128 downwards.
TTCCTGTACACTTAGGCAGGTACTGCCAAGGATTCCCTACTCTTGGAGTGAAGGTGAGCATCAATCAACTCAACCGGCGTGCCCTCGACGCTCTGCCGACGACCTTCCGGTACTCGCGGGCGCGCCGCGTACTGAACGAACGTCAGCTCAGAAGTTTGCTGGAAGCGGGCCTCATCGAACGCGTTAGCTGGGGCGCCTACCGGAAGACCGATGTCGCGGATGGCGATCTCGACCTCGAAGAGATCAGCGTGAAGGCGCCTTTGGCGACGTTGTGCCTGCGCTCGGCGCTGGCGAGGCACAACTTGACCGATGAGATCCCGCCTCGCTACGACGTCGCCCTACCTCGCCGGACGTGGGAGCCTGCGACCCGGGCTCCAGTCACCTGGCACCAGTTCGACGCCATCACGTTTGACGTTGGCCGCGCACCGCTTTCCCTCGGGGGAGAGGCCGCCATCGGCTTGTACGGCGCCGAACGCAGCATCGTCGACGCCTACAGGCTGCGTCACTTCGAGGGGCCAGAGTTGGCCAATGAAGCCCTGCGACGATGGCTGCGGCACGGCGGGCAACCCTCGGCCCTGCTCACGATGGCTGCGCGCTTCCCTGCCGCGCTACCTGCCCTGCGGAACGCCCTTGAGGTCTTGCTGTGACCGGGCCGACCCGCGCCACCCTGGCCGGCCGGGTGTACCTGGACTTGCAGAACAAGGCACGCAGGGAGAGACGTGCGACCGACGAACTGTTGCAGCTGTACGCCCTCGAAGGGTTCTTGGCCCGCCTCTCCGCAAGCCCGCACGCAGCCAAGCTCGTCTTGAAGGGTGGTGTGCTGCTGGCCGCGTTTGGCAACCGCAGGCCGACCCGAGACATCGACTTCGCCGCCCAGCAACTGTCTGACGACATGGACGCCATGTTGGATCTAGTTCAGCAGGTCGCCAGCATCGATATCGATGACGGCCTCATCATGCATGGGAGCGATGCGAGTGCTGAGGTCATTCGCGACGACGAGGAATATCCGTCGGTGCGCGTGACGTTGGGCGCCGCGCTTCACCAGGCGCGGATGCGCTTCCACATCGATGTCAACATCGGGGATCCGGTGTGGCCAGCGCCGCACGCGGTCGGCGTACCCCGCCTACTCGGGGGCGACCTCATCAGGCTGTCGGGCTACCCGCTGCACATGGTGCACGCCGAGAAGATCGTGACGGCAGTGCAACGGGGCACGGCGAACACCCGGTGGCGGGACTTCGGCGATGTGTGGACCCTCTCCGGTGCGCACCCTGTCGAAGGTTCGGACCTGGTGAGGGCAGTCACCGAAGTCGCGAATCACCGCCGCGTCGAGCCGCAGTCGCTCAACGCGGTGTTGGCAGGCTTCGCCGACCTCGCTCAGCAAAGGTACGCAGTCTGGCGCACCAAGCACCGGATGGACGACCTGCCCCACGACTTCGCCGACGTACTCGCCGGCGTCACCGGCTTCGCCGACCCGGCCCTGTCAGGCGCTGCCGGCAGCAAGACCTGGGATCCGCGAGGTCGTCTTTGGCTATAGCTACCTGTCACCGGCCACGCAGCGAGCGCGGTCGCCGGTACGTGCGGCCAAAGCCAGACAGCGCAACTGTCTCCCAGTCATCAGTTACCAGAGGGTCGGATCGGACCCCTCGTGAGCAAGTTCAACGCCTCCGATCTCCCAGATGGTGTTCCATGCTGGCGGTCATCGAATCGTGCTCACTCCGAACAGAGAGGAGAGGACACACCTCTTGCACCAATGGTGGAACCGGACTATTACGTTGGATGCGAAGCTGTCGGCCGCGCCGCCGACGGCGCCAGAGATCAAGCATCTGGGGATCACGGTCGGCCACCCGTGGTCTGTTGACGCCATGGGTCGCCACCTCCCGCGCGGTGTCGGGCCCCATGAGGCCGAGCGCATTTCCCAGACCAACCCCAATCGGCCGCGACCTCCTCTAACGTGGGAAGTGACGCGTTCGTGTGCATGGGGACGAGGGGACTGGTTAGTGGCCACCAAGGTCATGGGCGGAGGGTCGAGTGCCGTCGCGGCGTCGTCACACGCGGCCTGCGAGCGGTTCCGCGGGACCGACCCGCTGGTCACCGGCCTGACCCGGCGCAAGCTCGCCCGAGCCGTAGGTTTCGCCGACGACTCGGGACGCATCCCGGAGGCCAGGTGGATGCGGGCAATGACGTTCGAGCGCTTGGTGCGCGACGTGCGGTTCGCCAGCAAGGTTGCCACCACGACCGTCGGCGCGCTCGGGTTGAGCCGTCCGAGTGAGGTCGTCACCGTAAACGCGCACGTCGACGCGGGTACGACGGCCCGCCTGCTGCAGGAGGCGCATGCCCGAGCCGTCGGTGGGCGTGCGGCGACGTTGGTGCACCAACTGGCGGTCCCGTTCGTCGGCTACGAGGAGACCGACGCAACCCCCGTGTTGCCGGACTTCGCGGTGGTCGCGCCGACCGTCGACGGCGCCGGCTCGTGGCTGGTGATGGGAGATGCGAAGGACTACGAGCGGGTGCGCTCGAAGATCGACGACGGCCGGCTGCTCAAGGGCTTCCTCCAGGTCGCGCTGGGGGCGGAGTCGGCCGCAGCGTGGACTCGGCTGCCGGACACGATGTCGGTGCACGACTACGGCGTGCTGGCTGTCCCGCGCAACGCGTTCCTGCAGCCCGAGGCGCTGATCGAGCGTCTCGACGACCACCGTGCCGAGGTGCGGATGCGGGTCGCGGAGCGACGAAGCGAAGCCGACGCCCGACCGTACGACAGAGCACGACCGCTGCCGCAGTTCGTCGCTCACCTCGACGCGACCTTCGACCCGGCGTCGTGTACGACGTGCAACCTGTTCTCCTACTGCCGAGGCGAGCTGCGCCACTCCGCCGACCCGACTGACCTGCTCGTCGAGATCGGCGTTCCGCTCGACCAGCGACCGCAGCTCATGGGCTTGATCGACGGGACCGGCGTGGTTGGCCAGGCGCCGGCGTCGACGGTCGCGAACGTCACGGCGAGCCGCGACGGGGTCGCCTGCTCGACCCACCAGCGTCGGGTCGACCAGGCCGGCGTACCCGGCACCGTGAACGTGGTCCTGGCGAAGTCCGACGCGGCCGCGCTCGGCGTGCACGGCATGGCTCTGCAGCGGGTCACCGCGGAAGGTCGCGAGCCGTGGCAGTTCACCGTCTTCGACGACCCACAGTCGGTTGCGACCCGACGCTCGGTCATGCGACTGGTCGGCAGGCAACTCACGACGGCGATGACCGAGCAGCGCAAGCAAAATGCCGACGAACCGAGTCCCATCCATCTTGTCGTGCCAGATAAGCCCACTGCCGACGTACTCGTGTCGATCGCGGACAATCTGGCGGGCGTCGAGCTGAGCCGTCTGCGCTGGCAGCAGGACAAGCGGATGGGTCGCGAGGCGCTGACGTTCGATGGCGAGCCGGCCCAGATGCCAAAGGCGCTGAGCGAGTCCGACCGCACGGCGGTGTCACTCCTGCTTGAGGAGGACCGAGCGCGGGCGCTGACCATACGCTGTCCCGTCGTCGATGTTCGCGCAGTTCTGGCACGCCACGTCACCGCGGGCGGCCCCGCTGTCAGCTCGTACCGGCTGGACTACCTGCTCGGTTGGGCGCAATCCACCGACGCAAAGCCGCTCGACCACCGCCGTTTCGCTGATGACATCGAGGCGTCCGAACAGACACCCGGCGCACGGCTGACCAGCCGCCGGTCCGACGACATCCACCGCGCGCTGGCCGGCACCCGCTCGTCACGGCGACGAAGCAAGGACGGAAGCGAGCGACCGGTCGACCCTCAGGTGTACGCCGACCTGGTGATCGACGAGCTGGAGTACAAGTGCTCGGTCTTGGAGGGTGCTCTGGACGCACTCGAGGGCGTACCCGACTCGGCGCTGCGCGAGGTGCACCGGGCGATCGAGGGCGACGCGCAGGCGGTATGGCGACGCCGTCTGGCGCTGCACGCCTCCGACCTGGTCCGCTTCGGTCGGACGTACCGGACCTGGCGCAATAGCCTCGTCCGCACCATCGAGAGCGACGCGACGTGCCGGGCCCAGCTGCTGGCGCTGGCCAACCCACAAGCCGCCGAGGACCTGGCCGCCGACGCAGGCAATCGGCACGTCGCATTCGCCACTGTGGTCGACACGCACCCTCTGATCCTCGACGTGGAGTCGCGCCGGATCGGCGACGGCAATCGAGTTGTGCTGCTGCACTCCGACAACTCGGGCGTCGCGTGCATCGAGGCGGACACGGTCACATGCAAGGCGCAGAAAGGCTCGTTCAAACTCGGCGGTCTGTCTCTCGGGCCGCTGGCGGCAAGGAAGGGGACGCCGCGTCGGTTCGTCTGGTCGCCAGGGACCCCACCGTCGCTGGAGGTCGGCGACCGCGTCGTGGTCGCAGACGTCACTTGGTTCACGAAGAACAAGGGCAACAACTTCCTGAACTTCGACCGGCCCACGCCTGACACGTACTCCGCACCGAACCCGACGTGCACTGCGCAGTCGTACGCCGAGGACCCGGTGAGGCATCGCTGGTGCTGTCGGCCCCACGAGGTCGCTGAGGCGGAGTGGTCCGACGAGCTGGCGGCACGGCGCGATCGCGGTGAGTTGAACCCGCAGACGTGGCCACCAGTCCGCGACGGTGATGCCTTCGAGGTTGCGGCGAAGGATGCCCCCGTTGGTGATGTCGCCGCCCCGCCATCGCAGGCTCCGCCGGACGGCCTGACCATGGACGACCTGGACTGAGCGATGAAGACGATCGGAACCGTCGAGTTCACGCCGCCCGCGGTCGCGGCGTCGGACGGCGCCCACCACGCCCGAGCCGCGGCCGGCAACACCGCGGTCACCAACGAGGCGGCCGGCATGTTGCGCGACGCGCTGTCAGGGACCGCACACATACGGCGGATCCTCCTCAAGGCGGCCGCCGGCGCCGGAAAGTCCTACGTGTTGCGGCAGCTCGTCGCCGATGCGGTCGCGCACCCGCGCTGCGCCCGCGTCGTCGTCACCGCGTTTACTAACCGGCAGGTGCACCCGCTGGCGGCTCGGATCGGCAACGTGCTCGGCAGGGACCGGGTGTGCCTGTTCGTCGCCGAGGACCGGTACGCCGACGTGCCAGTCGAGGCCCACGCCAACGCCACCGTCGTCACGGGCATGTCCGGCATCCCGCACGCCGCCGACGTAGTGATCGCGACCACCGACAAGCTGTCCGGCTGGGGCGGCAGCGGGATCAAGAAACTGCTCGACCACCTCGGGCCGGCCCGCAACGGTCAGTCACCGTTCGACGTGCTCTTCGTCGACGAGGCGTGGCAGCTGCCGCACCACAAGTTCGACAAGATCGAAGCAGCCGCGCCGATCACGGTCGGGGTCGGCGACGTTGGCCAGCTGCCACCGTTCGAGACAGGAGCGAACCCGTGGCGTGGTGACCCCGGCTACAACCCCTACCGCGCCTGGCCGACCAGTATCGCCGACGACAACACCACATGGTCGGAAGAGCTGCCCGCCGTGTGGCGGCCGGCGGCCGGGCACCTTGGCCTGTGGCGGACGTTTTACCCCGAGTGGGCAGCATTGGACTGCGTGGCGGCACCGGCGGACCGCGCACTCGCCCTGAACGGCATGCGTGGCGCGCCGGCCGCGATCTGGCGCCAGGTCGGCACCGCCGTGCCGACGCTGCTGGAGGTGGAAGGACTGCCGCCCGCGGAGGCCGCCGACGTCGACCTACCTCTGATGGAGACGGTCGAGTGGCTGCTGGACAGGTTGTTCACTCGCACGTTCGCCTTGGAGCAGCGGGTGTACGACGCTGCCGGGACTCCAACGCGCAAGACGTTGACGCGGCGGCCGGCCACGAAGCGTCGCAGCGGGGACGACCCGGGCGACCCGCTGGTGGCGATCCTGGCGACCCGAAACCAGGCGGTCGACGACGCTGAGACGGTGGTCGGCCGGCTGCGCGACAAGCACGGGCTGACCGAGGCTGACATCGTGTCCTCGACTGTCGACTCCTACCAGGGGCAGACCAACGGAGTCACCGTCGCGGTGCACCCGCTGTCCGGCGCCGCCGCGCTGGATGAGTTCAATTCAGCTTTCGGCCGCCTGGCGGTCACCTGCACCCGAGCCACCCACGGACTGCTGATGGTGACCCGGCCCGGACTGGACCAACTGCTGGGCGAGGCGCCGGCGCGGCCGGGCACACCGTATGGCGAACCCGGCAACCGACACCTGCCGCGCCAAACTCACCAACGCATCCTGGCGACGTTCGCTCGTGGCAGGCTGAGCGTGCAGTGAGCGTCGGTGCCCCTTGATAGGAGTCTGCTTGTGTCCCGGCTGAACGACCTGATACGCCAAGTTGGCCTCACCGACGAGGCCCTGGCCGCCGACCTGCACCGCGAGTTCGCCGCGCTGGCCGACCGGCGCTCGTTCGGGCTGAACTTCGAGCGCCACGTGCCCGAAGCCGTCGAGCTACCCGGCCGGCCGGTACGTCGCGGCGACAAGATCCGCGTACTGCCCGCGCGTGGCCAGACTCCGACCAAGGACGACGACAAACTTTGGCGGGTCACCAAGATCGAGCGGGCCGGCGCCGGGCGGGTTGCGGCCCTGGTCGCGCTCACCGACGGCGACGATATCTGTACGGCGAGCGTCGACGACCTGGTCGTGGTCGCGGAGTTCCGCGACCCTATCTACCCCGGCCTGGTCTCTACCGGGACCGTGGAGCGCGGAGGCGACAAGCCGTTCCACACCGTCATCAACGCCGAGAACTACCACGCCCTGCAGGCGCTGCTGTATACACACCGGGGCAAGGTCGACTGCATCTACATCGACCCGCCCTACAACACCGGCGCAAAGGACTGGAAGTACAACAACGACTACGTCGAGTCAGACGACCTCTACCGGCACTCCAAGTGGCTGGCGTTCATGGAGCGCCGCCTGCTCCTGGCCAAGGAGTTGCTCAACCCCGACGACTCGGTATTGATCGTGTCGATCGACATTCGTGAGCTGAATCGTCTGGGCTTGCTGCTTCAACAGTCGTTTCCAGAGGGACGGATCCAGATCGTTTCTACGGTGATCAACCCAAAGGGTGTTTCTGTGGTCGCCGGGTTCCGACGCTCGGACGAGTATGTCTTCTTCGTTTCTTTGGGACGGGCAGCCCCCGCTCGCCTCCCGTTGGGATCGGAGTGGTCCTCCTCTGCGGTGAGCGCTGGAGTGGCGTCCGGCGAGAGCGCTCCACCGGACGCGGGTTGGACATCAATGATGCGGAGGGGTTCGAACTCGGCACGAGTCGATAGGCCAGCGATGTTCTACCCCATCTATGCAGACCCTTCTGGCCCGAGGATCGTCGAGGTCGGAGAATCGTTACCAAGCACTGCCCACGAGGCGCCCGAACGACCCGATCTGGTGACGATTCTCCCGATCCGGAAGAACGGCTCCGAAGGCCGATGGCAGGTTTCGAGTACGGAACTTGTGAGCCGACTTGAGCAGGGCCGAGTGCGGTTGGGCCGGAGGACTGCCTATGGCTACGTCGTCAACTACCTTCCAGACGGGGCGTATGCCGCCGTCCTGACAGATCAGTTCGAGATTCAGGGTAGAGACAAAGACGGGTCGCTCATTGCCGTAGGACGAGGCGCCAGCGAAAGGGTGGCGCCGACTCAATGGCGCATCGCCAGCCACAATGCGTCCGAGTTCGGGTCAACTTTGCTTTCGGATCTGTTGGGGAACCGCAAGTTTCCCTTCCCTAAGTCGCTCTACGCGGTCGAGGACGCCATCCGCTTCTTCGTGGCCGACAAACCCGACGCCACGATCATCGACTTCTTCGCGGGGTCCGGCACCACCGCGCACGCGGTGATGCGGTTGAACAAACAGGATGGCGGTCGGCGACGGTGCATGTCGGTGACCAACAACGAGGTGTCCGCCGACGAGCAGAAGGGCCTGCGTCAGCAGGGTCTTCGTCCTGGCGACGCCGACTGGGAGCGGCACGGCATCTGCGACTACATCACGAAACCCCGCATCGAGGCGGCGATCAAAGGGATCACTCCGGACGGCGAGCCGATCAAGGGCGATTACAAGTTCACCGACGAGTTCCCGATGGCCGACGGCTTCAAGGAGAACGTCGAGTTCTTCACGCTCACCTACGAGGCGCCGCTGCGGGTGGCCAGCCACCGCGACTTCGAACGGATCGCGCCGCTGCTGTGGCTGCGGGCCGGGTCGATGGGTAGGCGCATCGACGACATGCGCGATGGCTGGGACGTCGCCGACGCCTACGGCGTGCTGGCCGACCTGGACCAGGTCGACAAGTTCCTCGCCGCCCTCGACGACCACCCGGACGCGCGACTGGCATTCGTGGTCACCGACGAGGGCCGGCTGTTCGAGGCCGTCGTCCGCGACCTGCCCGCGCACGTCGAGCCGGTGCGGCTCTACGAGTCGTACCTGCGCAACTTTGAGATCGAGTCCGGGCGGGGGCTGCGGTGAAGTACACCCTCAAGCCGTACCAGGAGACCGCGGTCGACGAGGTGCTGCAGCGGCTGGAGCAGGCGCAGACGACGTACAACCGCGACGGGCAGGAGTCGTCGTTCTCGCTGACCGCGACCACAGGCGCCGGCAAGACTGTGATGGCGGCGGCGGTGATCGAGGCGCTGTTCTACGGCAGCGAGAAGTTCGACAATGAGCCGGACCCCGGCGCGGTCGTGATCTGGTTCTCCGACGACCCGAACCTCAACGACCAGTCCCGCACCCGGCTGATGGAGGCGTCCGACAAACTCGTCTCCACCGACCTTGTCACGATCGCGCCGCCGTTCTCCCGGCCACAGCTCGAGCCCGGCAAGGTCTACTTCCTCAACACCCAGCGGCTCGGCAAGAACTCCCTGTTGACCCGCGGCCATCTGGTCGACTCTGGCGACGAGGCGCTACCCGGGTTCGAGTCGGCTCAGCCCGACCTGCAGGGGTGGACGATCTGGGAGACGATCGCCGACACGATCACCGCCGATGGGCTGACGGTCTACCTGATCCTCGACGAGGCGCACCGCGGGTTCACCGCCAAGACCGCGCGGGAGAAACCCACGATCGTGCGCCGGCTGGTCAGCGGTCACGCTGGCTATCCGCCGATCCCGATCGTCTGGGGGATCTCCGCCACGATCGAACGGTTCCGCGACGCGATGGAGGCGGCCGACGCCTCCCACACGAGGCGGGCGCTCGACATGGTCACTGTCGACGGCTACTCCGTGCAGGAGTCGGGGCTGGTCAAGGACACTGTCGTACTGGAGATCCCCTCCGAGGCGGGCAACTTCGACTCCGTGCTCGTACGCCGGGCAGCGCGCACCTTGCGCGAGTCCACCGAGCGGTGGGCGAAGTACGCCCGAACCCAGGGCGAGCACGCCGTGGTGCACCCGCTGCTCGTCGTACAGACGCCGAACACGCCTGATCCCGATGACGTCGGCCTCGCCCTGGACACGATCTTCTCCGAGTATCCCGACTTGCGCGGCAACGCGGTGCGCCACGTGCTCGGCGACCACACAGTGCAGAAGTTCGGCGCGTGGGAGGTGGAGTGGATCGAGCCGCAGCGGGTCCAGGACGAGTCCGACGTGCGGGTGCTGATCGCGAAGGACGCGATCTCCACCGGCTGGGACTGCCCGCGGGCTGAAGTGATGGTGTCGTTCCGGCCTGCCAAGGATCACACCCACATCACCCAGCTGCTCGGTCGCATGGTGCGCAACCCGCTCGCGCAGCGTGTGCCCGGCGACGAGAAGCTCAATTCGGTGGAGTGCATCCTGCCGTTCTTCGACCGCACCACCGCTGGCAAGGTGGTGCGCTATCTCACCGGCCAGACCGAGAACGTTGACGACCCCCAGCGCAAGGTGGTCGTCTCGGAGTGCGAGCTTCGGCCTAACCCGACGATCCCGGAGCAGGTGTGGTCGTGCTGGGACGCACTGCCGTCCATGACGGTGCCGCAGCGTGGCGCCGCGCCGGTCAAACGGCTGGTATCGCTGGCGCTCGCGCTGTCCGCCGACGGCGTGCGTCCCGGCGCACTCACCGAGGTGCAGCAGCGGATGCACGCCGTGCTCGATGAGTGCCAACACCGGCACAACGACGCGCTCGCCAAGGCGGTGAGCGAGGTCTGGACCGTGCGCGGCCAGGCGATTGCCGGTCGGGTCGGCGGCACCGAGCTGACCTACACCGACTTCGCCGAGCGCGCCGACGACCGCGCGATCCGGGTCGCGTTCTCCGACGCCCGCAAGGCGTTCGGCGGGGACGTCGCCGGGTCTTACGTCAACCACGTCGCGGGCCCCGACGACGAGGGCGGTGACGACGGCCTGCGCGACGCGTACGTGCTGACCTCCGCGCTAGCCTACGTGCCGGCGGTCCGCGACGCCGTGGACCAGGCCGCGGACCGGCTGGCCGAGGAGTGGTTCGACGCGCACGGCCAGGCGGTCAAGGCGCTCGCGGATGCCCGTCAGCAGGAGTACTTGGCGATCCGCGAACTGGCCACGTCACCCGTGCGTGTGGACTTGATGCGCCCGCGCACCCGGATTGAGGACTATGTCGAGGAGGTCCACGACGATGGGTCCCGCGTCATGGCGCCGCTGGTCGAGCGGCACGTGATGTGCGATGCCGACGGCAAGTTCCCGGTGGGGACGCTGGACGGGTGGGAGCGTGAGGTCGTCGAGCTCGAGCTGGCGCGCGGGGCGTCTGTCGCGTGGTATCGCAACCCGTCCAACCGCGCCGTCGACTCCCTGGGTGTCTCCTACCGTGACGAGCTCGGCAACTGGCGCTCGATGCACCCCGACTTCGTCTTCTTCAACGAGGTGGACGGCCGGGTGCGGGCGTCGATCGTCGACCCGCACGGTCACCACCTGCAGGATTCGCTCGTGAAACTCCAGGGCCTGGCGCACTACGCAGAGGAGTACGGCGCGACGTACGACCGGATCTGGGCGGTGAGCAAGATCGGCGCTTCGATGCGCATCCTGGACCTGCAGGTTTCCGCGGTCAGAAGCGCGATCCTGACCAGCCAGAAGCCCCCGATCGAGCTGTACCAGCTCGACTTCGCAATCGAATATGACAGGTAAGTTCTCCAGGCAGCGAGGAGCGTCTCCTGGCTGAGCTGCGACGGCTTATGCAACTGATGCTGGTCGCCCTGTGCGCGGCCTGAGTGATCCGTGACCTGGTCGCCCACCTAGGGTCATCCCAGACACGGGCCCACGTCGGCTCCCCGCAGACTCAGTCAAGACATGCGGACAGCAGGGGATCTCTTGTCCCGGAATGCGAGAGTTCGATGGTTCACAACCTAGAACTGTCACAACGCGACCGGAGGCTCAGTGGGCCCCTACGCGGAAATGATGCAGCCGTCGCTGGTGGCATCGGCCTACGGGACTCGCCAGGTTCGCTTCTCTGCGTCTGTCGGAGCGATCTTGTAGCGTGCCGACGGGCGCGCCGTCCCGAAAGGACTTTGAATGAGTGCGAATGACGTCATCCTGCTAGAGGACATGATCGACAGGTCGCGCCTCGAGACGGCCGGGCTCAACCCGCCAGAGCAAGAGGCGTACTTCGTATCTAGGCACTACTTGAGCGACTACCGCCCAAGTCACGATGACCTCTTGTCTGGGATCGTTGACGGCACGTTCGACGGCGGGATCGATGCTGTCTACATCTTTGCAAACGGCTACTGCCTTCGCGACGACACGAACGTAAGCGCCCTTGGTCGAAATCCCCAGTTGGACCTCGTCCTGATTCAGGTCAAGAACACCAAGGGGTTCGGCGAGGCCGCAATCGACAAACTCATCGTGCACCTGCCGAAGCTCCTCGATTTCACTCGGGACGACGTAGCCCTCGCCAAGCAGTTCAATCCACGCCTCATTGAAATCACTCGTCGATTTCTCGACACCTACCGGGCCATGGACATGCCGGCGCTCCGAGTGTTCATCGCGTTCGTGGCCCTGAAGGCGGATCAGATCCACCCAAATGTGGAGTTGAAGGCCGCACAGCTGCGCGACACGCTGATGAGTTGTTTTGGAACTTGCGAGCCGGAGACTCATCTGCTCGACGCAGCGTCAATGGCGAACCTCGCCCGGGACAAGCCGCCGGTAACCATGCAGTTGGCCTTGGCCGAGAACCCCATCTCGACAGACATGGCTGGCGGCTACGTTGGGTTGGTAAGACTTGACGATTACCAGGTCTTCATCACGGACAAGTCCGGAAAGCTTGACGCGACGCTGTTTGAAGCGAATGTCCGAGACTACGAGGGAGAGTCTGGCGTCAACAAAAGCATCCAGGAGACGCTCGAGCATGAGGACAAGGACGTCGACTTCTGGTGGCTGAACAATGGCGTGACGATCGTTGCCGACAAGGTTCAGCCGGCTGGCAAGCTCTTGCAGTTGGTGTCACCCCAGATCGTCAATGGGCTGCAAACCTCCCACGAGATATATAGGCGAGGCCGTTCCGAGGGTTTTCAGGAGGACCGCGGAGTCCTCGTGAAGGTCATCCAAGCTGACGATGACCTGGTAAAGGACCGGATCATTCGGGCGACGAACAGCCAGACGTCGCTTGGCCTTAGTTCTCTGCGCGCAACTGACCGGGTTCAACGAGAAATCGAGGAGTACTTTCAGACAAAGGGCCTGTACTACGAGCGACGCAAGAACTTCTACCACAACCGCCAGATTCCTCTGCAGAACCTGGTATCAATCGATCAACTGGGACAGGCCGTGATGGCCACGCTTGTGCAGGTACCTCACGTATCACGTGGCGAGGTTTCGCGCATCTTTCAAGATGACGTTTACGACGTCGTCTTCGCCAGCGAGAACCCAATAGCGATGTACCTTCCGGCGATCCAGATCGTAAGAAGGTGCGAACTCTACCTGCGCAACAACAGGCAGACGCAGGGCCAAGTCGATGATTTTGTCTTCCACCTCGCGATGGCGTCCGCAGTCGCGCTAACACGAAGGCTTCAGCCGAGCGCGAAGGATCTTGGCTCGGTTGAACTGATGCCGTCTAACCAGTTGCTTCGCGAGCTGCTTGCATTGGTCCAAGATGAGTTTGCCCGCGCAGCACGCGCGAGCAACGAGGTTCTGTTCGACAAGCTTGCGAAAGACCCCCGCACAACTCAAGCACTGCGCGACCGCATGTCTCGGTACCTCGCGTCATCGCGCCGCCGGTAGCGCGAGTTGCGCTAGCGCTTCAGCGCATCCGAAGTGACACACCTGCATGGAGGCGATCCATCCTCGCGTCTTACTGGGAAACCCGCGCCTGCTGCGCAGCGTGCGCAGCGAAGACCGCAACCTCTGACCAACATGACCGCTGGTGCACGCGGCAGTCTGTAGTGCGCGGGTGAGCGCCAAGACCTGGTCGTGGGTGCACAGTGGGTCTTCGGAGGGGGAACCAGAGGTGCCGGGACGCAAGCGGCTTAAGCGGCGGTCGGGCGACATGACGGGCACCCGTACCAGGATCCGGCACAACGAGCAGCGCGGCACTATCCGGACGCACCCGAAGCCCCTGGCAGCTGTCCGCCGCGCCGCTTCGGATCGGAGGTCTCCGAGCGGCAATCGGACCAAGCGTGGTACGGACACGGGGCCGAACCTAACTGCCTTAGTCGGCGACCGCGAGGCTAAGTTCGGACAGGCCGCTAAGAGCTCGTCCCCGTCAAGGCTGAGCCCCCTGCGTACTCCACTGAGTCCCCCAACATGGACTCCCACTTCAGAAGCCGATTCCATTTCGCCGTGCGCTCGGATCGAGTTGTAGAACCCACCTTGATCTGGCCGGTGCGCCATCCCATCGCGAATTCGGACAACCACGCGTCCTCGGTGTCTCCAGACCGAGCCGAAATGACCGTCTGGTATCCGGACTCCTTCGCTTGATCAAGGACAAGATGTGCGTCGCTGAGCGTGCCGATTTGGTTTGGTTTGATGAGCACCGCGTTCGCAACTTCCGCCTGGATCCCGTGGTCGAGGCGAGCACGGCTTGTGACGAACAGGTCGTCACCGAGGAGTTGGACGCCGTTCATGCGCTTCGTGAGATCTCGCCACGATGACCAGTCGTCTTCGCCCAAAGGATCTTCCAGCGACACGATCGGGAAGGCCGCCAGCCACTCTGTGAGTTCGCTTATCCACTCGGCAGCTGTCAAAGATCGGTGCTCAGAAGCTAATGCGTAGCGGCCCTCGTCGTCGAGCAGCTGATTCGCCGCGACATCCACCGCGATGCCGACCTCGTCTCCTGGACGAAGTCCGGACAAGTGGATCCCTTCGACTACGAGTGCGATCGCTTCGCGGTTGCTGGTCAGCGCGGCGCTAAGACCCCCTTCGTCCGCGACCAGCGTGCTGGCCAGACCACGCTTGCGCATCGCCTCGGCGGTGCCTGCGCGCACTCTCCAAGCCCAGTTGATTGCTTCGGAGAATGATGCAGCCCCGACAGGGACAGCAAGGAAATCTTGAAGGTCGACCGAGCGACCTGCGTGAGCGCCTCCGGAGAATATGTTGACCATAGGCAGCGGAATCAGCGGGGCTTTCCCTTCCGCGAGTATTTCCCGGTGGAGAGGGATGCGATGGCTATTTGCGGTTGCGATCGCGAACGCGATAGAGACCGCAAGCATGGCATTGCCTCCGAGACGCGAACAGTCATCGGTTCCGTCGAGTTCTCGAAGCCTTCGATCCAGTTGTTCTTGCGAGGCGAATGCTCGCTCGACGAGAGCGGGGGCAACTTCGGAATTGAGTGAGCCCACCGCATGCCGGGTTCCTCTGCCGCCGTACCGCTGGCCCCCGTCGCGAAGTTCATGGGCTTCATGGGTTCCTGTGGACGCTCCTGACGGAACGACACATTCGCCGGAGACGCCGTCGGCGAGCGTGACTTCGCAACCGATGGTAGGGGTCCCGCGCGAGTCGAGTGCTTCCCATGCATGGACTCGCCCGATCGGTTCAATCACGAAAGCAACCTCCAAAGTGCAGGGACCGAATCTGGTGGATCGAGCAGGGAACTCCTCCCGATCTCCGATGCACGAAGTTGCCCTGTCTTGTCGAGGTAGTCGACGGGACTCTTGCCATGCACGCGGGCAAGTATGAGCGCTCCCGTGTGCCTGAGGATCGACGGTATATCGTCTGCAAGACCGCCATTAGAGTGGTATTCGGACAAGAACGCTATCGCGCACTGTTCATACTCCAGGGCGGTATCGTTGTGGAACAGTGATTTTAGGAGAAGGTGGCAGAGCAGGAATGCGGGGTCGAAATTCGGGTCCCCCCGATGCGTCACTTCCCAGTCGATGATCCATGGATCCGCAGGCTCCTCGCCCGTGCCGACCAGTACGTTCTTTGGGGAGAAGTCGCCGTGCACGAGGCAGAGCGAGCTAGTGGTCAGTTCCTCCGCCAGCGACTGAAGCGCGGGTGCGAGCGCGGGGAACCGCCGACCAACCTCTGCGTGGAACGGGTCTGTGCGGAGCTGCCTGAAGACGGTGACATCAGTGAACCCTTCGACGGCTACCGTCGCCCGTTGCAGCGACGCGAGCAGGTGACCAATCACGGCCGCGACCCCAGCGTCGGCGCGTTGTTCCATTAGGCGCGATTTCCAGTCGGTCCAATTGGCTGGAGCTCTGTCGAGGGCGAGAAAGTCCGAGCTGTATCCGAGAATCGCGGGCACCCCGGTCGGGATGATCACGTGTGCGAGTTCCAAGGCTCGGCGCTCCGTATCCAGGCGTCGGACGTCAGCGTGCCAATCTGCAGCGACCCGCAGCTTGTCGAGTGCTCGCTTGACGACTAATGTCCTTGTGGCAGTGGAGACGGCGTAGACATCGTTGGAAACGCCGCCCGGCAGCGGCTCCAAAGTTCGTATGTCCGCCTTCCCGATACCTATCGTGCCGAGGAAGGCGACCACATCCTTGTCAAGCATCACGCGTCCTGAGTGCGCTGCTTGTCAAGACCGCGAGATTGACGATCGTGGGAGGTCGTTCGCCATTGATGACCGCGAGTGCGCGCTCGGCTGCCTTGCGGGCCAACTCGCGGATCGCGGCGTCTGAATGGAACGCCGTGTGGGGGGTGATAAGAACGTCAGGGCGCTTCCGCAGCGGGTGGTCGGATTCGAGCGGCTCGGGATCGGTGACGTCGAGCGCTGCGCCTCCGAGTTCCCCGCGCTCAAGCGCTGCAAGCAAGGCGGATGTGTCTACAAGTCCGCCGCGCGCGGTGTTTATGAACAGAGCGTCGCTTTTCATCATCCTAAGGGATCGTGCGTTGATCAGATGCCGGGTCTGGTCGGTGAGTGGGACGTGTAGCGAAACAATGTCGCTCTGCTGGAGCACCGCGTCGATATTCGGCGCGATCCCGGCGTTGGAAGGAAGATCGTTCGGGTCGGACCTGATTCCGGCGATGAGAAGCCGCATCCCCAACGCGTGCCCTCGGAGTGCAAGCGCCTGCCCTATCCTGCCGTACCCGACGAGACCGAGCGTGCGGTCGCGCAGCCTCCAAGGAGTTCCAGCCTCCGATCGCAAGTCTCCGGACTCGACGGTAGTCGAGAGCGGTTTCAGCCTGCGGTTCAGTGCCAGCAAGAGCATGAGCGCGTGGTCGGCGACCTCTTCGTCGCAGTAGTCGGGGACGTTGCTCACGAGCATGCCTAGTGCAGTCGCAGTGTCGACGTCGATGTTATCCACGCCAACGCCGTACCTGATGATGGCTCGGCATCGAGCGGCTGCCCGGAGTACCTCGTCAGACACGCGCCGGAAGCAGGTGATGATTACGTCAACATTCGTGGCCAGTTCCTTGAGTTCTTGCTCGTCGCCATTGTGGGCGACTACCAGTTCGACTCCGTGCGGCCCGAGGATGCTCTGTTCGACGCGTAAATCCGGCCAGGCGTAGTCCGTGATGAGGACGCGCGCATGGTTCACTGACGACTCCCGGCGACGAGCGACTCTAGCTGCGTCACGTGCTTCGACGAAAGCTCTTCGACAGAACTGACGCCGAGCAGCTTCATGGTGCGCACGACCCCATCGGCAAGGATCGTCATCGCGCGATCGACGCCGGCCTCGCCGCCCGCCATCAGGCCGTAGAGATATGCGCGGCCGACCATGGCGAAGTCTGCTCCACACGCAATGCTCGCGACAATGTCCGCGCCACTCATGATCCCGGTGTCAATCGCGATTTGAAGGTCGCTCCCGACTTCGCGTGCGACTTCGGGCAGAAGGCGGAATGGGACGGGAGCGCGATCGAGCTGGCGCCCTCCGTGGTTTGACAAGACGACTCCGTCGACTCCAAGATCCGCTAGCATGCGCGCGTCCTCGAGCGTTTGGACTCCCTTGACGACGAAGGTGCCGCTCCATCGCTCTCTAATCCACTTGAGATCTTCCACGGTTACTGTGGGATCGAACATCGATTCGATCATGTCCTCGACCGTGCCCGACCACCGGCTCAGCGACGCGAAGGTCAGAGGCTCGGTGGTGAGGAAGTTCATCCACCATCCGGGTCGTGGGATTGCGTTCAGGATCGTTCTTGTCGTTAGCGCCGGGGGTATGGTCATTCCGTTGCGCTTGTCTCTAAGTCTGGCGCCTCCTATTGGCGTATCGACTGTGACCAAGAGCGTGTCGTATCCCGCTGCAGCGGCGCGGGACACGAGGTCCATGGACTTCTCCCGCGCGTTCCACATATACAACTGGAACCAAAGACGTCCGTTCGGGCTGGCCCCCCTTACCTCCTCGATGCTTGAGGTGCCCATCGTCGACAATGAGAAGGGGATGCCTAGCCGCTGTGCGGCTCTCGCGCCCGCGACCTCGCCCTCGGCGTTAAGCATTCGTGTGAAACCGGTTGGCGAGATGCCGAACGGCAG
The DNA here is from genome assembly GCA_035690495.1 of Nocardioidaceae bacterium. Classification (GTDB taxonomy): domain Bacteria; phylum Actinomycetota; class Actinomycetes; order Propionibacteriales; family Nocardioidaceae; genus DASSKK01. Next base: position 15,366 of record DASSKK010000003.1, on the reverse strand, counting down.
TGCGCTTGACCCTCCGAAGATCTCAACCGCGGTGTCTACGGTCGAGACGTCCTTGAGAATCGACGGATGAAATTCGATGTCTCGAAACGCCGATCGCGCCCGTTGGATGGAGATCTCGTCCTCGGCGGCGCCGTCCGCATAATCGAACGGCGCCTTCGGCGTACGCCTTTGCGCGACCATTCGGAGGTCCGAAATCGTCAAAGCCGCGCTTAGTCGCGAACGCCGTCGGCTCATAGTCGGCTTCTTGAATTGCAGCAGCGGTGCCAGTTCCGCCGGACGCGGAAACCGTCGCTTCATGTGGGACTCCTTCGCGATGCGGTCGCTGCGACTGTCGGGAAGTAGGTGCGGACGTCGCTGGAGTTCGCCACGATGCGGCGAAGCTGTTCCAGTGATCCGCGGACCATCCCATTTGCCCGCGCCTGTATTAGAACGTTGCCAAGCGCTGTCGCCTCGATGGGGCCGGCGACGACAACGAGACCTGTTGCGTCGGCCGTCAGCTGACATAAGAATTGATTCATGGAGCCGCCGCCCACTATGTGAATGCGTTTCGGCCGGTAACCAGTAAGAGCCCTCAGCCGGTCGATGGTCTCCGCGTAGGCGACGCTCAAGCTCTCTAGGATGCTCCGTACTAGCGTTGCGCGGTTCGTGGGCCGTGTCAGGCCGTGGCGGTCGCAATGATCCCGAATGCGGCCGCTCATGTCGCCGGGGGCGAAGAATACGGGATCATTGACATTGAAGATTGGGACGACCTCGGTCACTTCTGCGGCAGCTTCGAGAATGCGGTCGATCGCGTCCGGATCGTTCTCGGCGCCCCACTCCCTAATGGTCTCGGTGAGCAGCCAGAGCCCCATGACGTTGTGGAGGAACCGGATTCGGCCGTCGACGCCTAGCTCGTTTGAGAAGCCCTGCTCGAACGCGGCGCGTGTCAGAAGCGGCTTTTCGAGTTCGCAACCGACGAGCGACCATGTTCCCGAACTGATGAAGACGAGGTCATCCTCTCCCTCGGCAGGGATTGCTGCTACGGCGCTGGCGGTGTCGTGTGATCCCGCCGCCGTCACGCGGATCCCCGCCGGCAAGGAATAGTCGGAGGCCGTCCGCCGATTCACGACGCCCGTGACGGTTCCGGGATCAACCAAGGGAGCCAACTGATTCAGGCTGGCAGCGGTGTACTTCACCAGATCGACATCCCACTCGTGCGTCTCTGCGTTGAGCAGGCCCGTCGTGGAGGCGATTGTTCGCTCAGATAGACACTCGCCTGTTAGCCAGAATCCGAAGAGGTCGGGCAGTTGAAGGACCCAGTCTGCTTGCGGAAGATGCCTGCGCGCGCCGGGTGTCGCGAATTGATAGATCGTGTTAAAAGGAAGTGGCTGGAGCCCCGCGTTCTTGTAGAGGATCCAGGGGCTGGCCTGGAGTTCGACTGCGCGCCGCCCCTCGACGATACTTTCGTCTCGGTAGTGGAGGGGCAGTTCGAGCAACTCGCCGTCGTGGAGAGCGCCATAGTCGGCGGCCCACGAGTCGACGGCAATTGACGCGATCGAGTAACCTGCCTGTGATGCGTCCGCTACTCCCCGCAAGGCGTGGGTGAGAAGCCGGTGCACATCTGTGCGCAGGTATCCATTCCGGGGGACCGGGCGCGTGTCGAATCGGCTGACTGTGTTAAGCCGCACGCTACCGCCATCGACACGTCCAAGGACGACTCGGCCGCTCGTCGCGCCGAGGTCGACCGCGGCAAGCGCCGTGGGCCATTCCGTCATCGCAAGAACGCGACGGCGACGCCCCCGTCGACGGGGACGTGGAGGCCGGTGGTGTGCGAGAAGTCCGGTCCCGTAAGAGCGGAGACCGCATTGGCGACATTCTCGGGCAGGACCTCGCGCTTGAGGATGGTGCGCTGGGCGTAAAACTTGCCGAGGTCCTCCTCCGCGACGCCATAGGTCTTGGCCCGGTTGGAGCCCCAGGCTCCGGCGAAGATGCCCGAGCCGGACACGACTCCGTCGGGGTTGATGCCGTTGACCTTGACACCGTGCTCGCCCAGTTCGGCGGCGAGCAAGCGCACCTGATGGGCCTGATCGGCCTTGGAAGCGGCGTAGGCAACATTGTTCGGACCCGCGAAAACCGAGTTCTTCGACACGATGTAGATCACGTCGCCACCCATCTCTTGCTCGATCAACACCGGGGCACAGGCTCTGGAGACGAGGAACGAGCCCTTGGCCATGATGTCGTGTTGGATGTCCCAATCTCCCTCAGTGGTCTCCAGAAGCGACTTCGAGAGCGAGACGCCGGCGTTGTTCACAATGATGTCGATGCCACCAAAGGCGAGCACCGCGTCTCGCACGCCGCGTGCAATGGAGTCGGCATCGGTAACATCGACCGCCAGGCCAATTGCTATGTCGCTATCGCCGAGCCCTGCAGCCGCCGCCTCCGCCTTTTTGAGGTCGAGGTCAGCGACGACGACGCATGCACCGTCGTTGGCGAGTCGATTGGCTATGGCCTTTCCGATGCCTGAGGCGGCGCCGGTGACGAGCGCGATCCGGGTGGCGTGTGACTTGGGCGCCGGCATCCTCTGCAGCTTCGCCTCCTCGAGCGCCCAGTACTCGATGCGGAACTTCTCCTCGTCGCCAATCGGGCTATAGGAGGAAATCGCTTCTGCGCCGGCCATGATGTTGATGGAGTTGATGTAGAACTCCCCTGCGACCCGCGCTGTCTGCTTGTCCTTGCCGTAGGAAAACATGCCCACACCGGGGACGAGGATGATCGCAGGGTCGGCGCCTCGCATCGCGGGCGAGTCAACGGTGGCGTACTTCTCGTAATAGGCCGCGTAGTTGGCGCGGTACTCCTCGTGCAGTTCGGCCAGCCGGGCGGCGCACTCCTCGATCGAGGCTGAGGCTGGCAGGTCGAGATACAGCGGCCTGATCTTGGTGCGTAGGAAGTGGTCCGGGCAGCTCGTGCCAAGGCCCGCAAGGCGTTCTGCATCCATCGAGCCGACGAAGTTGAGAACCGTCTCGATGTCGGTGAAATGGCCCACCACCGCTCGGTCGCGTGACGCGATTCGCCGCAGCGTTGGTGCGAGCGCCGCGGCGCGTTCCCGACGCTGATCTCTTGCCAGAGTGATGAATCCTTCTCGGGTGCCACCAAACAATTGGCTTGCCGGCTTGGAGTCGATGAAGTTTGCGGCCATATCGATGATCCACCGGGCATTAGTCTCGGACTCTTCGCTGGTCGCGCCCCATGCGGTGATTCCATGCGACTGGAGGATGACCCCTACGACCTCGGGGTTTTCCCGCTGGAGGTGCGCGATGTCGAGGCCCAGCTGAAACCCTGGCCGACGCCACGGCACCCAAAGGACCTTGCCACCGTAGATCTCCTTAGTGAGCTTCTCGCCGTCGGCTGAGGTTGCGATGGCGATGCCTGCGTCGGGATGTAGGTGGTCCACGTGAGGGGCGTCAACTAGGCCGTGCATCGCTGTGTCGATGGACGGTGCAGCACCACCTTTGCCATGCAGGCAGTAGTCGAACGCGGCAACCATCTCGTCTTCGCGCTCTGGCCCCGGATATGAATATTCGAGAGCTCTAAGCCGATCCAGCCGGAACGTGGTGATGCCTGCTTCTGTCAGTGTGGCGAGGTCACCTCCCGAGCCTTTCGCCCACATTATCGAGAGGGATTCACCGGTCACCGGGTCGAGGAGCGCGCCCTTGGCCGAGGTGTTCCCACCAGCGTAGTTCGTGTACTTCGGATCGCCTCCCAGGCTGTGGCTGCGGTCGATAAGGTCTTGAACGGTGCTAGTCATGTTTGCTTGTGGCTCCTCGTGCGCTGTTGTTGGGTGCAATGGCGACGTTCAGACGCCCCAGCTTGCTTGGGTGCCGCCGACGCGGTCGGTTTCGATCTGCTTTTGGTAGCCAGAGGCCAGGTAGGCGGCCATGGGGTCGGCCGGTAGGCCACGCGAGGTCCGCCACTCAGCGAGAGCGGGGCGGACGTCGGTGTAGAAGGCGTCCATAAAGATTTGGTTGGCCAGTAGCACGTCGCCCACGCGCTGTGCCGCGGTGAGCGCGTCTGTGTCGAGCAGCAGAGCCCGTGCGGTCATCTCCTGCACATTGAGCACGGAGCGGATCTGGCCGGGGATCTTCTGCTCGATGTTGTGACACTGGTCGAGCATGAAGGCGACGTTTGGGCTTCCGTATCCGCCACCCACGATGACCTCGAAGAGGATGCGGAACAGTTGGAACGGGTCCGACGCACCGACAATGAGGTCGTCGTCGGCGTAGAAGCGCGAGTTGAAGTCGAACGAGCCGAGCTTCCCGGTGCGCAAGAGTTGCATGACGATGAACTCGACGTTCGTCAGCGGCGCATGGTGCCCGGTGTCAAGGCAGACGACGGCGCGCTCGCCGAGCGCGGACGTCTGTGCGTAGCTTGTGCCCCAGTCAGGAACATCCATGTGGTAGAACGACGGCTCGAAGATCTTGTACTCGAGTACGAGGCGCTGATTCTCGCCGATGCGCTCATAGATCTTTCCCAACGAGTCAGCGAGTCGGTCCTGACGGGCGCTCAATGAGTCCTGGCCGGGATAGTTGGTGCCGTCGGCGAGCCAGATCTTGAGATCGCGCGATCCGGTCTGATCCATGATGTCGATGCACTCGAGGTGATGGTCGATGGCTTTGCGGCGGATGCGGTCGTCGAAGTGCGTGAGTGAGCCGAATTTGTAGTCATCGTCCTGGAACGTGTTCGAGTTGACGGTGCCGAGTCTGACTCCGAAGGCCTCTGCGTGTGTGCGCAGTTCACGGAAGGAATCGACCTTGTCCCATGGAATGTGGAGGGCAACCGTGGGCGTGAGCCCAGTGTGCATGTTCACCTGCGCGGCGTCGGCGATCTTCTCGTAGAGGTCGCGCGCGGTGCCGGGCGAGCCGAACACCTTGAACCGTGTCCCCGAGTTGCCGAACGCCCACGACGGAAGCTCGATCGCTTGCCTTTCTAGAAGCGGGGCGATGGTGTCGAAGCTGCGCATTGGGCTCGTCCTGTCTCTATATCGCTACATGGCTCATGAGGCCCGGGGCCCCGCGCACGAAGGCCGTAGGCGGCGATGCCAAGTTGCGATGTCGGCATCGGCAAACGCAACCTTAGGGCTGGCACGATCGACGAGTCAAGTGATAACTTTCGTATGAAGCACTTTTGCTTTCGAAAGGAGCAATCTGTTGACGAACTCGTGCCACTCACTTATTGTCTGCTCGATCCGGGTGAAACTTATCGGCGAAGCATCGCCGGTGTGTTCCGAGTGGAGGTGACGATGCCCCGCAACCACAACTACGAGCGCGAAGACGCCATCCTCCACGAGGCTCAGCTCCATGGGCGAGTGTCTGTCGATGCGCTAGCTCAGCGCTTCGATGTTTCGGAGGTGACGATCAGGAAGGACCTCGACGCCCTATCGCGCCGATCACTGATACGTCGAATTAGGGGCGGCGCGATCGCCATCGGCCTCGGGGAGGAGAACACCTTCGCAGAGCGGGTCAGAGAGCAAGCTGCTGTAAAGCAAGCTATCGGGCGCCACGCCGCTCAGCTGGTGTCTGACGGTGACGTGATTGTTGTCGACGCGTCATCGACGGCGTACTACCTGGCGCTGCAAATCCTCGATCGTCGCGACCTCATCGTGGTTACCGACGGTATCAAGACGGCGACGCTCCTCATGGAGCGCTCGAATGCCACGATCGTAATGCCGGGAGGAGTGCTGCGACGCGCATCCGGATCAATGGTTGGCTCATTCAATAACTCGCTTGAGGGTCGCGGTCGGATAGGCAAGGGATTTTTTGGCGTGGCCGCGATCTCGCAGGATCTTGGCCTGCTTGGGCTCTCTGTTGAAGAAGCGGAGACGAAGAAGAGCATGGTGCACGCCTGTGAAGAGGTATACGGACTATTCATATCGTCAAAGGTTCAGGGATTCGGGCTCCATCCATTTGCGTCTCCCAAGGAGATCAAGGGCTTGTTCACTGACGATCTTGTCGAGCGGGAGTTTGTGGAGGGGTGGACAGCCGCAGGAGTGCGAGTTGATCTCGTGCCGGCGACGCCGCATCGACGATCTGTCCGCACGCTGGCCCCGCCCGGATTAGAACGCTCGGACGACTTCGCCGCAGAACCGGGGGCGATGCATGAACAGACAGGGAGTGTTTTCGATGGCCGCTGAGCTGTACTCAAATATCGCATCATCGACCATCGGAGCGGACCGGGCGCTCGACGCCGGCCAGGGAATCGCGCGACTCGCGCCGACATGGGTCCCTCGGATGTATTGCACGCCTGGTCGGCGGATTCGTCTGCACCCTGACGACTACTTCCCCTTCGAGCAGACTCGTGGCGGCATCGACGAGCGCTGGCTTGCTTCTACAGTGCGCGCCGAGAACGGCCCCCTCACTGGAGCCTATGAGGGACTCAGCCTCGTCGTCGATCCCGAGGGTGGCCTCATCCCGTTCGACGAATTTGTCGCGCAGCACAAGACGAGCCTCATCGGTCACCGCCTCTGGGACGAGTACCAGGCCTGGACGATGTACTCGAAGTTTTACGACAACCTCCAGCCTCTCCCCTTCCACGTGCACCACACCGATGAGAAGGCGGCCCTCGTCGGTAAGGCCGGCAAGCCTGAGGCGTACTACTACTCGCCCCACATGAACAACTACCTCGGCGACCAGTCGATCTCGTTCCTTGGTTTGCAATCGGCGGTGACGAAGGAGCAGGTCAAGGAGCGCCTCTCCCGCTTCGCTAACGGCGGCGACAACCGCATCACCGACTATTCGCTGGGCTATCGGACGCAACTCGGCACCGGGTGGGACATTCCTGCGGGCGTACTGCACGCCCCCGGGAGCGTTTGCACATACGAGCCACAGTCAGCCTCGGACGTCTTCGCGATGTGCGAGTCCTGGAGCAACAACCGCGAAGTGCCCGAGGAGTTGGTGTGGAAGGACGTACCCGAGCATGACCACGGCAACTACGACGCGATACTCGATCTGCTCGACTGGGAGAAGAACGTCGACTGCGACTTCGTCAAGAACCGCTTCATGCACCCCTACGAGACGGATACCTCGAAGGCGAGCAGCCCCGACTACGTGGAGAAGTGGATCGTCTACCGGTCGACCGCGTTCAGCGCCAAGGAACTCACGGTCAAGCCGTGCAAGACCGTGACAATCACCGAGCAGGACGCCTACGGCGCCATCGTGGTACAGGGAAACGGCACGTTCGGTGTCCATCATGCAGCCGCCGCGACGCTGCTGCGCTATGGCCAGCTCAGCGAGGACGAATTCTTCGTCTCAGCCCCTGCCGCCGCGAACGGCGTGACGATCAACAACCACAGCGAGACCGACGATCTCGTCATCCTTAAGCACTTCGGTCCTGGCAATGTGGAGCTCGGCCTTGGCTAACATCTTCGGGCTTCCAGTCGACGAGGTGCTTCCGCGCGTCGGGGCGCTTGATCAGGTCGCACGTATCGACAGCCTCGTTGACACCGACGGCCTGGCACGTGGCATGCGCCGGCTGCGAGTCATCACCGGGGGAGGACTCGAGTTTGACGTCCTGCCCGATCGTGGACTTGACATCGGCCAGGCGTGGTTCGAAGGCCTGCCGCTCGCATGGGTCTCGTCCATCGGAAGCGCCGCCCCGTCCTTCTATGAGCCAGAGGGCCGAGGCTTCTTGCGCACCTTCGGCGGTGGGCTACTCGCCACCTGCGGCCTCGACAGCTTCGGGCCGCCCGTGAGTGACGAGGACGGTGTAGTCGGCATGCACGGGCGGGTGGGCCAGATCCCAACGCGGCTCACGCGCGCGGAATCGGGGCGCGAGGGCACAAGGATCGAGGGAACGGTACGGCAATCTGCCGTGTTTGCTGAGAACCTAGTGCTCCGCCGACAGATCTCGGCTGAATGCGGCGCCAACTCGGTTCTCATCGACGACACGGTGACGAACGAGGGTGCGAACTCGAGCGCGCACATGGTGCTGTACCACTTCAACCTCGGCTGGCCGCTCCTCGACGAAGGCGCCGAGTTCGAGGTCCCCGGCGCGTCCGCGAGCCCTCGTGATGCAGATGCACAGGCGGGTCTGGGTCATGAACTCGACTTCGGTGCCCCGCAACCAGATTTCAGGGAACAGGTTTTCCTCTACCGGAACACTCGAGGCATCGCTCGACTAACGAACCGGACCCGCGGGCTGCGATTCACACTGCGATTCTCGGAGAGCCTACCTGCGCTGTTCGAGTGGAAGATGACCGCAACCCAGCACTATGTGGTCGGGGTCGAGCCGGCGAACACACCCGTGATCCTGGGTCGCCGCGCAGCTCGCAAGGCGGGACAACTTCCGCGGCTGGCCTCGGGCGAGTCTGTCTCCTACCGGTTGAGCGTCGAGGTGGAACGCATATGAGTCACCTGCTTGAGATCCGCGGCGTCAAGAAGTCTTTCGGCGCCGTGGCCGCCCTGGTGACCGCCGACTTCGTCCTCGATGCCGGATCCATCCACGCCCTCGTGGGCGAGAACGGCGCTGGAAAGTCGACGCTCGTCAAGATCATCGGCGGACTCCACGGGCGCGACGACGGCCAATTCCTGCTCGAGGGCAACCCAGTGAACTTCCATTCCACGGCTGCGGCCAAGGACGCCGGCATTGCGGTCATCTACCAGGAGCCGACGCTGTTCCCTGACCTGTCGGTCGCCGAGAACATCTTCGTAGGCCGCCAGCCCTATACGAATTACGGCACGATCGACCGCGCCGAAATGCGCCGCGCCACCCGCGAGCTCATCGGCCGTCTCGGCGTGTCCATCGACCCAGATCGCGAAGCGCGAGGTCTCTCGATAGCCGACCAGCAGATCGTCGAGATCGCGAAGTCGATCTCGCTCAACGCCAAGGTCGTCATTATGGACGAGCCCACTGCTTCGCTCTCGGGTGCCGAGGTCGACAGGCTCATGGGCATCGCCCGTCAGCTACGAGATGAGGACAAGGGCCTCATCTTCATCTCGCACCGCTTCGACGAAGTGTTTTCGCTGTGCGACACCATCACTGTGATGCGTGACGGCGCCTACATCGCCACCAACCCCACCAGCGCGGTGACCGAGGACGAGGTCATCCGCCAGATGGTCGGTCGAAGCGTCGACAACCTCTTCCCGAAGCAGGAGGCGAAGATCGGTGACGTCGTGCTGGACGTGCAGGCCCTCACCTCAGCAGGCGTGTTCTCCGACGTGTCGTTCCAGGTCCGCTCGGGCGAGATCGTCTGCCTCGCTGGCCTCGTCGGCGCCGGCCGAAGCGAGATCGCTCGCGCGATCTTCGGCGTAGACCGCTACGACAGCGGCTCGGTGAAGCTCAGTCATAACGAGGTACCCAAGCATGAGCCATCCGGGGCGATGAAGCTCGGCATAGGTTTCGTTCCCGAGGATCGCCGTAAGCAGGGCTTCGCGTTGACCGCCAGCGTCCAGACGAATATCGCCTTGACGATCAGGAGTTCGCTGGCGAAGCTGGGGATTCTTACGTCCGGCATGGAGGTATCGAACGCCGCCACCTGGGCACACCGGCTGCAGGTCAAGACACGCGCGCTTGACACCGAGGCCGGAATGCTCTCGGGGGGCAACCAGCAGAAGGTCGTGCTGGCCAAGTGGCTTGCCACCGAGCCGAAGCTGCTCATCGTCGACGAGCCCACGCGCGGCATCGATGTCGGGACGAAGGCAGAGGTACACCGGCTCATTTCGGAGCTCGCCGGAACCGGTGTCGCGGTGCTCATGATCTCGTCCGAGCTGCCCGAGGTGCTCGGCATGGCCGACCGCGTCCTCGTCGTGCACGAGGGACGCATCACCGAGGAATTCGCGCGCGAGGACGCCACGCCCGAAGCCGTCATGTACGCCGCAACCCACGCGCCGGAGGTCGTACCGACGTGACACTCCAAGAGGCCCAGAGCTCGAGAACGGCTGCCACCACTGCCGTGCCTTCGCGCTCGGTGGTCGAGCGGCTGATCCGAGCCCGTGAGCTCAGCCTCGTCATCATCATCATCGCTCTCATTGCGGGGACGGCGGGAGCGCAGCCGAGCTACCTGTTCAGTCAGGGCGGCTGGCGGGATCTGTTGCGGGGGCCCGCCATGCTCATCGTCGTCGCGATAGGCGAGGCCATGGTCATCCTGACGCGCAACATCGACCTCTCGGTCGGGAGCATTCTCGGGCTGACGACGTACCTCTGCGGCGACCTCATGCACTTGACCTCCCTGCCGAATGTCGTCATCGTCGTGATCGGACTGGCATTCGGAGCCGCGCTCGGCCTGATTAACGGCCTCCTGGTCGCCTTTCTCAACGTGCCTTCCCTCGTCATTACCCTGGGCACCCAATACGCATTCCGAGGCGTTGCCGTGCTGTGGATCGGCGGCCGCTTCATCCGTCCGGAGTGGGTGCCCAACTCCTTCAAGCACTTCGGCCTGTCACAGATCCTCACGATCCCCTGGCTTCTTGTCGTCGCGGTGATCGTCATGCTCGCTAGCGGATGGTTCCTCTCGAGCCGGCGCACTGGCCGTGAGTTCTACGCGCTCGGATCGAACCCCGACGCTGCGATTCTTTACGGCCTGAGAACGCGCCAGCTCACGCTCATCCCGTTCGTCCTCAGCGGGCTACTCGCCGGTCTCGGTGGGATCATCTACTTGTCGATCTTCGCGACCGGCGACTCCAAGGTCGGGTTCGGCTTCGAATTTCAAGCGATCGCCGCCGCGGTGGTGGGGGGCGTCGCGATCACCGGCGGCTCCGGGCGCATCTGGGGCGTAGCCCTTGGCGGCTTCTTCCTCGCGACCCTCAACACAGCGCTTCCCGTGCTCAATGTGCCGAGCCTCTGGCAGCAGGCCGTTGTCGGCTTGCTGATCGTCGCGGCGATCACGCTCGATCGCGCACTCTTTGTAGCCCGACAGCGCCAAGCCAGGAAGGCGGTTCACGCATGACCGCCATCTCGACTGAGAAGAACGCAAAAGCGCCGCCCACGTACCTCGTCCATGACAAGTCTCTCTTTCGACGGGTCTGGCTGCGTCCGGAGGCCGTGCTCAGCTCAAGCATCGTCCTTATCGTGGTGCTGTCGATGCTGCTTGTGCCAAATTACTTGCGGCCGAGCGCCGATTACACGTTTTCTACATTGCTACTCAACGCAATACCGATTCTGTTCCTGCTGCTTCCCGTAACGCTCATTATCGCGACCGGGGACATCGACCTGTCGGTCAGCAGTGTCCTGGGACTCTCAAGCGCCGTGTTTGGCCTGGGCTATCAGGCAGGCATCCCGATCTGGCTCGCGGCGCTTCTCGGCGTCATCGTTGGAGGCGGAGTCGGCATCGTAAACGGCGTTCTCGTTACGATCATCGGGCTTCCCAGCTTAGCTGTCACAATCGGCACGCTCGCGTTGTTCCGTGGTATAGCAGTCGGGCTACTTGGGACAACCGCCATCACGAATTTCCCTCCTCCGCTGACGAAGTTCTTCTCCGGCAGCATTCCAGGCACACCTATTCCGTGGCAGGTCTTGTTCTGGCTCGCGCCGGTAATCGCGTTCGCTGTGCTATTGCACTTCACGCCCTTTGGCAGAGGGATTTTCGCGATCGGTCGCTCTTCCGAAATGGCCACGTTCTCCGGCGTCAATGTGGTGCGGACACGGCTCATCCTCTTCGTTCTCAGCGGTCTCGTTGCTGGCGCCGTGGGGGTCTTCTTCACTCTCCAGTACTCAAACGCGATTGGGTCAAATGGGAGCGGCTTCGAACTGCAGGTGGTTACCGCGATTGTCCTCGGCGGCGTCTCCATCTGGGGCGGACGCGGCACGCTACTCGGTGCGATCGCTGGCGGGCTCTTCATTGCGTCCTTTAGCAAATCACTACAAATACTGGGAGTCGGTGATGATGCTATTTACGTCATCACCGGCTCAGCACTAATCATATCTGTTGTTGTGTCAAGCATTTCGGGACGAGTCTCAATACGGCGCCGCCGAAAGGGTTCCCCAACCCCAGCGGGAGGCGAATGACACGTCGCGATGTGAAAAGCAAGATTGGACTGGTCGTTCCAACATTCATCATCGAAGGGAAGAACAATGGCGCTTCTTCAACAAAGAGTCACCCACAGGGGTGGCGTGGTGCTCGCCGCGGTCGCGGCATCCGCGCTCATCTTGGCGGGGTGCTCGTCGTCGCCCGGCACCAAGGTATCCGACAAATCCGCTAGCACCTCCAACTATAAGATGGTCTTTGTTCCTAAGAGCCTCGGGAACAAGTATTTTCAGGCTTCTGACGCTGGCGGCAAGGCCGCCATTCAAGAGTTCGGCGGTACGTACTCCGAGGCGTCGGGAACCCAGGCGAGCGCGACCTCGCAGTCCCCATACATCCAGACGGCGATCCAGCACGGCGTGGGCTCCATCGTCCTCGCAGCTAACGACCCTCAGGCGGTATGCAATGACCTTCAGCAAGCGCAGTCTGCCGGGATCAAGGTGGTGACCTTCGACTCCGACACCAACTGCCGTGACATCTTTGTCAACCAGGTGACGGTGCAAGCGGTCGCCGACGGCCTCGTCAAACTCCTCGTGGACCATCTCGGCTCGGCCGGCGGCAAGATCGGCATCGAGTCTGGTGGACCGAACGCGACTAACTTGAATGCCTGGATCGACGCGATCAAGAAGGACCTGAAAAAGTACCCGAACATCAAGATCGTAGATGAGGTTTACGGCAACGATGACGATCAGGACTCGTACAACGCCGCGCGGGGATTAATTCAAGCGAATCCTGATATGCAGGCGATCATCGCTCCCGATTCGGTCGCCTCTAAGGAGGCCGCCCATTTCCTGTCCGACCACCCGCAGTACCAGGGCAAGATCTGGCTGACGGGCCTTGGACTACCGAGTGAGCTGCGTGACTACGTTCACAGTGGCGTTGTCGAGAAGTTCGGTGTTTGGAACGTCAACGATCTCGGCTATCTCGCCGCCTACGCGGCAAAGGCCCTGATCGACGGCAAGATCACCGGCAAGCAGGGCGACAAGTTCACGGCGGGTAAACTTGGCACTTATACCGTGGCCGCGAACGGCGAGGTTGATCTCGGCCCACTCCTCGTAATCGACAAGTCGAATGTCGACAAGTACAACTTCTAGAAGAGCAAGCCAAGGGGCGGGCCTGAGAACGAAGAGCGCTCTCGGGCCCGCCCCCCCTCGCAGCACGTAGAGGCGTACTTATCAAGCGAAGCCTGACCGCCATTTCGGACAGGCTCCCGGCCCGCAAACGTGTGTGGCGCGTGATGGCACACCACCTACGCCAGGGGTCGGTCACCCGGATCGTTCACGGCTCGGCGGGTTAATCGGCGCGCAGGACCACGGAATTGCCTGCCCAGCAGGGAAACTTGGGCGGCTCGCGGCGCTTCAGTTCAAGTTCTCCAGCGTGGGAAGGCACGTCGGTGGTGGGTTCCACTCGCGATGCTGGGTCTGAACAAGTCTCTTGATCTTGTAGATCCATTCCATCAAGCTCCGCACCTATTCACTTGGCTGCAAGAGCCGCTTGGTCATGGGGTCGGCTCCAGAGCCTCGCAAATTCACACTAGAGAGACCAATGCGCCAATCCACACGGAAAGGTCGACGACTATGAACGAACACATTTTGCGTGAGCAGATTTGTGATATCGGCAAGAATCTTTGGAACCACGGAATGGTAGCGGCGAACGATGGTAACATCTCGGTCCGATTGTCTGCAGATGAGATCCTCTGCACCCCGACGGGGGTGAGCAAGGGCTACCTCTCGCACGAGATTTTGCCCAAGGTCAACCTCAACGGTGCGGTGCTTGAGATCGCTGACGGCGTGTCGCCCTCTTCTGAGATGAAGATGCACCTCCGCCTCTACCAGGTATCAGACAAGGTGGGGGCAGTTGTGCATGCACATCCAATTTTCGGGACGGTCTTCGCCATCAAGGGCGAGGCAATTTTTGGCAAGATGATGCCGGAGTCCGTGGTTTTGATGCCGGAGATCCCGCTCGCGCCTTATGGGACTCCGTCGACGGAGGCACTGGCCGACTCAGTCGAGCCATATGTTGACAGTCATACTTCGTGTCTGCTCGAGAACCATGGTGCGCTCTCCTGGGGTCCGACCCTTATGGAAGCGTATCTGAACATGGAGCGGCTCGAGTACACGGCAAAGATTACTTTTCTCGCTCGGATGGCCGGCGGCGAACGAAATTTGCCCGAGAGCGAGGTCGAGAAACTGATCGGGATGCGCGCGCTCGTCGGTCTGTGACAGCCTGAGCCTCGTCGGTGGCGTCGAACAGATGGCCCGAAGCGAGCTGGATGGGACGTTTGCCGACGCCGCTCTGTGATCACCGGGGAGAGGCAACTTCGAGAAGAAGAGGGAGCGAATGACTGGCACGGCAGCACAACTGATCGCCCGGTCCAACCGACTCGGATCAGACCCGAGGAACACTAACTACGCCAGCGGAAACACCGCACCCAAAGGCACCAGCCTTGATCCGGTCACCCGGGAACCCACCGAGCTCCTCTGGATCAACGGTTCGGGTGGCGACCTTGGCACCCTAGCTGAGTCAGTTCTCACGGAATTTCGCCTGGATCGCCTTCGCGCACTCTCCGACGCGTATCAGTGCATCGACCACGAGAACAAGATGGTCGCCGCGTTTGACCATACCCTGCATCGAAAGAGCGGTGCGGCGCCGTCGATCGACACCGCCATGCACGGGCTCGTCGATGTCGCCAACGCGGTCTTCGTGCTGTGCCCGAGTGACCTCAGCCACACCACCGGAGTGCACATCCCCGTCGACGCTGGCGTGGCCGCGGCCTTCCTGCGATGATGACCGGTGCGGTTGCCGCGATCGATCTGGGCGCGACCAGCGGCCGGGTCGTGCTCGGCCACGTCGGACGGGGCGAACTGCAACTGACCCCGGTCATCCGATTCCCCAATAATCCCGTGCGCACTCCCGACGGACTGCACTGGAGCATGTTGGAGCTATACCGGAACGCTCTGACAGGGGTCGCGACGGCCGCTCGCCAGGAGCCGGATCTGGCGAGTGTCGCCGTCGACTCCTGGGGCTGCGACTATGCGCTACTGAGGAACGGGCGGATGCTGGGCACCCCGTACCACTACCGGGACGAGCGCAACGCGGCCGCCGTCGACTCGGTGCATGCCCGCGTGGGTCCGGAGGAGTTGTACGGAGCCAACGGTCTGCAATACCTCTCGAGCAATACTCTCTACCAGCTCGCCGCCGACCAGGACGCGCACGGGCTCGACGGAACCGACGCATTTCTGGCTCTCCTGACTGATCCGTGGGTCATGACCGGCCGGGGAGTACGGGTCGGTGGCCGCCGAGGTTGAGCATGGCCAGGGCGATGAGGGCCTCGGGTGAGCGGAAGCCGAACGCGATCCGGGTGATGAGGCGGATCT
>DASSKK010000002.1:0-91344 GCA_035690495.1 Nocardioidaceae bacterium | reverse complement strand
CGCCCTCCTCGACGAGCCGGTGGAAGGCCGGTGCACCCTCCCGCCCGAGCCGCCGGATGGCGTCGGGGTTGAGGCCGTCGACGGAGATCGCCACGACGTACCGCACCGCGTCGTCACCCGCGGACCGCGCCGAGCGGACGTGGACGTCACGGTCCGCCGAGCATGCGGGCCCGACGAGACCGGCCACCGTGAGGACGGCGGTCGTCAGGGCGGCGAGGGTGCGACGCACCCCTCCACTCTAGAGCGGGATGTTGCCGTGCTTCTTCGGCGGCAGCGTCTCCCGCTTGGTGCGCAGCAGCCGGAGCGCCCGGACGATCTCGGTGCGCGTCTCGTGCGGGTGGATGACCGCATCCACGTACCCGCGCTCGGCGGCGAGGTAGGGATTGGCCAGGTGGTCCTCGTACTCGGTGACCAGCTCCGCCCGGCGGTCCTCCTCGGTGCCGGACTCGCCCGCCTCCGCGAGCTCCTTGCGGTAGAGGATGTTCACCGCGCCCTGCGCGCCCATCACCGCGATCTGCGCGGTGGGCCAGGCGAGGTTGACGTCCGCACCGAGGTGCTTGGACCCCATCACGTCGTACGCGCCGCCGTAGGCCTTGCGGGTGATGATCGTGACCAGCGGGACGGTCGCCTCGGCGTAGGCGTAGATCAGCTTCGCGCCGCGCCGGATAATGCCGTTCCACTCCTGGTCGGTGCCCGGCAGGAAGCCTGGCACGTCGACGAAGGTCAGCACCGGGATGTTGAAGGCGTCGCAGGTGCGCACGAACCGCGCCGCCTTCTCCGAGGCGTCGATGTCCAGCGTGCCGGCGAACTGCATCGGCTGGTTGGCCACCACGCCTACCGGGCGGCCCTCCACGCGCCCGAAGCCGACCACGATGTTCGGCGCGAACATCGCCTGCACCTCGAGGAACTCCCCCCTCCCGTCGTCATCAGTATCGAGGACCGACTCGATGACCGTGTGCATGTCGTAGGGCTGGTTCGGCGAGTCCGGGACCAACGAGTCGAGGGACCGGTCGGTGTCGGAGACCTCGAGGTCCGCCGGGTCGTCGTACGCGGGCAGCTCGTCGAGGTTGTTCTGCGGCAGGAAGGACAGCAGTGCCTTGACGTAGTCGATCGCGTCGGACTCGTCGGAGCCCATGTAGTGGGCGTTGCCGGACTTGGTGTTGTGCGACCGGGCGCCGCCGAGGTCCTCCATCGACACGTCCTCGCCGGTGACCGTCTTGATCACGTCCGGGCCGGTGATGAACATGTGCGAGGTCTGGTCGACCATCACGGTGAAGTCGGTGACGGCGGGCGAGTAGACGGCGCCGCCGGCGCACGGACCGGTGATCAGCGAGATCTGCGGGATCACCCCGGACGCGTGCACGTTGCGACGGAAGATCTCGCCGTACAGCCCGAGCGAGACCACGCCCTCCTGGATGCGTGCGCCGCCCGAGTCGTTGATCCCGATGACCGGGCAGCCGGTCTTGGTGGCCAGGTCCATCACCTTGACGATCTTCTCCCCGAAGACCTGTCCCAGCGATCCCCCGAAGACCGTGAAGTCCTGCGCGAACACGCAGACCTGCCGGCCGTCCACGGTGCCGTAGCCGGTCACCACGCCGTCGCCGTAGGGACGCTTGCGGTCCATGCCGAACGCCGTGGAGCGGTGCCGGGCCAGCTCGTCGAGCTCCACGAACGAACCGTCGTCGAGCAGCTCCTCGATCCGCTCCCGGGCGGTCTTCTTGCCGACCTTGTGCTGCTTCTCGATGGCGCGCTGGGAGCCTGCGTGCACCGCGTCCTGGAGCCGCCGCTCGAGGTCGGTGATCTTGCCGGCGGTCGAGTGGATGTCGATGTCCGAAGGCACCTCGGTGCCCTCGCCGGGCCGCTGCTGGGCTGCTTGGCTCATGTGCGTCAATCTAGTCCCGTGACCGCCGACCTCCCTGCTCGCCCACCGCTGGACCCTGCTGCCTGGTCGGGCCTGCACCCGTGGTGGCGGGTGGAGGTGCTGGAGGAGGCCGCCTCCACCAATGCCCTGCTCGCCGAGCGGGCCCGCGACGGCGAGCATGAGGGCGCGGTGCTGGTCGCGGAGCACCAGACGCGCGGGCGCGGCCGGCTGGACCGTGGCTGGCTGACGCCGGCGCGTGCGGCCCTCACGTTCTCGGTGCTGCTGCGCCCCGAAGGTGTGCCGGCCGCACGATGGCCGTGGCTGCCGTTGCTCGCGGGTGTGGCGGCCACGGACGCGGTACGGCGGTGCACGGGCGTGCCGGGAATGCTCAAGTGGCCGAACGACGTGCTCGTGGGCGACCGCAAGCTCGCCGGCATCCTGCTGGAGCGGATCGACACACCGGCAGCTCCTGCGGTCGTGCTCGGTCTCGGGCTCAACGTGTCGACGACCCGTGC
This sequence comes from Nocardioidaceae bacterium, assembly GCA_035690495.1. GTDB lineage: Bacteria > Actinomycetota > Actinomycetes > Propionibacteriales > Nocardioidaceae > DASSKK01. The sequence goes on along the minus strand of DASSKK010000002.1, from coordinate 88,968 downwards.
CGAGCTCCCGGTCCCGCACGCCACCTCCTTGCTGCTCGAAGGTGCCGGGCGCCTGGACCGGGGAACGCTGCTGGCTGCGCTGCTCGCCGAGCTCCGCGCCGGCTACCTCGACTGGCTCGGCGAGAAGGGCGACCCCGCGGGCGGGTTGCGCACGGCGTACCTGTCCAGGTGCGAGACGGTGGGTCGCGACGTACGCGTCGACGTCCCGGACGGACGGCAGATCCGCGGGCAGGCGGTCGGCGTCGACGCCGACGGCCGGCTGCTCGTGGCCACCGACTTCGGCGAGGTGGCGCTGGGTGCCGGGGACGTCGTCCATGTCGACCGTCGGTGACCACCCGGCGTGACATGATCTTGGCGTGGCCGGACACGACGAGCGCTACACGCGTGAGCGGCTGGAGAGCGTCATTCTGGGCGAGGCCCCGGGCCTGACCAGCGAGGCGGTCGCAGAGGCCGCCGGAGTGAGCATCGAGCAGGCACGCAGACTGTGGCGCGCGCTCGGCTTCCCCGACGCGGGAGCCCACGCTGCCTTCACCGAGGCCGACCTGGCCGCGCTCAGCATGCTGACCAAGTCGGTCGACGAGGGCGTGATCGACTTCGACACCGCAGTCCGGTTGACCCGCGCCGTCGGCCAGACCATGGCCCGGCTCGCCGACTGGCAGGTCGCCACGTTGTCCTCGCGGGTGGAACAGCTGGAGTCCGGCGAGCAGGCCACCGGCAGCCGCATCGGCAGCGCGCTGCGGCTCGCCGAGCAGGTCGGCGTGCCCTTCGAGCATCTGTTGCTCTACTCCTGGCGCCGCCACCTCGCCGCGGCCGTCAGCAGGGTCGAGGCCCTCGGCGCCTCCGAGGAGGACCTGCACACCACCGACGTCACCGTCGGCTTCGCCGACCTGGTCAGCTTCACGGCGCTGTCCAACCAGATGGACCAGGACCAGATCGGCGACATGGTCGAGGTCTTCGAGTCCCGATGCGCGGACCTGGTAGCCGCGCGGCACGGCCGGGTGATCAAGACCCTGGGCGACTCGGTGCTGTTCGTCGCGGAGGAGCCCCGGGCGGGCATGGAGATCGCGCTGAGCATCATCGACGGGATCGGTGCCGACCCACGGCTGCCCGATGTGCGCATCGGGCTGGCCAGCGGGTCGGTGGTGATGCGGCTGGGTGACGTGTTCGGCCCGCCGGTGAACCTGGCGGCCCGGTTGACCTCGGTGGCCCGCCGCAACCGGGTGATCACCGACCCGGTGACCGCGCAGCGCCTGCCGCCGGAGGAGTTCGACCTGCGTGAGCTGCCCGCGCGACCGCTGCGTGGGTTCGGCGTCGTCGAGCCCGTGGCAGTCCGCCGACACTGAGCCGGCTGGGGCGCGCCGAGCCCGTGCCGGTGACTAGTCGCCGTCCCGCGCCGGCATAGTCCATGCGGGCCAATCTGGGCAAACCCCGTACACTGTCCGTTTTGTCCCCATACTCTGGGCTTCATGATGAGTGTGCAGGGGGTGCAAGTCGACGCCGACTCACGTCGCGTGTGGCGTGACGGTGTCGAGATCCGGATGTCGAACAAGGAGTTCGACCTGCTGTACGCGCTCATCAGCCGTCCCGGGCAGATCGTCACCCGCGAAGAGCTGATGCGCGACGTGTGGCAGACGACCTTCTGGACGTCCGCCAAGACCATCGACGTGCATCTGGGCTGGGTCCGCAAGAAGCTCGGCGACGACACCCGCAACCCGAGCCTGATCAGCACGATCCGCGGGCGAGGCCTGCGGTTCGAGCAGGAGCCACCGATGGCAGTCGACAGTCGGCACTCGGCGTAGTCCGCGTCCTGACCCTCTCGTTCTGGCGGTTAGGGTACGGCGGTGAGTTCCCGCGCGCCCTTCGCCGCCTCCGGTGAGGCCCTCGCGATCATCGGCGGAGGGCAGCTCGCCCGGATGATGGCACAGGCAGCCGTGGCGCTCGGCGTACCCCTGCGTCTGCTCGCCGAGGGGCCCCAGGTGTCGGCAGCCCAGGTGGTGCCGGACAGCGTGGTGGGCGACTACCACGACCTCGAGACGCTCCTGTCGGTCGCCGACGGGTGTGCGGTGGTCACCTTCGACCACGAGCATGTGCCCACCGATCATCTTCGAGCGCTCACCGCCAAGGGGCACGCGTGCCGGCCCGGACCCGAGGCGCTCGTGCACGCTCAGGACAAGGCGGTCATGCGCGCCCAGCTCGGTGAGGTCGGGGTGCCGTGTCCGCGCAACCGGGTCGTCGCCGACTCCGCGGAGGTGGTCCGGTTCGCCGAGGAGGCCGGTGGCTTCCCGGTGGTGCTCAAGGTCACCCGCGGCGGCTACGACGGCAAAGGCGTGTGGACGGTCGGGTCCGGCGGGGAGTGTGACGAGGCTTTCGCGGCGGCACGCGCGACCGGTGTCGAGGTGCTGGCCGAGGAGCGGGTGGCGTTCCGGCGCGAGCTGTCCGCGTTGGTCGCACGCTCGCCCTCCGGGCAGGTGGCCGCCTATCCGGTCGTGGAGTCGGTGCAGCGCGACGGCATCTGCTGGGAGGTGACCGCCCCCGCACCGGGACTCGACCCGGACCTCGCCCTCGAGGCCCAGCGGATCGCCATGCGCATTGCGGAGGAGCTCGACGTCACCGGGGTGCTGGCCGTCGAGCTGTTCGAGACAGAGGGCGGAGGCGTGCTGGTCAACGAGCTGGCGATGCGGCCGCACAACACCGGGCACTGGAGCATCGACGGCGCGGTGACCTCGCAGTTCGAGAATCATCTGCGGGCAGTGCTCGACCTGCCGCTGGGAGATCCGCGGCAGCGGGCGCCGTGGACTGTGATGGTGAACATCCTGGGCGGCGAGGACCCGGACCTGTCCGGCGACCTGTATGCGGGCTACTCGCACGTGTTCGCCCGTGACCCCGAGTTGAAGGTGCATCTGTACGGGAAGGACGTCCGCCCCGGCCGCAAGGTCGGCCACGTGACGGCGTACGGCGACGATCTGGCCGACGTGCGTGAGCGGGCCCGGCACGCCGCGGCATGGTTCCGCGGCGACCTCGGCATGGAGAGTGAGTGATCCACGATGGTTGAGCCCCAGCCTGTCGGAACCGGGCCCGCCGAGACCGAGCCTGTCGCACCCGCGAAGGTCGGCATCGTGATGGGGTCCGACTCGGACTGGCCGGTGATGAAGGCCGCCGCCGAGGCGCTGGACGAGTTCGGCGTCGGCTACGCCGCCGACGTGGTCTCCGCGCACCGGATGCCGCACGAGATGCTCGACTATGGCAGCGGCGCGGCCGAGCGCGGCCTGGCGGTGATCATCGCCGGGGCCGGAGGGGCGGCGCACCTGCCCGGGATGCTCGCCTCGGTCACCTCGCTCCCGGTGATCGGGGTGCCGGTCCCGCTGAAGTACCTCGACGGCATGGACTCGCTGCTGTCGATCGTGCAGATGCCCGCCGGAGTCCCGGTAGCGACGGTCTCGATCGGCAACGCCCGCAACGCGGGCCTGCTCGCCGTACGCATCCTGGCCGCCTCGGACGAGGGGCTGCGCACCAAGATGGACGCGTTCCGGGAGGACCTGGCAGAGAAGGCCAGGAAGAAGGGCAAGGCGGTCCGCGGCGACGCCTCCCGCCGCATCGGCTTCTGACGCCTCAACGGGTCATCGGCTCGCGAGGCCGGAGGGCCCGCACAAGGACTTGGTGACGTCCGCGGTCCGGTCGGCCTGGATCAGGTGGAACAGCCGCAGGGCACGGTCGTGGTCCCAGTGCACGGCGAGGTCGGAGATCGGCACGCCGCAGGTCAGCCCGTTCTTGCCGTTGACGTGCGTCATCGCCCAGGCGAACTTGGCCGCGGCGAGCATGGAGGTGTCCTTGCCCACCTTCAGCGAGTCCGCCCCGGCGTTCGCGAGGTTGTAGTAGCGCACCGGGTTGATGATCGACCACGGCGAGACCGCCTTGTGGCCGACAGCACTGACCACCTCGCGCTGGTGTCGCGCCCGGCTGATGTCGCCGAGGGCCGAGGTGTGCCGCGACCGTGCGTAGGCGAGCGCCTTCTTGCCGCCCGCGTGCTGGCAGCCGGCCTGCACGTCCAGGTTGGCCTGCGGGTCCTTCATCGCGTGCTTGGGGCAGATCTTGATCCCGCCCACCGCGTCGACCACGTCGACGAACCCGGCGAACCCGATCTCGACGTAGTCGTCGACGCGGATGCCGGTGTCCTGCTCGATCGTCTTGACCAGCAGCGGCGCACCGCCGTAGGCGAACGCCGAGTTGATCTTCGTCGTCCCGTGGCCGGGCACCGGCACCTCGGAGTCGCGGGGGATCGACATCAGCAGGTTCGGCCCCGCGCCTGTGTGCAGCAGCATGATCGTGTCGGTGCGCTGTCCGGTCCCCTTGCCGGTGCCATACTTCAGCTCCTGCTTGCGGGTCAGGCCCGCGCGGCTGTCGCTGCCGACCAGCAGGTACGTCGTACCCGGCTGGTTCGCGGGTCGCGCCCCCGAAGGGGAGGCATCGACCTTGTCGATCTTGGACCACGCGAACAGCGGCACCGCGACCAGGAAGACGATCCAGGCCAGCACCAGCAGCCAGACCCACCTCAGCGGATGCCGTCGGCGGGGCCGGCGCGGGGGCCGGCGGGACGTTCGGGGGCGGTCGGCGGGCGGCGGCGACTGCTGCGGCGACTGCTGCGGCCGGTTCATCGTGGGAAGCACGCGCGTGGGGTCGGGGTCGGCGGCGGGCCGGTCGGCCCCGCCGCGGGAGCCGCCGCCGCGGCGACGACTGCCGTAGAGCCAGTCGTAGTCGGGTTCGTCCCCGGGCCGGTCAGCCATGGGAACAGACGCTACAGGCCGGGGCCAGCGGCCCGCCCCGTCCGGGCGCCGTCCGGCGCGCCTGTCCGCTGTGACAGCTGTGGCTGGTGATACTGGAGCGTCGTACTGACGCCCACCGAGCCAGCCGAAGAGGGGCCGCATGCCACCCGCCTTCCCGGAGCGCAAACCCGAGCTGGCCCGGGTGCGCTTCCGCCGCGCGCTGGCGCTGCTGCTGATGACGCTGCTGCTGCCCGGCTCGGCCCAGCTGGTGGCCGGCAACAAGCGGGTCGGCCGGATGGCGCTGCGCATCTTCCTGACCCTGCTGGGCGTGCTCGTGTTCCTGGTGGTGCTCACCGTCCTGTGGCACGGCTTCGCGTTCTGGGCGGCGGCGAACACCACGCTGCTCGGATTCGTGCGGCTGCTGCTGTGCGCGATCGCGATCGGCTGGGCGCTGCTGTTCTTCGACGCCTGGCGGCTCGGCCAGCCGCTGGGCCTCGAGCAGCGTCAGCGGCTCGCGATGGTCGGGCTCAACGGCGTGCTGTGCTTCTCGGTCGCCGGGTCGCTGCTGTTCGCCTCCCACCTGGTGGCCGTGCAACGCGGGCTGATCGGGACCATGTTCGACCACCACAAGGTCACCAAGGCCCACGACGGCCGCTACAACGTGCTGCTGCTCGGCGGCGACTCCGGCTCCGACCGGTGGGGGCTGCGCCCCGACAGCATCACCGTGGCGAGCATCGACCAGGAGACCGGGCGCACGATCCTGTTCGGCCTGCCCCGCAACATGCTCAACTTCCCGTTCCGCAAGGGATCGGTGATGGCCCAGCAGTTCCCGCACGGCTACGACTGCGGCACCAGCTGCGAGCTGAACAGCCTGGCGACGTACGCCGCGGACAACAAGGCCCTCTTCAAGGGGTACGCCGATCCCGGCGTCGAGGCGACCGAGGAGGCCGTCGAGGGCATCACCGGCCTGCGCATCAACTACTACGCGATGGTGAACCTGCAAGGCTTCCGGAGCCTCGTGCAGGCGATGGGAGGTCTCGAGCTCAACGTGCGCGACCGGATCCCGATCGGGGGCGTGGGCGGCCCGATCACCGGCTACCTCGAGCCGGGCATCCAGCGGCTGAACGGGTTCCAGACGCTGTGGTTCGCCCGCTCGCGGGAGAGCGCGGACGACTACTCGCGGATGGCGCGCCAGAAGTGCGTGATGAGCGCGATGCTGCATCAGCTCTCGCCGAAGACAGTGATCACCAAGTTCCAGGGCATCGCGCAGGCCAGCGAGAAGCTGGTCACCACCGACCTGCCGGCCTCCGAGCTCGACAACTTCGCCCAGCTGGCGCTGAAGGCCCGCTCGATGCCGGTCAGCACGGTCTCGTTCGTGCCGCCCGCGATCGACACCAGCCACCCGGACGTCGCCAAGATCCAGAAGATGATCGCGCACGCGATCAAGAAGTCCCTAGCCAAGGACGAGAAGCACCCCGCCCGCGCGGCACACACCGGTGTGCGGGCCTCGGTGGCGGGCCACGCCGTGGTCGAGCATCCCACCCGGGGCACCGGCTTCTCCACCAAGAAGGACCCCTCCGGGTCGACGGTGGGCGGCTCGCTGGGCAACATGCACGACGGGTATGCCGCCAACTCGGCCACGGACCTGTCCCACGCCTGCTGAACCGACATCATCGGTAGGGTGCGCGCTGTGGAACCCAGGGTCGTCGCGGTCGTCGTCACCTGGAACCGCCGGGATCTCCTCGAGGAGTGCCTGGCCGCGATCGCTTCCCAGGCCCTGAAACCCGTCGCCACCGTCGTGGTCGACAACGCCTCGACCGACGGGACGGCGCAGCTGCTCGCCGAGGCTGCCGCCGCGGATCCTGGCATCGAGGTCGTGTCGCTGAGCACGAACACGGGGGGTGCCGGAGGCTTCGCGGCGGGCATCGAGGCGGCGCTGGCCCACCGACCGGACCTGGTCTGGCTGCTCGACGACGACACGATCCCGCGTCCGCAGGCTGCGGCGCGTCTCGTCCGGGCGTGGGAGAGGTATGCCGGACCCTCCCGGCCCGCAGTGCTCGCCAGCCGGGTCGTGTGGACCGACGGCCGCGACCACCCGATGAACACCCCTCGCGTCAAGCCGGGCGTCTCCCGCGCCGAGCTCCGGGCGGCTGCCGACGTCGCCGCGACCCCGATCCGGTCGGCGTCGTTCGTGTCGATCATGTGCGACGCCACGAACGTGCGCGCCCGCGGCCTCCCGATCGCCGACTACTTCTTGTGGAACGACGACTTCGAGTACTCCACCCGGCTGATCCGCGACCGGGTCGGCCTCTACTGCCCGGACAGCGTGGTGGTCCACAAGACCCGCGTCTTCGGTTCCACCGACGCCGACCCCGGCGACCGGTTCTTCTTCGAGGTGCGCAACAAGGCCTGGTTGTTCACGCGCAGCCACGGGCTCAGCACGCCGGAGAAGCTCGTCTACGGAGGGTCCACGCTGCGTCGGTGGGCGCGCACGTTCGCGCGCTCGGCCGACCGGCCCAGGCTGTGGGGCGGGCTCGCGAGAGGTCTCCGCGCCGCAGCCCGGGCTCCCCGGCCGAACGCCGTGGTGCTCGCCGAAGCCGGATGGACCGGCCCCGCGACGCCGGCCCCGTCGGCACAGGAGCCGTTCTCGCTGCTGATGGCGGTGTACGGCGGGGACGACCCGGGCTATCTGCGCGAGGCGTTCGTCTCGACCGTCCACGAGCAGACGCGCCGACCCGGCGAGGTGGTGCTGGTCCAGGACGGTCCGGTTCCCGACCCGCTCGCCGCGGTGATCGAGGAGCTGTCCTCCGAGAGCCCGGTGCCGGTCCGGCACGTGGTGATCGAGCGCAACCGGGGCCTGGGGCCGGCGCTCGACACCGGACTCGCCGCCTGCACCCACGAGATCGTCGCCCGGATGGACGCCGACGACATCAGCCTGCCCGAGCGGTTCGAGAAGCAGCTGCCGCTGATCGAGGCGGGTGCCGACATTGCCGGCACGGGGCTGTGGGAGTTCGGGGGCGCGGCCCTCGACGTGGTCGGCCGCCGTACGCCGCCCACGGACCCCGAGGAGATCCGCCGGGTGGTGCGCTTCCGGGACCCCTTCAACCACCCGACCGTGGTCTACCGCAAGAGCGCCGTCCAGGCTGCCGGCGGCTACACGGAACTCGCGCTGCTGGAGGACTACCTGCTGTTCGCGCGCATGGTCGCGGGCGGGGCGGTGCCGGCGAACCTGGCCGAACCGCTGGTCCGCTACCGCGTGGGCGCCGGGGCCTATGCCCGCCGAGGCGGGCCCGCCTTGTTCCGCTCCGAGCTCGAGCTGCAGCGCACGCTGCGCGGCTTGGGCATCACCACACGCGGGCAGTACGTTCGCAACATCATCGTGCGGGGTGGCTACCGCCTAGTCCCCGAGCCGGCCCGTAAGGTCGCCTACCGCGCCCTGATCGCCAACCGGGGTACCGGTTCCGCCGGATAGACTGACCGCCGCCAATCGTCCCACGAGTCCACCGAAGCAGGAGCAGCGTTGAGTGCCGATCTTGTCGTCGTCGGATCCGGGTTCTTCGGACTGACGATCGCCGAACGCTGCGCCAGCGAGCTCGGTCTGCGCGTGCTTGTCCTCGAACGCCGCCCCCATCTCGGCGGGAACGCCTACAGCGAGGCGGACCCCGAGACCGGGATCGAGGTGCACGTGTACGGCGCCCACCTGTTCCACACCTCCAACAAGAAGGTCTGGGACTACGTCACCCGGTTCACCGAGTTCACCGGCTACCAGCACCGCGTCTACAGCAACCACAACGGCCAGGTCTACCCGCTGCCGATCAACCTCGGCACGATCAACCAGTTCTTCGACGCGGCGTACTCCCCGGGGGAGGCGCGGGCGCTGATCAAGGAGCAGTCCGCCGAGCTCGGCGACAAGGAGCCGACCAACTTCGTCGAGAAGGGCGTCTCCCTGATCGGGCGGCCGCTCTACGAAGCGTTCATCGCGCACTACACAGCCAAGCAGTGGCAGACCGAGCCCGAGAAGCTCTCCGCGGACATCATCAGCCGGCTGCCGGTCCGGTACACCTACAACAACCGCTACTTCAACGACACCTACGAGGGCCTGCCCAAGGACGGCTACACCGCGTGGCTGCACCGGATGGCCGAGCACGAGAACATCGAGATCCGGCTCGACACCGACTTCTTCGACTGTGTCGTTGACGGGGCGAACGAGTACGTCGGCAAGGTGCCGATCGTCTACACCGGGCCGGTCGACCAGTACTTCGAGTACGCCGAGGGCGAGCTCGCCTGGCGGACCCTCGACTTCGAGCGCGAGGTCGTCGACGTCGGCGACTTCCAGGGAACGTCGGTGATGAACTACCCCGACGAGGACGTCGCTTTCACCCGGATCCACGAGTTCCGCCACTTCCATCCCGAACGGGACTACCGCGATGACAAGACCGTGATCATGCGCGAGTTCAGCCGGTTCGCCGAGAAGGGCGACGAGCCCTACTATCCCGTGAACACCGCGGAGGACCGCGCGAAGCTGCTGAAGTACCGCGAGCTCGCCAAGAGGGAGCCGATGGTCTTGTTCGGCGGCCGTCTGGGCACCTACAAGTACCTCGACATGCACATGGCGATCGGATCGGCGCTTTCGATGTACGAGAACAAGCTCAAGCCGCACTTCGTGGACGGCGGAGCCCTGGAGAGCGGAGGGATCGACATGGGAGGGGCGGTGGGGGACGAATGACACGCCGTGTGCTGCAACGGCTCGTGCTGCCGGCCGACCACGACATGGACGTGCTCCCGCTGTACGTCGACGCCGACCGGGCCGAGCTGGACGTGAACAAGGCTCCGCTGACCGTGGCCCAGCGTGCGAAGCTGCCACCGACCGCGCCGAACGCCGAGGTCGACCCCGATCCGTCGGCAGTCCTCGGTCGGCACAGCTACCGTGTCGAGTCGGGACAGCGGATCTCGTTCGGCACCTACTTCAACGGGTTCGCGGCCAGCTACTGGCGCAGGTGGACGATCGTCGACAGGGTCCGGCTCGACCTCCGCGTCCGTGGAGCCGGCGCGTCGGTGATCGTCTACCGCTCGATGCCCGACGGCCGCTCGCAGCGGGTCGACTCCACGCGGGTCGTGTCCGCCGAGTCCGAGGAGCTGTCGTTCGACCTGTCCCTCGGGCCGTTCGGCGACGGCGGGTGGTACTGGTTCGACGTCGTGGCGGGACAGGACGACGCGGTTCTGGAGGAGGGGGCCTGGTCCGCCGACGTGCCGCCTGACCGGATGAAGCCCGGCACGGTGACCATCGGGATCACCACGATGAACCGGCCCGAGTTCTGCGCCAAGCTGCTCGCCCAGATCGGCGCGGACGAGGCGGTGCACGCGATCCTCGACGAGGTGGTGCTCGCCGAGCAGGGCACCGACAAGGTGGCAGGCGACGAGCGGTTCCCCGCCGCGGAGAAGTCGTTGCGCGGCAAGCTGCGGGTGATCGAGCAGGCCAACATGGGCGGCTCCGCGGGATACGCCCGCGCGCAGCTCGAGACGCTCGAGGCCGGACGCTCGACGTACGTGCTGTGCATGGACGACGACGTGGTCTGCGAGCCGGAGAGCATTCTGCGGGCCGCAACGTTCGGCGACCTGTGCCGGCGCCCGACGATCGTGGGCGGGCACATGTTCAGCATGTACTCCCGGGCCAGGCTGCACAGCTTCGGTGAGATCGTCAACATGTACCGCTTCTGGTGGATGTCTCCGCCGACCGTCGAGAACGACTGGGACTTCGCCGGCCGCAACCTCCGCAGTGCGCGCTGGCTGCATCGTCGCATCGACGTGGACTTCAACGGCTGGTTCATGTGCCTGATCCCGACCGAGGTGCTCCGCGAGGTCGGACTCAGCCTGCCGATCTTCATCAAGTGGGACGACTCCGAGTTCGGCGTGCGTGCGGGCGAGCACGGCTTCCCGACCGTGACCCTGCCCGGTGCCGCGGTCTGGCACGTGCCCTGGACGGACAAGAACGACGCACTGGACTGGCAGTCCTACTTTCACCAGCGCAACAGGACCATCGCGGCGCTCCTGCACTCGCCTTACGAGCACGGCGGTCGGGTGATCCGGGAGAGCTTCAACCATCAGATCAAGCACCTGTTCGCGCTGCAGTACTCCACCGCGGAGCTGCGCCATCTCGCGCTCGAGGACGTGTTCGCCGGTCCGGAGCGCTTGCACGAGGAGCTGGACACGAAGCTGCCCCAGCTGCGCGAGCTCCGTTCCCGGTTCCCCGACGCGCAGACCTCGGCGGACCCGGACGCGTTCCCCGCCGTACGCCGTGAGAAGCCACCCAAGCGGGGACAGGACCCGACGCAGCCGAAGGGGAAGATCGGCCAGCTCGTGGCGGCTGCCACCAGCGCGGCGCGTCAGGCGCTGCCGACCCGCAAGCTGGCCGCAGAGCACCCGGAGGCGATGCTCGCCGCGATGGACGCGAAGTGGTGGATGATCTCCCAGTTCGACTCCGCGGTGGTCTCGATGCCCGACGGCACCAGCGCGTCGTGGTACCACCGCGACCGGGACGAGTTCGCCGACCTGCTGCGCCGCACCGTCGAGATCCACCAGCGGCTGCTGCGCGAGTGGCCGGACCTTTCGCGTCGCTACCGCGAGGCCCTGGACGACATCGTCTCGCCCGAGCGCTGGCGCAAGACGTTCGACGCCGGGCAGGCACGACAGCCATGACCGCCGGTCACGTAGTCGACCCCGAGCGGGTCGCCGAGTTCCCGCTGGTGTCGCCGGCCGCCTCTGGCGGGCTGCTCGACGTCTTCCGTCGCCGCTACCTGCTCAAGCTGCTCGTGCGCAAGGAGCTCCAGGCGCGCTACCAGGGGTCGCTGCTCGGGCTGCTGTGGTCCTACGTGCAGCCGCTGGTGCGGTTCGCGATGTACTTCCTGGTGATAGGCCTGGTCCTCGGCCTGCACAGGAGCGTGCCGAACTTCGCGATCCACATGTTCGCCGGGATCGCGTCGGTGCACTTCTTCACCGAGACGTTCACCTCCGGCACCCGGTCGATCGTGCGGAACAAGGCGCTGGTGCGCAAGATGGCGATGCCGCGTGAGATGTTCCCTGCATCCGCGGTGATCGTCTCGGCTATCCATACCTTCCCGCAGCTGCTGATCCTGTTCTTCGGCTGCCTGGCGGTGGGCTGGCGCCCGGACTGGCAGGGGATCGGTGCGGGCCTGCTCGGCGCTGCCATCCTGACTGTGTTCGGGACCGCGTTGGCGCTGCTGTTCAGTGCGCTGAACGTGTTCTTCAAGGACTTCCAGAACATCGTGTCCACGATCACGCTGTTCACGCACTGGGCGGTCCCGATGATCTATCCCTTCAGCCGGCTGGCCAACGGCCTCGGGCCCACGCACGCCTGGATCCTGCACGTCTACCTGGCCGACCCGCTCGCGACCGCGGTGCTCCTCGTCCAGCGCTGCTTCTGGATCCCGACCGCGCTGGGCGCGAAGGGCTTCCCGACAGATCCGACCAAGGTCGGCTATCCACACATGCCGCACCACTACTTCCTGCTCGGCTGGGCGATCCTCGGCGCGTCCGTGATCGTGCTGGTGCTGTGCCAGATGGTGTTCACCAAGCTCGAGACCAAGATCGCCGAGCGGCTCTGAGATGCCGGAGTCCATCGTCGTCGACCACGTCGACAAGCGCTTCACGATGCGCTACCACCGCACCATCAAGCAGATCACGATCGCCGCACTGCGCAGGCAGGCGATCAGCGACTCGTTCCTGGCCGTCAACGACGTCTCGTTCACGATCCACCAGGGCGAGTCGGTGGGCCTGATGGGCCTGAACGGCTCCGGCAAGTCGACGCTGCTGAAGATCATCAACGGCGTGATGCGTCCCGACGGGGGGTCCGTGCTCACCCGCGGCCGGATCGCCGGGCTGATCGCCACCGGCGCCGGGTTCCACCCGCAGCTGTCGGGACGCGACAACGTCTATCTCAACGCGGCGATCCTCGGCATGACCGAGGCCGAGACGAACAAGAAGTTCGACCACATCGTCGAGTTCGCCGACATCGGCAAGTTCCTCGACACCCCGGTCGGCTACTACTCCTCGGGGATGTTCTCCCGGCTCGGGTTCGCGGTCGCCGTGCACACCGACTCCGACATCTTCCTCGTCGACGAGGTGCTGGCGGTGGGGGACAAGCCGTTCAAGAAGAAGTGCCTGGAGCGGATGCAGGAGATCCGCGAGGAGGGCCGCACCCTGCTCTACGTCAGCCACGCCGCCGCGTCGGTGAAGAAGATGTGCGACCGCGTCCTGGTCCTCGAGAAGGGCGTGCTCGGCTTCGACGGCCCCGCAGACGAGGGCATCAAGTACCTCAAGTACGACGACGACGACGACAGCGAAGTCGAGGGCGAGGAGATCGAGGACGAGATGGACGACGAGGAGCTCGGCGCCGACATCTGAACCCGGTCGGCCGAACCTGTCGGAGCCTCACCGCCTGCTCTGGCTGGTAATGCCCTCAGGCATCCTTTCCCGCTCAGATGCATGCCTGGGGGCATTTCGGCCGAGGTTTCAGCCACGGCGCCGGAGCGGGGGGCCTTCAAACCTCACGCGAATGTGCCGGAGCTGGGCGCGTGTCCTCAGCGCAGCTGGTCGGTGATCCGCTCCTGCTCGACGCGTGAGTCCCAGACCGACTCGTCGGGATGGGCCACCCACACGGTGCTCGCCGAGCGCTGCAACGGGGCCAGCAGCGTGCGGGCTCCGTCGCGGGTGCATGGGTTGGCGTCGGTGAGCAGCCGGCCGCCGGTGCGCACCGTCCCGTCCGCGGCTGCCGCGAGCAGGTCGGCCTGGGAAGTCCCGTCGGTCCATGCCTCGTCGCTGGGTTCCGGAGGGTCGACCGGGGCATAGACGTCGGGCTGGGCCAGCACGACCGCGCCGAAGTCGACCACGCCGGACGGGAGCGGATCCTCGAAGCGACCGCCGAGCGGTCGCAGGGAGCTCGCCAGCACGGGTGTGCTCTCGGCCTGCCCAGCATGACGCTGGAGGCTCGCCGGTCCGCAGATGACCAGGTCGCCCGACGCATCGGTGTCGCTCACCCGCGCACCCAGCGTCCAGACGGCGCCGAGGCAGACCGGCCCCAGCCAGTGCACGGGCAGGTCCAGCCGGACGGTGTCGCCGTGCCCCACGTCGAGCTCGTCGCCGAGCAGGCTCGCGGTCTTCGCCACCCAGTTGGCGTACGTCGCCACCGACAGCTCGACACGCTCGCCCGTCGCGTCGTCGTAGAACGTCACCAGCGGCCGCGCCGCGTCCTCGCGCACGAGGGCGTCCAGCAAGCGCGGAAACGTGGTGGCAGCCATGCCGCCGACACTATCGATGGCAGGATGCGGCGCATGGCGCAGTCGGACCCGCGGGAGGCGGTGATCGTGGCCGGGGGCTTCGGCACCCGGCTGCTGCCGCTCACGGAGCATCGGCCCAAGCACCTGCTCGAGGTCGGCGGGGTGCCGTTCCTGGAGCACCAGTTCGCCAAGCTGGCCGCGGCCGGTGTGCGTCACGTGGTGCTCGCCACGTCGTACTACGCGGAGATGTTCCTGCCCACCTTCGGCGATGGCAGTCGCTGGGGCCTGCGACTGGACTACGTGCGCGAGAACGAGCCGCTGGGCACCGCGGGGGCGATCCGCAACGTGGCCTCCGCACTCGACGACGACCCATGCGCGCCGGTCGTGGTACTCAACGGCGACGTGCTGTCCACCCACAGCCTGCCCGCCCAGCTCGCGGACTTCCAGAGACCGCGTGAAGGCCGGCTTCCGGACGTGTCGCTGCACCTCGTCGAGGTAGACGACGCGCGGCCGTTCGGCTGCGTGCCCACCGACGCCAGCGGCCGGGTCACCGGGTTCATGGAGAAGTCAGAGGCTCCGGTGACCGACCAGATCAACGCCGGCTGCTACGTCTTCCGCCGCCAGGTCATCGACCGGATCCCACCGGGGCAGGTGGTGTCCGTGGAGCGGGAGACGTTTCCCGGGCTGGTCGCCGACGGTCTGCTGGTGGTCGGGTACGTCGAGCGCGGCTACTGGCGCGACGTCGGCACGCCGGCCGCGTTGGTCGCGGCGTCACGGGACCTGGTGTGCGGCAAGCTGACGAGTCTCGCGGTGGACCAGCGGCCGGGGGAGGCCTGGATCGCCTCTGCCGCGGAGGTCGCGCCGGACGCCCGGGTGGACGGGGGTTCCACGGTGCTCCCGGGCGCCCGTGTCGAGGCCCGCGCCGTGGTGACCGGCAGCGTGGTGATGCCCGGCGCCGTGGTGGGGGAGGGCGCGGTGGTCTCCGACTCCGTGCTCGGACCCGATGCTCGGGTGGCGGCAGGCGCCCGGCTCAGCGGCGCGGCCGTGGGCTCCTCAGCCGCCCGGTCGCAGTAGCAGCTCGTCCGCTGCGCCTCCGGGATCGACCGTCCATCCGCAGGCGAAGGCTGCGGCGACCAGCCGCGCACGCACGGCCTGGTCCATCCCGCCCACGGACACCCGTCCCTCACACGGCCGGACGCTCACCGGGGGCTCCAACCGCTCCAGGTGTACGACGAGCGTGCCGGCATCGCAGGGAGCACCGAATCCGCGCAGGTCCGCAGGTTCGCCGCGCAACGCCAGCAGAACCGCGTCGCGGGCGCCGTACCCGAACAGGTCGGAGGACTCGTCGCGGATCAGAGCGCCGGCGCCCGGGCCGTGCGACCCGGCCGGGAGCACCAGGTCGGCCAGGCCGGTGACCACGGCAGCGGGGAGACCCGCCAGCTTTGCCTTGACGAGGTCGGCGGCCGCGGCGATCTCGTCGGCCACCGCAGGAGCGGTCACCTGCAGCGTGTTGCCGTATCCGTCGACGGTGCCCGCGTAGTCGTGCAGCACCTCCAGCCCCGCGACGCCGATCGCGAGATCGATCTGGCCGAGCCTCCAGGCCCGGCCGGCGGTGTCGGTGACCACGACGGCGACGTTCACGCTCGCATCGGCGAGCAGGCGCTCGCGCAGCGTCCGCGCCGAGGCGTCCGGGTCGAGCGGCAGCAGCACGACGCTGCCGGGAGGGGTGTTGGAGTCGTCGACGCCCGCACCGGCCATCACCAACCCGTGCCGGGTGCGCACGATCGCCGTCGAGCCCCGCACCGCCACCGGCCGCTCCGTCTCGGCGGCCGACGCGGCCTGCTTGTCGGTGTGCATGACCCGGCCCTCGGCCTTGCTCACCGCCTTGCTGGTGACCACCAGCACGTCGCCGTCGGACAGGTCCGCAAGCGGGGCGAGCACCGCAGCGAGATCGGTCCCGGGCTCGATCTCGCCGACACCGTCGAGCGCCCGCACCGTCAGCGCCGCCGCCGATCGGCTCACCTCCGCACCTTCTCGGCCAGGTCGAACACGTTCCGGGCGATCTCCGCGGTGGCGTCGTCGTCGGTCATCATCAGCGGGACCGCGACGCAGTCGATCCCCGCCTCCCGCACGATGTCGACCTCCGCGCTGTCGGCGGTGTCGACCAGCCAGCCGTCCAGGACGCCACCGGACGCCCGCGAGCCGTAGTGCCGGGCCACCCCGCCCGCCGTGACGGCCACGTCGATCGCCTCCAGCAGCTGGGCGGCCATCCCACGCACGTGGCTGCCCGCGACGATCGGGGAGACCCCCACCACCGGAGCCGGTGTGGAGCGGACCGCTTCGCGCACTCCGGGCACCGCGAGGATCGTGCCGATCGAGACCACCGGGTTCGACGGCGGCACGATCAGCAGGTCCGCCGTCGAGATGGCGTCGAGCACCCCGGGCGCAGGCGTCGCCTTGTCCACCCCGACGGGGACCACCGCACGAGCCGGGACGCCTGCGCCGAGACGCACCCAGTACTCCTGGAAGTGCACGACACGACGACCCGACGGCTGCTCGGGATCGTCGATCGCCACATGGGTCTCCACCCTGTCGTCGCTCATCGGCAGCAACCGCACCCCCGGCCGCCAGCGCTCGCAGAGCGCGGCGGTCACCGCTGAGAGCGGGTATCCGGCCGAGAGCATCTCGGTGCGCACCAGGTGAGTGGCCAGGTCGCGGTCGCCGAGGCCGAACCAGGTGGGCTCCACGCCGTACTCCGCCAGCTCGTCGCGGGCGCTCCAGGTCTCCTGGGCACGGCCCCAGCCGCGCTCGGTGTCGATGCCGCCCCCGAGGGTGTACATCACCGTGTCCAGGTCCGGGCACACCTTCAGCCCATGAAGCCACAGGTCGTCGGCGGTGTTGGCCACCACCGTCACAGCGACCTCACCGCTGTCCTCGTATCCGGGGCCGCTGAGGGCAAGCAGCAGCCCGCGCAGGAACCGCGCTCCACCGACGCCGCCGGACAGCACCGTGATCGCCCTACTCGTCACGCGCCCACTCCACACCATGCCCGCCCCCTATATCACCCCGGGGCTTGACTTCCGGGCTGCGACAGACGTGTAATTCCACTAGTGTTGTTCGTTCTGCCACGCGCAGCCACGAACTCCACTACCGTGAGGGAAGCGCTCCAGGAACGGGGCGTACACACAACAGGGGCCCGCAGGGGTCTCACGGGTCGAAAGGGCGAAGGCCATGCGAGAGCTCTATCTGCTCGACGCAGACGCCGAGACGCTGGGTTGGCAGGAGCGCGCCCTGTGCGCGCAGACCGACCCCGAGGCGTTCTTCCCGGAGAAGGGCGGCTCGACCAGGGAGGCGAAGCGGGTCTGCCTGACCTGCGACGTCCGCAGCGAGTGCCTGGAGTACGCACTCGCGCACGACGAACGGTTCGGGATCTGGGGCGGGCTTTCCGAGCGCGAGCGTCGCAAGCTGAAGAAGCACGCCGTCTAGCCGCTGGGGACCGCTGGCGCCGCCTGGTTAGGGTGGGGCGCCGTGACGACTTCGGTGACGGCGCTGCTGGTCAGCCACGACGGCGCGCGCTGGCTGCCGGGGGTTCTCGACGCGCTCGGCGCGCAGACCAGGCCGGTCGACCATGTCGTCGCGGTCGACACCGGCAGCACGGACCGCAGCGTCCCGCTGCTGCGTGAGCGGCTCGGTTCCGGGCCGGTGCTCGATCTCCCTGCGAAGTCGTCGTACGCGGCCGCGGTCGCGGCCGGGTTGGACGCCGTACCCCCCGACGGGGCAGACGACTGGGTCTGGCTGCTGCACGACGACAGCGCCCCTGCATCCGACGCGCTCGAGAAGCTCCTGTCGACGGCCGGAGAGAACCCGTCGGCGGACGTGCTGGGTCCCAAGCTCCGGGAGTGGCCGTCGCTGCGCCGCCTGCTCGAGGTCGGCGTCACGATCAGCGGCACCGGCCAACGGGAGACCGGGCTCGAGCGCGGTGAGTACGACCAGGGTCAGCACGACCGGGTTCGCGACGTGCTGGCCGTCCACACCGCCGGGATGCTGGTACGTCGTGAGGCGCTCGACCGGCTCGGCTTCGACAAGAGACTGCCGCTGTTCGGCAACGACATCGACTTCGGATGGCGGGCGGCGCGCGCCGGACTGCGCACGATCGTGGCTCCCGACGCGGTGGTCTTCCACGTCGAGGCCGCGCACCGCGGCCTGCGGCAGACTCCGCTCACGGCCAGCGGGTTCGGCCGGGGCGAGCGCCGCGCCGCGCTGTTCACGCTGCTGGTGAACTGCTCGACCCTCGCGTTCCCGGTCCTGCTGGTCCGGCTGTTGCTGGGCTCGCTGGTGCGTGCCCTGGGAATGCTGCTGGTACGCGCTCCCGGTGAGGCGCTCGACGAGGTGCTTGCGATGGCGGCGGTCTACGTCCATCCGCTCCGGATCCTCGTCGGTCGTCATCGCCGCAGGAAGGCTGCCTCCGTGCCTGCCCGCGAGGTCCGCCGACTGCTGCCGCCGGTGTGGACGCCGTACCGGCACGGGCTCGACTTCGTGGTAGACGTCGCCACCGCCATCGGACATCAGGCCGGGGATGTCACCTCGGCCCGCCGCGCGCGCAACAGAGCGGTCGAGCAGAGCGAGGGCATCGAGGCCGGCCCCGCATCCGACGAGGCACAGAACCTTCCCGCGGACTCCGGGCTGCTGGCGCGGCTGCTGCGCAATCCTGCGGCGCTGATGATCGGCGGGCTGGTGGTGCTGGCGCTGGTGTGCGCGCGCGGGCTGTACGGCGGCGGGCTGCTCTCCGGCGGCGCCCTGCTGCCCGCACCGCACAGCTCCCTGGACTGGTGGCGGCTCTACCTGTCGGGGCAACACCCGGTCGGTGTCGGCTCGACGGCGCCGGCCGCGCCGTACCTCGTGCCGCTCGCCGTCGCCGGCACCATCCTGCTCGGCAAGGCCTGGCTGGTCGTCGACCTGATCTTCCTGATGGCGGTGCCGCTGTGCGCCCTCGGCGCCCACCGTGCCTTGCGGGCGATGACCGGCTCCGGGCCGTTGAGCCTGTGGGGTGCGCTGGCGTACGGCGTGCTTCCCGTGGTCACCGGGGCGGTGCAGCAGGGCCGGCTGGGCACCGTGGCGGGCGCGATCGTGCTTCCCTGGCTGGTGCGGTCCGCCCTCGGACTGGCACCCGACCGACCGGTCGAACGGCGGTGGCGGGCCGTCTGGCGCACCTCGCTGTGGCTGGCGCTGCTGGTGGCGTTCGTGCCGCTGGCATGGGCGATCGCCGCGGCGTTGGCGTTGCTGGCCGTTGCCGCCGGCCTGGTCGGTGACCGGGCACGGTGGTCCTCGCCCAGCGTGTGGGGTGCCGCGCTGGTGCCGGTCGTGGTGGCGCTGGTGCTGCTGGTCCCCTGGACGGCGACCACGTGGACGCATCGCGGACTGACGTCCCTGGTGTTCGAGGCCGGCCTTCCCGCACCCGAGCTGGCGGATGCCCTGACCAGGTGGGACGTGGTGGTGGGTCGACCGGGGCTCGGGGCTCCCGGCTGGCTGTCGATCGGGATCATGCTGGCCGCCGTCGTCGCGCTGGTGCGCCACGACACCCGGCCGGCGGTCTTGCGCGCGTGGCTGGTGGTCGTGGTGGGTCTTGCAGTGGTGGTCGTCCTCGCGCCGGCGACCTTCCACCCCGCTGGCGACCCGACCGGGCAACCGGTGTGGCTGGGCTTCCCGCTGCTCCTCGTCCAGGCGTCCGGGATCGCGGCGGCCGCGCTCGCCGGCACCGGGGCTCGGCGCCGGCTGTCCGGTATCAGCTTCGGCTGGCGCCAGCCGTTGGGAGTGCTGGTCGTGGCGGCGGCCGCGCTGTCGCCGCTGGCCGGTCTGGGCTGGTGGGTGGCCACCGGCAGCGCCGATCCCCTCACGAGCACGCGGGCCACGCAGGTGCCGACCTACATGAGCGACGCCGCCGCCACCGACCCGGGCAAAGGCATCCTGGTGGTGCGCGGCTCCCGTTCCACACGCTTCGAGTACGTGCTGCTCCACGGCGCCGGTCGCCGGCTCGGCGAGGACTCCGTGCGCCCGACGGCTTCCGACGAACGGAGCCTGACCCGGCTGGTCACCGACCTCACGACCGGACCGCAGCCCGAGGACGTACGGTCGCTGGCCGCCCATGGCGTCGCGTTCGTCTACGCGCCAGCGCCCGCCGATGTCGTCCTGGTCGGCAACATGGACAGTGCCAGCGGCGTCACTCCGGGCAGCGCCGTCCACCGGGGCTCCCGGGCCTGGCAGATCCAGGCAGCCGTGTCCGGTCGTCCGGCGCAACGACCGTCGCCGGACACGCCCCGGTTCTGGCTGCTCATCGCCCAGGCACTGGCGGTCCTCGTCGTCCTCGTGCTCGCAGCACCCTCGCGCAGGATCGTGCGATGACCGAGACTCCGGCCCGGCCGGTCCGGGCACGCCGGCGGGCGACGTCGCAGACGCGTGCGCCTCGCGGTGGGCGCAGCGCAGTGCTCGCCGTCGTGCTGCTGATCGTCGCGGGCGTGCTCGTCGCTCTGACCCGCTCCTCCGGCCGGGTTGACGAGGCCCACGGACTGAGCACCGGTCCGCTCGTCGGCCACGCCATCGCTGCCTGCCCCACCGCGGGCGCCGGCCGCACCATGCTGGGGAGCGCTCCGCTGCCGGGCGACCCAGGCTCCGGCGGGCACGTCAGCGCCGGGCCCCCCGGCTCCCCGACCACGGATGTCGGCCTGAGCCGCGGAGAGTCGGTCCGGCTCACCGAGAAGTCCACCGCGACCAGGATCCTCGCGGACGGGGCGCTCGCCGCGGGGCTCTTCGGCTTCCGCACCGAGCGGACACTGGAGAGGCCGCGGACTCGTTCCCTCATAGCCTGCGCCCCACCCCGAGCCGACTGGTGGTTCACCGGCGCAGGAGGCACCCTCGACCACCGGTCCCGGCTGCTGCTGGTCAACGTGGACGAGGGGCCCGCGGTCGTCGACCTGCAGGTGCTGGGCCCGCACGGCCCGGTCGACACGGTCGGCACCCGAGGGATCACCCTCGCCCCCGGCGCGGTCAAGCAGATCCCGATGAGCGACATCGCCCCCCAGACCGGGGACCTGGCCCTGCACGTGCACGCGAACCGCGGCCGCGTGGTCGCGTCGATGCGCGACGAGTTCGCCGCGCACACAGCCGGCGCCCGGGGACGCGAGTGGCTGCCTGCCGTGTCCCGGGCCAGCCGGGTGGTGCGGCTGGCCGGGCTGCCGGCCCGGGCGGAGACACGGCGCGTGCTGATCGCCAACCCCTCGGACCTGGAGGCGATCGTCACCGTGCGGGTCTCCGCACGCTCCGGCACGTTCTCGCCGACCGGTCTCGAGCACGTCACGGTCGGTCCCGGACAGCTGCGCAGCGTGTCGCTCGACCCGGCGCTGCACGGTCACGACCCGACCGCCGTGCAGTTGACCTCGCGGGTGCCGGTGACGGCGACGGTGCGGTCGGTCTCCAGAGGCGGGGACACGTCGTACGCCGCCGAGGTGCTCCCGCTGAGCGGACCGGCGGTGGCCCCCGTGCTTGGCAAGGGACACAGCACGGTGCAGATCAGCGGTGGCAGCGGCGCAGCCGCCTCGGCGCAGGTGGTTGCCTACGACGCGGACGGCCGCCGGGTCGGAGGCACCCGGATCGACCTCGACCCCGGAGCCACCCGCAGCTGGACCGCGGACCCGAAGGCCGCCTACGTGGTGGTGACCCCCGAGCAGGGGAGGGTCTACGGCGCGCTCAGCTACCGCGGTGACGGCATCACCCAGGCGCCCCTGGACACCCTCACGGTCCGGGTGCGCCAGCCGGTGGTCGAGCCCGCCTGGCGTTAGGGGCAACCTCTCTGGCCGACCGGCCTAGGACGACGGGTCGTCGGGCTCGTCGGGGTCGTAGCGCGGGTCGATCTCCTCGGGTGGCCGGCCCAGCAGCTCGGAGACCTGCTCGACGAGCACGGTCAGCACCATCGCCGACAGGTCCGCCCGGTCCTCGCAGCGCAGCTCGATGGGCCGGCGGAACAGCACCAACCGGGTCGGTCGGCCTGCCGTGCCCCGCACCAGCGACGCCAGCGGGACGGTGTCGGCCGACCAGTCGTCGGGAACCAGCGGGGTCTCCTCGACCGCGAACTCCACCAGCCCGAGCTCGGCGTGCCAGCGCGCCTCGAGCTCCTCGACGATCGTGACCACGGTCGCGTCGAACAGCGCCCTCGGATCACGGCGGACCGGGACGCCCGCCGGGCTCAGCGGCCCGGGCAGGAACGCCGGGCCACGCGGACCCCGTCCTCGCCGGTCCCGCCGCCTCGCGGTGCGGCGGGGTGCGGCCTCATCTGGGGGATGGGCGGGACCGGTGGGACCAGGGGGATCCGCGGGCACAGCCTGCATCCCGCGAGCCTAGTCGCGGGTGCCCGCACCAGGCGGTACCGTCTGCCTCGTGAGTCCCACCCGTCGCTGCTCGCGGACCGCCTGCGCCCGCGCGGCGGTGGCCACGTTGACCTACGTGTACGCCGACCAGACGGCCGTGCTGGGACCCCTCGCCACCGCCGCCGAACCGCACGCCTACGACCTGTGCGAGGCGCACAGCGAGCGGCTGTCGGCGCCGCGGGGCTGGGAGGTGATGCGTCTGGCACCCGATCCCGAGACGATCGGACCCTCCGACGACGACCTGCTGGCCCTTGCCGACGCGGTCCGGGAGGCGGCCAGCCCTCCCCCCGAACCCGTCGGCCGGACCCGCCACCTCCGCGCGGTCCCCACCCCCCACCCCGGTTGAGTTGCGCCCCGTTCCGCGTTGAGTTGCGCCTCGTTCCGCGTTGAGTTGTGCCTCGTTCCGCGGCGCACCGAGGGTTCCCGCACCGGGATAGGGTCGCAGCTATGACTGCGTCCTCGCCGACCACGGGCACCGCCAACCTGGCCGAGGTCTTCAAGGCCTACGACGTGCGAGGCGTGGTGCCCGACCAGCTCGACGCCGACCTGGCCTCCGCGGTCGGAAACGCCTTCGTGCAGGTCACCGGCGCGGACCAGATCGTGGTCGGCCACGACATGCGTTCCTCCTCGCCGGAGCTCGCCCGGGCTTTCGCCGGGGGAGCCATGGGGGCCGGCGCGAACGTGTCGATAATCGGCCTCGCCTCCACCGACGAGCTCTACTTCGCGTCCGGCCACCTCGCGTCCCCGGGGGCGATGTTCACAGCCAGCCACAATCCCGCCCGGTACAACGGCATCAAGATGTGCCGAGCGCACGCCGTACCCCTCGGGTCGGACTCGGGGCTCGAAGAGATCCGGGATCTGGTCTCGGCCGGCTCCCGGTCCACCGCGGACCGCAGCGGCGCCGTGGAGGAGGTCGACGTGCTCGCCGCGTACGCCGACTACCTGCTGTCGCTCGTGCCGGTGAGCGGACGTCGCCTCAAGGTCAGTGTCGACGCCGGCAACGGGATGGCCGGCCACACGACCCCGGCGGTGCTCGGCGGTCTGGACCTCGACGTGGATGCGATGTACTTCGACCTCGACGGCACCTTCCCGAACCACGAGGCCAACCCGATCGACCCGGCGAACATGGCCGACCTGCAGACGCGCGTGCGGGAGGTCGGCGCCGACCTCGGGCTGGCTTTCGACGGGGACGCCGACCGCTGCTTCGTCGTCGACGAGCGGGGGGAGACCGTCAGCCCGTCGGTGCTCACCGCGCTGATCGCCACGCGCGAGCTTGCCAAGCACCCGGGCGCGCCGATCATCCACAACCTGATCACCTCACGGGCCGTCCCGCAGATCGTCTCCGAGCACGGCGGCAAGCCGGTGCGCACGCGCGTCGGTCACTCCTTCATCAAGGCGCGGATGGCCGAGACCGACGCGGTGTTCGGCGGTGAGCACTCCGGGCACTACTACTTCCGCGACTTCTGGAGGGCCGACTCCGGCATGCTCGCGGCCCTGCACACGATCGCGGCCCTCGCCGAGACCGACCGGCCGCTCTCGGAGCTGCTCTCCGAGTTCTCCCGGTTCCACGCCTCAGGAGAGATCAACTCCATTGTCGACGACCAGTCCGGCGTGCTCGAGCGTCTCGAGAGCGAGTACGCCGACCGGCCCGGTCTCAACGTGGACCATCTCGACGGGCTGACCGTCGGCGACGAAGACTGGTGGTTCAACGTCCGGGCGTCCAACACCGAGCCGCTCCTTCGGCTCAACGTCGAGGCATCCGACGAGCAGACCATGGCCCGCGTCCGCGACGAAGTGCTGGCGCTGATCCGCGGCTAGTCGCGGCCCTCCCGCCGAGGTCTCGGCGTCGTGAATAATGCACGCCATGAACCTCGACCCTTCCCTGCTCGAGATCATCGTCTGTCCGGACTGTCATGGCACGTTGAGCGTGCACGAGGCCGACTCGGAGCTCGTGTGCACGGTGTGCGGCCTGGCGTACCCGGTCCGAGACGACATCCCGGTCCTGCTGGTCGACGAGGCCCGTCGCCCCGACCCGTCCTGAGGCGGCCATGGCCGACGCATTCGACGACACCCGCCTCGACGACGAGGGCGCGCTCCTCGACGCCGACCACGTGCTGCGTCCGTTGGCGGAGGCCGGGGCGCGGGTGCGCCGCGAGGCGGCCGCTGCCGTGGAGGCCATCGACAAGGCCGTCGTGGCCACCGGCTCGACCCGTCCACGAGCCGTCGTGGCCGCCGGGCCGGACTCCCGGTTGCTGCGTGCCGTGCTCGAGCCGTGGTGCCCGGTCCCCTTCGTCGCCTGGCCGGGGCCCGGACTGCCGGGCTGGGCGGGCTCGCTCGACCTGGTCGTCGTTCTCGCCCCCGAGGGCAGCGACACGGGTTCCGCGTCGGCGGTGGCCGAGGCGGTACGTCGCGGCGCGCAGCTGGTCGTCGCCTGCCCACCGTCGTCCCTGGTCGCCGACCACGCCGCGGGCCGGGACACGGTTCTGCTGCCCACGACCTCCGGCGACCAGCTCGCCATCGCCGTGGTCATGCTGGAGTACCTCGACCGGCTCGACCTGGGCCCGCACACCGAGGCGGACGCGGTCGCGCAGGCCCTCGACGACGTCGCCATCGCCTGCTCACCGGGCCGCGACCTTGCCGTGAACCCGGCGAAGGGCCTGGCCATCGCCCTGGCCGACGCGACGCCGCTGGTGTGGGGCGGTTCGGTACTCGCAGCACGCGCCGCGCGCCGGATCGCCGAGTCGATCCGCGCCAGCAGCGGGCGGACCGCGCTCGCCGCTGACGCCGAGCACCTGCTGCCCGTGATCGAGGCGACCCCACTGCCCGACGTCTTCGCGGACCCGTTCGCCGACGGGCAGGACGGGGATCTGCGGCCGGTGCTGGTCGTGCTCGACGACGGGTCCTCCGAGCTGGCTGTCCACGAGCAGCGGGACCGCCTGGTGCGGTCTGCCCAGCAGCGTCGCGTGCGGGTCGAGACGGTGACCACCGACGCTGCCGGCGAGGTCGACCGCTACGCGTCACTCCTGACGACCGGCCGGTACGCCGCGGCGTACATCGGCATCGCGAGCGGGCGGCTGTCCGGAGCCGCGGACGAGCGGGGCTAGGCATGTCGACGGGAGAGAGCACCAAGGCCGTCGTGGCGGCACTGCTGGCCAACACGGGCATCGCGGTTCTGAAGTTCGTCGCCTGGGCGCTCACCGGGGCGTCCTCGATGCTGGCGGAGGCGATCCACTCGGTGGCCGATGCCGGAAACCAGGGCCTGCTGCTGCTGGGGGCGCGTCGTGCCGAGCGGGCGGCGACACCCCAGCACCCGTTCGGCTTCGGCCGGGAACGCTACGTGTACTCGTTCCTGGTCGCGGTGGTGCTCTTCTCGGTCGGCGGGCTGTTCGCGCTCTACGAGGCCTACCACAGGTTCCGCGAGGTGCATTCCGGCCATCCCGACGAGCTGCTGTCCAGCGGGTTCTGGTGGGTGCCGATCGCGGTGCTCGTCGGTGCCATGGTGATGGAGGGCATGTCCTTCCGGACAGCCAAGGGGCAGGCCGACCGGGTCCGCGGTGACGCCGGCTGGGTCGAGTTCATCCGGCGGGCCAAGTCGCCCGAGCTGCCGGTCGTGCTCCTCGAGGACTCCGCCGCCCTGCTCGGGCTCACGTTCGCGCTCCTCGGCGTGGGCCTCTCGAAGCTGACCGGATCCGGCTACTTCGACGTCGCCGGAACCACGGCCATCGGCCTGCTGCTCGTCGCGGTCGCGGTCGTGCTCGGCGTGGAGACCAAGAGCCTGCTGCTCGGTGAGGCAGCCACTCCGCCCGTGCAGCGTCGGATCGCCGAGGCCCTCACCGGCACCGACGGCGTGGTGGGTCTGATCCACATGCGGACCCAGCACCTCGGTCCTGACGAGTTGTTGGTCGGAGCGAAGATCGCGGTGCCCGGAGATGTCACCGCGGCCGACGTCGTGGCCTGCATCGACGCGGCCGAACGTGCGGTGCGGGAGGCCGAGCCGACGGCGGCGGTGATCTACCTCGAGCCGGACCTGTTCGATCCGAGTCGCTTGCCCGAGTGATTGGGGTGCGGACCCGGCGCTCGCCCCCGGCCACCCCGCCGCTCGCCCCCCGGCCACCCTGCCCACGGGTACGCTGGGAGGGTTGAGGACACCCGACCCAGAGGATGCAGATGGACTTCAAGGTTGCCGACCTGAGCCTGGCCGAGTTCGGTCGCGCCGAGATCACGCTCGCCGAGCACGAGATGCCGGGACTGATGGCGATGCGTGAGCGCTACAGCGCAGCGAAGCCGTTATCCGGTGCCCGAATCGCCGGGTCCTTGCACATGACGGTGCAGACCGCCGTACTCATCGAGACTCTGGAGACGCTCGGCGCCGAGGTGCGCTGGGCCTCGTGCAACATCTTCTCCACTCAGGACCACGCCGCGGCCGCGGTCGTCGTGGGCCGGCCCGAGGCCGGGGGGACGGCGGAGGATCCGAAGGGTGTGCCGGTGTTCGCCTGGAAGGGCGAGACGCTGGAGGAGTACTGGTGGTGCACTCAGCAGATCCTCGACTGGCCGGGAGACGCGTCCGCCAACATGATCCTCGACGACGGCGGTGACGCGACCCTGCTGGTGCACCTCGGCGTGCAGGCGGAGAAGGAGGGGCGCGCCCCCGACGACGCGTCGGCCACCAGCGCGGAGGAGCGGGTGATCTTCACGGCGCTGCGTGAGGCGCTGAGCGCGGACCCGCACCGGTGGACGACGATCGCCAACGGCATCAAGGGCGTCACCGAGGAGACCACGACCGGTGTGCATCGGCTCTACGACATGATGAGGGAGGGCTCGCTGCTCTTCCCGGCGATCAACGTCAACGACTCCGTCACGAAGTCCAAGTTCGACAACAAGTACGGCTGCCGCCACTCCTTGATCGACGGCATCAACCGGGCCACCGATGTGCTGATCGGCGGCAAGGTAGCGGTGGTCTGCGGGTACGGCGACGTCGGCAAGGGCTGTGCGGAGTCCCTGCGCGGACAGGGCGCCCGGGTGATCGTCACCGAGATCGACCCGATCTGCGCCCTCCAAGCGGCGATGGAGGGGTACCAGGTCACCACCCTGGAGCAGGCGCTGCCGGAGGCCGACATCGTGGTGACCGCGACGGGCAACCGCGCCGTGGTCACCGTGGACCAGATGCGCCGGATGAAGCACCAGGCGATCCTCGGCAACATCGGGCACTTCGACAACGAGATCGACATGGCCGGTCTGGAGGGCTTCCCCGGCATCACCCGTACTAAGGTGAAGCCGCAGGTGGACACCTGGACGTTCCCCGAGGGGAACTCCGTGATCGTGTTGTCTGAGGGGCGGCTGTTGAACCTCGGGAACGCGACCGGTCATCCGTCGTTCGTGATGTCGAACTCTTTCACGAACCAGGTGCTCGCCCAGATCGAGCTGTTCACCAAGCCCGGCGAATATCCCGTCGGCGTCTACGTGCTGCCCAAGCACCTCGACGAGGAGGTCGCCCGGCTGCACCTGAAGTCCCTCGGCGTCGAGCTGACGGAGCTGACCGCGGAGCAGTCTGCGTACCTCGGCGTCCCCGTCGACGGTCCGTACAAGTCCGACCAGTACCGCTACTGACCGGTCGTCGAACACCGGTTGTTGACAAGAGGGGTGGTGGACCGTGGCGAACGTCGAGGCAGGCAGCCGGGGCAAGGTCCTCGTGGTCGACGACGACTCCGCCTTGTCGGAGATGCTCTCGATCGTTCTGCGCCAGGAGGGCTTCGACTCGAGGGTCTGCGCCACCGGCGAGCGCGCGCTCGCGGACTTCCGTGACTACCGGCCCGACCTGGTGCTGCTCGACCTGATGCTGCCGGGCAAGGACGGCATCGACGTGTGCAAGCAGATCCGGGCGGAGTCCGGAGTCCCGATCGTGATGCTGACCGCGAAGACCGACACCGTCGACGTCGTGGTCGGGCTGGAGTCGGGCGCTGACGACTACGTCGTGAAGCCGTTCAAGCCCAAGGAGCTCGTGGCGCGGATCCGGGCACGGGTACGCCGGTTCGAGGAGCCGGCGCCGGAGTCGCTGTCGATCGGCGACCTGGCCATCGACGTCGCCGGCCACAGCGTCACGCGCGACGACGACCAGATCGCCTTGACGCCCCTCGAGTTCGACCTGCTGGTGTGCCTGGCGCGCAAGCCATGGCAGGTGTTCACCCGGGAGGTGCTCCTCGAGCAGGTGTGGGGCTACCGGCACGCGGCGGACACAAGGCTGGTGAACGTCCACGTGCAACGGCTTCGCTCGAAGGTCGAGCACGATCCCGAGAACCCCGAGATCGTGTTGACGGTGCGCGGCGTCGGCTACAAGGCGGGGTCCGGGTAGGTCGGATGGCGCGCACAGCGGCATGGGTCCGCCGGGCCGTGACGATCTGGCGCCGGTCCATCCAGGCGCGCGTGGTGATCAGCACCCTGCTGATCTCGGCCGTGGTCGTCACGCTGGTCGGCTGGGTGCTGCTGCGCCAGGTGACCGACGGGCTGGTCTCCGGGCGGACCGCCTCCGCGGTGGCCGAAGCGTCTCGCGCGACCCTGGACGCCCAGCAGCGGCTGTCCGCGGCCAGCGGCACCGACTTCGACTCCAGTGCGCAGTTGCGGAGCATTGTCACCCGCGGCTCGGTGCAGGGGTACGACGTGGTGCTCACCGGGCCGATCGCGGGGACCAGTCAGGCGGTGGCCGCGGGCAGCGGCACGCGGAGCACCCTCGGGGTGCGCCCTGACAGCGTCCCGCAGCGGCTGCGAAGGGTCGTGGAGCGGCCCGACCGGACCGGCACCTCGTGGACCTACGCACCGATCCGCTTCGACAGCGGGCGGTCCAGCACTCCGGGGATTGTCGCGGGCGCCCAGCTGACGCTTCCGGCCGACGGGGGCACCTACACCGTCTACTACCTGTTCCCGATGACCGAGGAGCAGCAGACCCTGTCGCTGGTGCGGCGCGCGCTGGTGACCGGCGGCGGCCTGCTGCTGCTGCTGATCGGCGGGCTGACCTGGCTGGTGACCCGGCAGGTCGTCACCCCCGTGCGCCTGGCCCGCCGCGTCGCCGAACGGCTCGCCTCCGGGCGCCTGGAGGAGCGCATGCACGTGCGCGGCGACGACGACATCGCCCGGCTCGGCACGTCGTTCAACCAGATGGCCGCGAGCCTGCAGAAGCAGATCCGCCAGCTCGAGGAGCTGTCCCGGGTGCAGCGGCGCTTCGTGTCCGACGTGTCCCACGAGCTGCGCACGCCGCTGACCACGGTCCGGATGGCCGGTGACGTGCTGCACGACGCCCGCGAGCGGTTCGACCCGTCCACCGCCCGCGCAGCCGAGCTGCTGCAGCGCGAGCTCGACCGGTTCGAGCTCCTGCTGTCGGATCTGCTGGAGATCAGCCGGTTCGACGCCGGGGCCGCCGCCCTCGACCTGGAGGACGTGAACCTGGTCGACGTCGCCCACCGGGTGGTGGAGGCGACCCGCGCCCTCGCCGAGCGTCGCGGCACCCACGTGGTCGTGCGGCCCGGGCCCCGCCCTTGCGTCGCCGAGGCCGACGTACGCCGCGTGGAGCGGATCGTGCGCAACCTGGTGACCAACGCCATCGACTACGCGGGCAGCGAGGACGTCGTCGTCCACGTCGACTCGGACGACCAAGCCACGGCGCTCGCGGTCCGCGACCACGGCATCGGCCTGGCGCCGGGGCAGGCGGCCCTGGTGTTCAACCGGTTCTGGCGCGCGGACCCCGCACGTGCCCGCACGACGGGAGGCACCGGGCTCGGACTGGCGATCTCGCTGGAGGACGCGCACCTGCACGGCGGCTGGCTGCAGGCGTGGGGAGAACCCGGCGACGGCGCCCAGTTCCGGTTGACCCTGCCGCACCGGGCCGGCGACCGGATCACCGGCAGTCCACTGCCACTGGTCCCGCCGGACGCACGTAGCCCAGAGATCGGCGGCGGCTACGCCCGCCTCGACGAGCATCCCGCGGGCACGCCGTGATCCGGCGTCTGGTCGTCGCGGCGCTGATTGCTGCGGTGATCCTGCTGGCGGCGGGCGGATGCGTGTCGCTTCCGCGCGGCGGCTCGGTGCAAGCCGGGCCCCTGCAGCAGCAGACCAACGAGGAGCCGCCGGTGGTGTTCACCCCGGACGGCCCCTACCCGGGCGAGTCGCCGGCGGCGATCGTGCGCGGGTTCATGAGCGCCATGGAGGCCACCCCGGTGTCCACAGTCGTGGCCCGGCAGTTCCTCACTTCGGAGAGCAGCACCACGTGGGTGCCGGAGAAGGCCACCATCGTCTACCGGAGCCAGGCGCCGACCGTCACCAAGAAGGGCGAGGTCGACGTCGACCTCGAGGACGTCACCGAGCTCGACAACCGCGGTGAGTGGCTGGGCGATCCCACCCGCGGCAAGGGCCTGCACTACCACTTCCACCTCGAGCGACAGAAGGGCCAGTGGCGGATCAGCCACCCTCCGGATGCGCTGATCGTCTCCCGGACCCACTTCGAGTCGCTCTACCAGCAGTACTTCTTGTACTACTTCGACAAGACCACCCAGGTACTCGTCCCCGAGCCGGTCTATCTGCCCGGCGGCGAGCAGGTGACGACTCTGCTCGTGCAGGGTCTGCTGCGTGGACCCGACCAGGACCTGCTCGGCACGGAGCGGACCTACATCCCTTCCGGAACCAAGCTCTCCGACATCTCGGTGCCGGTCTCTCACGACGGCGTCGCCGACGTGCCGCTCAGCCAGGACATCCTCGGCCTCGACGACCAGCACCTCACGCTCGCCTTCGCCCAGCTGGCCTGGACACTCAAGCAGGTGTCCGGAGTGGAGCGGATGCGGATCACCGTCGACGGCAGCCCGCTCGACCTGTCGTCGCAGGGACCCGACGTACCGGTGGACACGTGGTCGGAGTACGACCCCGCCGTCGAGTGGGCCACCCAGGCGCTGTTCGGCCTGCGCGCCGGCAAGGTCGTGATCATCCTCGACGGACACGAGCACCGCGTCTCCGGCGTGTTCGGGGCGCTCAAGCTCGGCGTGCGATCGATCGGCGTCGACCTGTCAGCCCAGCACATTGCCGCGGTCACCAACGACGGCACGACCGTCCTGAGCGGGGACCGCAACAGGATCCCGGGCACCCTGCCCACGAAGCACGACGTGCGCACGATCTACAGCGGCGGGACCGATGTGCTGCGCCCCAGCTTCGACCTCTACGACACGATCTGGCTGGTAGACCGCACCAGCGACGGAGCGAGGGTCTCGGTCGTGCACGACGGCAAGCTGCGCGCGCTCGACGTGCCGGGAATCAGCGGGACCCACGTGAAGAGGTTCGTGGTCTCACGAGACGGCACCCGGCTGATCGCGGTGGTGCACGGCAAGCATCGCGACCTGGTGCTGGAGTCGCGGATCCGGCGCGACCACTCCGGCAAGGTGCGCGGGGTCTTGAAGGCGGTGCGGCTCCCGCTGCGTGCCCAGCACGTGCGCGAGATCCGTGACATCGCCTGGCGTACGCCGGCTGCGGTGGCCGTGCTCACCGGCCCCTCACCGGGCAGCTCCCAGGTCCTGGTCCTGTCCGTGGACGGCTCCGAGGCTGGCGGCGACGTGGCCACCGACGCCCAGCTGTTCGCCGACCACGCGAACCGGCTGGTGACCTCGCCGCTGCCCGGCGCTCCGCTGTACATCGGCACCAAGGACGGACAGCTGTTCTCCCTGGCCCCCAACGGACGCTGGACCGGAGCGGGCATCCGCGCCGGGCTGGGCTCGCCGACGTTCGTCGGGTAGCCGGAAACCGTCCACGAGCTCGTCGAGTGGCGCGCTGTCCACCGGTGCCGTTCCTGAGTGCCCGCGGTACCCCCGCGCGGACGCACCATGGACCGCATGCGGTGGTACGACGCGGCCCGCGACCTGTTCCTCGGGGTCGCCTGTGCGGGCTGCGAGGCCCCCGGCAGGCCGCTGTGCCGCGGCTGCGCCGGCGCGCTGCCGCGCGGCGGTCGCGTCTGCTGGCCGACCCCGCCCCCGGCCGGCCTGGTGCTGCCGATGGCCGCCGCCGACTACGACGGCGTGGTGAAGACACTGCTCAACGCGCACAAGGAGCGTGGTGTGCTGGCGCTCGCCTCGCCCCTCGGTGCGGTGCTCGCGACAGTCGTCGCCGACCTTCTCCTCACGGTGCCTGCGCCTTCGGGTCAGGAGTCGGCCGGACACGGGGGCCGGGTTCTGCTCGTACCCGTGCCGTCGCGACGGCGGGTGGTGCGTGCTCGTGGCCACGATCCCCTGCTGCGGATCTCGCGGGTCGCAGCGACCGCGCTCCGGGCGAGCGGGATCAGGGCGACGGTGTGCCCGTTGCTGCTCGGCTGCGGGGTGGTCGCCGACCAGGCCGGTCTGACGGCCACGGACCGCGCTACCAACCTGGCCGGGACCATGCGCTGCCGAGCCCTGCGTGCCCGCCCGGCGGGTGCGCGCTTGGTAGTCGTCGACGACGTGGTGACCACCGGTGCGACCGCCCGCGAGGCGCAGCGTGCACTCGAGCAGGCCGGGCTGTCGGTGGCCGGCATCGCCGCGATAGCCGCGACACGCCGTCGGCTGGGTCCAGGGCGCGGAACTTGCGGAACTTCCCTACCGCAAGCCGGCCGCTCCGGCTAGCGTCGGTACATGGAGTCCGCCCGGGTCCGTGGTTGCGCCGGCGGGTCACGGACCTGTCGGCAAGCCGATGCCAGTCGCAGGCGAAACGGTCCACGTAACCACAGCGGGGGCGCAAGTCCCGGCGTGGGATCACGGTGCGGCTTAGAGGTAAGTCCTGCCCCCCGCTCGCCGTCCGACGCGGCGGGTCCGGGGGAGAAGGCCGTGAGTGGCGCCCGAGAAGGGCAGGAAGCTGCGGAGGCCTCAGCAGGCGGTTGTGGGGTCGAAGACCAGGTCGGCCGGGCGGGCTCCTTGACAGACACCAGATCGATCGGGAGGTTGTCGTGGAAATCGTGCTGAAATCTCGTCATGTCGAGCTCAAGGAACGCTTCCGCGAACACGTGGAGGAGAAGCTCGCGCGACTGGAGAAGCACGACCATCGCGTTGCCCGTCTCGAGGTGGAGGTGGGCAAGGAGCGCAACCCGCGCCAGCAGGACCGGGCCGTCCGGGTGCAGCTGACCGCCTTCTCGAAGGGCCCGGTCATCCGAGCCGAGGCCGCCGCCGACGACAAGATGGCCGCACTCGACCTGGCGATGGAGAAGATGGCGGCCCAGATGAGGCGCGCCGCCGACCGGCGCCGGGTGCACCGTGGCCGGCACACGCCGGTCTCGGTGGGGCAGGCGCTCTCCGGCGTCGAGCCCGCGCAGGATCAGGCGTCAACCGACCAGACGGCCCAGGAGCGGGAAGTCCATCTCGGCCCGATCGCCGTCCTCGGTGACGGGCCGCTCGTGGTCCGTGAGAAGCACCACGTCGCGGCGCCGATGACTCTCGACCAGGCGCTCTACGAGATGGAGCTGGTCGGTCACGACTTCTTCTTGTTCGTCGACAAGGAGAGCGAGCGCCCGTCTGTGGTCTACCGGCGGCGCGGATACGACTACGGGGTGATCACGCTGGATGTCTCGTAGGGGAGTTCCTGCCCGAGCATGGCCCCGTCATGCCATGATCTACCCGTGACGGGACCCCAGCAGCGCGCCAAGTCGGGCGGTGAGCCCATTCGTGTCGCGGTCGTGGACGACCAGGAGCTGTTCCGCCGCGGCCTGACGATGCTCCTCGAGGTCGAGGACGACATCGCGGTGGTGGGTGAGGCCGGTGACGGCGTGGCCGCCACCGAGCTGGCGGCAAGCACCGTGCCCGACGTGATCTTGATGGACGTGCGAATGCCCAAGAGGTCGGGCATCGAGGCGTGCGTGGCGATCAAGGACGCCGCCCCGACCGCGCAGATCATCATGCTCACCGTCAGCGACGAGGAGGCCGACCTCTACGACGCGGTGAAGAACGGCGCCTCGGGATACCTGCTCAAGGACTCCTCGATCGACGAGGTGGCCCAGGCGATCCGGGTGGTGGCCGACGGACAGTCGCTGATCAGCCCATCGATGGCAATCAAGCTGCTCGACGAGTTCAAGCAGATGTCGCGCTCCGACCGCCAGCAGCTTCCGACACCCCGGCTGACCGACCGTGAGCTCGAGGTGCTCAAGCTGGTCGCGCAGGGGTTGAACAACCGGGAGATCGCCAAGCGGCTGTTCATCTCCGAGAACACGGTCAAGAACCATGTGCGCAACATCTTGGAGAAGCTGCAGCTGCACTCCCGCATGGAGGCAGTGATGTACGCCGTTCGCGAGAAGCTCCTCGACATTCCGCAGTGAGCGTTGTCCAGCACGCACGCTGGCGGCGTTGTCGTCGCTCGACGCACAAACCCGGTGCGCCTTCGCTCCTCCGCCTTGCCATCGCACGCACTGGACGACGCTCCACATGAGGCTTTCGAAGGCGCAGGCGCGGCGGATCGCCCTGGTCGCGCAGGGGTTCCGCGACCCCCGCCACGCCGTACCCACCATGCGGACCTTCGATCGCACCCTGGCGCGCACCGGGGTGCTCCAGATCGACTCGGTCAACGTCCTCACGCGTGCCCACTACATGCCGTTGTTCTCACGGATGGGTCCCTACGACGTCGACCTGCTGCGCAGGGCCTCGGAAGGAAGTCCTCGGCGCCCCCGATCCATCGTGGAGTACTGGGCGCACGTGGCCGCATTCATGCCCGTCGAGCTGTGGCCGGTGATGAGGCACAGGATGCGCCACTACGAGGCCGACGGTCACGACTGGGTGGGTCGCTCCCAGGCGGCCTTGGTGAGGTCGTTGTTGGCGGAGGTGGCCGAGCGTGGGCCCTCGACTCCCCGCGATCTCGACGAGGGTCTGCCACGGGTCCGGGAGAACTGGGGCTGGAACTGGTCGGCGACCAAGCGGGCGATGGAGTATCTGTTCGTCTCCGGCCGGCTCGCCGTGGCACGGCGCAACTCCGCCTTCGAGCGGGTCTTCGACCTTCCCGAACGGGTGATACCGCAGCAGGTCCTGGAGATGCCCGAGCCGACTCCCGCGGACGCGAGCGTGGAGCTGGTTCGACGCTCCGCGCGCGCACACGGTGTGGGCACCGAGTTCGACCTCCGCGACTACTTCCGGATGCGGGGCGAGCTGTTCAAGCCAGCACTCGCCGCCCTCGTGGACTCCGGCGAGCTGGTCCCGGTGGAGGTCGAAGGCTGGCGGAGACCCGCTTACCTGCATCGGGACGCGGCGCTGCCGCGGAAGGTGGACGCTCGGGCGCTGCTGAGCCCGTTCGACCCGCTGGTGTGGGAGCGCGCGCGGACCGAGCAGCTGTTCGACTTCCACTACCGCATCGAGATCTACGTGCCCGAGCCCAAGCGGGTGCATGGCTACTACGTGCTGCCGTTCCTGCTGGGCGAGGACATCGTGGCGCGTGTGGACCTCAAGGCGGACCGCACCGCGGGGGTGCTACTGGTCAAGGGGGCCTTCGCGGAGCCCTGGGCCCCCGAGGAGACCGCGGAGGAGCTGGCCGCGGAGCTGGCCGACCTGTCCGGCTGGCTCGGTCTGGAGGGTATCGTGGTGGAGCCACGCGGTGATCTGGCCGCGGCGCTGGGGTTATGCGTGCGCTCCGCAGAGTCGGTGCCGCGCGCAGGTTCCGAGTAGGCTGTTGGCTTTGTGTCATCGCCTAGCATGACACCGTTATCGACGACCACAGGAGTACGACGCCCGTGCCTGCCATCCTCGACAAGGTCCTTCGCATCGGCGAAGGCAAGATCCTGCGGCAGCTGGCGGCGATCTCGCGCGCCGTGAACGCGATCGAGGACGATTTCGCCGCGATGTCCGACGAAGAGCTGCAGGGTCAGACCGCGGAGTTCAAGGCACGCTACGCCGATGGCGAGTCCCTTGACGACCTGATGCCAGAGGCCTTCGCCACAGTCCGCGAGGCCGCCAAGCGGGTCATCGGGCAGCGTCACTACGACGTGCAGGTGATGGGCGGAGCGGCGCTGCACCTGGGCAACATCGCCGAGATGAAGACCGGCGAGGGCAAGACGCTGGTGGCCACGATGCCGGCCTACCTCAACGCGCTCACGGGCAAGGGCGTCCACATCGTCACCGTCAACGACTACCTGGCGAAGTACCACGCCGAGTGGATGGGCCGCATCCACCACTTCCTCGGCCTGACCACCGGGGTGATCCTGCCGGAGATGAACCCCGAGCAGCGGCGCGAGGCCTACGGGGCGGACATCACCTACGGCACGAACAACGAGCTCGGCTTCGACTACCTGCGCGACAACATGGCGAACTCGATCGAGGAGTGCGTCCAGCGCGGCCACCACTACGGGATCGTCGACGAGGTGGACTCGATCCTCATCGACGAGGCTCGCACGCCGTTGATCATCTCCGGCCCCACCCAGGACGAGGTCCGCTGGTACACCGAGTTCGCACGACTCGCCGGGCGCCTCGTCCGCGACGAGGACTACGAGGTGGACGAGAAGAAGCGCACCATCTCCGTGCTGGAGCCGGGGATCACCAAGGTCGAGGACCACCTCGGCATCGAGAACCTCTACGACTCGGTGAACACGCCGCTGATCTCGTTCATGAACAACGCGATCAAGGCCAAGGAGCTCTTCCGCAACGACAAGGAGTACGTCGTCCTGAACGGTGAGGTGCTCATCGTCGACGAGCACACCGGCCGGATGCTCCAGGGCCGCCGCTACAACGAGGGCCTGCACCAGGCGATCGAGGCCAAGGAGGGCGTGGACATCCGCGAGGAGTACCAGACCCTCGCCACCATCACGCTGCAGAACTACTTCCGGCTCTACGACAAGCTGGCCGGGATGACCGGTACGGCGATGACCGAGGCCTCCGAGTTCGACAAGATCTACAAGCTCGGCGTGGTCCCCATCCCGACGAACAAGCCGATGATCCGCGCGGACCAGCGCGACCTCGTCTACCGCACCGAGGATGCCAAGTACGCCGCAGTCGTCGACGACATCGCAGAGCGACACCGCAACGGCCAGCCGGTGCTGGTCGGCACGGTCTCGGTCGAGAAGTCCGAGCACCTCTCCGGCCTGCTGAAGCGCCAGGGCGTGCCGCACACCGTGCTGAACGCCAAGCAGCACGCGGACGAAGCGAAGATCGTCGCCATGGCCGGGCACAAGGGCGCCGTCACGGTCGCCACGAACATGGCCGGACGGGGCACCGACATCATGCTGGGCGGGTCGGTGGAGTTCATCGCCGACCAGCGGCTCCGTGAGCAGGGGCTCGACCCGGTCGAGAACCGCGAGGAGTACGAAGCCGCGTGGCCGGGCATGGTGGACCGGATCACCGCGCAGGTCGCTGCCGAGCACGACCAGGTGAAGTCCGCCGGAGGTCTCTACGTCCTCGGCACCGAGCGGCACGAGTCACGGCGGATCGACAACCAGCTGCGCGGCCGGTCCGGTCGGCAGGGGGACCCAGGGGAGTCCCGTTTCTACCTGTCGCTGCAGGACGAGCTGATGCGGCTGTTCAAGTCGGACTGGGTGGACCGGGTGCTCACCACGCTCAAGGTGCCCGACGAGATCCCCATCGAGAACAAGTCGGTGACCAACTCCATCGCCTCTGCGCAGGCCCAGGTCGAAGCGCAGAACTTCGACTCCCGCAAGAACGTGCTCAAGTACGACGACGTGATGAACCGACAGCGCGAGGTGATCTACGGCGAGCGGCGCGCCGTCCTCGAGGGGGCCGACCTGCATGAGCAGGTGCGGTCCATGATCGACGACGCGGTCAGCGGCTACGTGCTCGCCGCGACCGAGGGCTTCCCGGAGGAGTGGGACCTCGACGCGCTGTGGTCGGCGTTGAAGACGCTGTACCCGATCACGCTCAACCAGCAGGCCGTCGAGGATGACGCCGGCGGTCGTGCCGGCATGGTTCGCGAAGAGCTCGTCGAGCAGATCAGGGCCGATGCGCAGAGCGCCTACGACGCGCGTGAGGCGGAGTTCGGCGACGAGGTGATGCGTGAGCTGGAGCGGCGCGTCCTCCTGTCGGTCCTGGACCGCAAGTGGCGCGAGCACCTCTACGAGATGGACTACCTGCGCGAGGGCATCGGGCTGCGGGCCTACTCCCAGCGCGATCCGCTGGTGGAGTACCAACGCGAGGGCTTCGACATGTTCGCGGCCATGATGGACGGGATCAAGGAGGAGTCGGTCGGGTACCTGTTCAACCTCGAGGTCCAGATCGACGAGGACGAGGCGGACGAGGGTGTCGGCGGTCCGGACGGCGCGGGGGTTGCCGACGGGCTGGAGGGCGCAGAGACCGTCGAGGTCGGCCCGGCACTGGCGCAGGCGGCCGCGTCCGGGACCAACGGGGACCACCGGTCGATCAGTGCGCGAGGGCTGGAGACCCTTCAGCGTCCGCAGCAGCTGACCTACTCGGCTCCGTCCGAGGTGGGTGCGGCAGCGGTGAGCAGCACACCTGCCGCGTCATCCCCCTCCGCCCCGCCCACTGAGGACCCGTACGCCGGGGCCAGCCGCAACGCCTTGTGCCCCTGCGGCTCGGGCAAGAAGTACAAGAAGTGCCACGGCGCTCCGGGCGGTCCCACCGGGCTGACGACGAGAGTGAACGGCTAGCCGAGCTCCAGGCAGGTGCACATCCAGCGGCCGTCGTAGCGTTCCAGCCTCGCAGCGAGGGCGCGGGAGCGCGGTCCGTGCCGCACGTGCACGCTGACCTCGGCGCTGTGCGGGGACGGCTGGAAGACGCGCAGGCTCTGCACCTGCGGGCGCACGGAGGCCATCCGTCGGCCGGCCGGCGCGGTCGTGGCCAGGATGCGCACCCGGCGGGTCAGGTCCTCATAGACGCGGCCGGAGGTGAGCCGGACCAGCTGGCTGGCCGGGCGGTCTCCCCCGCAGACTTCCACGACGGCCTGGGCGAACCGTGCCGCCCAGGCGCGCAGCCCGGGCTCGGTCTCCGCCGCCCCGTCGGGGCAGGCGGACAGCAGCCGGAGGTCGGGGGCCGCCTGGAGGGGGGCGGCGGCCAGGCGCGGACCGAGGTCGAGGGCAAGCGTTCCCTGCACGCTGGCCATCGGCACCTGGCCGGGATCAGTGCCGAGCCGGGTTGCCCACGGTGCTGGGGCGGGTGGGTACTGGGGCTTGAATGGCGCGGGTGGCCGCACGGCGCGGACCGGTGCGTCGAGATCGTCGGGCCGGCTGCTCATCGTGGCTCCTCTCGGAGGTCTCGGGGGAGGACCAGACGGGTCCCGGGCACGATCAGGTCGGGGTCCGGTCCGATCCGTGCGCGATTGGCGGCGTAGAGCCGCCGCCAGCCCCGATCGATCACCGGCTCGGACGCGTCGGGCAGCCGACGAGCAGTGAGCGCCCACAGACAGTCGCCGCGGCGGACGACGACGATCGACGATGATCTCCTCGCGACTGGTACTGCAGCCGGACGCCCGGTCGTGCGGTCCGGGAGCGGCAAGCCGGTGAGGGCCCCCTGCGTGGTAGCGGCGGGGGCGTGCCCGGTGCCGGCACCGTCCGCATTGGCCGGGGCGATCGCCACCGAGGCGACCACCGACACGCCGAGTGCCGCCAGCAGGGCCCTGCCGAGCAGGGGCCGCACGAGGGCCGGGCAGAGGCCGATCGTGCTCGGGAGCGGGCTGCGACCGGTGATCACGCGAGCGGTCGTCTCGACGGCGGTCAGCAACGTGATGAGCACCAGCCAGATCCAGCAGCCGAGCACCGCGAGGGCGCACATGGCTGCCAGCGCGGCGTCGAAGGGAAGCTCGGCCAGTCCCTGCCCCGCTCGGATCCCGGTGACCGGGCCGGCGAGCGCGGGCAGGGCCAGTCGGCACAGCGCCTCGGTCAGGATTCCTCCCGCGAGGCCGATGCCGAGCACCACTGCACCAGCGCGGACGATGCCGGTAGCCCTCGGTCTAGACTTCATTGGATGGGATGACACTGTTTGAGGCTGTTTGAGCTTCACAAGGCTTGTTTAGGCGATGATGGGGAGTCGCGTCAAGCGTCTGTCCACAACCGGCCGAGTCGTTGACACGGACCGCGGCACCCGTCAGCGTTCGACCATGCGGTGGGACGAGCGGCTGGGTGGCCTCTTCGAGGACCTCGAGCAGCAGGCGGAGGGGCTCGCGCTTGCCGAACGGGACGTGGAGGTCGCCGAGCTGAGCAGAGCCGAGTACGCCGGAGTCGACCTCGCCTCGCGCCTGCACGCCTCAACGGGCCGAGCAGTGAGCCTGCGGGTGCGCGGCGCGGGCGTGCAGCGGGGAGTGCTGGTGCGAGTCGGGCGAGACTGGTGCCTGGTGCGCTCCACCGGTGCGGAGCGTGCCGTCGACACGATCGTGAGCTTCGACGCCGTCGACGAGGCGGAGGGGCTCGCCTCAGGCGCGATGGCGGAACCGGCGCGCGGGCTCACCGCCAAGCTCGGCCTCGGATCAGCGCTGCGGGGGATCGCCGAGGCCCAGGAGACCGTGCTGCTCCAGCGTGTCGACGGTCACTCGAGCCGGGTGATGCTCGGCCGGGTGGGTGCGGACTTCCTGGAAGCCGCGGAGACGGCAGGCGCCGAACCACGAGTGGTGCGGTTCTCCGCGATCGCGGCGGTGCACAGCCTCTAGCTGTTCGCGCGTGTGGGATCGGCCTGCGTCGCCTCGTCGGGCTCACCAGGACCGGAGTGGTCGGCCCGCTCGTACATCCGCCGGATGTAGTCCTCGAGCTCGACGGTCTCCACGCGCCACTGGTTGCGGCCGCCGATCTGGATCGCGCGCAGGTCGCCCCGCTTGATCAGCGCCTTCACCTGCGCGGCGGAGGTGGCCAGGATCTCCGCGACGTCGGGCACGGTGAGGAAGCGCGGCTCGGGCATGCGGCGATCATGCCATCGTTTGGCGGCGTTTCCCAACGTTCGACTCCCTTTGCTTGTGGAAAACCTCCTTGGGCTGTGGAGGGCCCCGGTGGCCGAGGCCGATTCGGAGCATGATGGCGGCTGTGAGTGCTTCGACCGACCAGTGGAGACAGGCCTCCCCGGGCACCGCACCCCCCGCGACCGGCACCTCGCCACCGGCGGCGCGGCAGCGCAGCAGCCGGTGGCGCGACCCCAGGCTGGTCGTCGGGATCGCGTTGGTGGCGCTGTCGGTGCTCGTCGGAGCCGCAGTGTTCCGCAGCGCCGGCGACACGGTGGCGGTGTGGGCCGCCCGGCACGACCTGAGGGCGGGCCAGCACGTCACAGCCGGTGACCTGGTACGTCGCGACGTGCGCTTCGACGGCCAGTCCGCGGCGGACCACTACCTGTCGGCCACCGCTGCGCCGGACGGTGACGCCGTACTCCACCGTGACGTCGGGGCAGGGGAGCTGCTCCCGCGTGCGGCACTGGAGGGGCCCGACCCCGCGCCGCTGACCCAGGTGCCGCTGTCCGTGCCGGCGGAGGCGGTGCCCGCCTCCGTCCAGGTCGGCACCGTGGTCGACGTGTGGGTCACGCCCGAGAAGTCGACGACCGGCGGGAGTCCGGCCGGCAAGCGCGCCTCCGGCGGCGGCCGGGCCTCCCTGATCTTCGACGATGTGCGCGTCGTCGCGGCTCCCGAGCGCGGAACATCCCTGGGCCCCAGCGCCACCCGCCAGGTGGTGGTGGGGGTGGACCAGGCGCAAGCCGCCGGACTGCCGCACGCGATCGCGGCCCTCGACGGCGGCACGGTGCTGATCACCCGGGAGTCGTGACGATGGCCGTGCCAGTCCTGGTGGCCGCGGCCGGTGCGGGCTGGGAGGCGGAGGCGCTCGACGTGCTCGCCCGCGGCGGCCCCTCGGTGGTTCTGCACAAGCGCTGCGTGGACCTCGCCGACCTGCTGGCGAGCGCCAGCACCGGCCTCGCTTCGGTGGCTCTGGTGTCGCCCTCGCTGGGCGGCCTCGACGCCGACAGCGTCTCGGGGCTGCACCGCGCCGGACTCGGCGTGCTGCTGGTGGCCGCGGACACCGAGATCGCCGCCGAGAACGGTCGACTGCACAGACTGGGCATCCGCCACGTGCTGGAGGCCGCCGACCTCGACCGGCTCCCGGCCGCCGTGCGTGCGGCCGCCGACGACGCCGGGCCCACCCGGGAGGACGCGCCGCCGACGGCAGCAGATGCCGCCGTGCCCGGGGCCGGACGGCTGGTGGCGGTCTGGGGGCCGGCCGGCGCACCGGGCCGTACGACGGTTGCGGTGGGGTTGGCCGCCGAGCTCGCCGGACGCGGCGAGACGTTCCTGGTGGACGCCGATCCCTACGGGGGCACGGTCGCCCAGCACCTCGGCGTGCTCGACGAGGTCTCCGGCCTGCTGGCAGCGGCCCGCGCCGCCAACTCCGGCAGGTTGGACGGCGACGCCCTGGCCGGGTACGCCCGCGAGGTCGGCACCCGACTGCGCGTGCTGACCGGGCTCCCGCGCGCCGACCGGTGGGCGGAGGTGCGCGGGTCCGCCTTTCAGGAGATTCTCGACGTCGCCACCGGCCTCGCCACCACGGTGGTGGTCGACGTCGGGTTCAACCTCGAGCAGCGGGCCGGCGAGCCTTTCACCGGGTCTGCCCCGCACCGCAACCAGATGACCCTGTCCGCGCTCGAGCACGCCGACGAGGTCGTGGTGGTCGGGGCGGCCGACCCGGTCGGCCTCGCGCGGCTCGCGCGCGGGCTCGTGGAGCTGCACGACGTACTGCCCTCGACCGGGCTGCGGGTGGTGGTGAACCGGAACCGTCCCAGCCTGGGCTGGGCCGAGCGCGACATCGTCGGCATGGTGG
This sequence comes from Nocardioidaceae bacterium, assembly GCA_035690495.1. Taxonomy (GTDB): domain Bacteria; phylum Actinomycetota; class Actinomycetes; order Propionibacteriales; family Nocardioidaceae; genus DASSKK01. The sequence continues at coordinate 45,788 of DASSKK010000002.1, read as the reverse complement.
AGGGCTTCCTGACCCCCAGAGCGGTCCACTTCCTCCCCGAGGACCGGGCGGCGGCGGACCGGGCACTGATGGCGGGTCGGTCTCTCGCCGAGAGCGGAGACTGCGCGCTCTCGCGCGCACTCGCCGACCTCGCCCGGGCGGTCGCTGGGGAACCGGCTGCCCCGGGGCGGCATCACGGCGGGCGCAGACTGGCGCGGCGAGCCCGCCGGCGGTGACTCGCGGGGGAACTTTGGGGGTGGGCGAGCCGATCTGACAACATCGACCGCATGGACGCGATCACCCAGACCCCGGCTCCGGTCAACGAGCCGAACCTCACCTACGCTCCTGGCAGCCCGGAGCGCGCCGCGCTCGAGCTGGAGCTGAAGACGGCCGAGGCACGCCAGGTGGATCTGACCGCAGCCATCGGGGGGGTCCGGAAGATGGGCGGCGGCGCCGAGGTCCCCGTCGTTCAACCGCACGACCACCAGCACGTGCTGGGCACCATCAAGAACGCCACGCAGGCCGACGCGAAGGCGGCGATCGCGGCAGCCCGCGAAGCCGCGTCCGGATGGCGTGCGCTCCCCCTCGACGAACGGGCCGCGATCCTCCTCAGGGCCGCCGAGCTGCTGGCCGGTCCGTGGCGTCAGCGGATCAACGCGGCGACGATGCTGGGCCAGTCCAAGACCTGCTTCCAAGCCGAGATCGACGCCGCGTGCGAGCTGATCGACTTCTGGCGGTTCAATGTCCACTACGCCAAGCGGGTCGTCGCCGACCAGCCGATGGCGAACTCGCGCGGTGTGTGGAACCGCACCGACCACCGCCCCTTGGAAGGGTTCGTCTACGCGATCACGCCGTTCAACTTCACCGCGATCGCCGGCAACCTGCCGACCGCACCCGCCCTGATGGGTAACACGGTGCTGTGGAAGCCGTCCCCGACCCAGCAGCTCGCTGCCCACGTGACCATGCAGGTGCTGGAGGAGGCCGGAATGCCTCCGGGAGTGATCAACATGCTCCCCGGTGACGGGCTCGACGTGTCCAAGGTGGCCCTCGCGCACCCTGACCTGGCCGGGATCCACTTCACCGGGTCGACGGCGACCTTCCAGAGGCTGTGGTCCCAGGTCGGCGAGGGCATCACCGGCTACCGCTCCTACCCGCGCATCGTCGGCGAGACCGGTGGCAAGGACTTCGTGGTGGCCCACAAGTCGGCCGATCCCGACGTGCTGCGCGTGGCGCTGCTGCGCGGAGCCTTCGAGTACCAGGGCCAGAAGTGCTCTGCCGCCTCCCGGGCCTACGTGTCGCGCTCGGCCTGGAAGAAGGTCCGCGACGGGCTCGTCGCCGAGACCGAGGCGATCAGCATGGGGGACGTGACCGACTTCTCGAACTTCATGGGAGCAGTCATCGACGACCGGGCCTTCGCCAAGCACAAGACGGCGATCACCCGCGCCAAGCGATCCAGCAAGATCGAGGTGCTGGCCGGTGGCAAGGTCGACGACTCGGTCGGCTACTTCGTCCGGCCCACGGTGGTCACCCTGGACGACCCCACCGACCAGATGTTCAAGACCGAGTACTTCGGGCCGATCCTGGCGGTGCACGTCTTCGAGGACCGCGACTTCGAGCAGGTCGTCGCGCAGATGGAGTCGTTCGCGCCGTACGCCCTCACCGGGTCGATCATCGCCCGGGACCGCGGCGTCATCGACTGGGCGAGCCGGGCGTTGCGGTTCGCGGCCGGCAACTTCTACGTCAACGACAAGCCCACCGGTGCCGTGGTCGGGCAACAGCCGTTCGGAGGCGCCCGCGCCTCGGGCACCAACGACAAGGCCGGCTCGGTCGCGAACCTGATGCGGTGGTCCTCACCGCGGTCGATCAAGGAGACCTTCGACCCGCCCAGGGACTACCGGTACCCCCACATGGCCTGAGCGGCCCCTGGCGGGCACTCGGCGGCGTTCTCGTCGCTCGACGCACAACCCCGGTGCGCCTTCGCTCCTCGGCCTTGCCGAGCACTCCGCCAGACGCCGCTCAGCGGAGGAGTGTTCATCAGGGGCGCTCGGCGAGCCAGTCGCGCCCGACGGTGTTCTCGGCGTCGAGCGACCGGTGCAGCATGTCTGCGATCATCCGCTCCAGCTTGCTTCCTATCAGCGGGAGCGGGACCGTGACGTCCGCGTCGACGGTCTGGCGGCTGCCCGCGCCGACAGCGGCCAGGGTGATGCTGCCGAGCATGCTTCCCGGCTTGCCGGGGATGGTCACCTCGAGGTCGGCGCCTGCGGGGGAGGACCAGGACTCCTGCTGACGGATCGTGATCTCGTCGCCGACGAACCTCTTCGCGAACGAGGGGACGCCCGTCGCAGGCTGCACCTGGTCGATCACGGCCTTCATGCCGACACCGTGCGGGGTGATCTCCACCGTCGAGCGGAGCACCCGCAGCCGACCGCAGACCGCTTCCCGGAACGCCGGTGTGCTCAGCATCGCGTAGACCCGGTCCGGCGGCTCGTCGTAGCTGAGCTCGTGGTGGATTCTCATGGGCGCCATGATGTCCTACGGCCAGAGCCCTCGCTAGGCTCGGCGCCGTGAACCAGCCAGACGACATCGCATTCGGTGAGCAGGGCGCCCGCCTGACCTATGGCAGCTACCTCCGGCTGGCAGACCTGCTGTCGGCGCAGCAGCTGGAGTCAGATCCGCCGGCGCACGACGAGCTGCTGTTCATCACCATCCACCAGGTGTACGAGCTGTGGTTCCAGCAGCTGCTCCACGAGGCGACCACGGTCCGCGACGTGATGCTCGGCCAGCACGGCTCAGCGGAGCCGGGGCGCGAGGAGGGAGCGCCGGCAATGCAGGGCCTGTGGTGGGCCCAGCACCTGCTGGCCAGGATGCACGTCATCGAGCGCGTCCTGGTGCAGCAGGTCGACGTGCTGGAGACGATGACTCCCCAGGACTTCCTGCAGTTCCGACAGACCCTCGCGCCGGCCAGTGGCTTCCAGTCCGTGCAGTTCCGCGAGCTGGAGTTCCTCTCCGGCGCCAAGGACCCGTCGTTCGTGGCGCGGTTCCGCGGCCTCTCCGAGGACGAGAGGGCGCGGCTGCACAAGCGGCTCGACGAGCCGACGCTGTGGGACGCGTTCGTGCACGTGCTGGCCTCACGAGGCCTCCCGGTCGGTGACGATCAACAGATCACGGACTCCGTCCGCACCGTGGCGCACGATCGCTCGGCGTTCGCCGAGGTGTGGGGGCTCGCCGAGGCACTGCTGCAGCACGACGAGCTCGCGGCTGCGTGGCGGGCCAGGCACGTGGTGATGGTCGAGAGGATGATCGGCACCAAGACCGGGACGGGCGGTTCCACGGGCGCGGAGTACCTCCGCAGCCGGCTCGAGCTGCGCTACTTCCCGTTGCTGTGGGAGCTTCGCTCGGCGCTCTAGTCGATCGTCTAGTGTCGGGGGTGTGCGCACGACGCTGGACGGAACCAAGGACGAGCTGATCGAGAAGGCCGCGGCGTTGGCCGTCGGCCGCGAAGGCACCGGGGGACTGCCCCCGGAGAAGGTCAAGGAGCTCCTCGCGCACTACTACCGCCACGTCGCCGCGGAGGACATCGCCGATCGCACCGACGTCGACCTGTACGGCGCGGCGATGAGCCAGTACCGCCTCGCCGGATCCCGCCCGCAGGGCACCGCCAACGTGCGGGTGTTCACCCCCACGGTCGCCGAGCACGGCTGGTCGGCCGCGGGCCACTCCGTCGTGGAGGTGGTCACCGACGACATGCCGTTCCTCGTCGACTCGGTCACCATGGAGCTCAGCGGCGAGGACCGTGAGGTGCACATGGTGGTGCATCCCCAGGTGTTGGTGCGTCGCGACATCACCGGAGAGCTGCAGCAGGTGTTCTCCGAGGAGGACCAGCACGCCTTCCCCGCAGACCTGCCGCACGACACGTTCCGCGAGTCGTGGATGCACATCGAGATCGACCGGGAGAGCCATCCCGACGACCTGGCGGAGGTGGAGCGCTCGCTGAGCAAGGTGCTCAGCGACGTGCGCGAGGCTGTGGAGGACTGGCCGAAGATGCACGCCCAGGCCCTGGCGATCGTCGACGACCTCGAGAGCGCCCCGCCACCGCTGTCCGAGGAGGAGATCTCGGAGGGCCGCGCGCTGCTGAGCTGGCTGGCCGACGGCCACTTCACCTTCCTCGGCTACCGCGAGTACAAGCTCGAGCAGCAGGACGACGACGACGTGCTCCGGGCCGTGCCCGGCACCGGCCTGGGGATTCTGCGGGCCGACCAGGACATGTCGGCGAGCTTCGGCAAGCTGCCACCCGCGGTGAAGGCCAAGGCCCACGAGAAGCAGCTGCTGGTGCTCGCGAAGGCGAACTCGCGCGCCACGGTGCACCGCCCCGTCTATCTGGACTATGTCGGCGTGAAGACGTTCGACGAGTCAGGCGCGGTGTGCGGCGAGCGACGGTTCCTCGGGCTGTTCTCCTCCACCGCCTACACCGAGTCGCTGACCCGGATCCCGGTGATCCGCACCAAGGCCAAGCAGGTGATCGACCGGGCCGGGTTCGACCCGCTCAGCCACACCGGGAAAGCGCTGATGGACGTACTGGAGACCTACCCGCGCGACGAGCTGTTCCAGACGCCCATCGAAGAGCTCGTGCCGATCGCCGAGGCGGTGCTGCACACCCGCGAACGCCGCCAGCTGCGGCTGTTCGTGCGTCGCGACGCCTACGACCGCTACCTGTCCTGCATGGTCTACCTGCCGCGAGACCGCTACACGACCGCGGTCCGCGAGCGAATCGCGCACATCCTCAAGACCCAGCTGCACGGTGAGTCCATCGAGTACACCGCTCGGGTCAGCGAGTCGCTGCTGGCACGACTGCACTTCGTGATCCGCCCCAAGAAGAGCGAGGTGATCGGCGAGTTCGACCGCGAGGACCTGGAGCGCCGGCTGGCCGAGGCGGCGCGCTCCTGGCGCGACGACCTGGTGGCGGCGGTGCACACCGAGTACGGCGAGGAGCAGGGGGCCCGGGTCGCGCGGATCTACTCCGACAGCTTCCCGGAGGCCTACAAGGAGGACTACCCGCCGCGCACCGGGGCCGTCGACCTCGGCCGGCTCGAGGGCATCGACGGCGACGAGGGGCTCGCGCTGTCGTTCTACCAGCCGATGGACGCCGGTCCGCACGAGGCGCGGCTGAAGGTATTCCGGATCGGTCCTCCGCTCTCGCTGAGCGGAGTGCTGCCCATCCTCGCGTCGATGGGCTGCGAGGTCGTCGACGAACGGCCGTACCGGATGGAGGACCTGCCCCGCGAGTCACGGATCTACGACTTCGGGCTGCGCTACCACGAGTCTCTTCCCTCCGGTGCCCGTGAACTGTTCCAGGACGCGGTGTCCGCGGTCTGGGAGGGCCGCAACGAGATCGACGGGTTCAACTCGCTGGTGCTTGCGGCGGGGCTGACCTGGCGGCAGGCGACGGTACTGCGCGCCTACGCGAAGTACATGCGTCAGGGCGGCACCCCGTTCGCACAGGACTACATCGAGGATGCCCTGAGGCAGAACGTCGAGATCACCACGTCGCTGGTGCGACTGTTCGAGGCCCGCTTCGACCCAGGCCGCAACGGCACGCTCGCCGCCGACAGCGAGACCCGGGAAGCCAAGACCAGCGAGCTCGAGGACCGCATCACCCGTGCGCTCGACGACGTCGCGAGCCTGGACCACGACCGGATCCTTCGGTCCTACCTGACGGCGATCAAGGCCACCCTGCGCACCAACTACTACCAGTCCGGCCCGGACGGACGCCCCAAGCCCTACATGTGCTTCAAGCTGAGGCCCGACGAGATCCCCGAGCTGCCGCAGCCACGGCCGCGCTTCGAGATCTTCGTCTACTCGCCCCGGGTGGAAGGCGTGCACCTGCGGTTCGGCGCGGTGGCGCGCGGCGGGCTGCGGTGGTCGGACCGGCGCGACGACTTCCGCACCGAGGTGCTCGGCCTGGTCAAGGCGCAGATGGTCAAGAACGCCGTGATCGTGCCAGTCGGCTCCAAGGGTGGGTTCTTCTGCAAGCAGCTTCCCCCCCTTGATCCAGCACAGCCGTCCGACCGGGAGGCCTGGCTGGCCGAGGGCATCGCCTGCTACAAGACGTTCATCTCCGGCCTGCTCGACGTCACCGACAACCTCGTCGGCGGCGATACCGTCCCGCCGGAGCGCGTCGTACGCCACGACGGCGACGACGCCTACCTCGTGGTCGCCGCCGACAAGGGCACCGCGTCGTTCTCCGACATCGCCAACGGGGTGGCCCATGACTACGGCTACTGGCTGGGTGACGCGTTCGCCTCCGGGGGGTCGGCGGGCTACGACCACAAGGCGATGGGCATCACCGCCAAGGGAGCCTGGGAGTCGGTGCGCAGGCACTTCCGTGAGATGGGGGTCGACTGCCAGTCCGAGGACTTCACCTGCGTCGGCATCGGCGACATGTCCGGGGACGTGTTCGGGAACGGCATGCTGCTTTCGGAGCACATCCGGCTCGTCGCTGCGTTCGACCACCGGGACATCTTCGTCGACCCCGACCCCGAGGCCGCCAGCTCGTACGCCGAGCGGCGCCGGCTCTTCGACATGCCTCGCTCGTCCTGGCAGGACTACGACACGTCGAAGATCTCCGAGGGCGGCGGCGTGTTCCCCCGGTCGTCGAAGTCCATCCCGGTCTCGGCACAGATGCGTGCCGCGCTCGGCCTCGGGGACGACGTACGCCGGATGACGCCGGCCGAGCTGATGCGTGCCATCCTGCTCGCCCCGGTCGACCTGCTGTGGAACGGCGGCATCGGCACCTACGTCAAGAGCGACACCGAGTCCGACGTGGAGGTCGGGGACAAGGCCAACGACGCGATCCGGGTCGGCGGCGCCATGCTGCGCTGCCGCTGCGTGGGCGAGGGGGGCAACCTCGGCTTCACCCAGAAGGGCAGGATCGAGTACGCCCGCGCGGGCGGTCGCCTCACCACCGACTTCATCGACAACTCCGCCGGCGTCGACACCTCCGACCACGAGGTGAACATCAAGATCCTGCTGGACAATGTGGTGGCGGGAGGCGACCTCACCGAGAAGCAGCGCAACGAGCTGCTCGCGTCGATGACGGACGAGGTGGGCCACCTCGTGCTGGTCGACAACTACGAGCAGAACAATGCGATCGCATCCGCAGCCTCCCAGTCGCCGGCGCTGCTGCATGTCCACGAGGACTGGATGCGCCGGCTCGAACGCGAGGGCCGGCTGGACCGCGCGCTCGAGTCGCTGCCGGGGCGCAAGGCCATCACCGAGCGCCGGGAGGCTGGAGAAGGGCTCACCGCCCCCGAGCTGTCCGTGCTGCTGGCCTACACCAAGATCGTGCTCGCCGACGAGCTGGTGGAGACCGACCTCCCCGACGACCCGCTCCTGAGCACCGACCTGTCGGAGTACTTCCCGACCGCGATGCGCAAGACGTACGCCGACCAGATGCTCAACCACCCGCTACGCCGCGAGATCGTGGTGACTCAGGTGGTCAACGACCTGGTCAACGGAGCGGGGATCACGTTCTACCACCGGCTCTCGGGCGAGACCGGCGCGTCTGCGGAGGAGCTGGTGCGGGCGAACTTCGTGGCGCGGGAGATCTTCGACTCGCGGGCGCTGATCGACGAGATCAACTCCTACGACGCCAAGCTCGACGCCGCGTTGCAGACCAGGATGCGGCTCGACGTGCGCACGTTGGTCGAGCGGGCGTCACGGTGGCTGATCAACAACCGCAGGCCGCCGATGGACAGCGACGCCACCGTCGAGTACTTCGCGGAGACCACCCGGGAGGTGGTCGCCACCCTGCCCGACCTGCTGACCGGACGCGAGTTCGAGGCGTACGACGGACGCCGGGCGGCACTGGTCGAGCAGGGGGTGCCCGAGGACCTCGCAGTCCGGGTCGCGGTGGCGCCGCCGGCGTACATGGTGCTCAACATCGTCGAGAACGCCAAGCGCGACGACAGGGACGCCCTCGGCGTCGCGCGCGCTCACTTCGCGCTCGGGGAGCGGCTCGGCCTGCCCGCCCTGGTGACCCAGATCCTCGCGCTTCCCCGCGACGACCGCTGGCAGACGATGGCGCGCGCCGCGTTGCGCGACGAGCTGCACGCCGTGCACGCGCAGCTGACCGCCCAGGTGCTGGCCGAGACCTCCGACGACCAGCCGGTGCCGGTGCGGATCGCGGACTGGGAGGAGGGCGACGAGGTCGTCGTGACGCGCGCGGTGAACACCCTCGGCGAGATCTGCGCGGACGACCGCCCCGAACTGGCCAGGCTCTCGGTCGGCCTGCGCGTAGTACGGACGATGCTGAGAACCCCGTAACAGTGGCGGCCGCCGGAGGTTAGGGTCGCAGCGTGAGTGAGCCGACCGACCTGACCGACGCGGAAGCGCGGATCCTCGACAGCCTGGACACCGACGGGCTGGTGGAGACGCTGGCCGACCTGGTCCGGATTCCCAGCATCGGCGGCACGGACGCCGAGGTGGACGTGCAGGAGCACTGCGCCGAGCTGCTGCGCGAGCTCGACACCGACGTGGACCGTTGGGACATCGACATCGACGAGCTGACCGAGGACGCCTTGTTCCCCGGTGTCGAGGTCACTCGGGAGCGCGCGGTGGGCGTGGTGGGTGTCACCGCGGGCGACGGGAATCCTGCGCTGGTGCTGCAGGGGCACCTCGACGTGGTCCCCGCGGGCGACCCGGAGACCTGGCTCGGCACCGACCCGTTCTCCTCCGAGGTGCGTGAAGGCGCCCTCTACGGACGGGGCTCGTGCGACATGAAGGCCGGAGTCGCCGCCAACCTCGCGGTCGTGCGCACCCTTCGCGACGCGGGCGTGCAGCTCGTGCGGCCGCTCTCACTGCACTGCGTGATCGGCGAGGAGGACGGCGGCCTCGGTGCGTTCGCCACCCTGCGCCGCGGCCACCGCGGGGAGGCGGCCGTGATCACCGAGCCGACGAGCGGGCAGATCGTCACCGCGACGGCAGGCGCGCTGACCTTCCGGATCGAGGTGGCCGGGCGGTCCGCGCACGGCAGCATGCGCAAGTCCGGGGTGAGTGCGCTGGAGGCGTTCTTGCCGATCCACGACGCGCTGATGGGGCTCGAGGCCGAGCGGAACGTCGACGTCGACCCGTTGTTCCTCGGCGACCTGCCCTACGCGCTCTCCTTCGGGCTGGTGCAGTGCGGCGAGTGGTCCAGCAACGTCCCCGACCGGCTCGTCGCCGAGGGCCGGTTCGGCATCCAGATCGACGAGGACCCCCGCACGGCCCGCACGCTGTTCGAGGACGTGGTCGCCGAGGTCGCGGTCAAGGACCCGTGGCTACGCGACAACCGACCGGTGGTGACGTGGCCTGGAGGGCAGTTCGCCAGCGGTCACACGGACGTCGACAATCCCTTGGTGGGCGAGATGCGCGACGCCGTGGCCGCCTCCCGGGCCGGTGGCGGCCGGCCGAGGCTCGCTGCGGGCACCTACGGCAGCGACTTGCGCCTCTACACCGGCATCGGCGGCATCCCCACCCTCCACTACGGCCCCGGGGACATCGAGTTCGCCCACGCCCCGCTCGAGCACGTCGAGGTCGACCAGCTCGTCGAGGTGACGCGTTCCTTGCTGCTGCTCACTGTGCGGCGCTGCGGGCTCCGGTAGGCGCCCCGCTGCACCCATGCCCGGAGTTGTGGACAACTCGGTTACCGTCGGGTACGCGGTGGATCGCACGCACCACGTAGACGGGATCTACCGCGTACCGGCGAGTAACCGAGTCGCCGAGCGTCAGCTCGCCTTCTTGCTGGCCGACTTCTTGGCGGTCTTCTTGCTGGCCGACTTCTTGCTGCTGCTCTTGCCAGACGACTTCTTGGCGGTCTTCTTGGCGGTCCTCTTCGCAGGCTGCGATTCCTCCTCGCCACGTGACCCCTTGGCCGCGTCCACGCTGCGCTGCAGCGCGGCGAGCAGGTCGACGACCTCGCCTCCGCTCGGCTCCTGCGCCTCGACCTGCGTGACCTCGCCGCCCTCGAGCTTGGCCTCCACGAGGGCGTGAACGGCGTTCGCGTAGTCGTCCTCGAACGCGTCGGGGTCGTAGTCGCCGGCCAGCGTCTCGACGAGCATCCGAGCCATCTTCATCTCCTGTGGCTTCACCGTGTCCTCGGTCGAGTCCAGCGAGGAGAAGTCGGGCTGGCGGATCTCGTCTGGCCACAGCATCGTCTGCATCACGATCACGTCGTCGCGCACGCGCAGCACCGCGGTGGTCATCCTGGTGCGCAGCGAGACCGTCACCACCGCAACGCGGTCGGCCTCCTGCAGCGCGTCCCGAAGCAAGGCGTAGGGCTTGGCGGCCGCCGCGTCGGGCTCCAGGTAGTAGGACTTGTCCAGCCACATCGGGTCGATCTGCTCGCGCGGCACGAACTGCTCCACGGAGATCTCCCGGCTGCTGGGAGCAGCCAGGTCCGCTAGATCTTGGTTGTCGAGCACCACCATCTGGCCGTCCTCGGCCTCGTAGCCCTTGGCGATGTCGGCGTACTCGACTTCTTCGCCGTCGATGCTGCACACCCGCCGGTAGCGGATCCGGCCGCCGTCCTTGGCATGGACCTGGCGGAACGAGATGTCGTGGCTCTCGGTGGCGGAGTACAGCTTGACCGGCACGCTGACCAGGCCGAAGGACACCGCGCCCTTCCATATTGCTCGCACCAGAGCCTCCGTTCGTCGATGCGGTGGTTCTCAGTGCCTCCATGATGACGTACCCGAGGGGGCAGGATGTAGTCATGCGTCCGATGCTCGCCACGCCCGGCACTGTGGTGCCCACCGGGCCGCATTGGTGGCACGAGGTGAAGTGGGACGGGATGCGCGTGTTGGTCGACGTCACCGGGGATCGGATCCACGTCTTCTCGCGGAGGGAGAACGACGTCTCAGCCGCGTTCCCGGAGATCGCCGGACCCGGTGGACCGAGGCCGGGCCCGACGATGCTCGTGGACGGCGAGCTGGTCGCGTTCACCGGCGGGATCCCGAGCTTCGGTGCGCTCGCGGACCGGATCCACGTGGTGGATCGGCGCAAGGCTGCGAGGCTCGCCGCGGCGAACCCGGTCACCCTGCTGGCCTTCGACCTGCTGCGGCTCGACGGTGCGGACCTGACCCGTCGTCCCCTCGTGGAACGTCGGAGCGCGCTGGAGAAGCTCGAGCTGGCCGAGGCGTACGGCGGGGCTTGGCAGGTGCCGCCGACCTACGACGACGGCCAGATGTTGCTGGAGGTCACCGCCCAGCAGGGCCTGGAGGGAGTCGTGTCCAAGCGGCGGGACTCGCGGTACCGTCCGGGGCAGCGCAGCCCCGACTGGCTGAAGTTCCCGCACCGGGCCACCACCTCCTACGTGGTGGGCGGCTGGCGGTCGGAGACCGGCAGCATGTCCCGGCTGGGCTCGGTGCTGGTGGGAGCTCCCGGGCCGAACGGGTTGAGCTACCGCGGAAGGGTCGGCAGTGGCCTCGGCGGCCGTGCCGGCCCACCGATGCTCGAGCGGCTCGCGGGCCTGCGCATCGACGCCTCTCCGTTCGCCGACGAGGTGCCGCGCGTCGATGCGGTGGGTACGACGTGGGTGCGGCCGGAGCTCGTCGTCGACGTCACCTCCCTCGGCGTCACCGCGGGCGACCGGCTGCGCCAGCCGAGCTTCCACCGGCTGCGTGTCGACCTGACTCCCGAAGCGCTGGACCATGGCTGACGACGTACGGGTCGACGCTGCCGGGAGGACACTGACCATCTCCCACCTCGACAAGGTGCTCTATCCGCTCAGCGGCACCACCAAGGGGGAGGTGCTGCACTACTACGCGCAGATCGCTCCCGTCCTGCTGCCGCACCTGGCGGGCCGGGCGGTCACCCGGATCCGCTGGCCGGACGGCACCGAGTCAGGCAGGTTCTTCGAGAAGAACCTGCCTGCTGGCACGCCGTCATGGCTGCGTTCTGTGAGGGTCCCCTCGACCGGGTCGCGCAGCGGGGGCAGCGGCGGCGGCAGTGTCGAATTCCCGTTGGTAGACGATCTCGCGGGGCTGACCTATCTGGTCAACCTGGCTTCCCTCGAGCTGCACGTGCATCAGTGGAGAGTGGGCGGAGCCGGCCGCCCGGCCAAGCCCGACCGGCTGGTGATCGACCTCGACCCCGGTGCCCCGGCCGGGCTGCACGAGTGCTGCCGTGTCGCACTGCTGGTCCGCGACCGGCTTCACGACCGCGGCCTGTCCTGTGCCCCGGTGACCAGCGGCAGCAAGGGACTTCACCTGTACGCCGCACTGCCCGGCAAGCTCACGAGCGAGCAGGTGCGCGACCTGGCCCGCGAGATCGCCAAACAGCTCACCGAGTCTCATTCCGACCTGGTGCTCTGGCAGATGACCAAGGCACGGCGGGCCGGCAAGGTGTTCCTCGACTGGAGCCAGAACACCGCGTCGAAGACGACGATCACGCCGTACTCCCTGCGCGGAATGGACAAGCCCTACGTGGCCGCGCCGCGCACCTGGGAGGAGATCGAGCAGGGCGCCGAGGACAGCGACGACGCTGATGGGCTGCGTCAGCTCACCGCCGACCAGGTGCTCCGACGTGTCGACGACGAGGGTGACATCTTCGGTGCCCAGCTCGACGTCTGATCGGCGACCGGGGCGCGGGCTGGGGAACGGAATCGAGTCCGAGGACCCGCCGTTCCCGAGAGACGGCGGGTTCGGCTGAGGACGTGCCTTGCGACAATGCCCATCGGCGGGCATCGCAAACCTCTGTGTGGTAAATCTTCCGGTCGGTGAATTGCCCCTGGTGCCTCATCTGTACCGCTCTCCACAGATTGCGCTCAGGGGGTTCCCTCCCGCCTCGCATGTGGACAAGATCGGGAAGCGGCCGAACCGAGTTCAAGGCGGGGGTTCATGAGCCTGACATATGCCGATGCGCGCGACGAGCTGATCGACAGTCTCGACGACGCCTTGCGCACGGAGGTCCGCGCCCAGGGGGTCGATCCGCAGCGCGATGCCTCGACCGTGCGCGCCCTCGCCCGCTCCGTCGTGGCCGCCCATGACCAGCGCAGTCTCACCGGTGCGGTCCTCCCGGTCGACGACCAGGATGCCGTGGTCGAAGAGCTCGTCGCCCGGGTCGCCGGCTTCGGTCCGCTGCAGCGCTACCTCGAGGATCCGACCGTCGAGGAAGTCTGGATCAACGATCCGAGCCGGGTGTTCGTGGCGCGCGCCGGCCAGCACGAGCTGACTTCCACGATCCTCACCCCGTCGCAAGTGCTCGAGCTGGTCGAGCGGATGTTGAAGTCCAGCGGTCGTCGAGTCGACCTGTCGCAGCCGTTCGTCGATGCCATGCTCCCTGACGGTCATCGGTTGCACGTCGTGCTGGAGGGCATCTCACGCGGGTTCTGTGCTGTGAACATCCGCAAGTTCGTCGTGCGGGCCGCTCGGCTCGCGGACCTGGTGGCGCTGGGCAGCCTGACCGAGCAGGTCGCGGAGTTCCTCGAGGCCGCGGTGGTCGCGGGTCTGAACATCGTGGTCGCCGGTGGCACGCAGGCGGGCAAGACGACCATGTTGAACTGTCTGGCTGCGGCGATCCCGGGACGCGAACGCGTGATCTCGGTGGAAGAGGTCTTCGAGCTGCGATTCTCCCACCCCGACTGGGTTGCCATGCAGACCCGGCAAAGTGGGCTGGAGGGAACCGGCGAGATCCGGCTGCGTGAGCTCGTCAAGGAGAGCCTGCGGATGCGACCGTCGCGCGTGATCGTCGGCGAGGTCAGGGCCGAGGAGTGCCTGGACCTGCTGCTCGCGCTCAATGCCGGCCTGCCTGGGATGGCGTCCCTGCACGCCAACAGCGCGCGCGAGGCGCTGGTCAAGATGTGCACGCTCCCCCTGCTGGCAGGAGAGAACATCTCCGCCCGGTTCGTGGTCCCCACGGTTGCCGCGTCGGTGGATCTGGTGGTGCATCTTGGCATCGACCACGACGGCGTACGACGCGTCGAGGAAGTCGTCGCGGTTCCCGGCCGAGTCGAGAACGACACCATAGAGACCGAGACCGTCTTCGCACGAGTCGACGGACGGTTGGTGCGGGCCCAGGGTGTGCCGCCGCGACCGGAGAGATTCGACCGCGCGGGCATCGACCTGAGCAACCTGCTCGGGAGGCAGTGCTGACGTGGGCGCGTTGATCGGCCTGGGAACAGGCACGGGGCTCCTCCTGATCTGGCTGTGCCTGACGGCCCGCCGCTCGCCCAGGCCCGTCGCCCGACGACCAGGACGGGTCCGGGAGCTGCTCGACCAGGCCGGCATGTCGTCCACGTCGGTTTCGGGCATCCGTGTCGTCTCGCTCGTCGCGGCCGTCGTCGCCTTTCTGGTCGTGCAGGTGGTGTCCCGCACGCCGACGGTCGCGGTGGCCTTCGCAGTCATCGGTGGCTATCTGCCCTTCGCCGTGCTCGTCGCCCGGGCACGCAGGCGGCAGCGTGAGTTCGCCGAGGTGTGGCCGGAAGCGGTCGACAATCTCGCCTCCGCGGTCCGGGCGGGGCTGTCCTTGCCGGAGGCACTGATCGGACTCGGCCATCGTGGTCCTGAGCCGCTGCGTCCGGCGTTCGTCGCCTTCTCCTCCGACTACCAGGTCACCGGACGGTTCGGGGAGAGCCTGGACCGGTTGAAGCTCCGGCTCGCCGACCCGGTCGGAGATCGGGTGGTCGAGGGCCTTCGTGTGGCGCGCGAAGTGGGTGGTGGCGAGCTGGGGAGTCTGCTGCGCAACCTGTCTCGGTTCCTGCGTGAGGACGCGCGGACGCGGTCGGAGCTCGAGTCGCGGCAGGCGTGGACCGTCAACGGCGCGCGACTTGCCGTCGCGGCTCCGTGGCTGGTGCTGCTGATGCTGTCGTTCCAGCACGAGGTGATCTCGCGTTACGCCTCACCCACCGGGGCGGTCGTGCTCGTGGTCGGCGGCGTCGTCAGCGTGGTGGCCTACCTTCTGATGGTGCGGATCGGCCGTCTGCCGACCGAACGGCGGATGCTCTCATGACCCTCACCTTCTGGGGAGCCCTGCTCGGTGCGATGTTCGCGGTGGGTGTTCTGGTCACCGCCGGTCGCATGGCCGCGCTCCGTCGGCCGCAGCTCTCCGCGCGGGTGCTTCCCTACGTGCGCGATCTCCCGCAGCCTTCGCCGCGCATCCCGATCTCCGCGCCTGGGTCTTCCGGCGCGTTCGGTGCGCTGGTCGGGCCTCTGATGCAGGCCGGAGCGAACTCGCTGGAACGGGTGCTGGGCGGCGCGACGTCGATCCGCAGGCGGCTGGACCGGGCGAACCTTCAGCTGAGCGTCCACGACTTCCGCATCCAGCAACTGCTGTGGGGACTGATCGGCTTCGCGGCCGCGGCGGCCCTGTCCTTGGCGCTGGCCTGGCGCTCGCCGGGACGGACCGTTCCCCTGCTGGTCCTGTGCGTCGTCGCCTTCGTGTTCGGCGTGCTGTTGCGGGAGAACCGGCTGACCGCGCAGGTGGCGGCCCGGGAGAGGGAGATCCTCGCAGAGTTTCCCACCGTCGCTGAGCTGCTCGCGCTGTCGGTGAGTGCGGGAGAGGGGCCGGTGGGTGCCCTCGAACGAGTGGTACGGCGTTCCCACGGGGAGCTGGCCGTCGACCTTTCGCGGGTGTTGTCCGAGATCCGCACGGGGACACCGGTGACACGTGCACTGGACGGTCTGGCCAACCGCTCCGGTGTTCCGGTCGTGTCCCGCTTCGCGGAGGGTATGGCCGTCGCGCTCGAGCGAGGCACCCCGTTGGCCGAAGTCCTGCAGTCGCAGGCGGCCGACGTACGTGAGGCAGGCAGGCGGGCCCTGATCGAAGCGGGCGCGCGCAAGGAGGTCGCGATGATGGTGCCGGTGGTCTTCCTCGTCCTTCCGGTCACGGTGCTGTTCGCGTTCTGGCCAGGTGTCGTCGGCCTCCATCTGGTGACGCCATGACAAAGGTTGCCATGACAAAGGTAGAGAGATTCCAACCCCGAGGGGGGATCGCATGTCCGCAATGTTCGTCGCCGCAATGGCGTGGGCGGCCCATCTGCTTCGTCAGGAGCGCGAGTCCGAGCGCGGTGACGTGCCAGGGTGGGTGCTGGTGACCGTGATGACCGCCGGCCTCGTCGCGGCCCTCTGGGCGATCGCCGGTCCCGAGCTGGCACAGCTGCTGAAGGACGCGCTCAGCTCCGTCAAGGGTTGAGCCGTGCGCCGACGTCGGGTACGGCGCGGCGGGCCCGAGCGCGGGGCGGCGGTGGTCGACTTCGTCCTGGTGCTCGTGGTGCTGGTGCCCTTGTTCCTGGGCATCCTCCAGGTCGCGCTCGTGCTGTTCGTGCGCAACACGCTCACCGCCGCTGCCTCGGAGGGAGCGCGGTACGCCGCGACCGTCGACCGACCGCTGTCGGCCGGTGTGGAGGAGACCCGCCGGCAGATCTCGGGTGCACTGGCCGCACGGTTCGCCAGCCAGATCAGCGCAGAGCCCGAGACGGTCCGCGGTGCGCCAGGCGTACGGGTCGAGGTGGTTGCGGAGGTGCCTCCTCTCGGCCTGTGGGGTCCGGCAGTACGGCTGGAGGTCAACGGCCACGCCGTCGAGGAGGTCGCGCCGTGATCCGATTCGCAGAAGGGCCCCGTGACGACCGCGGCACGGCGCTGATCGAGGTCACGTGGCTGTCCATCCTGCTGCTGGTCCCCCTGGTCTACATCGTGCTCGCCGTGTTCGAGGTGCAGCGCGCTGCATTCGCGGTCACGGCCGCGTCGCGTGCAGCAGGGCGCGCTTTCTCGATCGCACCGAGCCAGGATGTCGGTCGTGAGCAGGCTCATCGAGCCGCCGCGGTCGCACTCGCCGACCAGGGCCTCGACCTCGACGGCCACGGATCGCTCCGGATCACCTGCCGGCCGGACCCGGACCGGTGCCTGACCCCGGGTTCGGTGATCGAGGTGTACGTCGGCTACCCGGTCGCGTTGCCGCTGATGCCAACCGCGCTCGGCGCGGACACGCCCAGCATCGACGTGGACGCGGAGCATGAGGTCCCCTACGGCAGGTTCCGGGAGGCCCGCCCATGAGCCGCCGTGACCAGGCGGGCCAGACGACGGTGCTGATCGTCGGCCTGGCCCTCGTGGCGCTGCTGATGGTCGCGGTGGTCGTGGATGCGTCCGCGGCGTACCTGCGTCGGCAGGGCCTGGACTCGCTGGCCGACGGTGCCGCCCTGGCCGCAGCGGACGGCGTACAGGGTGCCCAGGTGTATCAAGGCGGGCTGGGCGACCACGCCCGCATCGACCCGGATGCCGCTCGCGCATACGCTGCCGACTACCTGGAGACCATGGGCGCGGCCAGCCGCTACCCCGGGTTCAGCTACACCGTTCGCACAGAGGCGGACCGGGTGGTGGTCCACGTGGCGGCACCGCTGGTGCTGCCGATCATCCCGCCCGGCTGGGTACGCCGCCCGGTGATCTCCGGCACCGCCGCATCGATCGTGGGGATAGAGGACTGAGCCGCTGATCGTGCCTCGGTCGTGGGGTCGTGCCGGCTTGCGGTAGGCGGGGCGATGTGCTTGTATCGGAAGACGATGGTCGAGAACGGCGCCATTGCTCTCCTCTCTGAAGGGGATGATGGTGATTCGAACAGCTATGGACCGCCGGCCCCCACCGCGAGCGCAGGCATCTGGCGCACCATCGGGAACCCGCGAGGCGAGTGAACGCTCCAGCGACCGCGCGGCGAAGACCGCCAGCCTGTTCGAGGAGATAGCACACCTGGCGTTGACCGGAGCGTCGGATCGTGCCGAGCGGCTGCGCGACCAGGTCGTGATGCTCAACATGGGAATCGCCGAGTCGATCGCGAGGCGCTACCGACATCGTGGGATCTCCAATGACGACCTTGCGCAGGCCGCCTACCTGGGCCTGGTCAAGGCTGTGCGCGGGTTCGACGCCAGCCGGGGTGGGGACTTCGTCGGTTACGCCGTGCCCACCATCAGCGGTGAGGTGAAGCGCTACTTCCGTGACTTCGGCTGGGCGGTGCGCCCGCCGCGCCGGGTCCAGGAGCTGCAGGCCCGGATCGCCTCGGTCACCGCCGAGCTCACCCAGGCGAAGGGGCGCTCGCCGCGGCCCAGCGAGGTCGCCGACTTCCTCGACGTGGACGTGCACGAGGTCATCGAGGCACTTGCCGCCGACGGCTGCTTCACACCGACGTCCCTGGACCTGCCGGTGGGGGAGAGCGAGGTGGCGACGCTGGGCGAGCTGATGTGCGACGACGAGTCCGGATTCGACGCCGCCGAAGCCCGCGTGCTGCTTGCGCCGGTCGTGCGGCGGCTCAGCACACGTGACCGTCGTGTCCTGGAGCTGCGGTTCTTCGAGGGCTGGACGCAGGAGCAGATCGCCCGCGACATCGGAGTCACCCAGATGCAGGTCTCGCGGGTGCTCTCGCGGATCATGAGGCAGCTGCGCGAGGAACTGGCCTGACGCGTACCCTTCGTTGTCGTGGCAGGCCCCGACTTCGACTCCGCGATCAGTGCCCTTCAGGCGACCATGCACACCGTCGAGCAGGTGCTCGACCTGGACGGCATGCGCAGGGAGATCGCCGACCTCAATGAGCAGGTGGCGGCACCTGACCTGTGGGACGACCAGGCCAACGCCCAGCGCGTGACCGGCAGGCTCTCCGCCCTGCAGGGCGAGCTGGAGCGTTTCACCGGCCTGCAGAAGCGCCTCGAGGACCTCCCGGTGCTGGTCGAGCTCGGCACCGAGGAGGCGGACGAGGACTCGCTGAAGGAGGCCGAGCGCGAGCTCGCGAAGCTCACCAAGGCCGTCGAGCAGCTCGAGGTCCGCACGCTGCTTTCCGGTGAGTACGACGCCCGCGAGGCGCTGATCACGATCCGGTCGGGCGCCGGCGGGGTCGACGCAGCGGACTTCGCCGAGATGCTGATGCGGATGTACCTCCGCTGGGCCGAGCGGAACAAGTACTCCGTAGAGGTCTTCGACACGTCGTACGCCGAGGAGGCCGGACTGAAGTCGGCGACGTTCGCCGTGCACGCGCCGTACGCCTACGGCACGCTCTCGGTCGAGTCCGGCACGCACAGGCTGGTGCGGATCAGCCCGTTCGACAACCAGGGCCGGCGGCAGACGTCGTTCGCCGCGGTCGAGGTGGTGCCGCTGCTGGAGCAGACCGACGAGATCGAGATCCCGGACGAGGACGTGCGCGTCGACGTCTACCGCTCGTCGGGGCCCGGCGGCCAGTCGGTCAACACCACCGACTCGGCGGTCCGGCTGACCCACCTGCCCACCGGCACCGTGGTGTCCTGCCAGAACGAGAAGAGCCAGCTGCAGAACAAGGCCAGCGCGATGACGATCCTCAAGGCCAAGCTGCTGGCGATGAAGAAGGCCGAGGAGCGCGCCCAGCTCGACGAGCTGCGCGGTGACGTCGCCGGATCCTGGGGCGACCAGATGCGCAGCTACGTGCTGCACCCCTACCAGATGGTCAAGGACCTGCGCACCGAGCAGGAGGTCGGCAACCCGCAAGCGGTCTTCGACGGGGACATCGACGGCTTCCTCGAGGCCGGGATCCGCTGGCGCCGGGGCGCCGAGCGTAGCGCCTGAGCAGCCTGCCTCACGGCCGGGCGCCCAAGGTGACGGCCACGTGGACACACCACTGCTGGGCTCGGGCGACCGCGTTCTTCGGGTGACGATGTCCCGGCACGGTGAGCTGGCAGCTCAGCCAGGCGTCGCCGAACAGGCCCCGCAGCGTGACCACCTCGATGTCCGGGTGCCGCTGCTCGCAGCGTGAGGTGAGGGTCGGGTCGCCGTACCCGGGCGCGCTCTCCGGGTAGGTGCAGCCGGACCTGCCGCGAGCGCCGCGCACCAGCCGGCTCGCCTCCGCGGACCCGACGGGCTCCGCGAAGACCCACGCCCGCGCCTGGGCGCCGCTGTTGGTGGTGAACGAGCAGCTGTACTCGTGGGCGATGTCACGCACGCCGGGCGCGAGTTCGGCGCGGTCGCCGCTGCCGTACCTGTTGCGCAGGGTCACCGGCCCGTCCAGAGCCGTGGTCACCGCCTCGTCGTCGATCCGGTCGCAGAACGGCCGGCGGGCGATCGGCAGACCGCTCAGGTCGACGCTCGCCGCAGGCGGGCTCGGGTACGTCGTGCGGCTCGGCGAGGCAGCCGGCGGCCGGACGTGCGGGGTGGGGGAGTCGTTCATCCCGATGGCCACCACCGCGACCGTCACCACCACAGCCGCCAGCGCGGTCAGGGCAGGGGCGCGGAGGCGTCTCCGCCTGTGCCCGCGTGCCCGTCGACCGCCCATGGCGGCAAACCTATGCAACAGCTACACCGGCGGCGACACGCACGTGGTTTTACGGTCTCTCAGGTTCTTCACCTAGACTCCTGAGTTGGTCGGATGTCGCGGCGCCGCTCGCCGGAGTTGCCTCGACATGATCCTCCCGAGCCCCCGAACCCGGCCGGAACCTCACTCGTGATCAAGTTCGAAAGCGTGACCAAGACCTACGCCGGCCAGAGCCGTTCCGCGCTCGACGACGTCACGGTCGAGGTCGAGAAGAGCGAGTTCGTCTTCCTCGTCGGAGCCTCCGGCTCGGGCAAGTCGACGTTCCTGCGCCTGGTGCTGCGCGAGGCGCGGCCCACCCACGGCAAGGTGTACGTCGCCGGCAAGGAGATCAACCGGCTGGCCGGATGGAAGGTACCCGGCCTGCGCCGCCAGATCGGCACGGTCTTCCAGGACTTCCGGCTGCTGCCCAACAAGACGGTCTCCGAGAACGTCGCGTTCGCGCTGCAGGTGATCGGCAAGCCGCGCTCGCATGTACGCAAGGTCGTGCCCGAGACCCTCGAGCTCGTCGGACTCGAGGGCAAGGGCGAGCGGATGCCCGACGAGCTGTCCGGCGGTGAGCAGCAACGCGTCGCGATCGCTCGCGCGTTCGTGAACCGGCCGATGATCCTGATCGCGGACGAGCCGACCGGAAACCTCGACCCGACCACGTCGGTGGGGATCATGAAGCTGCTGGACCGGATCAACAGGACCGGCACCACCGTCGTGATGGCGACGCACGACGCCGGCATCGTCGACCAGATGCGCAAACGAGTCATCGAGCTGTCGAACGGCATGGTCGTGCGCGACCAGTCGCGCGGCGTGTACGGATACCAGCACTGAGGACGTGCTGAGATGCCCCCGGCCTCGGCCACTGAAACTTTGAGGAGTCTTCCGGACCTATGCAGCTGACCTACGTGTTCTCCGAGCTCGGAAACGGGCTCAAACGCAACGTCTCGATGACGGTCGCGGTGATCGTCACGATCTTCGTGTCACTGACCCTCGTCGGCATGGGCCTGCTGCTGAACTCGCAAGCGCACAAGGCCGAGGCGTACTGGGGCAGCAAGCTCCAGATCACCGTGTTCTTGTGCAACCAGAACTCGACCACGGCCAACTGCGTCAACGGCGAGGTCACCGCTGCTCAGAAGCAGGCGATCAAGAAGGTGCTCAAGAACAGCCCCGAGGTCGCGTCTTTCTACCTGCAGACCAAGCAGGAGGCCTACCGGAAGTGGCGGCAGGCCTATGTGTCCAACAACGACACCGAGCGCAGGGTGTACCAGTCGATCCGTCCCTCGGACATGCAGGAGTCCTACTGGGTGCAGCTGAAGGACCCGCAGAAGTTCATGGGCATCAAGAGCGCCGTGCAAGGCCTGCCGGGCGTGAACACCGTGCGGGACCTGCGGCAGGTCCTCAAACCGATCTACTTCTGGATGAACGTGATGCGTGCGGGGGCGATCGCGATCGCCGCATTCCTCGGCCTGGCGGCGATCCTCCAGGTCGGCAACACCATCCGGCTCGCCGCGTTCGCGCGGCGGCGGGAGATAGGCATCATGCGCCTGGTCGGTGCCTCGAGCCTCTACATCCAGCTGCCGTTCCTGATGGAGTCCCTGGTGGCAGCGGTGATCGGAGTGGCCCTTTCGGCGGGCGCGCTGATGGCGTTCATGTGGGTGGTGATCTACAAGACGCTGCGCCCCAGCTCGAACATCGTGGCCTGGATCGGCTGGGGGGACGCCGCCTGGGCGGTGATCTACATCGCGCTCATCGGGCTGGCGCTGACGTTGATCCCGACACTCGTAATGACCCGGAAATACCTCAAAGTGTGACCATCCTCCGCTACGGTCTAGTCGGTTCTCGTGACCGACAACAACTAAGGCAGACCGGTGGTTCGTCACTTCCCCCGTACTACCCGTCGCCGCGTGGCGGCCCTCGTGTTGGCCGGCAGCATGCTCACGAGCCTTGCTGCAGTCCCGCTGGCGTCGGCTGACACTGGCCATCTCAAACACAAGAAGCACAAGGTCCAACGTCAGATCAAGGGCGCCAAGGCCGACCTGGACGAGTCCAGCAGTCGGCTGAGGCACGCGGTGGCGAGGCTGCGGGCGGCGCAGAGGCAGCTGGACAAGGCGCAGGCGCACCTGTCCAAGACCCGGGGTCAGCTGACGGCCGCGAAGGTGCTCGACAGCAGGATGCAGGCCAAGCTCGACGCGGCGGTCCAGAGGTTGAAGTCGGCGCAGGCAGAGCTCGCCGACGGCCGGCAGGATGTGGCCGAGCAGCGCCGTACGCTCTCCCGGCTCGTGGTGGCGAACTACCAGTCGGGCAGTCCGCAGCTGATGGGTCTGTCGATGGTGCTGACGACCCAGGATCCGGCCGAGCTCACCGGCCAGCTCAACTCGGTCCACAACGTGATGGACAAGGAGAACGCGATCCTGGACGGCCTGGAGGCCACCAAGGTGCTGCTCGACGTTCAGGAGCGCCAGGTGCACGAGGCCAAGGTCCAAGTCGCCCATCGCAGGGCGCAGGCGGCGGCCAACCTGCGGCGCAAGCAGGCACTCGAGCAGCGGGCGGAGGCGGCCGAGCGACGGGTGCACCACATGGTCACCAACCGCGCCCACGCCCGAGCCCAGGCCCGGAAGGCCAAGCGGTCCGACATGACGCAGTTGCGCCACATGCGACGCGAGGAGCACCGTATCTCCCGCATCCTCAAACGTCGCGCGGCTGCCGCGCGTAGGCGCGCCGCGGCTGCCCGACGGAGGGCAGCGGCCCACGCACACGCGCAACATTCCAACGGCTTCCTCGACTGGCCCGTGCGCGGCCCGATCACCTCTCCGTTCGGGTGGCGGGTGCACCCGATCTACGGATACCGCTCCCTGCACGACGGCATCGACATCGCGGTCGACTGCGGCACGCCGATCCATGCTCCCGCGAACGGCAAGGTGCTCGAGGAGTACTACCAGACGGCCTGGGGCAACCGGCTGATTCTCGACAACGGCTACCACCGAGGGGTGGGCCTGGCCACGATCTTCAACCACATGAGCGGCTACGTCGCCCATGTCGGGGACTACGTGCACCGTGGCGAGGTGATCGGCTACACGGGCACGACCGGCTGGTCCACCGGCTGCCACATGCATTTCACGGTGATGGCCAACGGCAGGCCCGTCGATCCGATGAAGTGGCTGTGACCTCGAGGAGCGGCCGGCCGCGCCGGCGTCTTCTGCGATGATCGGGGGATGGTCAAGCAGGAGGCGCGTGCCGGTCGCAAGATCGTCGCGCAGAACAAGAAGGCACGCCACGACTTCCACATCGAGGACACCTACGAGGCCGGCCTGGTGCTGACCGGCACCGAGGTCAAGTCGCTGCGGGCAGGACGCGCCTCCCTGGTCGACGGGTTCGGCGAGGTGCACGACCGCGAGGCGTACCTGCACGGCGTACACATCCCGGTCTACACCGAAGGCACCTGGACCAACCACGAGCCGCGCCGGGTCCGCAAGATGCTGCTGAACCGGCACGAGATCGACAAGATCGAGTCCCGTGTCAACGAGCGCGGGCTGACGCTGGTGCCGCTGTCGCTGTACTTCAAGGACGGCCGGGCGAAGGTCGAGATCGCGCTGGCCCGCGGCAAGAAGACCTATGACAAGCGGCATGCTCTCGCCAAGCGGCAGGCCGATCGCGAAGCGCAGCAGGCGATGGGCCGTCGCCTCAAGGGCCGGCCCGAGGAGTGAGCACGCCGGAGCCCCTGGCCGACTCCGAGGTGCCCTCCTGGTGGCAGCGGCTCGGTCTGCCGGGTCTGTACGACGTGCACGTGCATTTCCTGCCACCCCCGGTGATGGCCCGGGTGCGCGAGCAGTTCGACAACGCCGGACCGCTCATCGGGCGTCCCTGGCCGCTGCAGTATCGCGGCGACGACGAAGAGCGGGTGGCGCAGTTGCGCGCGCTCGGCGTACGCCGTTTCACCGCTCTTCCCTATGCGCACCGGCCGGGGATCGCGGAGTACCTCAACGACTGGGCCGCCGAGTTCACCGCCACCGTGCCCGAGTGCCTCTCCGCGGCGACGTTCTTCCCCGAGCCAGGCGTCGAGGAGTACGTCGAGACGCGCGTCACCGCGGGGACGCAGGTGTTCAAGGTGCACGTGCAGGTCGGCAACTTCGACCTGCTCGACCCAGCCCTGGAACCTGTGTGGGGACTGCTCGCCGACGCCGGCCGGCCCGTCGTCGTGCACGCGAACTCCGGACCGGTCGCGAACGCCTTCACCGGTCCCGGGCCGATGCGTGCCCTGATGGAGCGGCATCCGGGGCTGGTGGCGGTGCTGGCCCACATGGGTGCACCGGACTACGCCGAGTTCCTGGCGCTCGCCGAGGACTTCGAGCACGTGCGACTGGACACCACGATGGCGTTCACCGACTTCTTCGAGCAGATGGCGGCCTTCCCGCCCGGTCTGCGACCCAGGCTGGCCGAGCTGCGCGACAAGGTCCTGCTCGGCTCGGACTTCCCGAACATCCCCTACCCCTACGCGCACCAGCTCGAGGCGCTCGAACGTCTCGGGCTCGGTGACGACTGGCTCCGCGCTGTGTGCTGGGAGAATGGCCGCGCGTTGCTCGGCTGAGCCGGATCCGGAATATCGACTCGGTCCGAGCGGTTGGCCCCGGTAGGATCGTCGCATTGACAACTCCAGAGGGGCTGATCGGTTTCGACTCGGGACGTATGTCCCAGGGGAAGCGGGTCGAGGATCCAAGGTCATCTCGTAAACGACCCTTGGGAACCAATAACTGCCAACACACAGCGCAGTTCGCTCGCTCTCGCCGCCTGAGGCGACTAGCGACGGGTCGGTCTGAGGGCGCCTCCGCCTCAGATCCGGCCTCATCTAGGAGGCTTGCTGGCGAGTCCAGGCCACTGGGACTCGCTGGGACTCTGGTGTGGCTGAGTCCGTCGGCGACGTGTCCGTGCGAGCGCCGGGACTGAGAACACGACAGCGCGGACTGCACCCGGAGAAGACCTGGCACTGCGCTCGAGGACGCGGGTTCGATTCCCGCCAGCTCCACCACAGCCGGCACCCATGGGGCCCACCCACTGCCCCGGGGGCCGCCTGAGGCGCGTTCATGCCCTCAGGCACCGTTCTGGCGCCGGGATGGTGCCTGAGGGCATTAGTAAGTGCCCCGCAGCCCACTCGTCTTCGAGGATCGCGAGGTCGATCTCGCCGAGAACAACGCGGCGCGCGCCGGCTGAGCAGCCCCAACGATGCCGAGGATGTGGTCCAAGAAGCGCTGGTGGGCGCGCCTGGCGCAGAGCCAGCACTTCGAGACGCCGGAGGTGGCGGCGACTACATGGACACCTGAGTAGCAGATCTGAGTAGCAGCACGGTGTCGGCGAGCGTCCGGATCTCCGACCCTCGAGGCATGGAAACCACGTCGATCCAGCCCAGCCCGCCGCTGCGATGGCGAGGCTGGCACCCCGTCGGCTGGGCCGCCCTGGGCCTGGTCGCAGCCGCGTACTTCGTGGTCGTGCTGGGGGCCACCCTGCTCACCATGTTCGGATACAGCACCACCTGCAACGACGCGCCCAGCGCCGCGCAGGTCGCTCACGGCCAGCTCGCGCTGCTCGCCGTGGTGGGGATCGCCGCCGTGCCGTGGGCGGTCGCGACGGCCCTCGTACGGCGCCGTCTGCGGCTCGTGCTGGCCGGGCTGATCGCGCTGAGCCCTGTGCTGGTGGCGCTGGTGGCGGGCCTGGACTCGGACGCCTGGCGCGGCTCGTTCTGCTTCTGACCGGAACCGGATGCGGTTAGCCTCTGAGTCATGCGTTCGTCCGCCTGGGTGTTGAGGAGCCGTCTGGTGCCCGTGCTTCTCGGGGCCGTCGCCGTGCTGGTCGCGTGCACGGTCACCGCGTCCGGTCGGCCGGTCAGGCCGAGGCCGGCGTACCACCCCCCGCCGGTGCGGCACGTGTTCGTGATCAACCTGGAGAACAAGGGGTACGCCGAGACCTTCGGCTCCGGCTCCAAGGCGCCGTACCTCGCGAAGACGCTGCGCGGCAAGGGCGCTCTGCTCACTCGCTACTACGGCGTCGCCCATCACAGCCTGCCGAACTACCTCGCGCAGGTCAGCGGCCAGGGGCCCAACGCACAGACCCAGGGCGACTGCGCGGTCTACTCCCGGTTCCACCGGACCGGGACGGTCGCGCCCGGCCAGGCGGTGGGCAACGGCTGCGTGTACCCCCGCTCGGTGCGCACGGTCGCCGACCAGCTGGTCAAGCACGGCCTGACCTGGCGCGGATACATGCAGGACATGGGCCGCGGTTGCCGGCATCCGCGGCTCGGCACCCGCGACCGCACCCAGGGCGCCCGGGTCGGCGACCAGTACGCGACCAAGCACAACCCGTTCGTGTACTTCCGCAGCATCACCGCCCACCATCGCACCTGCGCACGCCGCGACGTGGGCCTGCGCCACCTGACCGACGATCTGCGCCACGTGCGGACCACGCGCAACCTGTCCTACATCACCCCGAACCTGTGCAACGACGGACACGACTCGCCGTGCGTGGACGGCCGCGCCGGCGGCCTGCGGTCGGCGAACGCGTGGCTGCGGAAGTGGGTCCCGAGGATCCTTCGCTCGCCGGCGTTTGCGAAGAACGGTCTGCTGGTGGTCACGTTCGACGAGGCCGACGGCAGCGCCTCGGCGTGCTGCGGTGAGGGGCCGGGCCCGAACGCGCCGATGCCCGGCATCGAGGGGCCGGGCGGTGGCCGGGTCGGCGCGGTCGTCGTCTCCCCGTTCGTGCAGCCGGGAACCCGCAGCAGGACGGCGTACAACCACTACTCGCTGCTGCGCACGATCGAGGACTACTTCGGGCTCGGCCACCTCGGCTACGCGAAGAGGGCCAGGCACTTCGGGGCCGACGTGTACGGCGCATCGGGCTGACGCGTGGCCGGCTGCCTGTTCTGCGCGATCGTCGCGGGCGACACGTCGGCACCGATCGTGCTCGAGAACGAGCACACGGTGGCCTTCCTCGACCACCGGCCGGTTTTCAAGGGGCACGCGCTGCTGGTGCCGCGCCGACACGTCGAGCTGCTGCCCGACCTGCCGGCGGACTTGCTGGTGCCGTTCCTCGAGTCCGGTCAGCGGCTCGCGCGGGCGATGGTCGCCGGGCTCGGCGCTCAGGGCTCGTTCGTCGCCTGCAACAACACCGTCAGCCAGAGCGTGCCGCACCTGCATCTGCACGTGGTGCCGCGCAGCAAGGGCGACGGCCTGCGCGGCTTCTTCTGGCCGCGCACGAAGTACGCCGACGCCGACGAGGCGCAGGCGTACGCCGACAAGCTGCGCGCCGCACTCGACCTCTAGAGTGGCTGTGCCACCAACACGTCGACGCGCCCGGAGGACCGGCGCAGGAGGTTGACCGATGAGTCGATACGCCGGGAAGGTCGCGGTCGTCACCGGATCCGCACGCGGGATCGGTGCCGGTACGGCGAAGCGGTTCGCCGACGAGGGGGCGTCGGTCGCCGTACTCGACCTGGACCAGGCCTCTGCCGCAGCGACTGCCGAGGGCCTCGGCGCCGAGCAGGCGATCGGGCTCGCGTGCGACGTCTCCGACGCAGCGTCGGTCGACGCGGCCGTTTCCGCCGTGGTCGAGCAGCTCGGAAAGATCGACGTCCTGGTCAACAATGCAGGCGTGACCCGCGACAACCTGCTGTTCAAGATGACCGACGACGACTGGGACGCGGTGATGAACGTGCACCTGCGCGGCTCGTTTCTGATGAGCCGGGCCGTCCAGAAGCACATGGTGGACGCGAACTACGGCAAGATCGTCAACCTGTCCAGCGTCTCCGCCCTCGGCAACCGCGGGCAGGCCAACTATTCGGCCGCGAAGATGGGCCTGCAAGGCTTCACCCGGACGCTGGCCATCGAGCTCGGCCCGTTCGGCATCAACGTGAACGCGATCGCGCCGGGCTTC
Source organism: Nocardioidaceae bacterium (assembly GCA_035690495.1). Classification (GTDB taxonomy): domain Bacteria; phylum Actinomycetota; class Actinomycetes; order Propionibacteriales; family Nocardioidaceae; genus DASSKK01. The sequence continues at coordinate 17,615 of DASSKK010000002.1, read as the reverse complement.
ATCGTCACCGACATGACCGACGCGACCGCCCGACGGGTCGGGTTCGAGCCGGAGGACTACCGCAAGGCAGCCGCGGAGAGGACTCCGGTCCGCCGGGTCGGGCAGCCCGCCGACATCGCCGCGACCGCAGCGTTCCTGTGCAGCGACGAGGCGTCGTTCATCACCGGTCAGACGTTGTACGTCGACGGCGGCGCCAAGCTCTGACTTTCCCGCGCGTCGGCACCGATTTATCCGCGGGTCGGCACCGATTTACCCGCGGGTCGGCGACACGAGGCGGGGATGAGCCCCCCGCTCCACGGCCGGAGACCCGGCTCCGTCACACTGTTCCCCATGCCCAGATCCATCCCTCGGACCCGACACGCCGTCATGACCCGCCCCGCCGTCGTCGGGGTCGCACTTGCCACCCTCCTCGCGCTCGCGCTGGCCGGCTGCAACGACAAGGCCGCGACGCCACCGCCGAGTGCGAAGAGCTCCGGACCCTCCGCACAGAACACCGCCACCGGCGCCACGATGACGCGCCAGTCCCCGCTGACCGGAAAGACGGTCACCGGGCCGCCGCCGAAGCACCCGATCATGATCGTCAAGATCGACAACACCGCCAGCAGCCAGCCCCAGATCGGGTTGAGCAAGGCGGACCTGGTCACCGAGGAGCTGGTCGAGGGCGGCTCGACGCGGCTGGCAGCGTTCTACGACTCGAAGGTGCCGAAGGTGGTCGGGCCGGTCCGCTCGATGCGCGCCACCGACATCGGCGTGGTCGAGCCGGCGCACGCGGTCCTGGTCGCCAGCGGGGGAGCGCCGCCGACGGTACGCCGGGTGCGTGCGGCCCACATCACCACGTTCACCGAAGGGGCCACCGGCTACTACCGCGAGTCCAGCCGCCCCGCGCCGTACAACCTGTTCATGCACCTGCCGAAGCTGGCGAAGACCTTGCACAAGGAGGCCAAGAAGCTCGGCACGCCACCGAGCTACCTGCCGTTCGGCGGCGAGGCGTCCTTCCCGAAGGGGCAGAAGGCGCACGGCCTGGACGCGAAGTTCTCGGCGTCGCACACCACGTCGTGGAAGTACCAGCACGGTACCTACACCAACCTCAACAGCTACGCAGCCACGGGAGACCGGTTCCACCCGGACACGATCCTGGTGATGCGCGTTCATGAGGGCGACGCTGGTTACCTGGACCCTGCCGGCCACCATGTGCCCGAGACCGACCTGAAGGGCAAGGGGGACGCGATCGTGTTCCACCACGGCCGGATGGTGCGAGCCACGTGGGTGAAGAAGGGGCTCCACATGCCGATCAGGCTGAGGACCACGGCCGGCTCACTGAAGCTCCCGCCGGGTCACGTGTGGATCGAGATGGTGCCGAGCAACGGCGGCAGCGTGCAGGTCACCAAGTAGCCGACGCGTCCGGGTCCAGCAGCCGGGCGCCCGCCTCGTCGAGGGTGCGCAACCCGGAGAGGATGAACCCGATCACCGCCTCGACCTCGCGGCTGGCGCGCGCCGGGTCCTCGGAGGTGGACACTGCCGCGCCGGCAGCCGACATGGCACCGAAGAACACCCGGCTGAACGTCTCGACCAGGCTCGGCTCGAGCGAGTGCGTCTCCAAGAGGGCGGAGACGATCTCCTGCACGATGCCGAACGTCGAGCGCTCCTCCTGCTCGCGGTAACGCTCGTAGCCCAGGACCGCAGGCCCCTCGGAGACCACCACCCGCCGGTAGGCCGGCTCCTGGAGTACGTCGAGGAACGCCCGCAGTCCCGTCTCGGCCTTCTGCCAGGGGTCGGTGGTGGTGCGGACCTTCCTGCGGATCGACGAGCTCGCCTCCTCCTCGATGCGCTCGAAGACCGCCTCGAACAGCGCCTGCTTGCCGGCGAAGTGGTGGTAGAGAGCACCCTTGGTGACGCGCGCCCCGGCGACGATCTCGTCCAGGCTGGTTCCGGCGTAGCCCTGGGCGGTGAACAGCTCGGCGGCGACGTCGACCAGCGCACGACGGGTCGCCGCGGAGTACTCCTGGCGCCGGCTGCCGCCGTGCACCTTGCGGAGCACGCGGTGGGATGCGTTCTTCGACGTCACCTGCCGAGCATAGACATGAGCGACTACCGGCGGGTCGTGCGCGTCCCGGGGTGGGCCCAGTTCGCCCAGGCGTCCCCGTAGGCGCGGTTGCTGGCGAGCCAGCGCTGGAACAGCGTCCCCACCTGACCGGTGCGGACGCGGTTCCTGGGGGTGTGGGTGGTGCGGCTCATGGGAACTCCTCTCCTCGGGTCGCGGTCGGCCGCTCGCTGCTCGGCGAGCCGGCCGCCTGACGTTCGTGTATGTGGATCTACATACGCGCCAACCGCGGCAGCTTCGCGCCGATTCCAGGCTGCGGGGTGTCCTTCGTCACGCCGTACGGCTTGCATACCAAGAGTATGTCTAGGTACTGTGAGTACGTACCGACGGTATGTAACCCACGTGCCTCGCGTACCCACCAGTTGAAGAGAGGAGCGCAGACCATGAGGACCAAGAGATCCGACACCTGGGATGCCTTCCATCGCCGCGGAGACGTGCTCCGCGCCGTCGTCGACGAGGCGAACCGACGCCGCGACGGCGAGCTGCCCCGGCACCTGAGCGGTGTCGCAGACTCCTTCGAGGACGACCTGGCACTGGTCGCCGCGCTGCAGATGCGCTGGCACACCCGGCTGTCCGGGCACATCGAGCGTGCGCTGGACGAGACGCCGACCGACCCCGGTGACGCCGTCGTCACCGGGTGGCTGCGCGCCGCCGCCGACCTGCCCGGCGTGCGGATGATCCTGGACCGCAGTGCCGCGAGCCCGAGCAGCCCCCGGATGGCCGACGCGCTCGCCAAGGCAGGGGACAAGGAGCGACGGATGCTGGCCGCGATGGCCGGTCGGGCGAACCTGCAGGACACGCTGGCGCCGCGGATCGGGGCTCGCATCGAGCAACGGGCCCGCGCCCACCGCGACGCGGCCAGCCTGGTCGCCTGAGCACCCGGCGCCGTCCGTGGCACGATGAGCGGGTGGCCAGTCATCCCAGCATCTCGTACTCGATCACCGTGCGGCTCGAGGTCCCGGCCGGCGGCTCGACGATCAGCCGGCTGACCACCTGCGTCGAGAAGGCCGGCGGCATCGTCACCGCGCTCGATGTGACCGCCTCGGGACACGACCGGCTGCGCATCGACGTCACCTGTGCCGCCGCGGACACAGCGCACGCGGACAAGATCGTCCAGGCACTGCGCGGCATCGAGGGTGTAGCGGTGCACAAGGTCTCGGACCGCACGTTCTTGATGCACCTGGGCGGGACCATCGAGATGGCCTCCAAACATCCGATCCGCAACCGCGACGACCTGTCGATGGTCTACACGCCCGGCGTGGCCCGGGTCAGCGAGGCCATCGCCGCCAACCCGGAGGACGCCCGCCGGCTGACCGTCAAGCGCAACGCGGTGGCCGTAGTCACCGACGGGTCGGCCGTGCTCGGCCTGGGCAACATCGGGCCCGCGGCCGCCCTGCCGGTGATGGAGGGCAAGGCCGCGCTGTTCAAGCGGTTCGCCGGCATCGACGCCTGGCCGCTGTGCCTGGACACCCAGGACACCGACGAGATCGTCTCGATTGTCAAGGCGGTCTCGCCCGGCTTCGCCGGCATCAACCTGGAGGACATCTCCGCGCCGCGGTGCTTCGAGATCGAGAAGCGGCTGCGCGACAGCCTCGACATCCCGGTCTTCCACGACGACCAGCACGGCACCGCGATCGTCGTACTCGCGGCCCTGACCAATGCGCTCCGGGTGGTCGGCAAGGAGCTGGGGTCGGTGCGCGTGGTGATGTCGGGTGCCGGTGCGGCGGGTACGGCGATCCTGCGGATCCTGCTCGCCGCCGGGGTGCACGACGTCGTGGTCGCCGACGTGGACGGGGTGATCCACAAGGACCGGCCCGGGCTGCACGAGTCGCTGAAGTGGCTCGCCGAGGCGACCAACGCCGCCGAGCTGACCGGCGACCTGCCGGACGCGCTCGTGGGGGCCGACGTGTTCATCGGGGTCTCCGCGCCCAACCTGCTCACCGGCGACGACATCGCCAAGATGGCCGACGGCGCGATCGTGTTCGCACTCGCCAACCCGGTCCCGGAGATCGACCCGGGCGAAGCCCGCGAGCATGCCACGGTGGTCGGCTCGGGCCGATCGGACTACCCCAACCAGATCAACAACGTGCTCGCGTTCCCGGGCGTGTTCCGCGGGCTGCTCGACGCGTCCGCGAACGGGATAGACGACAGCCTGCTGGTGGCCGCCGCCGAGGCGATCTCCTCGACGGTCACCGACGCCGAGCTGAACGCCAACTACATCATCCCGAGCGTGTTCCACGCCGACGTGCACGGTGCCGTGGCCGCCGCGGTCAAGGCCGCCGCCGAGGCCTCCAACGAGGTGTCGGTCTCCGCCGACCGGATGCCGGCCGATGCCTGAAGCACGACCCTCGCTGGAGGCTGGACGCATCCTGGTCGCCACGCCGAGCCTGCTCGACCCGAACTTCGCGCGCACCGTCGTGCTGCTGCTCGACGTGGACGACAACGGCGCGCTCGGTGTGGTGCTGAACCGTCCGTCGCAGGTTCCGGTGGGGGAGGTGCTCCCCGGCTGGTCCGAGACCGCCGCCGAGCCGCCGGTGCTGTTCTCAGGCGGTCCGGTCAGCCCCGACTCGGCCCTGGCGGTCGCCGCCCTGGCAGGCGCCGACGAGGACGCCGAACCGGTCGGGTTCCGCAAGCTGTACGGCGAGGTGGGCATCGTCGACCTCGACACCCCTCCCCAGCTGCTGGCGCCCGCGCTCACCCAGCTGCGCATCTTCGCCGGGTACGCCGGCTGGGGGACCGGCCAGCTGCTCGAGGAGATCGAGCAGGAGGCCTGGTACGTCGTGCCCTCGCTCCGGGCGGACCTGTTCGGCACCGACGCGGAGGGGCTGTGGCGACGGGTGCTGCGCCGTCAGCCCGGCGAGATGGCCTGGGCCTCGACCCGCCCGCTCGACCCGACGATGAACTGACGACCGAGACACGTCGGCTACTAGACTGGATGATCATGAGCACTGAATGGGAGGGGTCGCCGGGGACAACGCTGAGCCCCGGCGTGCAGACCATCGAGGACACCCGCACCTCGCCGGTCGACACACCCGTCGAACCCGGCGACCACGAGCGCTTCTCGCACTACGTGGACAAGGAGAAGCTGACCGAGGCGATGGTGATGGGCACGCCGGTGGTCGCGCTGTGCGGCAAGGTGTGGGTGCCCAGTCGCGACCCTGAGCGGTTCCCGGTCTGCCCCGAGTGCAAGGACGCCTGGGAGAAGCTGAGCGACGACGACAACCCCGGCAACGGCGAGTGAGCGAGCCCGCCCCGCCCTCCCGTCCCGACCGCCCCCTCTTCGAAACCGCCCCGGCCGCCTGGAGCACGGCACCGACTCGCTCTTCGCGCCGGGCATCTGCGGGGCTCGCAAGCTCGCTCCTCGACCCGGCGCCGGGCCTGCGTGCCTGGCAGTCGGCGGCGTTGGAGAAGTACTTCGCCGAGCTGCCCCGGGACTTCCTCGCGGTCGCCACGCCCGGGTCAGGCAAGACCACCTTCGCGTTGCGGGTGGCTGCGGAGCTGTTGTCGCGGCGGTTGGTGGACCGGATCACCGTGGTCGCACCCACCGAGCACCTGAAGACCCAGTGGGCACAGGCCGCTGAGCGGGCCGGGATCCCGATCGACCCGACCTACTCCGGCAAGAGACGACGCACCGGCAGGGACTTCGTCGGAGTGGCGGTGACCTACGCCGGTGTAGCGGCGAACCCGCTCGCCCACCGGATCCGCACCGAGCGGTTCAACACGCTGGTGATCCTCGACGAGGTGCACCACGCCGGTGACGCCCTCTCGTGGGGCGACGCCGTCCGTGAGGCGTTCGAACCGGCGAGACGGCGCTTGGCGCTGACCGGCACGCCCTTCCGCTCCGACGTCAACCCGATCCCGTTCGTCGGCTACGCCCCGAATCCTTCCGATCCCGCCGGGGCCCCGCGCAGCGTGGCGGACTACACCTACGGCTACGAGCACGCGCTCGCGGACAACGTCGTACGGCCCGTCCTGTTCCTGGCCTACAGCGGCCAGCTGCGCTGGCGCACCCGCGCCGGCGACGAGGTGGCCGCCCGGCTCGGGGAGCCCCTCACCAAGGACCTGACCGCGCAGGCGCTGCGCACCGCGCTGGACCCTCAGGGTTCGTGGATGCCGGCCGTGCTGGCTGCCGCCGACAAGCGGCTCACCGAGGTGCGCCGGCACGTGCCCGACGCGGGCGGCCTGGTGATCGCCGGCGACCAGGACTCGGCGCGGGCCTACGCGGCGCTGCTGCGTGAGATCACCGGCGTGAAGCCGGTCGTCGTCGTCTCCGACGAGAAGGCCTCCTCGAAGAGGATCGCCGCGTTCGCCGACGGGGAGGATCGGTGGATGGTCGCGGTCCGGATGGTCTCCGAGGGTGTCGACGTGCCCAGGCTCGCCGTCGGGGTGTACGCGACGACGACGGCGACTCCGTTGTTCTTCGCCCAGGCCGTCGGCCGCTTCGTGCGGGCGCGCCGACGCGGCGAGACCGCGTCGGTGTTCCTGCCGTCGGTGCCGAGCCTGCTCACGCACGCCGCCGAGATGGAGGTGCAGCGAGACCACGTGCTCGGCCGTCCGGTCACCGACGAGCAGGACATCTGGGCCGCCGAGGAGGAGCTGCTCGCACGAGCTCAGCAGGCCGAGGCCGCGTCCGAGGAGCAGGCGCCATTCCGGGCGCTCGACTCGCAGGCGAGCTTCGACCGGGTCGTGTACGACGGTGGCGAGTTCGGGCACGCCGGCGACGTGAATGTCGGCTCGGAGGAGGAGATGGACTTCCTCGGTATCCCGGGACTGCTCGAGCCCGAACAGGTGCGCGACCTGCTGCACCGCAGGCAGGCCGAGCGCGCTCGGCGTACCCAGCGCACACGGCCCAGCAGAGAGACACCCGTCGAGATGACGACTCACGAGCACCTGTCCGTGCTTCGCCGGGAGCTGAACGGTCTGGTCGCCGCCTGGCACCACCGCACCGGCGCGCCCCACGGCGTCACGCACGCCGCCCTGCGTCGCGAGTGCGGCGGCCCGACGGCGGCGGTGGCGACCGCCGACCAGCTGCGCACCCGCATCGAGCGGATCCGCGACTGGGCCGCCCGCCCCGCCTGAGCTCAGGTCACGACGCCGGAACGCGGATCGCGCCTACAGTCGTTGTCGGCTCGGGAACGGGCTCCCCATGGTCGCGCAAGCTGTCGATATGGGCCAGGATGGCGTCGCTGATTGAGCGCGCCTACCGCGTCACCGGTGACCCGCTGGGCGCACCGAGATCGGTGAGGGAGGCGGCTGTTTCGACCAGGGGAAGGACGCGGTAGGGGATCTGGGTGGCAAGTGCGATCACCGTCGAGGAGCGAACGATCCCCGAGTCGGACAGCACCGCGTCGATCACCCGCTGCAGGTCCGCGTTGGAGCGGGCGACCACCCGGCACCACATGTCCCCGGCGCCGGTGATGGTGTGTGCCTCCAGCACCTCCGCGATGGTCGCGAGATGGCCGGCGATCGCCGCATGGCCGGCACCCTGGCGGATCTCCAGGGTCAGGAAGGCCGTCACGGGGTAGCCCAGCGCCTCCGGCTCGAGCTCGGGGCCCCAGCCGGCGATCACGCCCGAGTCGGCGAGCTTGTTCAACCGCGCCTGCACGGTGCCTCGGGCGACCCCGAGCCGCCGGGACGCCTGCAGCACCCCGATCCGAGGCTCTTCGGCGAACAGAGCGATCAAAGTGGCGTCCAGCTCGTCCATGTCACGACCCTTCGGTGGTCAAGATGCATAGCGTTTCAGCCAAGGTTTGCACAATCTGGCCTCCCGCACCACGATGGGGTCATGACCACGACCCACCAGTCCCCGCAAACCCCGAGCACCGGCGGAGCCCTCACCGAGGACGAGGTGCGCGCCGACCTGTCCGTCGACCAGCTCAGGCAGCTGGTCGGGTTGGTCGAGTACGACGAGGACGCCGACGTCTTCCCGGTCACCGGCTGGGACGCGATCGTCTTCTGCGTCGGCAACGCCACCCAGACCGCGCACTACTACGAGTCCGCGTGGGGGATGCAGCTGGAGGCCTACTGCGGCCCCGAGAACGGGAACCGCGACCACAAGTCGTTCGTGCTGCGCTCCGGCTCGATCCGGTTCGTGATCGAGGGCGCCGTCGACCCCGACAGCCCGCTGGCCGACCACCACCGCCGGCACGGCGACGGCGTCACCGACATCGCGCTCGAGGTGCCCGACGTGGACAAGTGCGTCGCCCAGGCGAAGAGGGCCGGCGCGACCGTCGTGCGCGAGCCGGAGGACGTCTCCGACGAGCACGGCACGATCCGGATCGCCGCGATCGCGACGTACGGCGAGACCCGGCACACCCTGGTCGACCGCAGCCGCTACGACGGGCCGTACCTGCCCGGCTACGCGTCCGCGGAGTCGACGTGGCAGAAGAAGCCCGATCAGCCCAGGCGGCTGTTCCAGGCGCTCGACCATGTGGTCGGCAACGTCGAGCTCGGCAAGATGGACCAGTGGGTCGAGTTCTACAACAAGGTGATGGGCTTCGTGAACATGGCGGAGTTCATCGGCGACGACATCGCCACTGACTACTCGGCGCTGATGAGCAAGGTGGTCGCCAACGGCAACCATCGGGTGAAGTTCCCGCTCAACGAGCCCGCCCCGGCGAAGAAGAAGTCGCAGATCGACGAGTACATCGAGTTCTACCGCGGGTCCGGCGCCCAGCACCTCGCGCTGGCCACCAACGACATCCTGGCCACCGTCGACGCGCTGCGTGACAACGGTGTGGAGTTCCTCGCGACTCCGGACTCCTACTACGAGGACCCGGAGCTGCGTGCCCGGATCGGTGAGGTGCGGGTGCCGATCGAGGAGCTGCAGAAGCGCGCGATCCTGGTCGACCGCGACGAGGACGGCTACCTGCTGCAGATCTTCACCAAGCCGCTGCAGGACCGACCGACGGTGTTCTTCGAGCTGATCGAGCGGCACGGATCGCTCGGGTTCGGCAAGGGCAACTTCAAGGCGCTGTTCGAGGCCATCGAGCGCGAGCAGGAGCTGCGCGGGAATCTCTGAGAGTCGGCTGGTGGTCCGCCGACCCGTTCTTCCCACGGCACGGACACCGTGGGAAGAACGTTGCCGCCGACATCGTCCGGTGTCACCGCGGCCCCAGCGGCGATCAGTCCTCCGCGGAGTCCAGGCGCGCGGACGCGTCGAGGCTGATCCGGCTCCCGACGGGCAGAGCCTGCACCAGGCGAAGTCGCGCCAGCGCCGGATGCTCGTCGAGGAGCTTCGCGGCGTTCGCCAGCGACCGCAGCGCTGCGGTCTCGGCCCGTGCCGCCTCGAGCTTGGCCTGACCGCGTTGACGGACCGTGACCACCTCGGCGAAGGATGCGCGCAGCTCGTGCGACAGCACGACGTCCTTGACCACGACCTCGTGCACTGCGATGCCGGCGCCCGTGGCGGCTCGCTGTGCCACCTGGGTCACGGTCTCGGAGACAGCGCGACGACCGGAGCGGATCACGGCGGCGACATCGAGGTCGGCGAGCGCCTCGCGCAGCCCGATCTGCGTGGCGAGGTAGACCACCGCAGCAGGGTCCTCGACGGACTCCGCGAACAGCACCGGGTCCGAGACCGACCAGCGCAGCGCGGCGGTCACCTTCACGGTGACGCCGTCGGCGGTCAGCACCTCCTGAGGAGCGGTCGTGGTCATCCGCTGACGCACGTCGACCGGCAGGTAGCGGGCACCTCGTCGACGGCGGTGGCGGCCCGGCTCGAGGACGCGTGTCGCCTCCCCGGCGCGCTGCTCGAGCACACGCTCGGTGGTGGCCACGGCAATGGTGAACAGGGACATCAGGCACCTCCTTCATGGTGGCCGTCGTGGTCGTGGACGGATATGCGGTTGTGACGCGGACGCCGACCGGCGACACGATCAGGTACGGGGCACGCGCCGTCGTGGTGACCGAGCACGGCCACAGGGTGCCTGATCGCCGGAGTCGCCCGTCGACGCCCGACAGGTCGGGGAGTCGAACCCCGGGCGTTTCGAGCGCCTATGCCGATGAGCTCCTTGACAGGGAGTCGGGCGAGGTACGACTCGCAGGACCCGTCCTCGGCACACCGATCGGGCTGCTGATCTCGCCGCTGCAAGGGTAGAGGCGCGAAGCCCTGACGGGCCACCGAATTATCAGCGGGTGCGGACGACGTTGGTGCGCGCGGCCTTGGCGTGAAGGGCGCGAGATACGGTCGTGGTCAGCGCGGAACGCTGAGCGATCTCAGCGCTCGACAAGGCCGGACTCGTAGGCCGCGACCACGGCCTGCACCCGGTCGCGCAGGCCGAGCTTGGCCAGCACGTTCGCGACGTGGGACTTGACCGTGGTCGTGCTCAGGACCAGCTCCTCGGCGATCTCGGCGTTGGACATGCCGCGGGGGATCAGCCGCAGCACCTCGGTCTCCCGGGCGCTCAGCCGCTCCAGACGCGGGTCGGTCACTCGCGTGGCCCCCGAAGGTCCACCGCGCTGCAGGTACTCACCGATCAGCCGGCGGGTCACGGCCGGCGCCAGCAGGCTCTCGCCGGCCGCGACGACCCGGATCGCGTTCAGCAGCTGGTCGCGCGGCATGTCCTTGAGCACGAACCCGCTGGCTCCGGCGCGCAGCGCCTCGTACACGTAGGAGTCGAGGTCGAACGTGGTGAGCACGAGGACGCGTGCGCGCGCTCCCGACGCCACGATCCGCCGGGTCACCTCGATGCCGTCCAGGCGTGGCATCCGCACGTCCATCAGCACCAGGTCCGGGTCGTGGCGGCGGGTGAGCTCGTACGCCGCGACCCCGTCATCGGCCTCCGCGACGACCGTGAGGTCCGGTTCGTTGTCCACGATCGTGCGCAGCCCCGCACCAGCGGCTGGTCGTCGGCGACCAGCACCCGGATCGCGGTCATCGCGTCACCGGGATCGTCGCGGCGACAAGGAAGCCTCCGCCCGGCCTCGGCCCCGCGGCGAACGTGCCGCCCAGCGCGCCGACCCGCTCTCGCAGGCCGACGAGGCCGTAGCCGCCCCGGGCGCTGCCGTGCCCGGACCGCCCGTCGTCGGCCACCTCTATGCGAAGGCCCTCCGACCCCTCGCTCACCGTGACCTCGACCCGGCACGGGCCCGCGTGGGCGACGACGTTGGTCAGCGCCTCCTGCACGATCCGGTACGCCGTCAGGTCCACGTCACGGCCGAGCGGCCCCGCAGGGCCGGTCCGGTGCAGGGAGACGTCGATACCGGCTGCCGTGAGCGGCGCGATGATCGCGTCCAGCTCCGCGAGCGTGACCGGGCGCGGCGCCGGCCCCTCGCCGTCGTCGCGCAGCAGGCCGAGCAGCCGACGGAGCTCGAGAAGGGTCGTCCGGGCCCCCGCCTCGATGGTGTGCAAGGACCGGCGGGACTCGGCAGGGTCTCGGTCGAGAGTCACGTCGGCCGCGCCGGCCTGCACCGCGATCATGCCGACGTTGTGCGAGACCACGTCGTGCAGCTCGCGAGCCAGCCGGAGACGCTCCTGGTGCAGGGCCTCCGCGGCGGCGCCCTCCTGGCGTCGTCGTTCCTCGACCGTGGTGCGACGGTGCAGCCACAGCAGCCCGAGAAGCCAGGGGACGGCGAAAGAGCTGAGCACGATCGCGAGGTAGTTGTTCAGTGTCAGCGGCTGGGTCTCCGCGACCCCGGCCACCGCGGCGGCGGCCAGCGTGAGCACGCTGAGCACCCGGTTGCGCATCGCCCCCACCGAGAAGAACGCCACCGTGGTCGCGATCACGGACGTCGCGGAGAACGGCTCGCCCGCGGTGGTGGCACACGCGAACAGCCACACGTTCACGGCGACCGTCGTGAGGACCGGTCGGACACCCCGCCACGACAGGGACGCCCCGGCGGCACCCAGGGTGAGGCCCGCGGCCAGGCCGCCCCCCGCGGCGCCGTACCACCACACCTCGACCTGGGACAGCGCGGTGACCGCGAGGCCGAGCACCAGGTCGCGGCGCCGTGGATCGTCGGCCTGGTGGCCTGCGTCAACGTCTGGCGCGAGCGGCGTGCCGCCGGCCGGATCGCCTGAGAGGGCTGGTCGTCCGTGGCAATCAAGAGCCGAGGCCGTCACAACGGTTCACGTGAACGCTTCGGACGTCGACCTCGACGGTATGGACGTCACAACGGCTCATCTGAACGATTGTGACGAGGCGGTTGAGGGCCTCACCCTAGCCGGTCGCGATCGGGGAGGGGGCGAGTCCGGCGACGCGATACCTCCCCCACGGATCCCGGTCGGAGAGCTTGCCGCTCGCCTGACCGTACGGCGTGCGCAGCAGTACCTGCGCCCCCGAGCGCACCGCGGCGTCGAGCGCGTCGTCGGCGGCGATCCGGGCGTACCAGTGTGTGTGGCCGTCGATAGGCTGGAACATCACTCGCAGCGCCACCCGGACCGGGATGCTCTGCTCACCGGTGACCAGCTCGGCCGGGCCGTCGTACTCGTTCATGCTCGGTCTCCTGTCGTCGTGGCGCCCAGATCCACGCCGTACTCCTCCGCGATGCCCGCGATCGCGTGCCAGCAGAACGCCGCAAGGTAGTCGGTCACGGCGGCCCGCGACATCGTCTGGCGGGTCAACCACCACTCGCCGGTGGCCAGCCCGAGCCCGACCAGGCCGTGCGCCCACGGCTCGGCTCCCGCCGCGTCCGCGCCGAGCTCGCGCAGGATGTCGCCGAACAGCCGGGCCAGTGCCGCGGCGATCGCCGCCTTCCCGTCCGCGAGCGGGTCACGGTCGCCGGCCACCCGGTGCTGGACCAGGAGCAGGAAGACGTTCGGGTGCTCGTCGATGGTCGCGAGATACGCAGCGCAGCCGGCGCGGACGCGCTCCTCGGCAGGCCCGTCGGCGAGCAGCGCCGGCGTCAGCCGCTGGAGGACCAGGTTCGCGCCCCAGCTGCCGACGGCGGCGTGCAGGTCGGCCTTGTCGGCGAAGTAGCGGTAGAGCACCGGTTTGCTGACACCGGCCCGCGCGGCGATCGCGTCGACGCCGACGTGCGGGCCGTGCGCGTCGATCGCCGCCACCGCGGCGGCGACCAGCTCGGCGCGCCGGGTCTCGCGGTGGGTGTCCCAGCGGGTGCTGCGGCCGTCCGGTGCACCGTCGTGGGCCCCGGGTCCCTTGACTCTTCGCGCCATGTGCGCGAGCCTAGCAGTTAAGCGTTACTCGTAGTAACAGATAGATCAGGAGGCGATGATGACAGTCACGACCGACCAGGTCTCTCGGCGGCTGCTCGACTCGAGCGCCCGGCAGTCCTACGACCCGGAGGTCGACCTCGACTGGGACGCCCCGCTGGTCGAGGGCGCCTGGTTCATGTGCCCGGAGCGGATGTCCCTGTTCGGCACGCCGCTCTGGGACCGCCTCACCCATGAGCAGCGTGTCCAGCTGTCCAAGCACGAGGTCGCCTCGATCGCCAGCGTCGGGCTGTGGTTCGAGCTGATCTTGATGCAGCTGCTGGTGCGTGAGCTGTACGACGAGGACCCGCGGACCGCGCGAACCCACTACGCGCTGACCGAGATGGGCGACGAGTGCCGGCACTCGACGATGTTCGGCCGCGCGATCGCCCGCTGCCAGGTGCCGGCGTACGGCCCGACACCGCACGTGCACCGGCTCGGCCGGGTCTTCAAGGCGACCGCCTCCGGCGTCGGCGCCTACGCGTCGATCCTGGTCGCCGAGGAGATCCTCGACCGCTGGCAGCGCGAGATGATGCGCGACGAGCGGGTGCAGCCGCTGATCCGGATGATCTCCCGGGTGCACGTGCTCGAGGAGGCGCGGCACATGAGCTTCGCCCGCGACGAGATCGCCCAAGGCGTCGCCGAGCTCTCGCCGCGAAGGCGCGGCTGGCACGCGTTCGTGACCGCCCAGGCCGGGTTCATGATCGCCCGGGCGCTGGTCAACCCGCAGGTGTACGCCGCGGTCGGGCTCGACCCACGCGAGGCGCGCCGGCAGGCGCTTGCCAACCCGCACTACCAGCAGACGATGGCCTGGATGGGGGAGCGGGTGCTCGGGTTCCTCGACGAGCAGGGGCTCGTGCCGGCCTCTCAGCGGCCGCTCTGGCGGCGTTCGCTGCTGCTGCGCTGATCAGGTCTCGTTGCCGATTCCGGCGCCGACCTGTACCGCGTCCTCGCGCTCGACGGTGTCCAGGTCGTCCTCCTCCGGTTGGACCACCTCGCCCCGATCGACGGCGGACAACGCGCGGCGTACGGTGGCCAGCACGACCCCGGCGGCGACCAGTGCTCCGGCGCCGATGACGAACGGCACGTGCGCGTTGTAGTGCTCGACCAGCTTGCTGGCCACGAACGGCGCCAGGCCACCGCCGATGAAGCGGACGAAGCCGTACGTCGCGGACGCGACCGGGCGCTCCACCGGCGCGATGCTCATCACGGCCGTGGTGACCAGGGTGTTGTTCACGCCGATGAAGGCGCCGGAGACGATGACCGCGACGATCACCGCGACCTTGTCGCCCGGCCAGATGCCGATCACCAGCAGGTCGAGCGCCATCAGCGCGAAGTTGCCGTAGAGCGTGCGCGCCGTACCGAACCAGCCGCGCAGCAGCGGCGCACCCCAGATCGCGAAGATCGCCACGAGGATGCCCCAGCCGCAGAACACCAGCCCGAGCTGCTGCGGGGAGATCGGCCGCATCAGGAACGGGGAGTAGCCCAGCATCGTGAAGAAGCCCCAGTTGTAGAGCAGGCCGACGACGCTGGTCGTGGCAAGCGCGCGGTGCTTCAGCGCCCTGATCGGCTCGGTGATGCTCTCCTTGCGCGCTGGCTTCGGGGTCTTCGGCAGCAGCACCAGCGTGGCCACCAGCGAGATCGCCATCAGGAACGCGACGCCGAAGAACGGCCCCCTCCAGCTGATGCTGCCCAGCTCCCCGCCGAGGATCGGGCCGGAGGCGATGCCGATCCCGAGGGCGGTCTCGTAGAGGATGATCGCCCCCGCGAACCCGCCGCTGGCCGAGGTGACGATCACCGACAGCGAGGTCGCGATGAACAGGGCGTTGCCCAGGCCCCAGCCGGCGCGGAAGCCGACGATGCCGTCGATGCTTCCCGCGGACCCGGCGAGGGCGGCGAACACCACGATCAGGGCGAGACCGGCGATCAGCGTCCGTTTGGCGCCGATCCGGCTGGAGACCCACCCGGTGACGAGCATCATCACCGCGGTCACCACCAGGTAGCTGGTGAAGAGCAGCTCCACCTGGCTGGTCGTTGCGTGCAGCTGGCTGGCCAGCGACGGGAGGATCGGGTCGACCAGGCCGATGCCCATGAACGAGATCACACAGGCGAAGGCGACCGCCCACACCGCCTTGGGCTGCTGGAACGGGCTGGCGGTCTTGCTGGTGGTGGGGCTGGTCACAGGCTGCCTTCCATGGCGAGTGAGGGGTCGGCGTCGAGGACGTCTCGGAGTACGGCGACTGCGGTGGCCAGGTCGGCATCGGAGTGCCGGCCGTGCGCGAGCAGCCGGGCGGCGATCGCCTCGCCGTACTCCCGGCGATAGCGCGCCAGCGTCTCCCGGCCCCGGTCGGTCAGGCTGACCAGGCTGGCGCGAGCGTCGTCGGGGTGGGGCTGCTTGGCCGCCCACCCCTGCTCGACCAGGTGACCGACCGCGCCCGACATCGTCGGCTGGGCGCATCGGTCCAGCTCGGCGAGCTGGGTGATGCCGAGGGCTCCGTGCTCGTCGAGCAGCGAGAGCACGCGGATGCCGGCGGGCTGGGCGACAAGACGGCGTACGGCGCGCACGAGGCGCGCAGCGTGGACCACGAGGTCGCTGCTCGCCTCACGAAGCTCCGGGGTGTCGTCCACGCCCGCCAATATACATCGGAAACCTATGTATATGTGGCTTTCACTGGAGTGAGCGTCCGGCCGGAACTCGAGTGTCTGCGATCCCGACGTACTCGGGCAGCGTCTCTTCCAGCCCCGTGATCCGGATCAGCTTGCGCACTCCCGGCGGCGTGCCTACCAGCCGCAGCCACCCCCCGAGGGCGACCGCGCGTTCGCGGGTGTCGAGGAGGGCGGTGATGGCTCTGCCGCCGGCGAAGGAGACCGCGCTCAGCTCCACCAGAACGCAAGGCGAGACGGCGAGGGCATGGCGCAGCGCAGCGCGAAGGTCGGGGTCGGCGGCCAGGTCCAACTCGCCGCGAGCGAGGAGAAGCGAGCCGCCCTCCCAGGTGGACACGTCGAACGACCAGTTCCCGGATGCCATCGCCGTTCCTCCCTGACTGCCCGTGCCGCGAGTGCGGCGGTGGGATCGCGCAATCCGGGAGGGTCTGGCCCAGACGGTCCGGTCGGACCCGGGGTAGGGCGACATGACGAAGTCGCCCGTCTCCACTGTGAAGTCTGTCACCGAGGCGGCGTGGTTCCAATGGCCGGTCTCGCCTCTCTCCGCGGACGGTCAGGTCGCGGCGGTGATGGTGCCGGTGACCGTGCCGAGCGCGATCCGGCCGCCGTTCGCGCCCTGCGCGGTGGCCCGCAGCTTGACCGTGTCGCCGTCCTCGAGGAAGCTACGCTCGCGGCCGCCGGTGGTGAACGGCTCCGTACCGCCCCAGGACAGCTCCAGGAACGACCCGCGCTGACCGGGCTCGGGTCCGCTGACCGTGCCCGAGGCGAACAGGTCGCCGGTGCGCAGCGAGGCGCCGTTGACGGTCAGGTGGGCGAGCATCTGGGCGGGCGACCAGTACATCGAGGCGTACGGCGGGCGGCTGACCACCTCGCCGTCGAGGACCACCTCGATGTCGATGTCGAAGCCCGCGCCGGGGCCCGCCGCGAGGTAGTCCAGCGGTGCGGGGTCCTGGCCGGGCAGATCAACCCGGGCGGCCTCCAGCGCCTCGAGCGGGGTGACCCAGGCCGACACCGAGGTTGCGAACGACTTGCCGAGGAACGGCCCGAGCGGGACGTACTCCCAGGCCTGGATGTCGCGCGCCGACCAGTCGTTGAGCAGCGTCAGCCCGAACACGTGCTCGGCGAACGCCCCGACGCCCACCCGCTCGCCGATCCTGGACGGCGTACCGACCACGAAACCCATCTCGGCCTCGATGTCCAGCCGTTCGCTCGGCCCGTACGTCGGGGCGCGTCCGCCGGTCGAGCCTGTCGAGACCCGCTGGCCGCACGGGCGACGTACGTCAGTGCCGGAGACCACCACGGTGCCGGAGCGACCGTGGTAGCCGACCGGCAGGTGTCGCCAGTTCGGCTTGAGCGGCTCGTCGTCGGGCCGGAAGATCTTGCCCACGTTGCTGGCGTGGTCCAGCGAGCAGTAGAAGTCGACGTAGTCGGCCACGTCGAACGGCATCCGCATCGTCACGTCGGCCAGCGGCACGAGGAACGGCTCCACCTCGCCACGGGCGGCCTCGTCCTCGAGCAGCGTGGTGAGCCAGCCGCGGGTGGACTGCCAGGCCGGGCGACCGAGCGCCATGAAGTCGTTCAGCCGCGGTGACTCGAACACGTGGGCGTCCGCGCGCAGGTGCGACGCCGCGAGCGGCGCCAGATCGACCACGAAGTCGCCGACCCGCACACCGACCCGCGCGGGCTCGCCGCCGCGGC
>DASSKK010000001.1:0-170383 GCA_035690495.1 Nocardioidaceae bacterium | reverse complement strand
GCCGGCCGTGCTCGAGATAGGGCTCGCAGAACACCGTCGGATCGCCGAAGGCGGACTCCGCCTCGGCCGAGGCCAGCGCGACCTGCTCGGCGAGCTCGTCCAGGGACCGCACGATCCGCATGCCGCGGCCGCCCCCGCCGGCCGACGCCTTCACGAGCAGCGGAAGATCGGCCTCGGTCGCCGCCGCCGGGTCGACCTCGCCGAAGACCGGCACGCCGGCCTCGGCCATCAGCTTCTTGGCCGCAACCTTCGACCCCATCGCCTCGATCGACTCCCAGGTGGGACCGATCCAGGTCAGTCCGGCCTCCGTGACCGCGCGCGCGAACGCGGCATTCTCGGACAGGAAGCCGTAGCCCGGGTGGATGGCGTCGGCGCCGGTGCGCCGGGCCGCCTCGATGAGGAGGTCGCTCCGCAGGTAGGTCTCCGCCGGCGTGCTGCCGGGCAGCCGCACCGCGACGTCCGCCTCACGCACGAAGGGGAGGCCGGCGTCGGCGTCGGAGTACACGGCGACCGTGCCGATGCCGAGACGGCGGCAGGTGGTGAACACGCGGCGCGCGATCTCGCCTCGGTTGGCGACGAGGACTCTGTTGATGGTCATCTCTTCCTCACATCCGGAACACGCCGAAGCGGTCCGTGCCCTCGAACGGGGCGTTGTCGATGACGGACAGGCAGATGCCGAGCACGGTGCGGGTGTCCCGCGGGTCGATGACCCCGTCGTCGTAGAGCATCCCGGACAGGAAGTACGGCAGGCTCTGCTCCTCGACGGAGGCCTCGATGAACGCGCGCATGCCGGCGTCGGCCTCCTCGTCGTACTCCTTGCCCTTCGCCTCGGCGGCCGCTCGGGCGACGATGCTGAGCACACCCGCGAGCTGCTGGGGACCCATCACCGCCGACTTCGCGCTCGGCCAGGTGAAGAGGAAGCGCGGGTCGTAGGCGCGACCGTTCATGCCGTAGTTGCCGGCGCCGTACGACGCGCCCATGATCACCGACAGGTGCGGCACCCTCGAGTTGCTGACCGCGTTGATCATCTGGGCGCCGTGCTTGATGATCCCGCCCTGCTCGTACTCCGCGCCGACCATGTAGCCGGTGGTGTTGTGCAGGAAGAGCAGGGGGGCGTCGACCTGGTTCGCCAGCTGGATGAACTGCGCGGCCTTCTGCGACTCCTCGCTGAACAGCACCCCTTGGGCGTTGGCGAGGATCCCGATCTGCCGGCCATGCAGGCGTGCCCAACCGGTCACCAGCGACGCGCCGTACAACGGCTTGAACTCGTCGAAGGCCCGCTCGTTGCCCGGGCCCGCGCCGTCGCAGATCCGGGCGATCACCTCGCGCGGGTCGAACGGCTCGCGCAGGTCCTCGGGGATCAGGTCGAGCAGCTCCTCGGGATCCTCGTCGGGCTCCGCCCCACCCCGATTCGTCCGCGAAACTGCGTCCGTTTCACGCCGAGTGACCGCGGACGAATCGGGGTGGGGGCGGTTGAGGCGGGCGACGATCCGGCGCCCGATCCGGATCGCGTCGTGCTCGTCGCGGGCCAGGTAGTCGGCCAGCCCGGAGGTGGTCGCGTGCATCCGCGCTCCGCCGAGCGACTCGTCGTCGGACTCCTCGCCGGTGGCCATCTCCACCAGCGGCGGGCCGCCGAGGAAGACCTTCGCCCGCCCCTCGACCATCACCACGTAGTCGCTCATCCCGGGCACGTACGCACCGCCGGCGGTCGAGTTGCCGAACACCAGCGCGATGGTCGGTGTCTTTGCCGCCGACGCCTTGGTGAGCCCGCGGAACAGCTCACCGCCGGGGATGAAGATCTCCTTCTGGGTGGGCAGGTCCGCCCCACCGGACTCGACCAGGTTGACCGTCGGCAGCCGGTTCTCGCGGGCGATCTGGGCGGCCCGGAACACCTTCTTGACCGTCCACGGGTTGCTGGCGCCGCCTCGCACGGTCGGGTCGTTGGCGACGATCATCACCTCGACGCCGCTCACGACGCCGATCCCGGTCACGACCGACGCACCGACGGCGAAGTCCGACCCCCAGCCGGCCAGCGGCGACAGCTCGAGGAACGCCGACCCCTCGTCGAGGAGCAGCTCGACTCGTTCGCGGGCCAGCAGCTTCCCGCGGGAGTGGTGCCGGTCGGCGTACTTGCTGCCGCCGCCGGCGACGGCCTTGGCGTGCTCCGCGTCGAGGGCGGCGATCTTCTCCAGCATCGCGGTGCGGCGGCTCATCGCGCGTATCCCAGCAGTCGCGCGTTCAGGTCGGTGAGCACCTCGGTCGCACCGCCGCCGATGCCGAGCACGCGTACGTCGCGGTAGGCGCGTTCCACCTCGCTGCCGTGCAGGTAGCCGGCTCCGCCGTACAGCTGCACCGCCTTGTCGCAGACGTAGGCAGCCGCCTCGACCGCGGTCGCCTTGGCGTGCAGCGCCTCGACGAGCGGGCGATCGCCGTCGACGTAGCGCCTGGCCACCTCGCGGGTGTAGGTGCGGGCGACGTCCACCCGGCGGTCCATCTCGACCAGGGTGTGACGCACGGTCTGGTTGGCGATCAGCGGTCGGCCGAACGTCTCGCGCTCCCGGCAGTACGCCGCAACCAGCGCCAGCACCCTCGCCGCGACGCCGTACCCGTGTCCGGCGAGGGCCAGCCGCTCCACCACGAACGCGGCGGCGAGCTGGGCGAAGCCCGTGCCCTCGTGGCCGACCAGGTTGCCCACGGGGACCGGTGCAGCGGTGAACGCAAGCTCTGCGGTGTCCGAACAGTGCCAGCCCATCTTGGCGAGCGGCCCGGTCACCTCGAAGCCGGGCGTGCCCTTGTCGATCACGAGCAGGCTGATCCCCGCGTGGCCAGGACCGCCGGTGCGGACGGCGGTGGTCGCGAAGTCGGCACGCACCCCGGAGGTGGTGAACGTCTTGGCACCGTCGACGACGTAGTGGTCGCCGTCGCGCCGGGCGCGGGTGCGCAGGCTCGCCACGTCCGAGCCGCCGCCGGGCTCGGTGACGGCGAGCGCGCCGATCGTCTCCCCGGCCAACGTCGGACGCACGTAGCGGTCGATCAGGTCGGCGTCGCCGGAGGCGACGACGTGCGGCAGCGCGATCCCCGCGGTGAACAGCGCGGCCAGCAGCCCCGAGGAGGCGCCGGCCTCGGTGAACGCCTCACTGACGGCGAGCGCCTCCAGGAACGTGCCGCCGGATCCGCCGTACTCCTCGGGGACGCCGAGCCCGAGCAGCCCCAGTTTCGCCGCGTCCCGGTGCAGCTCGCGGGGAACTCGGCCAGCGTCCTCCCACTCCTGCAGGTGCGGTGCGATGTGACGGCGGACGAAGCCGCGCGCGGTCTCGCGCAGCGCCTCCTGCTCGTCGGTCCAGAACCGGTCGGTCACAGCAGCGCCTCCGGTACGTCGACATGACGCGACCGCAGCCACTCGCCGAGCCCCTTGGCCTGCGGGTCGAACCGCGTCGAGGCGGCCACCCCCTCGCCGAGCAGTCCGTGGATCACCACGTTGAGGCCGCGCAGGTTCGGTAGGGCATGCACCTCGACGTCCAGCCCGTCCGCCTCCGGCATCAGCGCACGCACGCGCTCCGCGGTGAGGAACGACGTCAGCCAGCCGGCCCGGTCATCGCGCTGATCGCGCGCCCACACCCCCACATTCGCGTCCCCGCCCTTGTCGCCACTGCGCGCATGAGCAACCGCCCCCAGCGGAACGCGTCGGGAAGGGCCCGGCGTGCCGGGTGTCTGGGCGGTCGTAGCCGAGCCTGGAGCCGATGCGCCGGACGGCCGACCGGGCCGGGCGGCGGTCGTGGCCGGGTCTGGCGGGCGAGCGAGGAACGAGCGAGCTTGTTCGGCCGCCCCCCGGTCCGGGCTCAACCCGGCTGGCGCCCCTTCGACGCGAGTCACCACCTCGGCGACGGCCGAGCGGTCAACGTACGCCGCCCGGTAGACGCCGTAGGGCCTGGCCTTGCCCGGCGGCGAGGTCAGCGTGAAGCCGGGGTAGGACGCCAGCGCCAACTCGACCAGCGGGGCGGTGAACGCCCGGCCGACGGGGTCCGGCGACGGGTCGCGCACGGTGACCCGCAGCCGCGCCGAGGCGGCCTCCTCGGAGTCGGCGTCCTCATGGTCGGTGCGCGCGAGCGTCCACTGCACCGAGGCGGGACGGTGGCCCGGCCAGGCGGCCTCGGCCTGGGCACGCACCCAGGCGGCCTTCTCGTCGATGTCGAGACCTGTCAGCACCAGCTCGGCGTCGTTGCGGTAGCCGCCGAGCTCGTTCAGGCAGACCTTGAGGGTGTCCGGCGGCGGTCCGCCTCGCACGCCCGAGATGCGCACCCGGTCCGCCCCCTCCGCAGCCAGCCGGATCGTGTCCAGCCGTGCAGCGGCGTCCGGCCCGACGTAGGTCTGGTCCTGGACCTCGTAGACGAGCTGGGCGGTGACCGTGTCGACCCCGACAGCGCCACCCGTGCCCGGATGCTTGGTGATCACGCTGGAGCCGTCGGCGGCGATCTCGGCGATCGGGAACCCGAGCGGCGTCGCGTCGTGGGGCAGCGAGGTGAAGCCGCTGAAGTTGCCGCCGCAGGCCTGGGCACCGCACTCGATGACGTGACCGGCGACCATGGCGCCCGCGATCTCGTCGTACGCCGTGCGCGGCCAGCCGAAGTGGGCGGCGGCCGGCCCCACCACCAGCGACGCGTCGGTGACCCGGCCGGTGACCACCACGTCGGCACCGGCGCTCAAGGCGGCGGCGATGCCGAACCCGCCCAGGTAGGCGTTCGCGGTCAGTGGCTTGCCGCCGGGCCCGCCGAGACCCAGCTCGTCGACCCGGTCGAGCAGGTCGTCCCCGTCGACGTAGGAGATCGCCGGCGCGAGCCCGAGGCCGGACGCCACCTCGCCGAGCCGCTCGGCGAGCCCCGCCGGGTTGAGGCCGCCGGCGTTGGCCACCAGACGCACCCCGCGTTCGAGCGCCAGGCCGAGACAGTCCTCGGCCTGGGTGAGGAACGTGCGTGCATAGCCGAGCGACGCGTCGCGCATCCGGTCGCGGCCGAGGATCAGCATGGTCAGCTCGGCCAGGTAGTCGCCGGTGAGCACGTCGAGCTCTCCGCCCTCCAGCATCTCGCGCATCGCGGAGAGCCGGTCGCCGTAGAAACCGCTGCAGTTCCCTATCCGCAGCAGTGTCGTGGCGCTCACGGATGCATCCTCGGCTGGCGGCCGATGCCGGACGGCCCGGCAAAGGCCTGAGCGAGGTCCAGCCACGTCTCGGCGTCGGCCCCGGTCGCGACGAGGTCGAGGTCGTCGCGGTGCGCACGTTGGGTGACCAGCAGCGCGAAGTGGTACGCCGAGCCGCGCACCGACTGCTCAGCGTCGGTGGGACCGTCGGCAAACGTCCCGCCTCCCGGCAGGGTCAGCTCCACTCGGATGTCCGCGGCCGGCGGATCCTGCCCGTTGTTGGCGAAGGAGAAGCCGCGCGCCCGCACGCCGATGTGGCACACGTGCACGACCCGGTCGTCCACCGGCAGCGTCACACCGAGCGCGTCGGCCACGTCCCGCGAGTGGGCCCAGGTCTCCATGAACCGCGCGGTCGCCATCGAGGCAGGCCGCATCGGCGGGCCGTACCACGGGACCTTCTCGCCTGCCGGGAACGCCCGCAGCCTCTGCGCAAGCTGCTGGCGCGACTCGCGCCAACGGGACAGGATCGAGGATCCGTCGTGCTGCGCCCCGTGGGCGGCTCCCCGGTCCACGAAGCCCTCCGGGTCGGCCATTGCCTCGCGCACCAGCCGGTCCCAGGCCCGCCCGTCGGTGGCTGCGACGACCGCGCACTCATCGGTCCAGGCCAGATGTGCGACCTGGTGCGCGATGTCCCAGCCCGCCGCAGGCGTCGCTCGTCGCCACTCGGACTCGGGGAGATCGACGACGAGTGCGTCCAGCCGCTCGCTGATGACCTCCAGGTCGGCTAGCACCGCCTCGAGTCGGCTCATCTGCAGGTCCGGGAGGCGTCGAGCCGGCCCATCTGCAGGTCCAGCACGCGCGCCCACTGGTCGAGGATCCTCGCCCGGCGTGCCGCGTCGTCGCTGATCGTGTTCGCCAGCCCGAGCCCGCGCACCAGGTCCAAGGTCGCCTGCACCATCTCCCGCACCCCCGGCCGGGACTCGTCGACGCCGAGGAGCGCGACGGTGCGACGGTGCACGTCACGGCCGAGCCGCTGCTCGAGCGGGGCGACGGCCTCGTGCAGCCCCGGGTCGGTGCGGGCCGCGACCCACAGCTCGAGTGCGGCGGTGAACAGCGGGGAGGTGAAGTGCTCGGCGAGCACACCCAGCACCGCTCGGGTACGCCGTCTGCCGCGCGGCAGCCGCTCGGTGGCGGCGGCCAGGTCGGCCCCGCGCTCGGCA
Organism: Nocardioidaceae bacterium; assembly: GCA_035690495.1. Taxonomy (GTDB): domain Bacteria; phylum Actinomycetota; class Actinomycetes; order Propionibacteriales; family Nocardioidaceae; genus DASSKK01. The sequence continues at coordinate 164,030 of DASSKK010000001.1, read as the reverse complement.
GCGAGGTGCTCGACCGCGGCGATGACCAGGTCGTTCTTGGTCGGGAAGTGGTGCAGCTGCGCGCCGCGGCTCACCCCAGCCCGCTGCGAGACCAGGGTGGTCGACGTACCGCTCCAGCCGAACTCAACCAGGCACTCGACGGTGGCGTCGAGGAGCCGCTGCCGCATAGCCCTGCTGCGCTCCTCCTGGGGAACTCGGGCACTCGCAGTCGTCGGCACGGCCTCATCGTGCCTCGGAGATTAACAAACAGTCAAGCCTGTCTGTTTCTCGGTCCGCGCCGTTTACCAGGGGATGCAGGGCCCTCGACGCTCGGGCGGGTGAGTCTCAGGCGTCGATGCCGTGGCCCTGGCGCCCCCTGCGGGCGACCGCGTCGAGCGAGACCGCGACGAGCAGCACGAGGGCGGTGACGACGTACTTCTGCGCGGCGCTCATGCTCAGCAGGCCCATGCCGTTGTCGATGCCGGCGATCACCAGGCCGCCGAGCACGCCGTGGATCAACTTGCCGCGGCCGCCGAACAGGCTGGTGCCGCCGATCACAGCGGCGGCGATCGCGTACAGCACGTAGGTGCCGCCGTCGTAGGCGGTGGACATCGACGCCAGCCGGGAAATGTAGAGCAGCCCGCCGATCCCGGCGACCAGCCCCGCCAGTCCGAAGACCGCGATACGCACCCCGGCCAGGTTGATGCCGGCTCGGCGGGCGGCCTCGGCGTTGCCCCCGACCGCGTAGATGTAGCGGCCGAACCGGGTGCGGGTGGTCAGCCAAGTCGCCGCGAGCAGAACCCCGAGCACGATCAGCACCACCCAGGGCATGCCCCGGATCGGCAGGCTCCTGCCGCGGTTCGCGTTGCAGATCAAGATCACCACCAGACCGGCCAGCAGCACGACCACGACCCGCCCGATCGTGATCGCGGCCGGCTGCTGGGCGAGGCTCTTGGCGCGCCGGGTGCGAATCTTGAACAGCTCGGCGCCGACGTAGACGACCGCGAACGCGACGTACACGATCCAACCGACCAGCGGGGAGAGCAGGCCGTTGTCGAAGTTGAAGATCACGTTGTTCTGGATCGGGATGGTGGCGCCGTTGCCGAGGATCAGCAGGATCACACCGTTCCAACCGAGGAAGCCGGCCAGCGTCACCACGAACGAAGGCACGCCGAGGAATGCGATGATCGCGCCCTGCAACAGGCCGATCAGCGTGGTGGCGACCAGCCCGGCCAGGCAGGCCGCGGGCCAGACCCACCCCTGGTCGGAGACGAACACTGCGGTCACCACGCCGCCGACCCCGGCGACGTAGCCCAGCGAGAGGTCGACCTCGCCGAGCAGCAGCACGAACACGGCCGCCATCGCCAGCGTCATGTAGAAGGCGCCCTGCTGGAGCAGGCCGACCAGGTTGCCGGGGGTGAGGAAGTCGCCGTGGCTGGCGACCTGGAACACGATCGCGATCAGGATCATGCCCACGACCACCGGCAGCAGGCCGGTGTCGCCGGCCCGCAGCCGGTCGAGGTAGCCGCGGACGTACTCGCCGGACGTGACGTCGGGGCGGACCGCGCTCTCCGGCACGGCGCTGTCTTCTGTGCCGGTGGACTCGGGGTCCTCCTGCTCCGGCCGCTGTTCGTCGACACTGGTCACGACGACTCCTCCACGACCTGGCTCTGTGTCGGCGTGCCGTCGCCGCTCCCGCGTGTGGGCTGCCCCCTGCCGACCTCGCCCTGGGCCTGACCGGTGGTCATCAGCTCGACCACGCTCTGGCTGTCCAGGTTCGAAGCGTCGTCGACCGCGGCCAGACGGCCCAGCCGCAGCACCGCGATCCGGTGCGCCACCTCGAAGACGTCGACGAGGTTGTGCGAGACCATCAGCACGGCCAGCCCGCGGTCGGCGAGCCGCTTGACCAGACCGAGTACCTGGCGGGTCTGCTGGACCCCGAGTGCGGCGGTCGGCTCGTCGAGGATGACCAGCTTGGAGTTCCACATCACGGCCTTGGCCACCGCTACCGACTGCCGCTGTCCGCCGGAGAGCGCGGCGACCCGCTGGCGAACCGACGCGATCGTGGTCACAGAGAGCCCCTCCAGCGTCTCGGCGGCCTGGCGCTCCATGGCGGTCTCGTCGAGCATCCGGTAGTTGGTCAGCTCACGGCCCAGGTACATGTTCTGCACGATGTCCAGGTTGTCGCACAGCGCCAGGTCCTGGTAGACGGTCTCGATGCCCAGCGCGGAAGCGTCCTTCGGGGAGTGCACGGCCACCTGCCGGCCCTCCCAGTGCATCGAGCCGCCGTCGATGGTCACGATGCCGGACACACACTTGATCAGCGTGGACTTGCCGGCTCCATTGTCGCCGACCAGCGCGGTCACCTTGCCCGCCGGGACGTCGAGGTCGACGCCGTGCAGGACCTGCACGGCGCCGTACCTCTTCTGGATCCCGCGCAGCTCCAGCAGCACGTCCGCCGCCATGAAATAGCCTTCCTGGCCGCTGTTTCTAGGAGATCCCGGCCGCCTTGCACTTGCTCGCATAGCTGCCCTTGCACAGGTCGGAGACCTTGACGAAGCCGTCCTTGACCACGGTGTCGGCCATGTTGTCGGTGGTCACCGCGATCGGCTTCAGCAGCACCGACGGGACGTCGGTCTGGCCGTTGTTGACCTTGCCGTTGACGCCTGGGGGGTTCTTCTCGCCGTTCACCAGCGCCAGCGCCAGCTTCCCGGCGGCTTCTGCCTCGCTCTTGATCGGCTTGTACACCGTCATGCACTGGTAGCCGGCGAGGATGTTCTGCAGACCGCCGACGGTGGCGTCCTGACCCGTGGTGGGGATGGTCTTGGGCGGGATGTTCTTGGCCTTCATCGCGGTGATGACGCCGTTGGCCATGTCGTCGTTGGCGACCAGGACAGCGTTGATGTCGGAGTGGGCTTGGTACTGCTGCTCGAAGTAGGTCCGCGCGTTGTTCGGGTCCCACTTGTCGATGCGCTGCTCGCCGACCTTGGTGTAGGTGCCGTTCTTGTACAGCGGGTCGAGCACCGAGTCGGAGCCCTTGGCGAACAGGGTGCCGTTGTTGTCGGTGGGCGCGCCCTGCACCTCGAGCACGTTCGGGTTCTTGACGTTCCAGTTCTTAATGCAGTCCACCAGCCCTTGGCCCTGCATCTTGCCGACCTCGACGTTGTCGAAGCTGACGTAGTAGGACGCGGAGCCATTGAGGGTGAGCCGGTCGTAGTCGATGGTGGCGACACCTTTGGACTGCGCGGACTTCTCGATGGCCGCCGCGCTTCCGGAGTCGATGCCGTCGATGACCAGCACCGTGGCGCCCTGCTGGATCGCCTGGTCGGCCTGGGTGCGCATCTGGGCCGGGTCGCCCTTGGCGTTCTCGACGGTGAAGTCCTTGCCCTCGGTCATGCCCTGAGACTCGAAGAACGCCTTGAAGTCGGGCGCGTCCTGGGTGACGTAGCGCGCCGAGGACTGCGTGTCGGGAAGCAGTACGGCGACCTTGAGGCCGCTGCTGCTGGCACCCCCGCCGCCGGAGGCCTGCCCGCCGCCGCCACCACCGCCGCCGGAGCCACTCGAGCCACAGCCTGCCAACGCCAGGGCCATCGCTCCTCCGAGCGCGGCCACCATCGCCTTCTTCGTGCGAACACCCCTTGTGAACATGGTGCGTCCCTCCTGTCGGCTACCTGAGACTCTGCGACTCGGAAACCTCTCCCGGTTGTCTCGGGGTCACACTAGCCCCGCCCGCCGGGCGCCGCACAGAGCCCGTGCCCCCTGTGCCCCAGCCGATACACAGCCGTGACCTCGCGTACGGTCGAGCGGACACGACGGCTCGTCGCGTGACCTGGCAGGCTGGTCGCGTGCAGGAGGATCTGCTCAGCGCGCGAAGCCCTCAGGGCAGGTGGGTGGTGGCAGCCGCCGTGCTCGGCTCGGGGATGGCGCTGCTGGACGGCACCGTGGTCAACATCGCGCTGCGCACGATCGGCGACGAGCTCCAGGCCTCGATCGCGGAGCTGCAGTGGGTGGTCAACGCCTACCTGCTCACGCTCGCCTCCCTGATCCTGGTCGGCGGCTCGCTCGGCGATCGGTTCGGCCGCCGAGCGGTGTTCCTGGTGGGCGTGTCCTGGTTCGCGATGGCGTCCGCGCTCTGCGCACTCTCCCAGGACCCGGTCCAGCTGATCGTGGCCCGGCTGCTGCAAGGCATCGGCGGCGCGCTGCTCACCCCGGGCAGCCTGGCGATGATCCAGGGCTCCTTCCGCGCCTCCGACCGGGGCAAGGTGATCGGACGCTGGGCAGGGCTCGGCGGCATCGCCGCCGCGATCGGGCCGCTGCTCGGCGGCTGGATCCTCGACGTGGCCAGCTGGCGCTGGATCTTCTGGATCAACGTCCCGGTCGCGGTCGTCGTGATCGCGATCGGGCTGCGGCACGTCCCGGAGACTCGGGACCCGGAGGCCGCGCGCCGTTTCGACGTGCTCGGGGCTGTGCTCGGGGCTCTCGGACTGGCCGGAGTCACCTACGCGCTGATCGAAGCGGGGAAGGCGTACGCCGGGCTCGCCGCCGGCATGGGCGGGGCTGCTCTGCTGCTGTTCCTGGCCATCGAGCACCGCCGCCACCAGCCGCTGATGCCGTTGCATCTGTTCGGGTCGCGGGTGTTCTCGGTGGCCAACGCGATGACGGTGATGGTCTACGGCGCACTTGGGGCGATGACGTTCTTCCTGGTCCTCCAGCTCCAGGTCACCAGCGGCTACAGCCCGCTCGCCGCCGGACTGTCCACCGTGCCCATCACCGTGGTGATGCTGCTGTTCTCCTCCCGCGCCGGCGACGTGGCGACCCGGATCGGGCCGCGGTGGCCGATGACGATCGGCCCCCTGCTGTGCGCCGGCGGGGTACTGCTGCTGCGCGGCGTGGGGCCGGCCGAGCCGTACTTCACCGGAGTGTTCCCCGGCATGGTGCTGTTCTCCGTCGGCCTCACGACACTCGTCGCGCCGCTGACCACCACGGTCCTGGCCGCCGCCCCGGACCGGCTGGCCGGGGTGGCCAGCGGGATCAACAACGCAGTCGCGCGGACCGGCTCGCTGCTGGCCGTCGCGGCTCTGCCCGCCGTGGTGGGCATCAACGGCGCGGACTACCAGGACCCGTCGCTGTTCACCCGGGGGTACGCCGAGGCCCTGCTGGTGTGTGCGGTCCTGCTCACCGCCGGCGGTGTGGTCAGCTTCCTCGGCCTCGCCCGCACCCGTTGAGCTGCGCCCCCTTCGGCGTTGAGCTGCGCCCCGTTCGGCGTTGAGCTGCGCCTGGTTGCGCAGCGCCGCAGCGAAGGGCAGCAGTTGACCGGAGAAATCACCCGCGGATAGCGTTCCGGTCCACCCACAAGGAGTTGAGACCCATCGACGCGGCACGCGGCAGACGACCACTCGCGCCTCAGCAGCCGGACATCCTCCTACGGGATCTCGCCTTGGGCCACGGCGCCGACCTCGCCGATCGTGCGGACCTCGACAGTCGCCAGTTCGCCGACCTTCCCGACGCACCGCTCAACCTTCGCGACGCATCGGTATTGAACTGCCGGTTCACCGACGTCCGGAGTCAGGACGTCGACCTCCGCGGCGCGTCCGTGCGGGAGACCGAGGTCATCCGCCCGGACTTCACCGTCACCCAGGCATGGCGTGGCCGCTGGAGCGACGTGCGCGTCGAAGCGGGCAGGCTCGGCGTACTGGAGGCCTACGACTCGGCGTGGAACGCCGTCGAGCTGGTCGGCTGCAAGCTGTCGTTCGTGAACCTGCGCGGCTCCGAGGTGAGCGACCTGACGCTCAGGGAGTGCCAGATCGAGGAGCTCGACGTGAGCGAAGGGTCCATCCGGCGTGCGTCGCTGAGCGGCTCGCACGTGAAGCGCCTCAACTTCCGAGGCGCGCGGATGGAGAACGTCGACCTCCGCGGCGCCGACTACGACGAGATCGCCGGGGTGATGAGCATGCGAGGAACGCTCCTCACGGAGTCGCAGCTCGCCGAGCTCGCGCCGCTGATGGCGGAGGCTCTGGGCATCTCGGTCTTGTCCTAGCCCCGCACTCGACGCGACCGGGGGCCCCACGAGGTCAGCGGGTGTGGAGGCGGGCTCGGGAGGCCTTGCGCTCCCGCTCGAGCTCGGCGAGGTAGGGGTGGAAGTCCACCTCGATCGTGTGGCGCTTGGAAGCCACGAAGCGACGGCGGAGACGGACGTCGTACTCCCGGATCTCCGCCCGCATCTGGTCGTACGTCGGCAGCACTCCGTCCCCGACGACGAGGTCGGCCACCCACCGCGACTGCGCCTCGGCGAGCGGCATGACCGCACCCAGCGGTTGCACCAGGCCGACGAAGTAGAGCCCGTAGTGGTCCGGATCGGCCACGCGGCGGTAGAGGCCGACCCGGTTGTCGGCCACGCGCATCACGTGCTCGGCCAGGAAGGGGAACGTGATCTTGTAGCCGGTGCAGTAGACGACCACGTCGACCTCGGCGACGCTCCCGTCGACGAAGCACGCCTCCGGGCCCTCGAATCCGGCGAGGTTGGGCCGCACGTCGATGTCGCCGTGGCCGAGCCGGGTGAGCAGGTCGTCGCTGACCGTCGGGTGCGCCGCCAGCACCCGGTGGTCCGGAGCGGGCAGGCCGTAGTCGGTCACCCGGCCCCGGCTGAGCCGCAGCAGCACGTCCATCGCGGTCTGCTGCAGCCACAGCGGCGCACGGGCGAGCTTCGAGTCGGTGAGGTGGTCGGTCGGCATGCCGAACAGGTACTTCGGGACGATGTGCGCGCCGCGGCGCATCGCCAGGTAGGTGCTCCGCGCGACGCGGGAGGACTCGACCGCGATGTCCGACGCCGAGTTCCCGATCCCCACCACCAGCACCCGCTTGCCGGCCAGCAGGTCCGGCGTCTTGTAGTAGTGCGCGTGCAGCTGCTCGCCCGGGAAGCGCTCGGCACCCGGGAAGGAGGGCTCCGGCCACCGCGGGTCCCAGTGGTGGCCGCTCGCGACGATCACGTCCCGGTAGCGGCGCCGCTCGGGCTCCCCCGGGTCGCCGTACTCGTTGCGTCCTCGCAGCGTCACCTCAAACCGGTACGGCGCCTGCGACTCGGGCAGCGGCTCGACCTTCACCACCTCGGTGCGGAAGGTGATCTTGTCGCGGAGTGCGAAGTGGTCGACGAAGTCGTCGAAGTAGCGGGCGATCTGCCAGTGGCTCGGGTAGTCGGGCATCGCGTCGGGCATCGGGAACGATGCGTACTGCATCAGCCGGCGCGAGGTGTTGATGTGCAGCGACTCGTAGGCGGACGACATGTCGTTGTCGTTGCGATAGCGCCAGTTGCCGCCGACCTGGCTGCCCACCTCGAAGCAGTCGAAACCGATGCCGCGCGCGTTCAGCACCTGCGCCGCCGCGATGCCCGACGACCCAGCGCCGATCACGCACACGCGGCTGTCCATGGCCGCAACCCTGCCAGAGCCCGGCAGGCGACGCGGCAGGCTCAGCCAAGTCGCCGCTCAGGCGGTCTGCCACAAGCCGATCAGGTTGCCCTCGCTGTCGGTGAAGTACGCCGAGAAGCCCATGTCCCCGACCTGCTGGCGAGGGGTCACGGTCGAGCCGCCGAGGCTCTCGATCTTCTCCAGTGCGGTGTCGATGTTCTCGACGTCGATGGTGATCACCGGGCCGGTGATCCGCCCGCCGCGCTCCATCATGCCGCCGTTGATGAAGCCCGGCTCGCTGGGCGGGCCCTGCTCGCTCGGACCGGTGGAGACCATTGTGTAACCCATCTCGGGCATCTGCATGATGGTCCAGCCGAACGCCTCCGCGTAGAAGCCGCGAGCGCGCTCGCCGTCCTCGAACGGCACCTCGAAATGTACGACGCGTCCAGTCATGCGCTGACTATGCCACCGCCCGGCGAGCGGCGGAAGAGTCAGCGTTCTCAGTGGCTGTCACCCGGCACTTCGGCGAGCCTGTCGCTGTATGGTCGCATCGCACACATGACAGAGACAGGTGCGGACGAGGGAGCTCGATGTCTGATTCGCGACTCACCACAACGTGCTGCATCGCCGGCGGCGGTCCGGCAGGCGTCATGCTGGGGCTCCTCCTGGCAAGGGCCGGGGTCGACGTCATCGTCCTGGAGAAGCACGCCGACTTCTTCCGCGACTTCCGCGGAGACACGATCCACCCCTCGACCATCGACCTCATCGACCAGCTCGGTCTTCGAGAGCGGTTCGACGCGATCCGTCAGAGCGCGATTCGCACCCTCGACGTCGTCGTCAACGGGAACCGTCTGACTCCGGTCGACTTCTCCCACCTGCCTGGCAAGAACCGGAGCATCGCTCTCATGCCCCAGTGGGACTTCCTGTCCCTGCTTGCCGAGGAGGGGGCCCGGTACCCCACCTTCCGCCTCATGATGGGCGCTGAGGCGACCGGTGTCCTGCGCAACGGTGGTGGAGTGCGGGGAGTCACAGCCGTCACCGAGGATGGGCCGGTCGCGATCGAGGCTCTGCTCACCGTTGCGGCCGACGGTCGCGACTCGACGGTTCGGCGCGAGGCGGGACTCGTCCCCAAGGACTACGGCGTCGCTGTCGACGTGTTGTGGTTCCGGGTGCCGAGGACGGCGGTGAACCCGCCCGACACGCTCGCCTACCTCAACGCGGAGTCGATGGTCATCACGATTCCCCGAGAGGAGTACTACCAGGCCGGGCTGCTGATTGCGAAGGGCGGCTTCCCTGCGATCCAGGAGGCCGGGATCGAGGAGTTCCGCGCTCGCATCGTCCGTGCGGCCCCGTTCCTGGCCGAGGTCGTCGGTTCGATCACGGAGTGGTCGCAGGTGAAGCTCCTGACGGTGCAGGTGAACCGGCTGAGCCGCTGGTGGCAGCCCGGACTGCTGTGCATCGGCGACGCAGCCCATGCCATGTCACCCGCGTTCGGGGTGGGCGTGAACTACGCCATCCAGGACGCCGTCGCCGCCGCGAACCTCTTGGTCGACCGGCTGCGGAGCGGGAGCGTCGACACCGCCGACCTCGAACGTGTGCAGAACCGGCGCATGCCGCCGGTGAGCCGGATGCAACCCCTCCAGCTGCGCCTGCACGCGATGATCGCCAAGCCCGGTGGTGGCGCATTCCTGAGCAACCCGATGCAATGGTGGCAACGGGCCATCGCGGCCGTCTTGCTGCCCCTCCTGAGGCGGTTGTCGGCGCGCATCGTCGGCCGAGGCTTCCGGCCGGAGGTCATCGAGCCGCAACTGCATCCGCGCTAGGTCCGCGGCGCGACTCAGCCCATGAGCCGGCGCGCCAGCGGAAGAGGCAGGTGACGCAACGCCAGGCCTATCGGCACCCACGGCCAGGCGGGCACGTGGGCCCGCGGCTTCTCCTTCTCGATCGCGTCGACGATCGCGGCCACTCCCTGCTCGGTCGGCACGATGAACGGGGCGTTCTTCACCCGCTCGTTCATCTCGGAGCGGATGTAGCCGGGGTAGATCACCGACACCGCGATCGGCGTCCCCCACACGTCGGCGCGCACACCCTCTGCGAGGTGCGCGATCGCCGCCTTGCTGGCCGCGTAGGTCGTCACGGTCTTGGGCATCCCCCGCATCGCCGACATCGAGGAGATCACCACCAGATGCCCGTCGTTCTGCGCCCTGAAGATCTGCAGGGCGGCCTCCACCTGGGCGAGCGCACCGACGAAATTCGTCACGGCGGTGTCGCGGTTCGCGGCGAAGCGGCCGGTACCCAGCGGCGCTCCCTTGCCGAGGCCGGCGTTCACCACCACCCGGTCGATGTGCCCGAACTCGTCGGGGAGCGCATCGAACACGGAGAACACCGCGTCGTGGTCGTTGACGTCGAGCGCCCGCACGCTGACCCGCCGCCCGGGGTGCGTCGCGTCGATCTCCCTCCGGAGCTGTTCGAGCCGGTCGGTACGTCGTGCGCACAGGGCCAGGTCGTGGCCGAGTGCGGCGAACTGTCGCGCCATCTCCGCGCCGAGCCCGGAGCTCGCGCCGGTGATCAGGATCGTGGTGCGCATGGGCATCCGCTGGCTCGCTATCGGTAGGTGATCAGGTCCGGGCGGCCGGCCTGCTCGAAGTAGCCGTGCTCGTTGAACGAGACGACGGTCGTACCGCGCCGGCCGACCACGAACTTGGTCACCGAGGCGTTGACGACGACCGCGGCCAGCAGCTTGTGGGTCGCGATCCCCGCACCCAGCAGCTCCGTGCACGTCCGTGCGATGGGTCCGCCGGAGGTCACCACGACCGCGGTCTGCCCCTCGCCGAGCCGGTCGGTGAGCTGCTGCAGCGCCGTGGCCACCCGAGCCGAGAAGGCAGGGAAGGACTCGGCGTACTCCGAGTCGAAGGTCCCCGCCGCCCATCGGTCGGTGGCTGCCTCGAACCAGGTCTGGAACTCCCGCGGGGTCGGGTTGTCGCCCGTGAAGGTGGCGGGCTGGCGCGACAGGACCTCGACGTGGTCCATCTCGTCCCAGCCGAAGTCCTCCGCGGGAACGGCCTGCCACCGGGCCGCCTCGGCGATCAGCCGCGCGGTCTCGCGCTGCCGCTTCATCACGCCGTGCACCAGCAGGTCGGGGACCACGCCGCGCGCGGCCAGGGTGTGCCCCAGAACCCGAGCCTGCTCCTCGCCGGTCTCGGAGAGTACGTCGTAGTCGTCGGCACCCCAGGAGGCCTGGCCGTGCCGCACCAGCAGCAGGGTGCTCACCGGGCCGCGCCGATCAACGCGAGGCACCGCTGCTCGAGGTGCTGCACGATCGGCAGGAACCGTGCGTAGGCCTCGTTGTGGGTCTGCCCGTGGTGGTAGCGGTAGTAGATCTGCTGGGCGATCACGCCGAGGCGGAACAGCCCGAACACCTCGTAGAACCGCCACTGCTCGGGGCTGGCCGAAAGGCCCGTGCGTGCGGAGTACTGCTCGACCATCTCGGCGCGGGTGGCCATGCCCGGCAGGTCGCTCGGCTGACGGCGGAACGCGCGGTACTCCGGGTCGTCGTCGGCCTGGATCCAGTAGGCGAGCGCGCCGCCGAGATCCATCAGCGGGTCGCCGAGCGTGGCCATCTCCCAGTCGAGCACGCCGACGATCCGGGTCGGGTCACCTGGCGCGAGCACCGCGTTGTCGAGCCGGAAGTCGTTGTGGATCACGCAGGTGGCGAGGTCGTCGGGCTGGCGCTCGTAGAGCCAGCCCATCACCGCCTCGTAGTCGCCGACGTTGTCCGTGCGGGCCCTGCGGTAGCGGTCCGACCAGCCGGCGACCTGGCGGCCGACGTACCCCGCGCCGCGGCCGAGCTCCTGCAGGCCGGCCTCGGCCGGGTCGACGCCGTGCAGCTCGACGAGCACGTCGAGGAAGTTGGTGCACAACGTGCGCGCCTCGTCGGGGCCGACGCGGACGCCCTCGGGCAGGTCGCGGCGCAGGATCGTGCCCTCCAGCCGCTCCATCACGTAGAAGTCAGACCCGAGCACGTCGTGGTTGCCGCAGAACGCCACCATCGCCGGCACGTAGCCGAACACCGGCGCCAGCCCGGACTGGATGGTGAACTCGCGGTGCATGTCGTGGGCGCTCTTGGCCTTCGCGCCCACCGGCGGCCGCCGCAGGATCAGGTCGCGCTCCGGGTAGCGCAGCAGGTAGGTCAGGTTGGAGGCCCCGCCCGGGAACTGCCGCACCAGCGGCGTGCCGTCCAGCCCGTCTCGGTCGGAGGCGTGGGCGCGCAGCCACGCCGCGACCGCGCCGACGTCGAAGGCATCCTCGTCGCGGACCGCTCCCGCCTCGTCGGCGGTCACGTCGCCCGAGGTGGCGCTCACGGCCGCCCTCCCGGCAGCTTCGCCGCCTGGGCACGCATGGTCACGTCGTACGCCGCCCGGTCGGTCCGCTTGAGCGCCAGGGCCGCGCGCGCCGCGTCGTCGGGCACGATCAGCTCCTCGCCGCGGTCGATGCCCGCGAGCACCTCGGCGGCGATCTCGTCCGGGCCGAGTGGCGCCTTGTCCACCAGCCGGCCGAGCACGGCTGCCACCTCGGTGTCGGCGCCGGCGGCGGAAGCCATCAGGCTGGTGCGGAAGTACGACGGGCAGACCGCCGAGCACCGCACGTCGAAGGCCGCGAGCTCGTGGCCGGCGGTCTCGGTGAACGCGACGACGCCGGCCTTGACCGCGTTGTAGGACGCCATCCCGGCCGGGTGCACCAGCCCGGCCAGCGACGCGATGTTGACGATGTGGCCCGCGCGCTGGGCCTTGAACATCGGCACGAACGTGCGGGTGCCGCGCACGACTCCGAGCAGGTTCACCTCGGTGAGCCTCTGCCACTCGGCCATCGTGGCCACCTCGATGCGGCCGCCGCCGGCGATGCCGGCGTTGTTGACCAGCACGTCCAGGCCGCCCCAGTCGGACTGCACCCGGTCACGTGCGGCGGCCCAGTCCTCGTCGGAGCGCACGTCGAGGCGGACCACTCCGGGCTGCTCGCTCACGTCGGTGGCCAGCACCCGATCGCCGCGGGCGGTGAACGCGCGCACCAGGGCCGCGCCGAGTCCTGCGGCCGCACCTGTGACCAGCACCCGCCCACCTGCGCCCTCGGCGTTGCTCACCGGTACTTCCCCAGCTCCAGCCGCGCGACCACTCCGCGGTGCACCTCGTCCGGCCCGTCGGCCAGCCGCAGCGACCGTGCGCTGGTCCAGGCCTCGGCGAGCGGGAAGTCACCGGACATCCCGGCACCACCGTGCATCTGGATGGCCATGTCGATCACCCGCTGGGCCATGCTCGGCACCGCCACCTTGATGGCGCTCACCTCGGCGAGGGCGCCCTGCGGACCGTACTCGTCGAGCTTCCACGCCGCGTGCAGCACCAGCAGCCTCGCCTGGTCGATGGCGATCCGCGCCTCGGCGATCCGCTCGGAGTTGCCGCCGAGCTTGGCCAGCGGCCGCCCGAAGGCGACCCGCTCCAGGCCGCGCCGGCAAGCCAGCTCCAGACACCGCTCGGCGAGCCCGATCAGCCGCATGCAGTGGTGCACCCGGCCGGGTCCGAGCCGGCCCTGGGCGATCTCGAAGGCCCGACCGGGTCCGAGCAGGATGTTCGAGGCGGGCACGCGAACGTCGGTGAAGGTGATCTCCGCGTGGCCGAGCGGCTCGTCGTACAGGTTCATCGTCGACAGCGTCCGCTCGATGCGCACGCCCTCGGTGTCGCGCGGCACCAGCACCATCGTGTGCCTGGAGTGCCGGTCGGTGTCGGCGTCGGCCCGGGGGTCTGCCAGCCCCATGAACACGAAGATCGCGCAGTCGCGGTTGCCGGCGCCGCTGGACCACCACTTGCGCCCGTTGATCACCACCTCCGCCGCTTGTCCTGCCTGTCCTGAGGAGCCGAGGGACGAGGCGCCTCGAAGGGGGCCCGTCGAAGGGTCGATCACCGCAGTCGCGGCCATGTTCGTGGCGTCCGAGGAGGCCACGCCGGGCTCGGTCATCGTGAAGGCACTGCGGATCCGCGCCTCGAGCAGCGGCTCCAGCCATGTCTTGCGCTGCGTCTCGTCGCCGTAGCGAAGCAGCACCTCCATGTTCCCCGTGTCGGGCGCGTTGCAGTTGAACACCAGCGGCGCCAGGAACGAGCGGCCCATCTGCTCGGCGACGGGTGCGTAGTCGAGGTTGCTCAGCCCCTCGCCACCGTCCGTGCCGAAGCGCTCGGCGTACTCCCCGGCGTGCTGCTTGGGAAGGAAGAGGTTCCAGAGCCCCTGCGACCGGGCTTGGGACTGCAGCTCGGCGATCACCGGAAGCGGGGTCCAGGCGTCCCCGCCGGACTCGCGCAGCGAGAGGATCTGTCGCCGGTAGTCGGCCTCGATCGGCTCGATGTGCTCTGCGACGAACTTCTTGACGCGTCCGGTCAGGTCGGCGGCACGTGGTGACGGCGTGAAGTCCATCCCCCGAGGTTAGACGGCGGGCGTAGCACCGCGGCAGCCGCGGCCCTTCGGCATCCCGATACCGTCTCGTCGTGACCGACATCCCCAGCTACGACGACGTCCAGGACGCAGCGAGACTGATCGAGGGCTCGGTCGCGCGGACTCCCGTGCTGCGCTCCCGCCTGATGGACGAGCAGTTCGGCATGGAGCTGTTCTTCAAGTGCGAGAACTTCCAGCGGACCGGTGCCTTCAAGTTCCGCGGCGCCTTCAACGCGCTGTCGCACTTCTCTGCCGAGCAGCGGCGGACCGGTGTGGTCACGTTCTCGTCGGGCAACCACGGCCAGGCGGTGGCACGCGCGGCCGCACTGCTCGACATCCCGGCCACCGTCGTCATGCCCGAGGACGCGCCGGAGTCGAAGGCGGCCGCCACGAGGGGGTACGGCGCCCAAGTGGTGACCTACGACCGCTACGGCGCGGACCGTGAGCAGACCGCGGTGGACATCGCCGAGAACGAGGGGCGGACGCTGATCCCGCCGTTCGACCACCCGCACGTGATCGCCGGGCAGGGCACCGCCGCCAAGGAGCTCTTCGAGGACGTCGGCGAGCTCGACGCGCTGTTCGTCCCGCTGGGCGGTGGCGGGCTGCTCGCCGGCAGCCTCCTGTCCGCCCGGGCGCTGGCGCCCGGCTGTCGGGTGTACGGCGTCGAGCCGGCGGCCGGCGACGACGGCCGGCAGTCGCTGCGGCGCGGCGCGATCGTGCACATCGACCCGCCGAAGACGCTGGCCGACGGAGCGCAGACCACGCACGTCGGGGTGCACAACTTCGCGATCATCCGGTCCGGCGTCGCGGACATCCTCACCGCCGCCGACGCAGAGCTCGTCGAGACCATGCGGCTGTTCGCCACCCGGATGAAGATCGTCGTCGAGCCCACCGGCTGCCTGGGTCTTGCCGGCGTCGGACAGCTGCGCCACGAACTGGCGGGCCGACGGGTCGGTGTTGTCGTGAGCGGTGGCAACGTCGACGTCGACCGGCTCGGATCGCTCCTGTTCCGGTCATGATGCGCGGGTCGGCGGGTCATAGGGCGCGGCTCGGGGGGTCATAGTGCGCGGGTCGGCGGGTCATAGGGCGCGGGTCGGCGGTCAGCTGGCGACGGTCGCGACGACCTTGGAGCGCACCACGGGATCCGCCCAGCTCGCGGCGGTGGAGGTCAGCCGGTAGGCCGAGAACAGCGCGAACGGCAGCGCGAGCAGCACCGACCACTCCCACGACACGTGCGAGGTCACCCCGAAGAGCAAGCCCGTCGTGGTCGTCACCAGAGCGAGCCGGGCCGAGTAGCCCACCATCGTCAGCGGTGGCGCCGGGGTAGCCCGTGCGCTGCGCAGGTCGACGGAGAAGGGACGGCGTACCGACCAGCGAAGGGACCCCGAGACCACCTGGAGCGCGACCACCACCGTGCAGCAGACCACCGCGGAGAGCTGCGACACCGACGGGACACCGGTGCGCAGGGCGGCCAGGACCAGCGTGATCACGGTGGCGAACATCAGCACCTCGGCGAGAACGGCCACGCGCGAGAAGAACGTCAGCTTCGGGTCGACCGGCAGGCTGTCGCGCCACAGTGCGCCGCGGCCGTCCAGCGACCAGGAGTTCACCCCGAACAGCAGCGCCCCGCCGGAGCAGACCAGGCCGGGCATGATGCAGAGCATCGACCAGTCCAGGTCGCTGGCCAGGGCCACCAGGCCCGGGAGCAGGGCGAGCACGCCGAGTCCGCGACGCAAGGGCACCGAGCGCCAGATGCTCATCCGGTCGGTGCGCATCAGCGCCACGAGGTCCGAGCGGGGTTCGTCGCGCGGCGCCTGCACCGAGCTCTCCACCCGCAGCTCGTCGCGGGGCGGCCGCTTGGCCACCCGGCCCGCGACGTACGCCCCGACGATCACCGCTGCCAGCTCGATCCCGAGCTCGACGACGACCACCTGGAGCCAGCGCCACCACTGCGCTCCGGCGCCTTCCAGCACGCCCAGGGTGATCTTCACCGTCGGGCTGTGGTCGAGGAGCGGGACCAGTGCGCCGGTGCTGATCAGCGCGGCGAGGGCGCCGGCGAGGACGACGATCAGCACGCGTACGACGAGGCGGCCGTTCGGCCCTCGGCGAAGCCATTCGACCGCCCAGGACACCATCTGCGCCAGCGCGGTGGCTGTCGCCAGCCACAGCAGCACGGGGATCTGTGCGAGCACCAGCGTCGGGTGCACGCCGACGACGAACGCGGTCGCCGCGAGCAGGGTCCAGCTCTGCAGCAGCCAGGCGATGTTCAGCGGCGCCATCAGCAGGGCGCCCAGGTGGTCGGTCGTGGGACTGACCGGGAACGCCACCCCCTGCTCGCGCGGCAGCAGTTCGCGGCCTCCTCCCGACGCAGCGGCGGAGACCAGGGAGACGACCAGCACGGTGACGTAGCCGGTGGGCAGCAGCAGCAGCACGTCGCCGCGGGTGAGGTCACCCTCGGGCAGGTAGCCCGGCAGCCAGGCCGCCAGCACGGTGATCACCAGCAGACTGACCATCGCGATGACAGCGCCGGTGCGCGCCCGCCCGCGCAGGCCTGCGGCCCGGAAGCTCAGCAGTGGCCCGACCGCGGCGACCGAGCGGCCCGCCTCAGACCAGACCTCAGTCGAGAAGCGCGCGGTAGGCACCGGCACCGGCCTCCCCGCTCATCTCGTCGGCGGGTACGGCGGCGACCGCCGACCCGCCGCGCAGCACGATCGCCTGCTGGCACACCTGCACGGCGAGCTCTCTCAGGTGGGTGGAGACCAGCACCGCGGCGCCACGCGAGCGCGCGTCGGCGACCACCTCCATGGTGGCCTCGACGCCGAGCGGGTCGACGCCGTCGAACGGCTCGTCGAGCAGGAGCACCGGGGGCTGGTGGAACGCGGCCAGGATCACCGACATCCGCCGGCCCATGCCATGGCTGAACCCGGCGGTGACCCGGTGGGCGGCCGCGCCAAGGTCGAACCGCTCGAGCAGCTCTCGGGCCCGGTCCTGCCAGCCGTCCGGGAGCTGGCGCAGCCGCGCGGCGAGCTGCAGGTGCTCCCACGGGGTGGCGCGTGGCACCAGCCCGCCCACGTCGGGGCAGTAGCCGGTCGCGCGCTTGACCGCCAGCGTCTGCTTGGCCACGTCGAGCCCCGCCACCAGGACTTCGCCGTCGCTGGGCGGCACGACGCCAGCCAGCACTCGCATCGTGGTCGACTTGCCGGCACCGTTGCGGCCGAGCAGCGCTACGCCGGTGCCCGCACGCACGGTGAAGTCGATGCCGCGCACGGCGTCGACCGGTCCGAAGCGCACCCACAGGCCGCGTACGTCGACGATTGGAGACCCCACCGAGCAATTGTGCCCCACCGCCGCGCAGGACGTCCCCGGTTCCGCAGGACGTCATCGGGAGAAGGCGCTATTGCGCCCGGTCCCGATGACGTCCGCGTGGGTCTCAGGCGGGGAAGCGGGCGCCCTTCTCGGCGAGGTCGCGCAGGTACGCCGGTGGCGCGAACCGGTCGCCGTAGGACTTCGCCAGCTGCTCGGCGCGGGCCACGAAGCCGGGCAGCCCGGTGCCGGTGGCCCCGTCGTAGCCGTGCATGAACTGGACCGCGCCGCCGGTGTTGGCGGGGTAGCCGATGCCCATGATCGAGCCGATGTTGGCCGCCGCGGACGACTCGATGACGCCCTCCTCGAAGCAACGGGCTGTCTCGATCGCCTCGATGAACAAGAACCGGTCCTTGACCTCGTCGAGGTCGGCGACCTCTCCGGAGGGCGGGAAGTGCTCGGCGAGCCCCTTCCAGAGACCGGCGCGCTTGCC
Source organism: Nocardioidaceae bacterium (assembly GCA_035690495.1). GTDB lineage: Bacteria > Actinomycetota > Actinomycetes > Propionibacteriales > Nocardioidaceae > DASSKK01. The sequence goes on along the minus strand of DASSKK010000001.1, from coordinate 146,378 downwards.
GTCGGCGTACTCGTAGAACCCGGCCCCACGCAGCCGCCCCGGTCGGCCGAGCTCGATCATCTTCTCGACGACGGCGTCGGCGGGGTGCTCCGGCAGAGGCGTGCCCTCACGCTCGGCCGCGTCGGCGTACGCCTTGTGGATCTTCGCCATCAGCTCGAGGTTCAGCTCGTCGGAGAGCTGCAGCGTGCCGACCGGGTAGCCGGCCTGGGTGGCCGCGCGCTCCAGGCTGACCGGGTGCACGCCTTCTGCCAGCATCGCCAGGCCCTCGTTGACGAACGTGCCGATCACCCGGCTGGTGTAGAAGCCTCGGCTGTCGTTGACCACGATCGGGGTCTTGCGGATCCTCTGTACGACGTCCACGGCCCGGGCCACGGCCGCATCGGAGGTCTGCTCACCGCGGATGATCTCCACCAGCGGCATCTTGTCCACCGGTGAGAAGAAGTGCATCCCGATGAATGACGGTGCCGCGGCCGGCGCCAAGTTCTCGGCGAGCTCGGTGATCGGCAGCGTCGAGGTGTTCGAGCACAGCAGCGCGTCGGAGGCCACCACGTCGGCAATCTCGGCGTACACCTGCTTCTTCAGGCCCGGGTCCTCGAAGACCGCCTCGATCACCAGGTCGCAGCCGGCCAGGTCGGCCGCGTCCGCGGTCGGGGTGATCCGCGCGAGCACCTCGTCACGCTGCTCCTCGGTGAGCTTGCCCCGAGACACTGCCTTGTCGAGCACCTTCTGCGAGTAGGCCTTGCCCTTCTCGGCGTTGGCGACCTCGACGTCCTTGAGCAGCACCTGCAGCCCGCTGCGCGCGCACGCGTACGCGATGCCGGCGCCCATCATGCCGGCGCCGAGGACCGCGACCTTGGCCGGCTCGAACTTCTCGAACGCCGCCTGTCCTGAGCCCGTCGAAGGTTCCGGGCGGAGCGCACCGGAGTTGATCGCCTGCAGGTCGAAGAAGAACGCCTGGATCATGTCCTTGGAGTTCTGCCCGACGATCAGCTCGGTCAGGTAGCGCGACTCGATCCGCGTCGCGGTCTCGAAGTCGACCTGCGCGCCCTCGACGGCGGCCGCCATGATCGCCCGCGGCGCGGGGTAGTCGGCGCCCTTGAGCTGCTTGCGGAGGTTGGCCGGGTAGGCCGGGAGGAACGCGGCGAGCTTCGGGTTCGACGGGGTGCCGCCGGGCATCTTGTAGCCGGGCCGGTCCCATGGCTGGGTGGCCCCCTCCTCGTCGTCCCGGTGGTCTTTGATCCAGGCCTTAGCGGCGGTGACCAGGTCGGCGGGGTCGTCGATGAGCTCGTCGACGATGCCCTTCTCCAACGCGACCTGCGGCTTCATCCGCGGGCCCTGCAGGAGTACGTCGAGCAGTGCGCTGGACAGCCCGAGCATCCGCACCGTGCGGGTGACGCCGCCGCCTCCCGGCAGCAGGCCGAGGGTCACCTCCGGGACGCCGATCTGGATCTTCGGGTCGTCGACGACTATGCGGTGGTGGCAGGCCAGAGCGATCTCCAGGCCACCGCCGAGCGCCGTACCGTTGATCGCCGCGACCACCGGCACGCCGAGCGTCTCGAGAGTGCGCAGCTGGGCCTTGATCTGCTGGGCGGAATCGAAGACCTGCTGGGCGTCGTCGGGCCCTGCGGCCAGCATGTCGCGCAGGTTGCCCCCGGCGAAGAACGTCTTCTTCGCACTGGTGACGACCACGCCGGTGAGCTGCTCCCGCTCCTCCTGGAGTCTTTCGACGGCGGCGCCCATCGACTGCTTGTAGAGCTCGTTCATGGTGTTCGCGCTGCCGGTCGGGTCGTCCAGGGTCAGCGTGGCGATGCCGTCGCTGTCCAGCTCGTACCGCACGGCGCTCTGCTCAGTCATTGCTCTCCTTCGGTGATTCGTCCGCGGTCGCCCCGCGTGAAACGGCCGCGTATCCGCGGACGAATCGGGTGGTCGGGGTCAGACGCGCTCGACGATGGTGGCGATGCCCATCCCGCCGCCGACGCACAGCGTGGCCAGCCCGCGGCGCAGGTCGCGACGCTCGAGCTCGTCGATGAGCGTGCCGAGGATCATCGCGCCGGTCGCGCCGAGCGGGTGGCCCATCGCGATCGCGCCGCCGTTGACGTTGACCTGCTCGTGGTCGAGGCCCAGGTCCTTGATGAACCGCATCGCGACGGCGGCGAAGGCCTCGTTCATCTCGAACAGGTCGATGTCGCCGACCTCGAGGCCCGCCTTGGCCAGCGCCTTGCGAGAGGCAGGCGCCGGACCGGTGAGCATGATGGTCGGGTCCGCTCCGGACACCGCGGTCGCCAGCACACGCGCCCGGGGCGTCAGCCCGAGGTCGCTGCCGACCTGCTCGGAGCCGATCACGGTCAGGGACGCGCCGTCGACGATGCCGGACGAGTTGCCGGCGTGGTGGACGTGGTCGATCCTCTCCACCCAGTGGTACTTCTCCAGCGCGACCGAGTCGAAGCCGCCCTGCTCGCCGATGTCGGCGAAACTGGGCTTGAGCCCGGCCAGCGATTCGACGGTGGTGCCGGGCCGGATGAACTCGTCCTTGTCGAGCACGGTCAGCCCGTTGCGGTCCTTGACGGGGATCACCGAGCTGTCGAAGTAGCCGTTCGCCTGTGCCTTCGCGGCCCGGGCCTGCGACTCGGCGGCGAACGCGTCGACGTCCTCGCGGGAGTAGCCCTCCAAGGTGGCGATCAGGTCCGCGCCGATGCCCTGCGGCACGAACGAGGTGGTGAAGGCGGTCTGCGGGTCCATCGCCCAGGCGCCGCCGTCGGAGCCCATCGGCACCCGGGACATCGACTCGACTCCGCCGGCCAGGATCAGGTCCTCGAAGCCGGACCGCACCCGCGCCGCGGCCTGGTTGACGGCCTCCAGGCCGGAGGCGCAGAACCGGTTGAGCTGGACGCCGGCCACCGTCTCGGGGTAGCCGGCGGCGAGCACGGCGGTCTTGGCGATGTCGCCGCCCTGGTCGCCGAGCGGGCTGACCACGCCGAGGACCACGTCGTCGATCCGACCGGGGTCGAGGCCGGGGTTGCGCTCCTTGACCTTCTCCAGCAGCCCGACCACCAGGTCGACCGGCTTCACCTCGTAGAGCGATCCGGTCTTCTTGCCTCTGCCACGCGGCGTGCGGAGGGCGTCGTACACGAAGGCCTCGGCTGGTGACGATTTGCCGGAGCCGGCGGCGCGGGTCGTGGGGTTGGCCATGGTGAGGGTCCCAACTGTCGAGGACGGTGTGCTCGAGATGACGCTGTCTTCGATTGTGACACTCCTACTGTTAGCGTCGTCAACCGAACCGGGCGTGATCTCCGTCGCCCACGCCCGGTCACGCAGTCCCGGGAGGAGGTCGCAGGTGAGCGAGGCCACACAGCCGGTCGAGTCCGCGCCCTCGGGGCAGGAGCTGATGACCCTCGACGACCTGACCCGCCGTGTGGGTGCGTCCGTGCGGACGGTGCGCTTCTACACCACCAAGGGCCTGCTGCCGCCGCCGATCCGGCGTGGTCGCTCCGGGTTCTACACCGCCGACCACGTCGCCCGCCTCGAGCTCGTCCGCGAGCTGCAGGCGCACGGCTTCACGCTGTCGGCGATCCAGAGGTACGTCGCCCGAATCCCCGGCGACGCCACGCCGGAGACGATCGCGCTGCACCGCACGCTGCTGGCTCCGTGGATGGCCGAGCTGCCCGAGACGATCACCCGCCGCGAGCTGAACCGGCGCGCCGGGCGGACGCTGTCCGAGGAGGACCTGGACACGCTGAACTCCCTGGGCATCCTGTTCCCGGCGCGGCAGGGCCGCTTCGAGGTCGCGGTCGCGCACCTCTCGGTCGGGCTGGCGCTTCTCGACCTCGGAATGCCCCGCGAGGTGGCGATGGCGGCCTCGGAGATCTTCACCGCGCACGGCCGGGCGCTCGCCGAGGAGCTCACCGAGCTGTTCCGCAACAAGGTCTGGTCCTCCTACCAGGAGGGCGACACCTCGCCGGAGGCGCTGCGCGACGCGGTCGAGCGGTTCAAGCCGGTGACGGTGGCGGCGCTGGTGACCGCCTACGAGTCGGCGGTCAACGAGACCAAGCGCGAGTCGGTGGTACGCCGCACCCGCTGAGCAGCCCCTCCCACAGACCCCCGGTCACACAGAGTCCGTGGTGGCCTCGGGGTGTCGGTCATGGGCCGTCGGCGAGCACTCATGAGGTCGGAGCCGGCGATGGTGAGGCGGCGTCGATGAGGATCTCCGCGGCGGCTCTGGCGCGGCGAGGAACCTTCGCGTCGCCGTCGATTGCGGCGGTGATGAGCGCACCCTCTGCGAGGATCAGAAGTTGCGCTGCGAGCTCGGCAGGACGTCGCAGCCCGGCGCGTCGGGCGGTGCGCGTAAGAAACGCGCGTAGATGGTGCTTGTGCGCGCGTACCACCGCGCCGGCGTCGGGGGAGACTCCGCCGAGCTCACGGCCGGCGTCGTGTTCGACGCGCTCACCACGCTGAGCGGGCTGGCGGGCTGGCGGGCTGGTGGTCGCCAGCCACCGGGTCGTGCATCTCGGGTGGACAGCTGTGCCTCGACCACAACCATCACGACCCGCTCGTGCTGTCCGTGGACACCGCCTTTCCGCCGGTGCGGGTCGACTGGACTGTTCTCGACTACTCCCTCAACCCCGAGTGGGTCGGCACCCGCATCCACTTCCAGCTGCGCGCGGACAACCGAGACGGCAGCGTGCCCGCACTCTGCCCCCGGGCCGGAGTGATACGGGGCCGGCGCCTCCGCGCCGCTCACGCCTGGACGACGGCCCCTGCCGCGATCAGCGCGTCCACGTCGTCGACCCCCCAGGCGGCCAGCGCCTCGCGGGTGTCTCCGCCGGGCTGGCTGGGCCCGGTGGTCAGCGTCGGCCCGGTGCGCGAGAAGCGCGGCGCCGGGCCCGGCTGCACGACGCCGTCGCGCTCGACGTACGTCTTCCGGGCGCGCAGGTGCGGATGTGCGGCGGCGTCGGTGAGCGGCAGGATCGGCGCGCAGCAGGCGTCGCTGCCCTCGAACACCTCGGCCCACTCGGCCTGCGTCTTCTGCTTGAACGTCGTGGTCAGCGCCTCGCGCAGCGCGGGCCAGCCGGCGATGTCGGTGCGGTCGGGGACGGTGCCGGAGAGGCCGAGCCGGTCGATCAGCTCGTCGTAGAACTGCGGCTCGAGCGCAGCCACCGACATGTGCTCGCCGTCCGCTGTCTCGTACACGTCGTAGAACGGCGCGCCGCCGTCGAGCAGGTTGGCCGCGCGGGCCTCGTGCGCGGCGCCGCCGGCGAGCAGCGAGGCGAACATCGCCGACAGGTGGGCGGTGCCGTCGACGATCGCCGCGTCCACGACCTGTCCCCGGCCGCTGGTGCGCGCCTCGAGCAGCCCGGCGAGGACCCCGATGACGAGGTACGTCGAGCCTCCGCCGAAGTCGCCGAGCAGGTTGGTGGGGAACTGCGGCCGCGCCGGGGTCTGGCCGAGGCCGTGCAGCGCGCCGGCGATCCCGATGTAGTTCATGTCGTGACCGGCGCTGTGCGCGAGGGGACCCGACTGCCCCCAGCCGGTCATCCGCGCGTACACGAGCCGGGGGTTGCGGGCCAGGCAGTCCTCCGGGCCGAGGCCGAGACGCTCGGTGACCCCGGGCCGCATCCCCTCGATCAGCGCGTCGGCGTCTTCGACCAGCCGCAGCACCGTCTCGACGGCGCCTGGCTGCTTGAGGTCGATCGCCACGCTGGGCCGACCCCGCGTGAGCAGGTCGGTCTCCCGGGTGCCGACCAGCGGCGCTCCACCGGGGCGTTCCAGCCGGATCACGTCGGCGCCGAGGTCGGCGAGGATCGTCGCGGCGTGCGGGCCCGGGCCGATCCCGGCCAGCTCGACGATGCGGACGCCTCGCAGCGGTCCCGTGCCCTGGGCGAGTGCGTAGCTCACCCGGCGATTCTGGCAGCCCGCCGGCTCAGTGGTACTCGTGCATCACCGCGTGGCCCTTGCCTCGGTCGATCATCGCGCGGTTCACCGGGACGGTGACCACGAACGCGACGACGAGCGACAGGGCCAGCGAGCCCCAGAACAGCCAGTCGGCCAGGCCCGCGTCCAGCGCGCCGGGCACCATGACCATCACCAGGTTGTCGAAGATCTCCATCACCAGGATCGAGACGGTGTCCGCAGCCAGCGCCACCGTGGCCGCCGTCCGCAGGCCCTGGCCGGCGCGCAGCACCGAGCTACCCGTGAGCAGGTAGCCGAAGAAGAACGCGAGCACGACCGAGATCGCGACGCTCGGCGCGTTGGCCAGCCCCCAGGCCGTGGCCAGGACCATGCCGAGGACCTCGCCGATCGCACACCCGGTCAGGCAGTGCAGCGTCGCGGACACCGCGGTCCGCCAGGAGGAGTCGTGGCCGTGCTGGTCGCCGTGGCCGTGTGCGCTGGTCGAGGTCGCCGGTTCCATGGTCGAGTGACCATACCACCGGGGGGTATTGTTCCCAACATCAGCGCCGGCCGCCTCGCCCGCCCCCGAACCCAACGATGACCAGGGCCACCCCGAGGCCGGCGACAGCGGGCCCGATGATGGCCCAGGTCGAGGATCCGGTCATCACACTGCCCTCGAGGTACCCCAGCCCCTGCAAGGTCCACAGCACCCCGAGAGCGCAGATCAGCACCCCGAAGACCACCGGCACCAGCTTCCTCACGCCGCCACCCTATTTCTTTGCGCCTATGCAGCCGTCGGGCCTCAAGTTCGCGTCCCGATTCGCCGACTCTGGAAGTGGAGGGGTTGGAGGCGGGGGATCGGGAGGGAAGAGATGCTTCCGGCTGACGACGTGCGGAGGATCCGCAGTCTGGCGTCGATGGCCCGCGTGCTGGGGCGTTCGGAGTCCTTGCCACGCCTGCTAGAGATCGCCGCCGAGGCGGCCAGGGGTGCCTTGCATGCCGCGAGCGTGTCGGTGAGCCGGCTGGTGCCCGGCACGTGCACGATCCGCACCATCGTCAACGTCGGCGACCTGGGGCCCGACGAGGTGCGCTGGCCGACCGACGAGTCGTACACCCTCGAGGACTTCAAGTACGTCGATCCCGGCTCCTCCGAGGCGGTCACATGGAGGGCCGAACGCGACGATCCTGCCACGGCCCCGGAGGAGCGAGCCCTGCTGGAACAGCTCCACAAGGGCTCTTCCGTGGACACCCCGCTGATGGTCGACGGAGCCGTGTGGGGAGAGTTCTACGCGACCCGGCACGTCGGCGAGGCGGGCTTCTCGGCCGACGACGTCGCCTACCTGGAGGCGCTGACCGCGATCCTGGCCGGAGCGATCTCGCGCTGCATGCGCGAGCAGTCGCTGGAGCAGATGGCCTACCGCGACCCGCTCACCGGACTGATGAACCGTCGTTCCCTCGACGAGTGGGTAGCCGCGACCTTCGCCGACGCGGAACCCCATCCGGTCAGCGTGCTGGTCGTCGACATCAACGACCTCAAGCTGGTCAACGACACCTGGGGGCACGAGGCCGGCGACGAGCTGATCCTCACGGTCGGCCGGGCGCTCGCCGTCAGCTTCGCCGACCTGCCCGACAGCCTGGTCGCCCGGGTGGGCGGCGACGAGTTCACCGTGGTCGTCTCCCGTCATGACCCGGCGGCGGTGCAGGCGGCCGCGGACCGGGTGTGCGCACGCCGGGGCGCCTGGTCGCACTCGACCGGGATCTCCTGCGGGCTGGCCAGCGCCACGGTCGTGGCCGGCACCGAGTGGGCGAGCGGACTCCAGCCCGGCCGCTGACCGACGAGGCGGGCTCGGCGTACCCGGTCCGTGTCAGCGCAACGCGACCGTGAGCAGCACCGCCGAGTCGGCATGCGCCTCCAGGCCGTGCCGCTGCGGCGGGATCGGGATCAGCTCGCCCGCGGACAGCGTCCACTCGCGCTCACCGGCGCGCACCGTGACCTGCCCACGGATGACGTACAAGGTGGCCGCGGCGGGCGAGCCGTGCTCGCGCATCGAGGCGCCCTCGCGCAGGGCGATCACCGCCGCACGCATCACCGACCCGGTGAGGATGGTGCGCGCCACCCGTCCGGCCGGGTGGTTGGCCAGGTCTGCGATCAGACCGTCGGCAAGGTCGGTGAGGACCACGGTGTCCATGCCGTGGTGCGACTGCTGCTGGGCGTGGCTCATGGCCTCCACTCAACCACTCTCGCCCTGAGCCTGCGTCGGGATGCCCAGACCGTCGAGCACCTCGGCGCCGGGCAGCTCGGCGAGCAGGGCACCGGCCAGCAGCAGCTTCGAGCGGCGCACCCCGCTGCCGATGATCGCCACCGACGCCTTCGTCACTGCGGCGTCGACGAGCAGCCGCCACGGCGCGGGCAGACCGACCGGGGTGATACCGCCGTACTCCATGCCGGTCTCCTCGACGGCGCGATCCATGGCGAGGAACGACGCCTTGCGGACGTCGAGGGTGCGCTTGGCCATGCTGTTCACGTCGGCGCGGGTGTCGGCGGCCACCACGCACCCGGCGATGCGCTCCTCCCCGCCGCGCCGGCCGGCGACCACGACGCAGTTCGCGCTGGCCGACAGCGGCAGGTCGTAGGCACTGGTCAGCGCGGCGGTGTCGGCGAGATCCGGGTCGATCTGCACGACCGCGACCTGGTGGGCGTGCTCCCAGACCGTGAGCGCGGCCGCCACCGGGGCTGCGAGCAGCTCTGGGTGGTCGGTAGCCGGAAGCGAGGTCAGTGCGCCCATCGTTGGCAGATCCATGCCCCCATCCTGCCCACAGCACCGAGCCGCGGGAAAGTCGGTGTCCAGCCGCGGGAAGGGTAGTGGCGAGCCCCGGCGATAGCCTGGATCGATGCGGAAGCGGACCAGGCCGTTGCGGACAGTGCTGTCCGCGACTGCCGTGACCGTGCTGGTCGTCGTGGTCGGCCTGTTCGTGGGTTCGCACGAGCTCGGCGGGGCGCGAGTAGCGGCTGGCGACGCGTCGGCGGCGGCCGGTTCGGAAGAAGCGAGCGACGCGCCCACGTCGTCCCTGCCCTCACCCGAGCAGACCGCACGCAAGGCGACCCTGCTCGCAGTGGCACGTCAGGTCACCCTGCACGCCAGGCCGCATCATCCGGACAAGAAGAAGCCCACGCCGGCTCCCACGCTCGACTTCGTGATCAGCTCTTTCAACGCGCTCGGAGCCAGCCACACAGCAGGGGGCGGGTCGCACGGTCGCTATGCCTCCGGGTCGCTCAGGGCTCGCTGGGCCGCGCAGATCCTGGCGATCCACGACGTGGACGTGGTGGGCTTCCAGGAGCTGCAGACCGTGCAGCTGCGAAGCTTCCTCGCGGCGACCGGGGGAGCGTACGACGTCTACCCGGGTGACTCGCTCGGCAGCCTCGGTGCCGAGAACTCCATCGGGTGGCGACGAGACACCTGGCAGCTGGTGTCGGCCGATACGGTGTCGATCCCGTACTTCGGCGGCCACCGCCGGCCCATGCCGTACGTGCTGCTGCGCAATCCCGCGACGGGGCTGGAGGCATGGTTCGCCAACTTCCACAATCCGGCCGACACCGGTAGCCACCCCCACCAGCAACGCTGGCGCAGCGCCGCCACGGCGGTCGAGGTGGGCCTGGCCAACCGGCTGGCCGGCACCGGGAAGCCGGTGTTCGTCACCGGGGACATGAACGCCCGCGACGGCTACTTCTGCGCGATGACCGGCGGCGCCCCGATGATCTCGGCCAGCGGCGGCAGCAACGAGGGGGCCTGCCGGCCACCGCGCGACTGGTACGTCGACTGGATCTTCGGGTCGCAGGGCGTGACGTTCAGCGCCTACGCGGAGAACCGGGGACCGCTCGTGCGCCGCACCACCGACCACCCGGTGATCGTCAGCACGGCACACCTCACCGGCGCGGGGGCCGCCGACTGATCAGCCCCGCTCCACCCGCCGGCGTACGTCGAGCCGCGCCAGGTCCGCGGCGGCGCGGCCGGCCGCCCAGCCCTGTCTGTTGGTGACCTGCGTGCGGTGCTGGACCAGACCCGGGAACGCCTCCCGCAGCGCGTCTGCGACTCGCTGCTCCTGGTCACGCAGGGCGGGCAGCAGCCGTGCACGTTCGACCTCGTCATGGGTCGCCCGATCGGTCATCGCCTGGTCGGCCTCCCGCAGCCGCTCGCCGATCCGGCTCGCGTAGGAGACCAGGAACGACTGGCGGAAGGACCGGGTGCGCGACGTACCCGTGAAGTCGACCTGTCGGCCATGCCGGAGCATGGCACGGTCGGCCTGCACGAGCAGCGAGGTGCTCAACAGCTCCACCGCGTCGAGGTCCTCCGGGCTGCCGACCAGGGTGCAGACCTCGAGATCCTTGATCAGCACCGACCGGCAGCGGTTTGCCTGCGCGACGGTCTGCACGACCATCGCCTTGGCGACGACGTACGGCGCGTCCAGCCAGATCCGTCGGGCGAGCACGGCGGAGGACCCGTTCCCACCGTGGGCATCGGCGTCTGCCCGACGCAGGAGACGCTCGAGCGAATGCCGGCTGATCAGCTCCTGCGCCTTGGCGGAGAGCGCCTCGGCCTCCTCGTCGAACTCGGTCGACTCGGCCTTGGCGAGCAGCGACCGGACCCGGCGCAGCGCCTTGGCGTGCTCCAGGTCGGCGGTGTCCTCGACGTCCCCGTCGGCCTCGCCGGATGAGAGCGCCGGTGGGACCGGCGGCAGGTCGTGCACTGCCGCCGCCAGCGAGAGCAGCGTCGTGATGCCCTGCACGGTCGTCGGGTCGGCGGCCCGGGGGGTGCCGACCCCGTTCAGCTCCCGACGCCACCAGGCCGGGACATCTGTCTGCGGACGTCCCGCGAGATGCTCGGTGAGCATCGCGGCCAGCGCCGGCAACTGCCGTGCACTGCCGCGCCGGCGGACTGCCTCGACCAGATCGACCGGGCTCCACCCGTTCTCCAGCCCGTTCACGACGAGCTCGTCGCAGACGGCCGCGGCCGCTGCTCCCAGCCCACGTGCCCCGGACGGCTCCGCCGACAGCAGACCGGACAGCTCCTCCGGCTGCATCCGGCCGGCGGCCAGCTCGCCGACCCACCGGAGCACCAGCGCCCTGGAACGGTGGTGAGACCGGGCCCGGTCCTCGTCCGACCGCTCCTCGCCGGTCCGGTCGGGGTCCTCCCATCCCTGGTCCGCGAACGGGTCCCGCTCACCCCAGGCCCCCGGGCCCCACCCGGAACCGTCGCGGCCGGCCGGCCTGCTCGGCGCGGGCCGTGACCGCCCCTGCTTGCGCTTCTTCGCGGCCCTGCGCTGCTTGTTGTTGACGCCCACTGCCCTCGTCCCTTCAGCCCTTCGACCCGATTCCGGCAGGCTAGGCCCGGGCTCCGACACGCTCCTGGCGCAACGCCGACCCGCCGGCTCCTACGCTGGAATCCGTGGCACCCGAACGCGAGCGGATCGACTCCATGGCCACACCGCTGCTGCGCCGTGCCCCGGCGTCGTACATCGCCCTGAGCGGCGCCGCGAACGTGATCATGCAGCTGTCGTGGCCCGAGATCGGGTACGGCGTCAAGGACAGCCCGGTGCGCGAAGGCAACCTGCTGCTCAACCCGGCCCGCCGTCGGCGCACCACCCTCGGCTACCTCGCGGTCGCCATCCACGGGACCGCGGAGGAGCGGGCCGCCTACCGGCGTGCGACCACCCGCTCGCACGCGCAGGTCCGCTCCCCGCCGGGCGCCTCGCCGAGCTATCACGCGCTGGATCCCGAGCTTCAGCGATGGGTGGCCGCCTGCATCTTTCGCGGCTTCGAGGAGTCCTACGAGTCCGTGCACGGGCCGCTGGGCGCGCATCGCGAGCCCTTCTACCGGGAGGCGGTGATCTTCGGGGCGATGCTGCAGATGCCCCCGGAGCTCTGGCCGCCCGACCGTGGTGCGTTCGGCGAGTACTGGCGCGACGGCCTGACCCGGGTGAGCATCGACGCGTCCGTGCGCGAGCTGCTGATGAAGGTCGTGCGGCTGGACTACCTGCCCGCCGTACCGCGACCGGTCGCGGATCGGCGGGAGTGGCTGACCGCCGGCTACCTGCCCCGCGAGTTCCGCGAGGCGATGGGGCTGTCGTGGACCGCGGGCGACCAGGGACGGTTCGAGAGGTTCGATGCCTTGGCCGCGCGAGTGATCCGGGCGTTGCCCGCCGCGGTGCAGGGCTACCCCCTGAACGCCGCCTTGCGCGATGTACGACGCCGGATGCGCTCCGGGACCCCGCTGTTCTGACTTCCCGCGGCTCGGGCCCTACTTTCCCGCGGCGCGGCGGAGGCGGTCGAGGCGGGCCTGCAGCAGCGCGGTGCGGTGCGCGTTGCCGTGCAGCGCCAGATACCTAGGGCCGTACGCCGCCAGCAGGTCGTCGTCCAGGCGGCGGACGGCCCCGGCCGGGTAGCGGTACTCCATGCGGGCGTTGATCGCCGCACTGTCGACGCCGGCGAGCACCCCGGTCAGCTCGCCGAACGACGTGATGCCGAGTTCCAGCAGCAGACCCGACAGCCACGCGTAGTGGTCCGGGCGCGACCAGCCGGCCCCGGCGTACCTGCCGGCGAGGAAGGTGGCCAGCTCCTCCGGGCTGACCCGCGGGTCGGTCGGGTCCTCCTCGGCCGGCTGGTCCACCACGGTGTCCTCGAGCCGGTCGCGGATCTTGGAGAACTCCCGGTCGGCCAGCTCGAGCAGGCCGGCGGCAAGGGTGAACCGGCGGTTCAGGTCCGGCACGTGCTCCTCGGGGATCGTGCCCTTGTAGCGGGTGGCGTGCTCGAACTCCGCCCAGGCGTGCTGCAGCACGGTCCGGACCTGCACCTGCGCGCTGCGCCCGGCGGACGCCGCGTCGTCGGCGGTCACCAGCAGGTGCCGGCTCGCGTAGCCGAACCTGCCCTCGTCGGCCGTCTCGCGCCCCATGTCGCGGTCGTCGAGGACGGTGAGCTGGTCGGAGAGCACGTCGGCCACCGCCGCCACGTCGCTGTGCAGGTAGGTGATCACGCGCACGCCGATCTGGTCGGTGATGTCGGCGAGCGGGTCGGGGTACACCGGCTCGCCGTCCACCCGCCGGTCGGCCTTGGCCGCGAACGACTTCACGCTCTTGGTCCGGCCGGAGACGCTCAGGTAGTTGATGCCGGCCTCGTCGAGCAGCGTGGTGACCAGGGCGACGTACCTCTGCGTCGCGTCGCGGAGCTCGGGAAGCATCGACGCATAGCTGCCCACCGCGCGGCGCACCGGATCGGGCCGCTCGGTGCGTCGGCGCTGCTCGGACATGGGCCCATCCTGTCAGCACGGCTAGCCTCACCTCATGAAACGAGGCCGGCGCGCACGTGTGAGCGACGTGCACGAGATCGCCCGGGCGATGCCGCATGTGACAGTGGAGGGTCCCGAGGAGCGTCCGGTCTACCAGGTCGGAGGCAAGTCGTTCGTGTTCTTCCGGACCGCGCGGCCGGACGCCGTCGACCCGGAGACCGGCGAGCGCTACCCGGACGTGATCGTGTTCTGGGTCGCCGACGACGGCGAGAAGCAGGCGCTCGTGCAGGACCCGAGCACGCCGTACTTCACGACGCCCCACTTCGACGGCCACGACTCCGTGCTGCTGCGCGGCTCGCGGATCGGCGAGCTGACCCGCGACGAGGTCGCGGAGGTCGTGCAGGACGCCTGGCTTTGCCGTGCGTCGGCCCGCCGCGCCCGTGACTGGCTGGCCTCCGTCGAGGCGGGCTCCGACGCGCGGTTCGTCCGTCCGGGATGAGCGTCAGCCGCCGAGCCAGCCGTAGGTTCCCTTGTCGAGGAGCTCCCGCGCGGCACGACGTACGAGCTCCAGGGCAGCCGCGTGCAGGCCGCCGCCGACCGAGATCCTGGCCACGCCGGCCGCCGCGAGCTCGTGCACCGGCGGCAGTCCCGGCCGGGTCAGCACGTTCACCGGCCGGTCGACCGACTCGACCACGCTGCGGATGTCGGTGAGATCGGTCAGGCCCGGCGCGTAGAGCACCTCGGCACCGGCCTCCTGGTAGGCCTGCAACCGGGCGATGGTGTCGGCGAGGTCCGGGTTGTGGCGGATGAAGTTCTCCGCCCGAGCCGTGAGTACGACGTCAGCGATGCGGGCGGCCTGCGCGGCGGAGGCGACCCGCTCGGCCGCCACGTCGATGTCGTAGATCCGGTCGCGCTCGCGGTCGTAGTCCTCGATCGAGCAGCCGGCCAACCCGACCGCCGCCGCCGCGGCGACCGTCTCGGCCACTGCGGAAGGGTCGTCGGCGTACCCGTTCTCCAGGTCGGCCGACACGGGCACGTCCACCGCCGAGGCCAACGCGGCCGCGTGCGCCAGCGCCGTCCGCCTGTCGACGGCGCCGTCCTCGAGTCCGAGCGTCGATGCGTGCCCGCTGCTGGTGGTAGCGAGGGCCCGGAAGCCCATCGACTCCAGCAGCCTGGCCGACCCGACGTCCCACGGGTTCGGCATCAGCAACGGCCGGCCCGGGACGTGCAACGTCCGGAAGGCAGCCGTCTTGTCACTGGTGGTCATCGCTGCCGATGCTAGTCGGCGAGCGCCACGCCAGTCGCAGGCGGCCATCGGCATCAGGGGAACCTGCGGGAGACTGGCTGCCAACCGATCAAGGAGCATGCACATGCCCGATGAGAGCACCCGCCTCGCCGTCCTGATCGACGCCGACAACACGTCCGCGAAGCTGATCGAGGAAATGTTCGAGGAGCTGGCCGGCTACGGGACCATCACCGTCAAGCGGGCATACGGCGACTGGACGAATCCCCACCTCAACGGATGGCGCGAGGTGCTCCTCGGCAACGCCATCTCCCCGCAGCAGCAGTTCGCCTACACCTACGGCAAGAACGCCACCGACTCGGCGCTGATCATCGACGCCATGGACCTGCTGTACTCCGGCAACGTGGAGGGCTTCGCCATCGTCTCCAGCGACAGTGACTTCACCCCGCTGGCCACCCGGCTGCGCGAGTCGGGCAAGCGGGTCATCGGCGTCGGGCAGCGGAAGACGCCGAAAGCCTTCGTCGAGGCGTGCGAGAGGTTCGTGTTCCTCGAGGTCCTCGCCGGCGACGAGGGGACGGACGAGCAGGTGAAGGATGACCAGCCGCGCGCGATCCAGAGCGTGCTCACCAAGGCGCTGAACAAGGTCGACACCGACGACGAGGACTGGACGTCGCTCAGCACCCTCGGGAACCATCTCAACCGCACGGACCCGTCGTTCGACCCGCGCACCTACGGGTTCGCCAAGCTCAGCGACCTGGTCAAGGGACAGCCGTTCGTCGAGACCAAGACAGTCACCGGGCCAGGTGAGCGCGGGCAGCTGTGGGTACGGCTCAAGGGGCGCCGGCCGGTCGAGGGGACACCAGCCAAGAGGGCTCCGAAGAAGGCGACCAAGAAGGCGGCCCAATGACCCGCGCGAGCGAGGTCCGCATCATCGACCAGCGCACCCCAGAGGAGCGGGACCGCCCCTTCCTGCCAGGCATGGGAAAGACCTGGCTCCTCCCGCTGTACGACGCCTTCACCCGCGTGAGCGGCGTACGCGCGCTGCACCAGAGGGCAGTCGAGCTCGCCGACGTCGCGGCCGGTCAGGCGGTCGTCGACGTCGGCTGCGGCACCGGCAACCTGTCGTTCGCTCTGCTCGCGGCTCGCCCCGACGCCCGGGTCACCGGTCTCGACCCCGACGCAGCCGCCCTGCGCCGCGCCGCGCGGAAGGCGCGCCGTCGACACGTGTCCCTCACCCTCGTCCAGGGCTACGCGGACCGGATCCCCGCAGAGGGCGCCTGCCTCGACCATGTGGTCTCGTCCCTGGCGCTGCACCACGTGGACGACGACGGCCGGGAGGCCTTCGCGCACGATGCGCTTCGCGCCCTCCGGCCCGGAGGCAAGGTCACCGTCGTCGACTTCGCAGGCGCGGCGCAGGACGCCGAGGGCGACGACCACGCCGCACACGGCCACGGGCCGGCTCACGCCCTCCGGCACCTGCCCGGCCTCCTTCGCACCCGCGTGGCGAACAACCCGGCCATGGCCCGCAACCTCGACGACGGCGTCGTCGCGCTGCTCGCGCAGGCCGGCTTCGCTGACGCCCGCGAGGTCGAGCACGTCGACCATCGGTTCGGTCGAGTCGCCTTCGTGCAGGCGACCCGCCCGCACCCGACAAGCGACCAACCAACCAAGGAGTTGTGATGACCCAGCTGCAGCCAGACGAGATCGCTTCGGCCCGACTCGGCGAGGCCGCGAAGGTATGGACCTCGGACCTGTCGGTGAGCGAGTTCGCGTTGCTGGACACTGCCGGCTTCGCGCCGCGTGAGTTCGTCATGGGTTCCTCGGTGTTTCACATCGGCTGGCAGCAGCAGAACCTGCGCCAGTCCACCGAACTGCAGGTGCTCAGCCAAGCGATGTACACAGCGCGCATGAACGCAATGGGTCGGATGATCGCCGAGGCCGAGCAGATCGGAGCCGATGGGGTCGTGGGCACCAGGCTGACGTTTCGTCAGCACGGGCTGAGCGCGGATCACATCGAGTTCATCGCGGTGGGCACCTCCGTTGTCTCCAAGGACGACCCGGGCACCTACCGTCGCCCCGACGGGAGACCCTTCACCAGCCACCTCAATGTGCAGGACTTCTACACCCTGCTCCATACCGGTCACGCTCCGGTCGAATTCGTCATGGGCGTCTGTGTCTGGCACGTCGCCGCGCAGGGGATGCTGCAGACGCTGAAGCAGGTGGGCCGCAACGTGGAGATGCCGCAATGGACCCAGAGCTACTACGACGCCCGCGAGCTCGCATTGACCCGGATGCAGCAGGAAGCCGAGCGCATGCAGGCGGACGGCATCACCGGGGTCGAGTGGTCCGCCTCGGAGTGGATGTGGGGCACCCACACGCTCGAGTTCTTCACCTCCGGCACCGCGGTACGCAAGATCGGTACCGGCAACACAGTGGAACCGACCATGGTCCTGCCCTTGTCATGACCGTCCCGACACCGGAGGGGTACGTAGACCCCTCGAACCAGCAAGAAGTCGCTGCCGTCCTGGGTTCAGTCGTGCGGACACTCGGCATCGCCGGCCTCGGCGACCTCCTCAGCCGCGTCCCCGGCAGCCGGGTCGAGGCTCCTCAGCGCGGTGGCATGTTCAAACGCGCCAGTCCCCCATCCGTGTGGCTCAGCTCCGAGCACCAGTTCCAGCTCAGCGACCCCATAGTTCATGTCCATGTCGTCGGTGGCGTCGTACTGGCCCGTGAACCACTGCCACCGGGCCGCTTGCCTGAAACGGTCGCCCGCCTACTCGTCACGGCAGTCACCGACCAAGGAGGCCGCGACGAGGCAGCGGTGGTATTGACCGCTGCCCGCGAGACCTGCGAACGACTACAGCCATGACCGAGGAGGGTTCGCCGCAGTCGAAGGCCGCCAGGTCGCTTCGGCCCAAGCGACCCCGCACCAACTAACGCTCTCCGGGCAGCAGCTCGTCGCCGACCGCGAGCCGGCCCGTCCGCTCGACGTCGGCGTAGACGCCGAGGCACAGCTCGCGCTCACCGCCGAGCGCCTTCAGGAACGGGGCGCCGGTCGCCACGCCGTCCTGGGCGAGATCCACCATCCGGCACCGCTCGATGCGCTCGACCATCCGCAGCTTCACCTCGCCGACCGTCACCGACGCGTCCACCCAGGACTCCTCGACGAAAGGCTCCGCGGTGTCGACGACCACGTTTACCCGCAGCCGCCGCGGACCCGCGTCCATGCCGAGGTGGCGACGGCACCAGTCCAGCGATGCGCTGCCTACCAACGAGACCGCCCCCGCGTCCTGATGGGGTACGCCGTCCTCTGCGGCCACGCGCACCGGTGCGCCCATCGCCTCGCTCAGCACCCGGTCCAGCAACGGATCCCCGACCAGCCATCGGTCGGGTCCACGGCTCACCGACACGCGCCCGTTCCCGCCTGCGGCACGGAAGTCGAACACCGCATCCCTACGACGGAACCGGCGAGAGCTCTTGCCCGAGGCGAGCCGGCCGTCGCCGTCGACCACGGCGTACCAGCGATCACCGGCGAGCCCGCGCGCGTCCACGAGCACCGACTCGAGCGCCTGCCCACCCATCGACTTGACGGGGTAGCGGCGGATCGCCGACACCGTGAGGGGCATGCCCGCACGTTACCCGCCGGCGCGCCGTGGGCCCCGACTCCCGCCGGGCACAGCGACGGTTGAGCCGGGATCGAGTGACGCGTGTAGCAAGCGGTCATGCCCGTAGGCACCATCCGCCCCGTGAACCGGTGCCTGTCGGCATGACCGCGGCACTAGCGTCCCTGCTCGGCGAGAAACTGCTCCCACGTGCGGGTGCCGACCGCCCGGTCCGGCGCGAGGTTGGCTCCCTCGCGGAACGCACGCGCCGCCCGCCCGGGCAGCGGGAGCGGGACCGTCGCCCGCCGCAGCCCCGCGGCCTGAAGATAGCTGCGCAGCAGCTCGTCCATGCCGTGCACGGTGGGCCCGGCCATGTCCGGCACCAGACCCGCGGGCTCGCCGAGTGCGAGCTCGACCATCCGCGCCGCGACCTCGCCGGCATCGACCGGCTGGGCCCGGAAGCCGGAGGGCACCGGGACCACCGGCAGCCGGGCCATCGCCTTCAGCGCGGTCAGCACCAGGTCGTGGAACTGCGTCGCACGCAGAGTCGTCCATGGCAGCCCGGAGCCTTCGACCACGCGTTCGGCGGCGCGCTTGGCTGCGAAGTAGCCGAACATCGCGTTGTCCAGCCGGCCCGTCACCGGGATCCGGTCTGCGCCGACGACCGAGATGTTCACCAGGTGCGGAGAGCCTCCCGCGGCGGCCGCGCGCACCAGGTTGCGGGCGATGAACTCGTCGCGCTTCGGGGTGCCCGCGCAGTGCACGATCGTGTCCACCTCCGCGACCGCTGCCTGCACCCCCGTGTCGGCAGCCAGGTCGCCCACGACGTACTCGATGCCCTCCTCCTGCGACTCGTGCGGGTGGCGGCTCAGCACGCGTACGGCGAGGCCCGCCTCCCGCAGCCGTGGCAGGACGAGCCGGCCGAGCGTGCCGGTCCCCCCGGTGAGCAGT
This sequence comes from Nocardioidaceae bacterium, assembly GCA_035690495.1. GTDB lineage: Bacteria > Actinomycetota > Actinomycetes > Propionibacteriales > Nocardioidaceae > DASSKK01. Next base: position 127,416 of record DASSKK010000001.1, on the reverse strand, counting down.
ACAGATGCGGTCATGTGTCCAACCTGTCATACCGTGTGTGGATGACCCGGAAGCGAGCCGGGGCGGCAAACGCGGACGAGGCCGACCGCCCCCGGCCGGTGTTCGGCAGGTTCTACGCCCGGCTCGGTCCGCGCCTCGAGTCCGAGGGGCTGGCGGATCTGCGCGAGGAGTTCCTCGCCGGTGACCGGGACCGTCGTCGAGGTCGGGTGCGGGAACGGGCTGAACTTCGACCACTACCCCAGCACCGTCGAGCGCGTGCTCGCCGTCGAGCCGGAGCCCACGCTGCGCAGGCTGGCCGCGGACGCAGCCGTGGCCGCCCCTGTCCCGCTGCGGGTGGTGCCCGGCCGCGCCGAGCGTCTCCCTGCCGACGACCAGTCCGCCGACGCCGTCGTGTTCTGTCTGGTGATGTGCTCGCTGCCCGAATGGGCCCACGCTCTGGCGGAGGTACGCCGCGTGCTGCGACCCGGCGGGGTGGTGCGGTTCCTCGAGCACTGCGTCTCCGACGACCCACGGCTGCGGCTCGGCCACGCGCGCCGCTGAGACCCTGCCGACGGCTCCTGTCCCCGGCGATTTGGTCAGGACGGATCACAACCGGAGGCGGACTGTCCGGAAACGGCGTTACGGTGCCGCACATGGACATCATCTTGATTCCCGGACTGTGGCTCGACGGCTCGTCATGGGACGCGGTGACCCCTGCGCTCGACACGGCCGGCCACCGACCCCACCCGCTGACGCTGCCCGGCATGGAGAGCAAGGACGCCGACCGTGCCGGCATCACTCTGCAGGACCAGGTCGACGCGGTGGTCGCCGCCGTCGACGCGCTCGGCGCTGCGAACGGACCGGTGCTGCTGGTCGGCCACTCGGCGGGCAGCGGCATCGGCCACGCCGCGGTGGATGCGAGGCCCGATCGGGTCGCCCGCGCGGTCTACGTCGGAGGTTTCCCGTCCGCCGACGGCGAGCAGCTCCTCGGCGGGCTCCCGGCGAGCAACGGCGAGGTCGCGATGCCCGACTGGAAGCAGATGGGCGAGGACGCGAACGTCGTCGACTTCGACGAGGAGAGGCTGGCCCGCTTCTACGCCGAGGCGATCCCCGCTCCCGAGCGGGTGCTCACCGACCCCGTGAGCCTGAGCGACGAACGCCGCTACGACGTACCCGTGACGGCCGTCTGCCCGGAGTACACCGCCGCCGACCTCCGCGGGTGGGTCGACGGCGGCGACCTGCCGGAGCTCGCGAAGGTCCGCGACGTCGAGTACGTCGACCTGCCCGGCGGTCACTGGCCGCAGCTCACCCAGCCCGATGCTCTCGCACAGGTGCTCCTCGACGCTGCCGAGAAGGCGGACGAGCGGGAGGGTCGTGGCTGAGCCGCACCGGCTCTCGCGCGCCGACGCACGCCGGATCGCCGTACGCGCACAGCTGCTGGACAAGGCGCGTCCCACCGACCTGCTGCAAGCCGTACGACACCTGACACTCGTGCAGCTCGAGCCCACGGCCGCGGTGGCGCCGAGTGCGGAGCTGGTGATGTGGACCCGGCTCGGCGACGCGCACCGGCCCGGCGACCTGGAGGCCTCGCAGGACGACGGCTCGCTGGTCGAGCTCCGGCAACGACTCCGGCCCGCGGAGGACATCGCGCTGTACCGCGCCGAGATGGCCGACTGGCCCGGCACCGGCGCGCTCAAGGAGTGGCAGGAGGACATCCGCGACTGGGTGCAGGCCAACGACGACTGCCGGCGCGACATCCTCACCAAGCTGTACGACGAGGGGCCGCTGCCGTCCTCCGAGCTGCCCGACACGACGCTGGTGCCGTGGGAGTCCAGCGGTTGGACCAACGACCGCAACGTGCGCGTCCTGCTCGACCTGATGGTCCAGCGCGGCGAGGTGGCGCGCGCCGGCTACCAGGACCGGACCCCGTTGTGGGACCTGGCCGAGCGCGTCTATCCCGACGAGCCGCCCGTGCCGTCCGAGGACGCCCAGCGCATCCGCGGCGAGCGGCAGATCCGCGCGCTCGGCATCGCCCGCGGCAAGACCTACCTCCAGGCCGAGCAGGAGGAGATCGGCACCGCCGGCGAGCCGGCCGTGGTCGAAGGCGTGCGCGGCACCTGGCGCGTCGACCCGGCGTACCTCGGCGGCTCCTTCTCCGGTCGCGCGGCCCTGCTCTCCCCGCTCGACCGGCTGGTCTTCGACCGCAAGCGGATGACCGAGCTGTTCGAGTTCGACTACCAGCTGGAGATGTACAAGCCGGCCGCGAAGCGACGGTGGGGCTACTGGGCGATGCCGATCCTGTACGGCGACCGGCTGGTCGGCAAGCTCGACGCGACCGCGGACCGGAAGACCGGGGTGCTGCGGGTCGACGCGATCTACCGGGACGCGCCGTTCACCAAGACCATGGAGGCGGCGATCGCTCGGGAGATCCGCGATCTCGCCCGCTGGCTCGACCTGGAGCTCACCCTGCCCTCGTGAGGACCGAGGTCACCGTGGACCGGGCACCGCGAGGCAGACGGCGACGGTGTCGCCCTCGAAGATCCCCTCTGCGCGCCGCACCGCGTCCTTGAGCGGCACGACGTACCCACCGTCCTTCGGCCACAGCGACGTCTCCCACTCGGTCTCGCCGATCCGCACCAGCACCGGGATCATCCCCCAGCCGTAGCTCACCGCTCCGGCCACCGCGTCCAGGTCGCGGCTCTCCTCGTCCGGGACCGTGACGAAGTAGTACGGCGCGGGGCCGCGCCACTCCCAGATCTCGCCGCTGAACTCCAGGTCCATGCCGCCATCCTCACGGCCGTCGAGCCCGTCGAGACCCCGGCCGCGGTTCACCTCCTGCATGACCCTCATGGTGACCCAGGCGGGTCCTCGCCGACCAGTCCGTCGACGGCCTCGCGCAGCAGATCGGCGTGTCCGGTGTGCCGGGCGTACTCCTCGATCATGTCCGCGACGAGCCGCCGCAGGTTCGCAGTCCGCCCGTCGGGCCAGGTCAGGTGGCTCGGCTGGTCGGCACCTCCCTCGGCCAGCGCGGCTGCGACCATGCCTCGGGATCGTGCGACCGCTGCCGCATACATCGCGTAGAGCTCGGCGGGGCTGTCCTGCGCCGCGGACTCCCACTCCCAGTCCGGGTGCGCGTCGAAGTCCACCCCGTCCCACGGCGGGCCGATCGGCTCCTCGCGCAGCTTCACCGCGAACCAGTCCGCCTCGACGAAGGCGAGGTGCTTGACGAGCCCGCCCAGGGTCATCGTGCTCGCCGCGATCGTGGCCCGCAGCCCGTCCGCGTCCAGGCCACCGGTCTTCCACGCGAACGTGCGCCGGATGCGCTCCAGCGAGTTGAGCATCGTGGCGACCTCGTCGCCGTCGAGCACCAGCTCGAAGGGCTCTGTGTGCCCGGCGTCAGGTGCGTAGGTGTTCTCCATGCCGAGACGCTAACCTCGGTTCAGGACGTTCTGCTTCCGGGTTCGACCCGGATCTTGGGTCATGGAGCGGTTGGTGAGAGACGGTGACACCCGACGGAAGCCCCACGGCGCGGGCACTGCTGGCCCTCGAGCTCGTGCAGACCAGCCCGGGGATCACCGCGGACCGGCTCGGCGACAAGCTCGGTGTCTCCGAGCGCGCCGCCCGCCGCTACGTCGGCATCCTGCGCGAGGCCGGCATCCCGATCGAGTCGGTGCGCGGCCCCTACGGCGGCTACCGGGTCGGCCGCGGGCTGCGGCTGCCCCCGCTGATGTTCAGCGCCGTCGAGGCGCTCGGACTGGTGATGGCGGTGCTCGACGGACACCACGAGGCGAGCGACCCCACCAATCCGGTGGGCTCTGCGCTCGGCAAGATCGTGCGCGCGCTGCCCGAGCCGGTCGCCGCCCAGGCCGAGGCGGTACGTCATGCCGCGGCGCCTGCGCCCGACCGCGGCGCGGCCCGGCCCGACCCGGCGACGACGGCCGACCTCGTGCAGGCGTGCGCGGACCACCGCTCGGTGCAGATCGACTACCGCTCCGAGGCGGGCTCGGAGTGGACCAAGCGAGTCGACCCGTGGGCGGTCGTCGTGCGCCACGGCCGGTGGTACCTGCTGTGCCGCTCCCACCGGGCGGACGCGCTCCGCGCCTACCGGGTCGACCGGGTGGGGACGTGCAGGCGCTCACCGACACGTTCGAGCCGCCGAGCGCCTTCGACCCCGTGGCGATGCTGGAGGAGCATCTCGCGGTCGGGTGGGAGTACGACGTGGAGGTCGTGTTCGAAGCCGCGGTCGGGACCGTGAAGACGTGCCTGCCTCGTGCCCTCGGACGCATCGAACCGGTCGACGAGCAGACCTGCCGGCTGGTCGGCAGCACGAGCAACCCGTACTGGTACGCCGAGATGCTCGCCGGGACCTCCGCGCCGTACCGGATCGTGGCCGGCGCGGAGGTGCAGCGGGCTGCCCGCGCGATTGGGCGACGACTCCTCGAGGCCGCCGGGGACAGCTGATCCGACAGCCACGGGAACAGGCACTTCGATCCGTCAGAAGCCGCGAACCGGACAAAGGTCATCGCCATCTCTGCCGAGCGCCTGTCGGCGTGGTCGTGCGCTAGACGACTTCGACCAGGTCCAGGCCCGGCACCCGCGCGAAGTGTCTCTGGTTGCGTGTCGCGAGCGGCAGCCGGTGCCGCAGGCAGGCACCGGCCTGCAGACAGTCCGCGAACCCGATCTGCTCGCCCTGCGCACGAAGGGCGCTGGCGACCTCGCCGGCGCGGACCGCGGCAGGAAGGTCGATGGCTACCGTCCGGGAGCGGAACAGGCGCATGATCTCGCGCCGGCGTTCCAGGAAGTCGGTCCCGACGCGAAGCTCGAACCCCGTGACAGCGGTCAACCGCAGTCGATGCTCCGTGAGCAGCCGACGCACCATCGCGACACCCGGCCCCTTGCCACGCAGATAGTCCACGACCAGATCGGTGTCGACGACTACGAGGCCCGCCACGAGGACCTCACCGACTCGATCCGGGTGCGCATCTCGCGCTCCTGGTCGGCATCGATGCTGCCTTCCAGACTCAGCAGCAGATCGATCTCACCCGCGTCGATGTCTTGCAGGTATGCGTCGACGGCTTCTTGCACGAGCTGCGAGAAGCCACGCAGCCCCCGCCGCTGAGCCACCGCAGTGAGTGCCCGGTGCTGGCTGTCGGTGATCTCCACCGTTGTTCGCATGCATGCATGTTAACATGCATGCGCATGCCGTCTGTGACGGAGCATAGGGCCTTCGCTCATGGGCTCAGCGGAAACTGCGCGAGCGAAGCGTGCAAGTCTGACACCTCGTGTGAGATTTGCACGTGGCGACGGTCATCGGCTTGAGTGCTTGGTTGCCCGGCTCCGCACCGCGCCTGGGCCGCGACCTTCACCCTGGTGGCTGCCTCCGACTGGCTGCAGCACGGGTACGCCCGCGTCCGCACCGAGTGATCCACCCGACCTGGTTGACGGGGCCGGAGCACTCATGCCCACAAGCACCGATCTGGGCGCGAACAGGTGCCTACGGGCATGAGCGTGTCCCTGGACTGCAGCTCAGCCGGCGGCCATGTCGACGAAGCGGGAGTAGTGGCCCTGGAAGGCGACGACGACGTCCCGGGTGGGACCGTTGCGGTGCTTGGCCACGATCAGGTCCGCCTCGCCGGGCCTGGTGGACTCCCGCTCGTAGGCGTCGTCGCGGTGCAGCAGGATCACCATGTCCGAGTCCTGCTCAAGGCTGCCCGATTCGCGTAGATCGCTGAGCATCGGCCTTTTGTCCGATCTCTGCTCGGGGCCACGGTTGAGCTGCGCGAGCGCCACGATAGGCACGTCGAGCTCCTTGGCGAGCAGCTTGATCTGCCGGGAGAACTCCGAGACCTCGACCTGCCGGGACTCCACCTTCTTGCCGGAGGTCATCAGCTGCATGTAGTCGATGACGATCAGCCGCAGGTCGTGGCGCTGCTTGAGCCGGCGGGCCTTGGCGCGGATCTCCATCATCGTCATGTTCGGCGAGTCGTCGATGAACAGCGGCGCACCGGACACCTCGGCCATCTTGCGCGCCAGCCGCGACCAGTCGTCGTCGTTCATGTTGCCGTTGCGCATGTGGTTGAGGGGGACCTTCGCCTCCGCCGACAGCAGCCGCATGGTGATCTCGCTGCGCGTCATCTCCAGGGAGAAGATCACGCTGGTCATGTCGTGGTGGATCGACGCCGCCCGGCAGATGTCCAGGCCGAGCGTCGAGTTGTGGGTGGGGATACCGCTCGGGCCGGCGAGGTACAGATGGTCGGAGGCGTCGACCTCGACGCAGCGCACCGGGACCGAGCCGATCCGGCGCGCCTCGGAGACCTTGACGAAGCCTCCGTCCGGCATCGCGATCAGATGAGTCGCATCGAGCGAGTCGGCGATCTGCTCGGTCGTGCGCACCCCAGTGCTGTCGACGGGGCCGACCAGCGTCGACGTGAGCCACTGGTGCTGGGCGTCGGCGACGATGACCGACCCGTCGGAGAACTCCATCTCGTAGCAGGGCCGGCCGTGCATCACCTCGGTCGCGGCGACGACCCGCGTCGGGCATCCCTCGGCGCCGAGGAGCTCGTCCCCGACCGACGCCTCGCCCATCGTGGTCCAGCCGGTCGGCGTGGGCAGCGCCGTGTCGAGGGCGAGCGCCTTCCCCATCGCCGGCCTCGCTGCGACGATCACCATCTGGCCGGGGTGCAGCCCGTTGGTCAGCTCGTCGAGGTCGGCGAAGCCGGTGGGCACCCCGACCATCTGCCCGTCGCGGTTGTTGATCGCCTCGATCTCGTCGAGGGTCGCCTCCATGATGTCCTTCAGCGGGGCGTAGTCCTCCGACGCGCGACGCTCGGTCACGCCGTACACCTCGGCCTGCGCACGGTCGACCACGTCGTCGACCTGGCCCTCGCCGGAGTAGCCGAGCTGGGCGATCTTGGTGCCCGCGTCGACCAGCCTGCGCAGGATCGCCTTCTCGCGGACGATCTCCGCGTAGTAGCCGGCGTTCGCGGCGATCGGCACGCTGGCCGAGAGGGTGTGGAGGTACGGCGGGCCGCCGACCCGCCCCAGCTCGCCGCGGCGCTGCAGCTCGGCGGCGGTGGTGACCGGGTCCACCGGCTCGCCGCGGCCGTAGAGGTCCACGATCGCGTCGAAGATCGTCTCGTGCACCGGGCGGTAGAAGTCCCCGCCGCGGACCGCCTCGATGACGTCGGCGATCGCGTCCTTGGACAGCAGCATCGAGCCGAGCACGCTGACCTCGGCGTCGTTGTCCTGCGGAGGGGTGCGGTCGCCGCCGGCGTAGCCCGCCGGCATCCACCCGGCGTCGGTCTCGATCGACGCGCCGAAGTCGGTGACGCTCACCGGTGACCTCCTCCGTGTCCGTGCTCGGGTCCGCAGCGCAGGGACCTGGTAGCCGAATGCCCCCTCTGACGCAACGCTACGAACCGGCACCGACAAGGACGGGGACGACGCGCCTCGACGACGCGATCACGGACGGCGCCGGAGCCGTCCGCCCCGGGCGTTTCCCACGCCGCCCCGCGCCGTGCATCTCCCGCCGCCCCGCGCCGTGCATCTCCTGCCGCCCTGCCCCGTGAACCGCACACGAGCGCCGAGGCTACGGGGACGACGCGCCGGCGTGAAGTCCGCCGTCCACAGGGGTTGGGGACAACCGCCGATCCCGTGTGGAACACGCCGGGGACAACTGTGCACAGCCTGTTCACACAACTGTGGAAGACAGTCGGGGAGTCCGGGCGAGCACGTCTCTGACCTGCACAAACACCGCTGCCGAAGTGTGGAGTCAAGAAAGTTGCCGACCAATTCCGGGCCGCGGACAGCTGGGGTACGGACGGTTCGGCGAGTCGGCAAAGTCGACAAAACCGGTCACGACCGCAACCACCCGATCGGATGGTTATACACAGGAGAGGACTAGTTACCCACATCCGAAAGGACTAGTCCGTCCGTGTCGGCCGGCGCTTCACCATGGATGTCGGCGAACCTGCACCTCCCCTGGCTCGCCGGCCGTGGACGCGAGGCGCGCAACGTGGTGCCATGGGCCAATGGTGGCGCGGAGGCTGGTGCGGCAGCCGTCCGGAGAGGCCCGGGAGATCGTCCGGCTCGCCGTGCCCGCCTTCCTCGCGCTGGTCGCCGAGCCGCTGTTCCTGCTCGCCGACGCGGGGATCGTCGGCCATCTCGGCACCGCCCCGCTGGCCGGCCTCGGAGTGGCCGGCGCGATCGTGCAGACCGCGGTGGGGCTGTGCATCTTCCTGGCCTACGGCACCACCGCCTCGGTGGCCCGCCGGCTCGGCGCCGGCGACGTGCGAGGTGCGCTCACCCAGGGGGTGGACGGGCTGTGGCTGGCGGTGCTGATCGGAGTGCCCGTCACGGCCGTCGGCGTGCCGTTCTCGGCCTGGCTGGTGGGCCTGTTCGGTCCGGGCCCGCAGGTCGCCGCACACGCCACGACGTACCTGCACTGGGCGTTCCTCGGGGTGACCCCGCTGCTGGTGCTGCTGGCCGGCACCGGCGTGCTGCGCGGCCTGCAGGACACCCGCACCCCGCTGCTGATCGCGGTCGTCGGCAACGCGGCCAACGTGGCCCTCAACGTCGGTTTGGTCTACGGCGCCGGGCTGGGCATCGCGGGATCCGCAGTCGGCAGCGACCTCGCCCAGCTCGGGTCGGCGGCGGCGGTCGCGGCCGTCGTCGCCCGCGGCGCCCGCCGGTCCGGAGCCTCGTTGCGGCCCGACCGAGGCGGCATCGGCCGGGCCGCCCGGGCAGGGGTCGCTCTGGTGGTGCGCACGCTCACGCTGCGTGCCTCGCTGCTGGTCACGACGTACGCCGCGACCACGCTGGGTGCCACGGCGCTGGCCACCCATCAGCTCGCCCTGACGATCTGGACGTTCCTGGCGTTCACCCTGGACGCGATCGCGATCGCCGCCCAGGCGATCACCGGGCGCTACCTCGGCGCCGGGGATGTCGCGGGGACCCGCTCGGTGACCGACCGGATGACCAAGTGGGGGCTCGGGTCCGGGGTGATCACCGGTCTCGCGCTCGCGGCGGCCTCGCCGGTCCTCGGCCGGATCTTCACCGGCGACCATGCGGTGCAGGCGCGGCTGACCGCGGTGCTGCTGGTCGCAGCCGTCTTCCAGCCGCTGGCCGGCGTGGTGTTCGTCCTCGACGGCGTGCTGATCGGCGCCGGCGACGGCACCTACCTGGCCTGGGGCGGCCTGGTGGTGCTGGCCGTGTTCGTCCCGCTGGCCGCGCTGGCCACCACCGCGGGCGGCAACCTGCTTTGGCTGTGGGTCGCCTTCGGGGTCGGGTTCATGGGCGTGCGCGGCGCCGTGCTCCTGCACCGCGCCCGCGGCACCGCCTGGCTGACCTGAGTCTTACTGCTCCGGTCGCATCCCGTGCGTGGACGGCAAGGCGGAGAAGCGAAGGCGCACCGGGGTTGTGCGTCGAGCGCCGAAAACGCCGCCGGGCGCGTGCGGGGCGGCCGGAGTCAGTCCATGTCCTGGCCGGGGGTCCTGATCTGCAGAGGAGACAGCCGGCGCACGGTCGGCGCGCTTGTCCCGCGCGTCGTCGGCGAGCGGCCCATCCGGGCGGCGACCCGGTCGGTGTCGTCCGGCGCACGTCCTCCGCCGCTGGGCTCGGAGTAGATCGCCCAGGTCGGTGAGGACATCGTGTGCGCGATGTAGTGCCAGTGCCGGACGTACTTGCGGTAGACGTCGCGGAACGGCACCCGCATCATCACCTCGTCGGAGTGCACGCCCATGTTGGTGAAGTTGTTCGAGCCGGTCCACACCACCCAGGTGCTGGTGTCGTCGACGGTGTGGCCGGAGACCGCGATGTTCTTCATGTGCGAGTAGATCCTGGCCACGTCGGTGTCCTTCTGCGGGAACAGCGTCCGCAGCACCACCATCCGCCGGTTGGTGTGGTCCTCCAACGTGTGGAAGATGTGGTGGCCCATGAAGCTGTAGAGGATGTGGATCCAGCAGCCGTGCGCCCACAGCGAGCGGACCTTGTCGGCGAGGTACTGCCCGCGCGGCGAGGAGTGCCAGGCGTGGATGTTGATGTAGACCACCGTGTGGCCGTCCCGCCCGGCCCCGCCGGTGGCGCCCTTGCAGCGGATGGACTTGAAGTAGCCGAGCAGCGCGTCGTCCTTGGCGGTGGCGCCGATCTGCGGCCAGAAGTCGATGTCGTAGGGGCCGGCGGTGTAGTGCCGGAACCCGTCGGGCACGTACTTGTCGGGGGCCATCTCCTCGAACACGCTGCGGAACTCGTCGTAGAGCTTCGGGTGTCCGGTCCGGGTGAGCAGGTCGTTCCACTGCACGTGCGAGGCGTTGGTGGTCATGTTCGACGACCCGACCATCACCACGTCGCGGCGCTTGCCGACCTTGGAGAACAGGTAGAACTTCGAGTGGAGTACGCCGTGCCTGCCGCGGCAGCTCGACTTGCAGCGGTAGGTCCAGGAGTACTTGGTGCGGTCGTTGCCGACCACGCGCAGCAGCTTGCCCCAGCTCGGCGACGTGGTGGCGTCCAGGTGGTCGTTCATCAGCAGCTGCACGCTCACGCAGCGGCGTACCGCCCGGATCAGCGCGTTGACGAAGTTCATGTCCGCGATGGAGTACAGCGAGATCTTGATCTCGTTGGGCGCGTACTCGATGTTGCGCGGGCACTGCCGGCGGGAGTCGACCTTGTAGCCGCGGACGCTGTCGATGTTCACGATCACCTGGTGCAGGATGTTGCGCCGATGGGCCAGGTCGCCCTCGGGGTCGTTGAACGTCGGCCCGCCGTGCGGCGTGGCGTGCCGCGGCGAGTAGCCGGGGTAGACCACGCGCACCCGCAGCGCGGCGCGCGCCTCTTGCCCGAAGCGGTTGCGCAGGATGTACCAGATCGAGAACCGGCCGGCGCGGCGGTGGTCGGGCACGGTGACGGTGATCGTGCCGTCGACCTGGTGGATGTGCGCCTCGACGTTCTTGGGCACGGTGGTCCGGTCGATCGAGATGCGCACGCGGTTCGACGGGCAGGGCTGCTGCTTGACCGTGCAGGAGTCGTTGGCGAGCACGTCGGTGGTCGCCTTCTCGCCGGCCCGGATCCGCGCCCGGTCGTTGTTCGCGACCAGCTCGAACGGCGGGGTCGTCGTACCGTCGGCGGACGGGGAGCCGTGCGCCACCGTCGCGCCCTGCGCGGCAACCCCGGCGAGCGGCGTCACGACTGTCGCGACGGCCACCGCGACGGCGGCGACAAGGCTGGTCAGCGGGCGACGCATTGAATACCCCCGAGTGCCTGGCCACAGGTAACCTGTGGCAGCCAACTATGACGAGTGCGTCGCTATTGGACCACACCACTGGTCACATGTCATGACATGCGTACCAGATTGCGGGATCGTTGCGGAGTCGCAATCCGCCGCGCCAGGTCGGCCGACTGCTCAGCTGGGCACGACGTTGAGGTGCACGACCGCGTCCACCTCGTCGGCGACCTTGACCGTGACCTGGTGCGCGCCGAGCGTCTTGATCGGGTTGCCGACGATGATCTTGCGCTTGTCGACGCTGGTGCCCGACTCGGCCAGCACGCCGGCGATGTCGCCGACCGTGACCGCACCGAACAGCCGGCCGCTCTCGCCGGCACGCACCGGCAGGTTGTACGTCGTGGCCTCGAGATCGGTCTTGATCTGCTGGGCGTGGTCGAGGTCGCGCACGGCCCGCGTCTCGCGGGCGGTCTTGATCGACTCGATCGTGCGCGCGCCACCCTTGGTCCAGCGGATCCCGAAGCCGCGGGGGACCAGGTAGTTGCGGCCGTAGCCGTCCTTGACCTCCACGACGTCGCCGGGGGCGCCGAGGCCGGCCACCTCCTGGGTGAGGATGAGCTTCATGACTGAGGTGTCCTCCTGGCTCAGCGGGCCGTCGACGTGTAGGGCAGCAGCGCCACCTCGCGGGCGTTCTTGACCGCGATGGCCACGTCGCGCTGGTGCTGGACGCAGTTGCCGGTCACCCGGCGCGCACGGATCTTGCCGCGGTCGGAGATGAACTTGCGGAGCAGGACGGTGTCCTTGTAGTCGACGTAGGTCACCTTGTCCTTGCAGAACTGGCAGACCTTCTTCTTCGGTTTGCGGAGTACGGGCTTGGCCATGCTCTCTCCTTCCAAGAGCCCGGCGTACGCCGGAATGGGTGGAAACCCCGATTCGTCCGCGAAACTGCGTCCGTTTCACGCGGAGCGGGCACGGACGAATCGGGTGGGGGGTCAGAACGGAGGCTCGTCGGAGGAGCCGCCGCTGGTGGCCCACGGGTCGTTGCCCCCGGGCTGGGAGCCCTGCGCGCCGCCCCAGTCGGAGCCCCGGCTGGCACCCTGCTGACCACTGGGCTGACCACCCGGCTGCCCGCTGGGCTGACCGGCAGGCTGGCCGGTCGACTGAGTGGCCCACGGGTCGTTGCCGCCCGAGAAGCTCTGGCTGCTCGCGTTCGAGCGGGAGGTCTTGGTCACCTTCGCGGTGGCGTACTTCAGGCTCGGACCGACCTCGTCGACGTCGATCTCGAACACGGTGCGCTTCTCGCCCTCGCGGGTCTCGAAGGACCGTGCCTTCAGCCGCCCGGAGACGATGACCCGCATGCCGCGCTGCAGCGACTCCGCGGCGTTCTCGGCCGCCTGCCGCCACACCGAGCAGTTCAAGAACAGCGCCTCGCCGTCCTTCCACTCGTTGTTCTGCCTGTCGAAGGTCCGCGGGGTGGACGCGACGGTGAAGTTGGCCACCGCGGCACCCGAGGGGGTGAAGCGCAGCTCGGGGTCGGCAGTGAGGTTGCCGGTGACGGTGATAGGTGTTTCGCCTGCCATGTCAGGCCTCCCTGGTCTGGGGTGAACTCTGGGGTTGACCGGGGGAAACGGTCGGGGTCCGGTGCTGCCTAGTGCGCGGCCGGCCGGAGGACCTTGGTGCGCAGCACCGACTCGTTCAGCGACAGCTGACGGTCGAGCTCCTTGACCGTGGCCGGCTCGGCGTTCAGCTCGATGACGGCGTAGATGCCCTCGGAGAACTTGTCGATCTCGTAGGCCAGCCGGCGCCGGCCCCACACGTCGACGTTGTCCACGGTGCCGCCGTCCTTGCGGACGACGTTCAGATAGGTGTCGATCGACGGGGCGACGGTGCGCTCTTCAAGGTCGGGTTCGAGGATGACCATCACTTCGTAGGCACGCAAAGCAGTCTCCACCTCCTTCGGACTCAGGCGGCCGCGGGCGTTCCGCGGCAGGAGGGCTGTGCGTTTCGTCGTACGCCGGCCTCGTCGGGAGACCGATGTGCGAACACCGAAGGCTACCAGCGCGGGCGGCCTGCGAAAAATCGCTCTCCACAGGGCTGTGCCTGCCCGGGACGGGGTACGGGCCCGGCATGAGCGGACACACCAGCGACCGGCGTCACGAGATCTTCAACCGACACGCCGACCGGCCCCTGCGGGCCGAGGGGGTGCCTCCGGAGGAGCAGGTCTCTCAGGCGAAGATCGCCGAGCAGCTCGAGACCGAGCCCGAGGAGGCCGAGAACGCCACCGACCGCGACCAGGACGAGCCCGAGGCGTAACTGTCCTCTCCCCACCCTAGGGTGGGCGAGATGAGCACCTTGCACATCGGCGCGCACGTCGACCAGACCGATCCGGTCGCGGAGGCGGTCGCCCGCGGCGCGGACCTCGCGCAGTTCTTCCTCGGCGACCCGCAGGGCTACAAGGGGCCCGAGATCCGGTACGCCGGCGGGGCGGACGCGCTGCGGGAGGCCGCCGAGGCGGCGGACATCGACCTCTACGTGCACGCGCCCTACATCGTCAACGTCGCCACCACCAACAACCGGATCCGGATCCCGAGCCGCAAGCTGCTCCAGCAGCACGTCGACGCCGCTGCCGCCATCGGCGCGAAGGGCCTGGTCGTGCACGGCGGCCACGTCGACAACAAGACGCACGATCCGCAGGTCATCGAGAAGGGCTTCGACAACTGGCGCAAGGCGGTCGAGGCCACCGACCTCAAGCTGCCGGTGCTGATCGAGAACACCGCCGGCGGCGACAACGCGATGACCCGCTACCTCGACCGCATCGAAGGGGTCTGGGAGGCGATCTCCACCGCCTCCGGCGCCGAGATGATCGGCATCTGCCTGGACACCTGCCACGCCCACGCCGGCGGCAACGACCTGACCACGGTGGTGGACCGGGTGCGCGCGATCACCGGCCGGATCGACCTGGTGCACGCCAACGACAGCCGCGACGACTTCGACTCCGGCGCGGACCGGCACGCCAACTTCGGGCAGGGCCGCATCGACCCGGACGAGCTCGCCGGCGTGGTCCGGGCGGCCGGCACCCCCGTGGTGTGCGAGACGCCTGGCGGCGTCGACGAGCACCGCGCGGACTTCGACTGGCTGCGCTCGCGAGTGTGAGCCCCCGGCGGCCGGCAAGGCATCGTCTAGGGTGCCCAGCGTGACCGAGTCCCTCCTGACCGTCCGCACGCTCAGCACCGAGGAGCACCGGGACTTCCTGCGCGCGCACCTCGACGCCGGCGGCTCGGCCAGCTTCCTGCAGACCCCCGCCTGGGGGCAGGTCAAGAGCGAGTGGCGCCGCGAGTCGATCGGGTGGTTTCGAGACGCTCGCTCCGCTCGCTCCTCAACCCAAGGGTTACGAGACGCTCGCTCCGCTCGCTCCTCAACCCAAGGGTTACGAGACGCTCGCTCCGCTCGCTCCTCAACCCAAGGGTTACGAGACGCTCGCCCGGCGGGCGCTGCGCTGGTGCTCTACCGCAAGCTGCCGGGGGTACGCCGCTACCTCGCCTACCTGCCGGAGGGGCCGGTCGTCAACTGGACCGGCGACGACCTCGCGGCGTGGCTGTCCCCGATGGCCAGCCACCTCCGTGCCGCCGGCGCGTTCGGCGTGCGGATGGGCCCGCCCGTGGTCGTGCGCAGCTGGGACGCCGCCGCTGTCAAGGCCGGGGTCGCCGACGACGCGCTCCGCCGGCTCGGCGACGTGCCGCCGACCGAGCGCGACCCGGTCGGCGCGCGGGTGGTCTCGCAGCTGCACGAGCTCGGCTGGCGACGGCAGGGCAGCGAGGAAGGCTTCGCCGCGGGACAGCCGGCCTACAACTTCTGGCTGCCGCTGCGCGACACCACCGGAGCCTCACTGTCCGAGGACGACGTACTCGCGGGGATGAACCAGCAGTGGCGGCGCAACATCAAGAAGTCGGTCAAGGCCGGCGTCGAGGTCTGCCACGACGGCACCGAGCAGGACCTGGCGGCGTTCCACCAGCTGTATGTCACCACCGCCGCCCGCGACGGCTTCACACCGAGGCCGCGCAGCTACTTCCAGGCGATGTGGCAGTCGCTGTCGGCCGAGGACCCGGATCGGATCCGGCTCTACCTGGCACGTCACGAGGGCGAGCTGGTCGCGGCGACGATCGGCATCCGGATGGGCCGCCACGCGTGGTACTCCTACGGCGCGTCCTCCACCGACAAGCGCGACGTGCGCGGCTCCAACGCCGTTCAGTGGGCGATGATCCGCGACGCGCTCGCGGCCGGCTGCGACATCTACGACCTGCGGGGGATCACCGACACGCTCGACCCCGACGACCCGCACGCCGGCCTGATCCGGTTCAAGGTCGGCACCGGCGGGCGCGCCGTGGAGTACGCCGGCGAGTGGGACCTCCCGCTGAATCGCCTTGTCTACAAGGCGTTCTCGGCCTACATGTCACGGCGAGGGGGTTGAGCGAGGTGCTCAGCCTGTACGTCGACGAGGGCCGCTGGACCCGCCACCAGCAGCAGGTCGTGGACGCCCACCCGGGCCTGGTTCCGGTCGCGAAGGGCAACGGCTACGGCTTCGGCCTGCGGCTGCTGGCCGAGCAGGCAACCAGGCTCGGCGTCGACACGATCGCGGTCGGCACCTACCCCGAGATCGACGACGTCGCCGGTTCGTTCGACGGGACGATCCTGGTGCTCACGCCTTGGCGACCCACCCACGAGGGCGCCGTCTACGACGAGCGGGTGGTGCACACCGTCGGCCGGCTCGAGGACCTGGAGGCCCTCGCGGCCCGCGACGACCGGCCGCGGGTCGCTCTGGAGATGGTCACCTCGATGCGCCGGCACGGGTTCACCGGCCGGGGACTGCGTGAGGCCGGCGACCTGCTCGTCCGGCGCGGCGCGGCGGTCCGGGTGGAGGGCGCCGCCGTGCACCTGCCGCTTCCGCGCGGCGAGCGCTCGCACCTCGACGAGATGGATCGGCTGATGACCGAGCTGGTCGCGGCCGACCTGCCCGCGAAGCGCGTCTTCGTCTCCCACCTGGACGCCGCGGAGCTCGAGACGGTGCGCAGCGGCTGGGGCGACTTCGAGCTCCGCCCCCGGATCGGCACGGCCCTGTGGCTGGGCGACCCTGGCGCCTACGCGATCCGCGCCAGCGTGCTCGAGGTGCATCGGGTCGGGCGCGGGGACGTGTCGGGCTACCGGGCCCGCCGGGCTCCCAGGGCCGGCCATCTGCTGGTCGTCTCCGGAGGTACGTCGCACAGCGTCGGGCTCGAGGCGCCGACGCCGGGGGTGCGGCTTCGCGACCGGGCCGCCCGGCTCGCGGCGGGAGGCCTCGACGCCGCCGGGCTCGTCCGGTCGCCGTACACCGTCGACGGGGCGCGCCGGCTGTTCGCCGAGCCGCCGCACATGCAGGTCTCGATGCTGTTCGTGCCCGACGGCGTACGCGTCCCGCGGGTCGGCGACGAGCTCGACGTGCGCCTGCGGATGACGATCGCCGCCTTCGACCGCATCGTCCTCGCCTAGGAGAGAGTGAGGGCCACCTTCACGTCGCCGTCGTGCGGAGCGAAGGCGTCGGCGAACTTCTCCAGCGGCACCCGCCGGGTAACCAGCCGCGAGAGCCAGTCGAGGTCCGCCCTGGCCAGCGCGTCGGCGGCCTGCGCGTAGTGGCGCAGGTTGGCGTTCACCGACCCGACCACGACGTCGTTCTCCAGCACCACCTCGCGGTTGACCGCGCCGACGTCGACCGGGATCGCGCGGCCGGCGGCCGACACCCCGGTCAGGACGACGATGCCGTACGACGCGGTGCCGGCCATCGCGCCGAAGACCAGCTGGCTGGCGCCGGTGCCCTCGATGACCACGTCGGGGTTCACCTTCGCGCACACCGTGTCGATGTCGTCGTGGTGGTAGGTGCCGCCGAGGTCCTTCACCAGGCCGGGCTTCGGCCCGGAGGTGACCCTGTCGAGCACGTGCACGTCCAGGTCCCGCTGCCGGCCGAGCATCGCGGCGAGCAGCCCGATCGGCCCGGCGCCGGTGACCAGCACGGTCTTCGGCTCGAACCAGGCACGGGCGCCGATCAGCTCGACCTGCTCCCAGGCCTTGGCCACCACCGTGGTGGGCTCCATCAGCATGCCGACGTGCTCGAGCCGCAGGTCGAGCTTGACGGCGTAGTCGGCCTCGACGGTCCACTGCTCGCTGCCGTAGCCGTCGATCTGCTTGATGCCACGCTCGGTGTACTTCCCGTTGCGGCACATGTCGAACTCGCCGTGCGCACAGGCACCGCAGGGCTCCGGGTCGGGACGGCGTACCACGCCGACCACCAGGTCGCCCTCGGCGAAGTCGCCGCCCGCCGGCGCGGACGCGACCCGGCCCAGCGACTCGTGGCCGAGGACCAGCCGCTCCCGCCCCGGTGGCGCCCAGCCGTACTCGCCGGCGGCGATCTCCTTGTCAGTGCCGCACACCCCGATGGCGATCCCGTCCACCAGCAGGTCGCCGTCGTGCGGGGTCGGGTCGGGCACCTCGGAGGCTTCCAGGGAGTCCGGGGTCAGCGGGATCGTCGTCAGTGCGCGCATGCCCTCTTCTCTACCACCATCACGCCGGTTCGAGGACCCCGGCCGGCTCGGGGTGCATCGGGTCGTCGGTCAGCCCGTCGCGGCGCACGGGGTCCCGCCAGGGCGCGAGGATGTCGCGCACCACGACGGCAGCGAGGTAGAGCTCGGCGAGCACCCGCACGGCGATGGCCACCCAGTACATCTGGTCGGGAACACCGGTGGAGGCCGACGCCGTGTAGCCGCCCAGGTGGAACCACACCATCGCGAAGTAGAACGCCTCGCCGGCCTGCCAGATCAGCAGGTCCCGCCACCGCGGCCGGGCGAGGACCGCCAGCGGGAGCAGCCACAAGACGTACTGCGGCGAGTAGACCTTGTTGACCACCAGGAAGCCGACCAGCACCAGCAGCGCCAGTTGCGGGAGCCGGGGAGTACGTCGTGCCGCGAGGCCGAGTGCCAGGACGCCGAGGCACACCGCCCCGACGAAGATCCAGGAGGCGAGGTTGATCTCGCGAGCGGTGACGTGGTGCCCTGCCTGCTGCCAGACCAGCCACACCGACCCGAGGTCCGCGCCGCGGTTGCGGTTGAACGTCCAGAACGCCTTCCACTGGTCGAAGCCGTAGAGCATCGCAGGGAGGTTCAGCGCCAGCCACCCGACCACCGCTCCGGTGGTCGCGCGCCCGAAGGCGCCGAGCTCGCGGCGGCGCAGGCAGACCACCAGCAGCGCGCCGAGCAGGAAGACGGGATAGAGCTTGGTGGCGACGCCGACGCCGACGAACACTCCGGCCAGCAGCGGCCGGCCGCGCGACCACGCCCACAGCGCGCCCGCCACCGCGGCGACCGCGATCAGGTCCCAGTTGATCAGTCCGGCCAGCACGAGCGCCGGCGCGGCCGCGAAGGCCATCGCGTCCCAGGGCCGGCCACGGTGCGTGCCGGCCAGGAACCACGCCGCGAGCAGCGCGAAGCCGGCGAGCACGACCGCGGTCACGTCGAAGTACAGCCATGACTCCTGGGCCACGCCCGGCTGCGCATAGACCTGGTTCTCCGGGACCTGGGCGCGGTGCGTCACATCGGGCCAGCCGCGCAGCCACTGGGTGAGCAGCGCGGTGTCGTAGGCGACGTACCCGATCACGACCGGGTACTCCAGCGCCTGGTAGCGGCCCCCGGTGTCGCTGTACGGCAGCGTCCGCTCGGCGAAGCCGCGGTCGGTGTAGAGGTAGGGGACGTCGGAGTAGCACATCTCGGCGTACCGCTGGTTGCCGCCGGCCCAGTGCTGCTGAACGCACGGCGTCTTCTGCAGCATGGCAAGGCCGAGTGCGAGGGCGCACACGGCGAGCACCACCCGCACCGGCGTCCACCACGGGTGCGGCGCGGCCCGTCGTCCCACCGGCCCCCCGATGCCCTCGCTGGCCGCCGTCACCAGCGGGTCGTCGCGCGAGGGCCGCCGGGGCAGGTTCGCAGGAGTCACGGGGAGGGACACCGCCGGCCTACCCGGACCCGGACGAGCGCCGCCCGCTGCCCCCCTGCGGCGGCGAACCGCCGACGCACACGGTCGACGTGCACGGCGACGTGGATCCGCCTGTCGGCGAGGGGGTCAGCGTGGGGCTCGGCGACGGGGTGTAGGTCGGCGTCGGGCTCGGTGTGAACGTCGGCGTGGGCGACGGGGTGAGAGTCGGCGTCGGTGTGGGCGTCGACCTCTCGGTGCGGGTCGGGGTCGGCGGCGGCGGTGTGTACGTCGGCAGCGGCGCGTGCGGCCCGGCGGTGTTCGTGGCCTTCACGTTCGCCGGCGGCGGGAACTGTTTGACCGGTGCGTGTGCCAGCGACAGCTTCATCGTCTCGGTCCAGGTCTGCGTCGGGTAGACCGCGCCGAAGTAGGGAACGAGGTAGCCGGGGTGGCAGATCCTCCCGTTGGGGTTGGTGCAGGACAGGTTCGCGTTGCCGTCGCCGCGGACGTACATCACCGCGGTGGCCAGCTGGGGGGTGTACCCGACGAACCAGGAGGAGGACACGTTGCCGTCGGCGTTGGTGGCGGTCCCGGTCTTGCCGGCCGCCGGTCGTCCGAGCGCCTGCGCGTTGGTGCCGGTGCCGTGCTGGACCACCTGCTGCAGCGCGTAGCTCACGTCGCGGTCGACGTCGTTGGGCACCGCCTGGGTGGTCTTCAGGTCGTGGTCGAACCGGGTGGCGCCGGCGGCGTCGGTGACCTTGCGCACCACGAACCAGTCCTTGGCATTGCCGCCGTCGGCGATCGTGCCGTAGGCGTTGGCCATGTCGATCGGGCTGATCGTCGCCGAGCCGAGCGAGATGCCCGACGTCGGCTCGAGGCCGGGAGTGTCTCGGGGGATGCCCATCTGCACGGCCTCGTCGAGGATCTTCTGCGGGCCGTCCTTCATCGACACGGTCATGTCCACGAACGCGGTGTTGACCGACTCCTCGGTGGCCTTGGTGAGGCTGATCCTCGCGCCGTAGTCGTTGCCGCCGTTGGGCCCCTCGTTGACGACCTTCTTGCCGTTGGGGAACACGTACGGCGAGTTGCCCTGGAAGGTGCTCTTCAACGAGTAGCCGTCCTCGATCGCGGCGGCGAGCGCGTACGGCTTGAACGAAGAGCCGGGTGCCCCGCCGGCCTTCGCCCAGTTGATCGCGCCGTTGGACTTCAGGTAGTCCTGCCCGGCATAGAACCCCTTGAGCCCGCCCGTCTGCGGATCCACCTCGGCGACCGCGACGTGCAGTCCCTTCAGGTGTTTGGGCCGCCGGTCGTGGACCGCCTTGATCGCGGCGTGCATCGCGCCGCGGGTGAACGTGGTGGTGACGCGCAGCCCGCCGCCCTCGATCTCGGCGTCGCTGAACCCGTCCGCCTCGAGCTCGTGCTTGACCATGTTGAGCATGTAGCCCTTCTGGCCTGCGTAGTCGGAGCTCTGCGGGATCTTCGGGAACTTCGGCAGGTGCGCCTGGTAGCGGATCGCATCCGTCTTGGACAGGTTGTGCATGGCGGCCATGCCTTGCAAGACGTACTGGTAGCGCCCGATCAGCCGCTCCCGGTTGCCCTTGCCCTCCGCCGGGTCGAGGTTGCCCGGCGAGTTCAGGATCGCCGCCAGCGCTGCCGCCTGCTTGACGCCGAGATCCTTGGCGTCGACGTTGAAGTAGGCCTGCGCAGCCGCCTGGATCCCGTAGGCGCCGCGGCCGAAGTAGATCGTGTTCAGGTAGCCCTGCAGGATCTGCTGCTTGGACTGCTGGCGCTGGATCTTCAGCGACAGGAACGCTTCCTTGATCTTGCGGGTCCAGGTGCGCTCCTGGGACAGGTAGAGCACCTTGACGTACTGCTGGGTGATCGTCGAGGCGCCCTGGGTGGCGTTGCCCTGGGCGTTGTTGAAGGCCGCCCGCACGATGCCCTTCGGGTCGATGCCCTTGTTGGTGTAGAAGGTGCGGTCCTCCGCGGCGATCACCGCGTCCTGCACGCTCTTGGGGACCTCCGAGAGCGGGATGCTGGTGCGGTTCTGGGTGGCGAGCTTGCCCAGGACATGGTGGCCGTCCTTGTAGTAGATCAGGGTGGTCTGCGCCTGGAAGTCCTTGTTGGGGTTGGGGATCGAGGTGGTGGTGTAGCCGTAGGCGAACGCCGCGCAGCCGATGATGAACAGCGCCAGGATCGACAGCAGGCCCCACTTGACGATCCGGCGCGGCCAGCTCGACCTCGGCTTCTTCTTGCCCTTCGCCCGGTTGGCACCCGTGCCCTGCTTGCCGGTGGTGCGCTTGCGTGCGCCGGGCTGGGACCTCCTCCGCCCCGGGGGCCGGTTGCCACCGTTGCCCGACGGGCCGTTGTTGCGGTCACTCACGGGCACTCACTCTGCATTCCTGCTGCACTCTCGCTGGCACTCGCTGAATCTCCAGTGCGGGGATCGGGACTCGTGCGGACGCCGGCGGCGCCTCGCACAGAGTACGTGGTGGCGTCTCGACAGGCTCCGCCGCCGGGCCCGGGCCGGTGTCCGGCTGGTGCCCACGCGCCTTGAGGTGATATATCATTGCGATAGGTTGTGGCGATAGCCGGCCATGGCCCGGCGGCAGAGTACCCGGCCGCAGCCCCGGGAAACCCGCAGGCCCGACGTACCAGGAAGGTGGCAGCCCCGTGACCCGTCGCGGCGAGACGCTCGAGTTCGCAGTCCTCGGACTGCTGCACGAGTCGCCGATGCACGGCTACGAGCTGCGCAAGCAGGTCAACGGAGTGCTCGGCTGGGGACGGCTGCTGTCCTACGGCTCGCTCTATCCGGCCCTGAAGAAGATGCTGCGGGCCGGCTGGATCGCCGAGCACGTCACCCCCGCCGAGCCGGGGGCAGGGGCGCGCCGGCAGCGGATCGTCTACGAGCTGACGCCGGCCGGCGACGAGCGGTTCACCCAGCTGATGACCGACGCCGGTCCGTCGGCCTGGGAGGACGACAACTTCGACGTGCGCTTCGCATTCTTCTCCCGCACCGACATTGGTATCCGGCTGCGCATCCTCGAGGGACGCCGCACCCGGCTGGAGGAGCGGCTGGCACGGGTGCAGGGACAGCTCGACCGCACCCAGAAGCAGATGGACCGCTACGCCACCGAGCTGCAGCGACACGGCGTGGAGTCGGTGCAGCGCGAGGTGCGCTGGCTCTCGGAGCTGATCGACGCCGAGCACGCCTCGCACCCGCCGACAACGTGAACAGCACAGCAAGCAGAGCGATGACAACGAAGACAGCGACAACACTGAGAACACCAAGGAGAGACCCGATGGGTTCGGTTCGAGTAGCAATCGTGGGCGTGGGCAACTGCGCGACCTCGCTGATCCAGGGCGTGGAGTACTACCGGTCCGCGGATCCGACCAGTTCCGTGCCGGGGCTCATGCACGTGGAGTTCGGCGAGTACCACGTCGGCGACGTGGAGTTCGTCGCGGCGTTCGACGTGGACGCCAAGAAGGTCGGCTTCGACCTGTCCGAGGCCACGCGCGCCTCGGAGAACAACACCATCAAGATCACCGAGGTGCCGCCGCTCGGGGTGACCGTGCAGCGCGGGCACACCCTCGACGGTCTCGGCAAGTACTACAGGGAGACGATCGAGGAGGCCGACGGGGACCCGGTCGACGTGGTCGCGGCGCTGAAGGAGGCGCGGGCCGACGTACTCGTGTCCTACCTGCCGGTCGGCTCGGAGCAGGCCGACAAGTTCTACGCCCAGTGCGCGATCGACGCCGGGGTGGCGTTCGTGAACGCGCTGCCGGTGTTCATCGCCTCCGACCCCGCTTGGGCCGAGAAGTTCGAGAAGGCGGGCGTGCCGATCGTCGGCGACGACATCAAGTCGCAGGTCGGCGCGACGATCACCCACCGGGTGCTCGCGCGGCTGTTCGAGGAGCGCGGAGTGGTGCTCGACCGCACCTACCAGCTCAACGTGGGCGGCAACATGGACTTCAAGAACATGCTCGAGCGCGAGCGGCTGGAGTCGAAGAAGATCTCCAAGACCCAGTCGGTCACCTCGAACATGTCGCACGACATCGGCAGCCGCAACGTGCACATCGGCCCGTCGGACTACGTGCAGTGGCTCGACGACCGCAAGTGGGCCTACGTCCGGCTCGAGGGCCGTGCCTTCGGCGACGTGCCGCTGAACATGGAGTACAAGCTCGAGGTCTGGGACTCCCCGAACAGCGCCGGCATCATCATCGACGCGGTCCGCGCCGCGAAGATCGCCCTCGACCGGGGCATCGGCGGGCCGATCCTGTCGGCCTCGACGTACCTGATGAAGTCCCCGCCGGTGCAGATGCCCGACGACCAGGGCCGGGCCCGGCTGGAGGCGTTCATCCGCGGCGAGGTCGACCGCTAGGCCGGATCCCGCCGCCCCGCCTGTTTACCAGGCCACCCTGGTAATCTGCCGCTCCCCACGGGGAACTCACCATGGGCGGGGGAAGTTTCCCATGGTGCCCTGGTAAACATGCGGCGTGACTGCCCTTCGGCATCTGATCCACCTGCTGCGGGGGACGTGGTTCCGCCGGCTGTTCACGGTCCGGGTGGCCAGCCAGTTCACCGACGGCGTGTTCCAGGTGGCGCTGGCCGCCTACATCGTCTTCTCCCCCGAGAAGGCGGCGACCCCGCAGGCGATCGCGACCGCGCTGGCGGTGGTGCTGCTGCCCTACAGCGTTCTCGGCCCGTTCGTCGGGGTCTTCCTGGACCGGTGGTCGCGTCGCCAGGTGCTGGCCTGGTCCAACTTCGTGCGGGTCGGGTTCGTCGGTCTGCTGGCGTACGTCGTGCACGTCGACGTGCGCGGGGCGCCGCTGTTCGGGCTGATCCTGCTCTGCCTGTCGGTGAACCGGTTTTTGCTCGCCGGCCTGTCGGCGGCGCTGCCGCACGTGGTCGAGCCCGAGGAGCTCTACACCGCCAACTCGCTGACTCCCACCGCCGGGACGATCGCCTACCTGGTCGGGCTCGGCATCGGCACCGTGGCCCGCACGCTGTGGTCCGCGGCCGGGGTGAACGGCGACGTGGGCGTGCTCGCGACCGCGGCGGTGCTGTTCGGGGTGGCCGGGGCTGCCGCGCTGCGCATTCCGAGGGGCATGCTCGGTCCCGACAAGCGGGCCGAGCGGCCCGGGCTGCGTGAGGCGCTGCGCAACGTCGCCGTCGGGCTGGTCGACGGCCTCCGCCACCTGGCCTCCCGGCGGAGGGCGGCGTACGCGCTGACGGCGATCGGGGTGCACCGGTTCTGCTACGGCATCTCGACGGTCGCCCTGATCCTGCTCTACCGCAACTACTTCCACGGCCCCGGCGAGGTGGACGCCGCACTCGCGGGGCTGTCGGTGGCCGTGCTGGTCAGCGGCGTCGGGTTCTTCGCCGCCGCGGTGGTGACCCCCGTGGTCACCGACCGGTTCGGCTCGCGGCCGTGGGTGGTGCTGCTGCTGGCCGCCGCCGCGGTCACCGAGGTCTTCCCCGGCGCGTTCTACACCGTCCCCACGCTGCTGGTCGCGGCGTTCTTCCTCGGGCTGGCCAGCCAGGGCGTCAAGATCTGCGTGGACACCCTGGTCCAGGCCAACGTCGACGACGCGTTCCGCGGGCGGGTGTTCGCGCTGTACGACGTGCTGTTCAACGTCGCGTTCGTGGCAGCGGCCGCCGTCGGCGCGGCGGTGCTGCCGGTGACCGGGAAGTCCTACCCGGTGCTCGCGCTGATCGCGGTCGGCTACGCGGCGACGGCCGTGTGGTACGCCGCGGTGACCACCCACCGGCCCGCGACCCGCGCGGTCATGTCTTGAGGCACCACTCCGAGCCGGAAGGCGTGCCTGTGGGCATGAGCGCGGAGCGATCGTGTCGACAGTGGTCGGTCAGGAACCGATCAGATCGCCGATCAGCCCGCCGCCGGAGCTCTTCTGTCCCGCCTGCGCGGCCGCCTGCGACCACTCGCTCGGCTGGACCACCACGAAGCCGGGACCGTGGAAGGCGTACTGGAACGCCTCTCCGGACCCGCCACGCAGCATCGACTTCACGTTCATGCTCGATACGACGTTGGGCGTCAGTCCGGCCGACCACGCGACGCAGGCTTGTACGTCGACGAAGGTCGGCTGCTGAGAACAGTCGAGAACCACAGGCGTGCCGACGGCGCACAG
Source organism: Nocardioidaceae bacterium (assembly GCA_035690495.1). Lineage (GTDB taxonomy): Bacteria > Actinomycetota > Actinomycetes > Propionibacteriales > Nocardioidaceae > DASSKK01. The sequence continues at coordinate 102,083 of DASSKK010000001.1, read as the reverse complement.
GGCAGCGGTGCCGGTACCGGTCACCGTCGTGTTGAACAGCCCGCCCGCCATCATGCCGGCGCCCTTGACCCGGTTGATGTCCCACGACATCGACGCGTCGAACGCGAGCAGGTTGTGCCCGTTCACGCTGATCGCGTCGCCGTCGAGCTGGACCAGGAAGACGTGCCCGGCCTCCTTGGCGAAGAAGACCTCGCCCTGACCGGACACCCGCATCAGCGGCATGTCCTCGTTGGTGACCATCTTCTTCAGCAGTTTGCCCACCCCGCCGGCCTTCTCGTGGTCGAAGCGGACCTGCCCCTGATAGGCGACCATCGCCCCCTTGACGGCCAGCACGTCATCGCCGAGCGCGACCCGCAGCAACTGGGGATTCTGCAGCGAGAACCGCTGCCCCTCGACCTCGAGGTTGGCCTGGTCGAACAGCTCACTCTTCATGCCGGAAGGATAGGCCGCTCCCTCGCCGGCCCGTTCGAGCCGAGCATGCGCCACGTGTCGGGTGCGTCCGGAGGGGCACTGGGGATGGAGCAAGCCTTCAGAGGAGGTCAGCGATGGGACTGTTGACACGAGTCGTCGAGGTGTTGCGCGGCCGAGCGAACCAGCCAGGCGAGGCGGACGCGCCGGCCGACAACGACTCGGCGCCGAGCTGCGCGACCGGCGGCGAACGCGCCGAGAAGCCGGGGCCCGCCGACGAAGAACGCTAGCGCACGCAGACCCGGGCCAGCCCGGGCCAGCCCGGACCAGCGGGACATGGGCTACACGCGGGCCGCCCACCAGGCGCGCAAGGCAGCCTCGGCGTCTTCGGGCGGCAACGGGCCTCGGTCCATCCGCAGGTCGAGCAGGAACCGGTAGGCCTGGCCGACCTCGCGGCCCGGTCCGATACCGAGGATCTCCATGATCTGGTTGCCATCCAGGTCGGGCCGGATCGCGGCCAGCTCCTCCTCCTCGGCGAGCCGGGCGATGCGGGCCTCGATCTCGTCGTAGGTGCGCCACAGCCGCTCGGCCTTGCGCCAGTTGCGGGTGGTGCAGTCCGCGCGGGTCAGCACGTGCAGCCGGTCCAGCTGGTCGCCCGCGTCGCGCACGTAGCGGCGTACTGCCGAGTCGGTCCACTCGCCGGAGCCGTACCCGTGGAAACGAAGGTGCAGCTCCACCAGCTTCGCCACCGCGTCGATGTCGGTGCCGGGGAAGCGCAGCTCACGCATCCGCTTGCGCGTCATCTTGGCCCCGACCACGTCGTGGTGGTGGAAGGTCACCGTGCCGTCCCCGGAGAACCGGCGCGTGCGCGGCTTGCCGACGTCGTGCATGAGCGCGGCGAACCGGGAGACGAAGTCCGGCCCACCGAGCCGGTCCTCGAGCGCGATCGACTGCTCGAGCACGGTGAGGGTGTGCTCGTACACGTCCTTGTGCCGGTGGTGCTCGTCGCGCTCGAGCGCCAGCGCCGGCAGCTCCGGAAGCACCCGCTGCGCGAGCCCGGTGCGCACCAGCAGGGACAGCCCCCGGCGTGGGTACGGCGCCAGCACCAGCTTGACCAGTTCGTCGCGGATCCGTTCGGCGGAGACGACGTTCACCAACCGGTCGGCCATCGCGGTCATGGCTGCGACGACCGCCGGGTCGACCTCGAAGCCGAGCTGGGCGCTGAACCGGGCGGCGCGCATCATCCGCAGCGGGTCGTCTGAGAAGGAGTCCTCCGGGCGGCCCGGGGTGATCAGCAGCTGCCGGGCCAGGTCCGCGATCCCGCCGAAAGGGTCGACGAGCTCGCGCGCGGGAAGCGTCACCGCCATCGCGTTGACGGTGAAGTCGCGGCGGCCCAGGTCGCCGGTCAGCGAGTCGCCGTACTCCACGTCCGGCTTGCGGGAGGCGGGGTCGTAGGACTCGGAGCGGTAGGTGGTGATCTCCACCTCGTAGTCGCCCTTGCGGGCCCCGATTGTGCCGTAGGCGCGCCCCATGTCCCACACCGCGTCCGCCCAGCCGTGCAGCAGCCGGTCGGTGACCTCGGGACGTGCGGAGGTGGTGAAGTCCAGGTCGTTGTGCACCCGGTCCAGCATCGCGTCGCGCACCGGACCGCCGACCAGCGCGATCTGCTCCCCCGCGGCGACGAAGCGCTCGCCGAGCTCGTCGATCACCGGGGCGATGCGCAGCAGCTCGGCGACGGCATTCTCCTGCACCCGGCTCATGTCCGGCGGAGGCTGCTCGGGCGCACCGGAGCGGTCGGCGTCGTCATCGAAGCTGTCGGGCGGCTCGGGCACGGCAGGAGACTCTATGCCAGCACCCATCCCGTTAGCCTTTCGGTGTGATCCGCCCCCTCCTTCGCCGACGCGGCCTGTGCCTCGTGGCCGCGGCGGTCGTCGGGAGCGGACTGGCGCTGCTCGGCCCGGTGAGTGGGCCCGCCGCGTCCGCGGACAGCAAGGACACCGCCAAGGCGCCGCTGCGGGTGTCGATCCGGACGTTGACGCCGTCGACGATGCCGCAGCGGGGCGGGCAGCGCATCAACGTCACCGGCACCGTGACCAACACCTCCGACGAGTCCTGGAGCACCCTGCAGGTGTTCCTGGTCACCTCGTCCTCACCGATCACCCACGCCGACGACCTCGAGACCGCGAGCCGCACCGACCCCCACACGGTCATCGGGACACGGCTCAGCTCCCCCGGCCTGTACGACGAGGTCGGCGACCTCGCGCCCGGCGAGAGCACGACGTACTCCCTCTCGGTGCGCCGCCGCGACCTGCAGGTCAGCGGTGATCCCGGGGTGTACTGGATGGCCGTGCACGTGCTGGGCACCAGCCAGGACGGACTGCGCGACAACGTGGCGGACGGGCGTGCCCGCACGTTCATGCCGCTGGTCGGCAAGCATCCGCCGACCACCCGCCTGGCCCTCGTGCTGCGGATCGAGGAGCAGGTGCACCGCTCGCGCACCGGCCAGCTTCTCGACGTACGCCGGTGGCGGCACACCCTGCGCGCCGACGGGCGGCTCTCCCGGCTGGTGAACCTCAGTGCGACCGCCGACCAGCCGTTGACCTGGGTGCTCGACCCCGCCGTCGTCGCGGCCGCGGAGTCGATGTCGGAAGGCAACCCGCCGCTGGCCGAGGAGGTCGTCGGAGGGTCCGCTACCGCAACGCCCAGCCCCGGCTCCAGCAGCTCCGGGTCTCCGAGCCCGAGTCCGGAGCCCACCCCGGGTGCCAGCTCGACGCCCACTCCGGCCGGCTCCGGATCACCGCGGCCCACGCCCGCGGAGCGGCACGCGGTGACCTGGCTGGCGGCGCTGCGCAGCCAGGCGCCCTCCCACACCGTGCTCAGCCTCCCGTACGGAGACCTCGACGTGGCCGCTGTGCTCGGCAGCGAGAGGTTCCGCGGCCTCTACGACCGGGCGGTGAAGCTGAGCGAGGCGACCATCACGAACGCCGGGATGAGCGCGGACCCGGTCGTGGCGCCCGACGACGGTCACCTGCCTGCCGCCGCGTTGCGCCGCATCGACGCGACCGTGTCGGTGCTGCTGGCCGACAGTGCGTTCCCTGACGCGGCGGAACCGGTGGTGCGCACCGCAGCCGGGGCATCGGCGGTGCTCTCCGACACCGGCGCCGGCTCCGGCGGGCCGGCACCGATCAGGGCGCACGACCCACTCGCGATGCGCCAGCGGATCCTCAGCGAGGCGGCCCTGCACGCGATGTCCCCGCAAGCCGAGGCACCGCTGGTGGTCAGCACTCCGCCGTTCTGGGACCCGGGAAGGGACTGGTCTGCGGCAGACTTCTTCGGCGGGCTCGCGGTGCCGTGGCTGCAGATGATCGACCTGCCCTCGGCGGCGTCCTCGGCTGCCACTTCCGGCCCCGGTCACGTCGGCGGAGGCACCAGCGTCGAGCAAGCGCCCGCACCGGCCTACTCGAAGGCGGACCGTCGGCGCCAGCTGCCCGTGGCCAACCTGCGCGCCAGCCGTGAGCTGATCCACACCGCGGCCGTTTACTCGGGGCTGATCACCGGACCCGACCACGCCGCGGACACCCTGAACGGCACCGCCCTGCTCGCCTCGTCGCAGTACGTGCGCGCGCACCCGCGCCGGGCTCTGGCGCGGGTCGACAACACCAGCAGGTACGTCGAGAACCGGATGCGCGAGGTACGCATCGACGGGCCCCCGTTCGTGATGATGTCCAGCCAGAACGGACCGATCCAGATCACGCTCGTCAACGGGCTCGACCGGGCCGTCACGGTAGGCGTGGAGCCGGAGACGATCACCCCCGGCATGAAGATCACGGTCCCCGATCCGGTCGACATCGGGCCGGGACGGCGTGCCTCCGTCCGCCTGAAGGCCAGCTCGAGCCAGATCGGCGTGCACGCGGTCACGTTGGCGGCGACCAACGCCAATGGCAAGAAGATCGGCAGCTTCGCGCATTTCAACGTGCGCACCAGCCAGGTCGGGACCCTGATCTGGGTGATCATGGGTGTCGGCGGCGCGGTGTTGCTCGTCGCCATCTCGATCCGGCTCTGGCGCCGGTGGCGGAACTTCCGGGCCTCGAGTCGCCGCCGGCTCGTGGAAGGACACGATTCGTGACCAGCACGACTGCGGACGAGCCGGGCATCCTCGGCTCGAGCGCGGTGATGGCGGTCGGCACCGTGGTGTCCCGGCTGAGCGGTCTGGTGCGAGGCGCGCTGCTGGTCGCGGCGATCGGCGCCCAGCTTCACGCCGACGTGTTCACGATCGCCAACACGATCCCGAACATGCTCTACATCCTGCTCGCCGGAGGCGTGTTCAACGCGGTCCTCGTGCCGCAGCTGGTGCGGGCGATGAAGCACGACGCCGACGAGGGCGAGGGCTACACCAACCGGGTCATCACGCTCGCCGGGCTGTTCCTGGCCGGAGTGACGGTGGTGCTGGTCGTTGCAGCGCCACTGCTGATGCACCTGTTCCTGGACGGGTCCTACTTCACCCCCGAGCTCGCGGCGCAGCGCGAGTCCGCGATCGCCTTCGCCCGCTACTGCCTGCCGCAGGTGTTCTTCTACGGCATGTTCGTGCTGGTCGGGCAGGTGCTCAACACCCGGGGCAGCTTCGGTCCGATGATGTGGGCTCCGATCGCGAACAACCTGGTGTCGGTGGCGGTGCTCGGCTCCTACCTCGCCGTCTTCGGGCCCGCCTACCACGCCCAGCGGTGCGCCGGGTACAGCAACGGCCAGGAGCTGCTGCTCGGCATCGGCTCGACGGTGGGGATCGCGGTGCAGCTTGCCGTGCTCGTCCCCTACCTGCGCAGGGCCGGGTTCCGGTTCCGTCCGCGCTTCGACTTCCGTGGCACTGGTCTCGGTCACACCCTGCGGCTCGGCGTGTGGACGGTGCTGTTCGTGGTGGTCAACCAGGTGGCGTTCACGGTCGTGGTGCACATCGCCTCCAGCGGCACCGCCACGGCGGCCGCCGCCGGTGCGTGTGCGTCGGCGAGCACCCACGGCACCGGGTTCACGGTGTACTCCAACGCCTACCTGCTGATCATGGTGCCGCACTCGGTGGTCACCGTCTCGCTGGCCACCGCGATGCTGCCGCAGCTGTCCGCCCGCGCCGCGGACGCCGACCTCGCCGGGGTGGCCCGGACAGTCGCGTCGTCGCTGCGCACGTCGTACGCCCTGATCGTGCCGTTCGTGCTGCTGCTCCCGGTGATCGCCTTGGACCTGTGCGCGATCACGCTGGGGTACGGCGCCGCGCGGCGCAGCATCGACGACTTCGCCTCCTCACTGGTGCTGTTCGGGCCAGGGCTCGTGCTGTTCACCACCCACTACCTGATGCTGCGTGGGTTCTACGCCCTCGAGCGCAACCGGCTGGTGTTCTGGGTGCAGTGCGCGGTGGCGGCCACCAACATCGCGCTCGCGATCGTGCTCACCGACCTGTCCTCGGCCGCCGACACCTCGCCTGGCCTGGTGCTGGCGTTCGCCGGCTCCTACGTGGTCGGGGCGGTGCTGTCCTACCTGCTGCTGCGCCGAGCGCTGGGCGGCCTGGAGACTCCGCGGCTGCTGCGCTTCGGGGCGCGTGTGGTGCCCGCGGCCGCGCTCGCCGCGCTCGCCGCGTGGGCGGCCAAGTACGGGCTCGGACTGGCGTGGGCGCCGCCGGCCGGCAAGTGGCACTCGCTCGCCGTCCTCGTGCTCGCGGGCGTGGTGGACCTCACGGTCTTCGTCGCGCTGGCCCGGCTGCTGCGGATCACCGAGGTCAGCGGCATCACGGCGTTGGTGACCACCCGGCTGCGGCGCGCATGATCCCGGCGACCGGTGGACACTTATTGTGTAGTTTCGGACATGGTGGCAACCCCGGGGAGGAGGGCCGTGGCTGACACATCGATAGGCCCGGGGACCGTGCTGGCCGGCCGTTTCACCCTCGAGGACCTGCTCGATGAGACCGGCGGTGCCCGCTTCTGGCTCGCAATCGACCAGACGCTGGCTCGGCGCGTCGCGGTGCACGTCATCTCCGACGACGATGCGCGCGCCGAAGCCCTGCTGTCGGCCGCGCGCACGTCGGCAACCGTCACCGACACGCACCTGCTGCGCGTGCTCGACGCGGCACACGAGGACGGCGTCGTGTACGTCGTCAACGAGTGGGGCTCGGGCATGTCCCTGGACCGGATCCTGCACGAGGAAGGGCCGCTGTCCCCGCGGCGGGCTGCCTGGGTCGTCAAGGAGGCGGCCGAGGCGATCACCACTGCCCATCGGCACGGCGTCGCGCACGGCCGGCTGCTGCCCGAGAACGTGATGATCACCGAGGCCGGGTCGGTCAAGCTGATCGGCTTCGTGGTCGACGCGGTGCTGCGCGGCCGTGGACACACCCGGGTCACCGGCGGGGACCCGGTCGACGAGCACGAGGCCGACGTGCTGAACCTCGCCGCGCTGCTGTACGCCTGTCTGGTCGGCAAGTGGCCGGGCACCACCGGGTCGATGGTGCCGGCGGCCCCCAGCGAGCACGGCAGGGCGCTGCGTCCGCGGCAGGTGCGCGCGGGCGTGCCCCGCCCGCTCGACGCGATCTGCGACCGGGTGCTGACCCCCAACGGCCACCAGACGCCGATCGAGACCGCGCACGAGATCTACGCCGCACTCGCCGACTACATCGGCGACCCGACCGGCTCGACGCAGATGGGCTACGAGCAGACCAACCTGCTCGACGACCGCGAGCCGTATCACGAGGCGGGCGCGCCGACCCAACTGCATCCAGGTCCGGCCGGAGCCGCGGGTGCTGCAGCCGAGGCCGACGAGACCGAGGACAGCGCCACAGAGGACGGCGACGACAGCGACGCGGCCGAGGAGACGCAGGCGGGCACCCCGGTCTTCTTCGACGAGTCCACCGGCGTCGGCTGGGTGTCCGGTGCGGCCTCGAAGGGATTGCCCGGCACGCCGGGACGCCAGAGGGACGGCGAGCGTGAGGCACCCCCGCCCCCGCCGGAGCTGCCCGAGCCGGAGCCCAAGCCGCTGTTCGCGCCCGGTCCCAGCGCGGCCGCGGCGGCCGAGCCACGCAGCACCGGTGCCGGCAACGGCGTACTCCCCGACACGTGGGGCCCGGACGCCACCGACGTCGAGACCGAGGACGAGGACGAGTGGGGCACCAGCAGCTGGCAGGACGACCCGCCGGGACGCAGCTGGATGCGGCTCGCGGTGGTCGTCGCCGGCTGCGTCGCGCTCATCATCGGCATCATCGTCGCCTTCAACCTCGGGCGCGGGTCCGGACCGGACGAGCCGCCGGTCGCGTCGGCCCACGACAAGAGCCCGCCACCGGCCACCCCGACCCCGATCGACATCAAGTCGGTCACCGACTTCGACCCGCAGGGCAACCCCCCGCGTGAGCACCCGGACCAGGCGCACCTGGCGACCGACGGCGACCCCTCGACGGCCTGGAACACCGTCACGTACTTCGGCAACCCGAAGCTGGGCGGGCTCAAGAGCGGCGTCGGGCTGATCGTCGATCTGGGAGCGCCCAAGAAGGTCGGCAAGGTCTCGCTCACGTTGGAGGGCTCGCCCACGGGCGTGCAGATCCTGGCCGCTCAGGACGCCACCAGCCCCCCGTCGACCACCGACGGTCTTCAGACCGTGGCGCAGGACGACTCGGCCGGCAACCACGTCACGTTGAAGCTCGACCAGTCGGTGCAGACCCGCTACCTGGTCGTCTGGCTGACCTCGCTGCCGGCCTACTCCGACGGCTACCGCGGCCGGGTAGCCGAGATCGACGTCACCTCCCCCTGATCGCCTCGACGAGCTCCCGATGATCACTGCAGGTCCTCCGACGGATCCCACCGGCGAGCGGGCCGACCAGACCAGCGACAGCGCAGGCCACGACGACAGGGCGCTGCTCGCCGCTCACGTCGCCGGAGACGCGGAGGCGTTCGGGGTGCTCTTCGCCCGTCACCGCAGCCGGCTCTGGGCGGTGGCGCTGGGCACCGTCGGCGACCCCGAGGAGGCCGCGGACGCCCTGCAGGACGCGATGGTCAACGCGTTCCGGCGGGCCGGTTCCTTCCGCGGGGACGCAGCGGTGACCACCTGGCTGCACCGGATCGTCGTGAACGCCTGCCTGGACCGGATCCGGCGGCGCACGGTGCGACTGGCCGAGCCGCTCCCCGAGGACGCCGAGCAGAGCGGCCTCCCCCTGCTGCCCGACGGCACCGCCAGCACGTCCGTCACCACCGCGCCCGACGAGGCCGCGCTGGCCCGCGAGCGCCGGCAGATGGTGCGCGGTGCGCTGGCGACCCTGCCCGAGGACCAGCGGGCCGCACTCGTGCTGGTCGACATGGAGGGCTACTCGGTGGCCGAGGCCGCGGCGATCCTGGAGTGCGCCGAGGGCACCGTGAAGAGCCGCTGCTCGAGGGGGCGTGCCCGGCTGGCGCCGCTGCTGGCCGAGTGGGGGCCGCCTCCCGGGAACCCCCAGGACGGCCCGCACGTCGCACCAGTGACCCGTGAGCGAGGAGGTGAGGGTTCGTGACCCCGGAGCAGGAGGAGCAGGTACGCCGTGCGCTCGCCGACGCGCGCGCTTCGCACGACCCGGTCCCTCCCGAGGTCGTCGACCGCCTCGACAGCAGACTGGCCGAGCTCGCCGCGGAGCGTGCCCGCGACGGCGAGGGCCAGGGTGCGCGTCCCGCGGCCCCACCGGAGCCGGCCCGGCGCCGGTGGCCCCAGGCCGTCCTGGCCGCCGCAGCCGTCGTCGTGGTGGTGGTCGGGGGCGGCTTCCTGGTCCGCCAGATCACGTCCGGCAGCACGCTGTCCACCTCGTCCGGAAGCGCCGCCCAGTCGCAGGCGAAGGCCGGTGGAGCAGGAGGTGGGTCGGCGAACTCGGCGGCCTCCGCACCGGACGCGGGCCGGGCCGGTCCGCAGGCCACCCACGGCGAGGCGGCTCGTGGCCCCGTGGTGGTCCTGCACCGCGCCACCTTGCGGCACGACGTACGCGGCTACCTGGACCATGCCTCGCTGCTCGACCGGGGCCGGACCCCCGCCGGCGCGCCCTCCGACGCACCCACCGGAGGCTTCCCCGCCGCTGGCTGTGCGACCCCGGCACTCGCCGGCCGGGACAAGGCGGTGGGCGCGCTCCTGGACGGTCGGCCGGTCACCCTCGTCCTGCGCGCTCCGCAAGGCGGCACCCGAGTGGCGCAGGTGTACTCCTGTGACGACCCGACCGTGCCGGTGGCCGGCACCACGCTCCCGGCGCACGCGGTCCAGCCGGCCCGGTGACCACGATGCCCGGAGCGGGCTGGGCGGCTCCGGGAAGATCCGGCCCGTAGGATCGGTTGTGCCGAGTGCACAGCCCCCCATTTCCAGGAGAGACCGACAGACGATGTCGACGACCGCCACAGCAGGTTCGGACCCCCGCACACTGATCATCATCGGCTCCGGCCCGGCCGGCTACACCGCGGCCCTGTACGCCGCGCGCGCGAACCTCGCGCCGCTGGTGTTCGAGGGCGCCGTGACCGCAGGCGGGGCCCTGATGAACACCACCGAGGTGGAGAACTTCCCCGGATTCCGCGACGGCATCATGGGGCCCGCCCTGATGGACGAAATGCGGGCACAGGCGGAGCGGTTCGGGGCAGAGCTGGTCGCCGACGACGTCACCGCGGCCGACCTGACCGGTCCGGTCAAGACCGTCACCGACGGGTCGGGCAACACCCACCGTGCCCATGCGGTGATCCTCGCCACCGGCTCGGGCTACCGCCGCCTCGGGCTCCCCGGCGAGGACCGCCTCTCCGGGCACGGCGTGAGCTGGTGCGCCACCTGCGACGGGTTCTTCTTCCGCGACCAGCACATCGCCGTCGTCGGCGGCGGCGACTCGGCGATCGAGGAGGCCACGTTCCTGTCCCGGTTCGCGAGCAAGGTGACGCTGGTGCACCGCCGCGACGAGCTGCGCGCGTCGGCGATCATGCAGGAGCGGGCGTTCGCCGACCCGAAGATCGAGTTCGCCTGGAACAGCGCCGTGCACACGATCCACGGCGAGGACGCGCTGACCGGGCTCACCCTGGTCGACACCCGCGACGGCAGCACGCGTGAGCTGCCGGTCACCGGCCTGTTCATCGCGATCGGCCACGACCCGCGCTCGGAGCTGCTCACCGGGCAGGTGGACCTCGACGAGGACGGCTACGTGCTCGTCGAGCAGCCGTCCACCCGCACCAACCTGGCCGGGGTGTTCGCGTGCGGCGACCTGGTCGACCACCACTACCGGCAGGCGGTCACGGCGGCCGGCACCGGGTGCGCCGCCGCCCTGGACGCCGAGCGCTACCTGGCTGCCCGCGAGCACGAGGCGTCCAGCGCCGGCTCGGCCGACGAGACCCAAGCAGAGACACACGCCGAGACACACGCCGACCCCGAGCCGGCGACCACCGGCGTGTGAGTCGGGAACATTCTGTCCCCGGGACGGTGTTGAACCGGGCACTAGTCGACCTACGACGACCCGAGCACCAGCACGACCGCCCCGCCAGACCGATACAGAGGAGCCCCCGTGGCAGAGATGCAAGCAGTCACCGACGCCGACTTCGAGAGCGTCGTGCTCAAGTCCGACAAGCCGGTCCTGGTGGACTTCTGGGCCGAGTGGTGCGGTCCGTGCCGGCAGGTCTCGCCGATCCTCGCCGAGATCCAGGCCGCACACGGCGACTCGCTGGACTTCGTGAAGATGAACGTCGACGAGAACCCGATCACCCCGGCGAACTACCGGGTCACCGGGATCCCGACGCTGAACGTCTACCAGAACGGCGAGATCGTCAAGCAGATCGTCGGCGCGAAGCCGAAGGCTGCGCTGCTGAACGAGCTCAGCGACTTCATCCAGTAGCCAGCGGCCCCCCGCTGGGTTATCGCAGGGTGGAGCGGCCCGTGGGCGCGGGTCCGGGAACGCCCGGCGGGCGCACCACGCCGAGCAGCTTCTCCAGCGCCGCCTCCACCTCGTCGCGCCAGCTGATCACCGAGCGCAGCTCCATGCGCATTCGCGGATTCCGCGGGTGCGCACGGTGGGTCTTGAACCCGACCCCCAGCAGGTAGTCGGTCGGCAGGACGCACCCGCCGTAGGTCGCCGAACCCCGGCGTCGACGGTTGCGGGTGTCGCCGAACGCCTCGATGGCCCGTATGGTGCTGTGGCCGCCGTTCCGCTGAACCAGGTCCTTGGCCACCGCCTGCATCAGCGCTCGGCCGAGCCCACCCCCGGCGTAGTCGGGGTAGACCATCGCGGTCGCCAGCAGCACCGCGTCCTCGCTGACCGGCGCGGTCGCGAACGCGTGCGACCCGGGAAGGTACGACGCGGGCGCATAGAGGACGTAGCCGGCGGGATCGCCGTCCACATAGGCCACCCGCCCGCACGATCCCCACTCCAGCAGCACGCGGGAGACCCAGCCTTCCTTCTCCGAGGCACCCTCCCCGGCAGCCAGCGCACGCTCACGGCGTACCGGATCGAGCTCCCAGAACAGGCAGGACTGGCAGCCGACAGGAAGATCGCAGAGGTTGTCCAGCGTGAGCCGGGCGAGCCGACGCGACATCGCCACTCCTCTCGCCGGTGACCCTTGCAACCCCTGCCATGGTATGCCGCGTGCGAGGATCGGGACGTGCGCGACCTGACCTATCCACCGGTGATCGTGATCGCCAAGACCGGCTTCCGGGCGCTCGGGCTCCGCTTCGCGATGAGCGGCGTGCACCACGTGCCGACCACCGGGCCGGTGGTGCTGGCGGTCAACCACATCTCCTACGTCGACTTCGTGCTCGGCGGGTACGCCGCCCACCCCTCGCGGCGGCTGGTGCGCTTCATGTCCAAGCGAGAGCTCTTCGACCACCGGTACGTCGGGCCGCTGATGCGGTCCCTGCACCACATCAACGTGGACCGCGGCGACGGCCTCGCGTCGTACAAGCAGGCGCTTCGCTACCTGGCGGCCGGAGAAGTGGTCGGCATCTTCCCCGAGGCGACCATCTCGCGCAGCTTCGAGATCAAGCAGCTGAAGACCGGTGCGACCCGGCTCGCCGCCGACAGCGGGGCGCCGCTGGTGCCGGTGATCCTGTGGGGGACCCAGCGGATGCTCACCAAGGACCACCCGCGCGACTTCAGCCGCGGCAAGACGGTCGCGATCACCGTGGGTGAGCCGCTCCATCCCTCCGGGCAGGACCCGGTGGCGGACACCTCCCACCTGCGCGGGGTGATGCAGCGGATGCTCGCCGCCACCATCGACGCCTATCCCGCCGACGAGCAGCCGCCCGGATCATGGTGGCTGCCGGCGTCCCGGGGCGGCTCCGCTCCCACCATGGAGGAGGCGGAGGCTCTCGACGCCCGGGACCGGTCGCGGCGGGCGGCTGCGCGTGAAGGAGCTAGTCGCCCGGGCCGGTGAGCGGTGCGGCCACTCCTTCGGCGAGCACCGATCCCGGGATCGGATCCGGGTCGGCGACCGGGGTCGCCGACTCCCCGGACAGCGCGGGCGACAGCGAGTCCCGCAGGGCCACCATCAGGTAGACGGCGCCCGCGACGGTGCCGGCGGCCATCAGACCGAAGATCACCCTGTAGTCCAGCAACGTGACCAGCAGCGCTCCAGTGGCGATCGAGAGCGCCTGCGGGGTGGTGGTGAGCACCTCGGTAGCGGTGCTCACCCGCCCCATCAGCCGGCCCGGGGTGTGGAGTTGCAGCATGGTGCTGTAGGCGACGATCAGGATCGGCAGACCCGCCCCGAGCACGGCGGTGGACACCAGCAGCTCCCAGATCCGGGTCGACGCGACCACGCCGAGCAGGCCGGCGGCCATGAACGCCAGGCCGATCAGCAGGGCGCGTGGCTCCCCGACCCGCTTGATCACCCGGCTGGACAGCAGGCCGGAGACCACCGCGCCCACGCCCTGGACGGTCAGCAGCGGGCCGACGAACTCCACCGGCTTGTCGAACGCGTCGAGCACCGCGTAGACCGCCGACTCGGAGAAGCCCACCACCAGCAGGCAGATCCCCACCGCCAGCGTCGGGTGCAGCAGCAGCGGGGTGACCCGGATGTGCCGCGCTCCCGCGACCAGCTCGGCGCTCCAGTGCAGCGAGGCCGGCTCCAGCGGCGCCTCCCGCACGGTCAGGCTCGCCACCGCCAGAGCAGCCACCACGAACGTCGCGGCGTCGATGACGGCCACCGACCAGCCGCCGAGGAGCGCGAACGCGGTCGCCCCCGCCAGCGGGCCGACCAGCCGCCACGCCTCCCGGGTCACCGACAAGGTGGCGTTCGCCTCGACCAGCGCCTCCTCGGCGAGCATGTCCTTGAGCAGGCCGTTCAGGGCGGCCGGGATGACCACGAACGAGACCCCGTAGCAGAACGAGACCAGGTAGATCAGCCACACGTCTCCGGCGTCGTGGACGAGCAGCAGCGGGAGCACGATCAGCGCCGAGGCGAAGTTGGCCGCGACCAGGAAGGGACGCCGAGGGATCCGGTCCACGACATACCCGAACAGCGGGCCGACCAGCGCCGGCAAGGTCAGCCACAGGAAGGTCAGGCCGGCCGCACCGTTGGACCCGGTCAGCGACTTGACCCACATCGACAGCACGATCAGCATCAGCGAGTCGCCGAACATCGAGGCGCACAGGCCGGCGTAGAGCCGCTTGAAGCCCGGCGTGCGCAGCGCGGCCCTCATGACCGGGCCACCCGTCCCGCGCCGCCCCGCCCACGATGCGGTCCGAAGGGCACCAGCCACGCGACCATCGAGATCAGGCGCGCCCCCTCCGGGCGCCGGTCGTGGTCGGCGTACCGGTCGCCGTAGCGCATCAGCACCTCCTGGATCTCCTGCCGGGCCTGCGCGGTCTCCTCCGCGGTCATCCACATCGCCGACTGGACGAGACCGGTCGCCTCCCGCCACTGCTTCGGCTCCCGGTCCCGCTCGGCGCGGGCGGCGCGGAATCGCTGCAGCTCGCGCTCCAGGAGTACGTCGGTGAGCGCGTCGCCGGCCATCCGGGTGGCGGCGTCCGGCTCAGAAGAGGCGTCGGCATCATCCGGGTCTCCCCACTCCAGACCCTCGCTGACGGCCTGCCACGGGCGGTTGCGTCCGGACCCCGAGCCCCGCGCTTCCCGCACGAACCCATGCTCGGCGAGCTTGCGCAGGTGCCAGGAGCAGTTCGAGGGACTCTCGTCGAGCAGTTCGGCGGCCTGGGTGGCGGTCATCGGGCCCTCGGTGACCAGGGCGCCGAGCAGGGCCACGCGGAGCGGATGGGCGAGTGCCTTGAGGGCGGCGGCGTCCTGGACGCGGCGGCTGGTGAGCGGCATGGAAGGAAGGTACTCTTTCGAAAGACATCTTGCAATAGCCTGGCCCACCCGCCATGGGGGCGATTTGGGCCCCCTGTCCGCCCACGACCGGGACCGGTTCCGCGCACAGGGCGGAGCGGGCCGCCGGGACAGATGGATTTCTCGCTATGTCGACAAAGCGCTAGGTCGACTTGGCGACAAAGCGATTCGGTGTGCGGGGGCTCAGATCGGCCGGTCGTCCTTGGGATCCATGACCGCGACGATGCGTTCCAGATCCGGGATCGAGGCGAACTCGAGGGTGATCTTGCCCTTGCGCTTGCCGAGGGTGACCTTGACCCGGGTGTCGAAGCGCTCGCTGAGCCGGGCGGCCAGGTCGTCGAGGGCGGGAGCGGTGGGCTTGCTGCGCCGCACCGGTGGCTTCTGGTCCCCGGAGAGGTCGCCGACCGTGACCAGCTCCTCGAGACCACGCACCGAGATGCCTTCGCTGACCACCCGGCCGGCCAACCGGTCCTGGGCGTCCGGATCCTCGACGGCGAGCAGCGTGCGGGCGTGGCCCGCCGAGAGCACGCCGGCCGCGACGCGCCGCTGGACGGAAGGGGACAGCTTGAGCAGCCGGAGCGTGTTCGTGATCTGCGGGCGGCTGCGTCCGATCCGGCCTGCCAGCTCCTCGTGGGTGCACCCGAAGTCGTCGAGGAGCTGCTGGTACGCCGCTGCCTCCTCGAGCGGGTTCAGCTGGGAGCGGTGCAGGTTCTCCAGCAGCGCGTCGCGGAGCAGCGCATCGTCGTCGGTGTCGCGCACGATCGCCGGGATCGTCTCGAGCCCCGCCTCGCGGGCGGCGCGCCATCGGCGCTCGCCCATGATCAGCTCGAAGCGCTCCCCGTGTCCCCCACCGTCCGCCCCAAGATCCAGCGGCCGGACGACGATCGGCTGCAGCAGCCCCACCTCGCCGATGGAGACCACCAACTCGGCCATCTCGTCCTCGTCGAAGACCTGGCGCGGCTGGCGCGGGTTCGCCGACAGCGAGTCCACCGGAATCTCCGCGAAGTATGCGCCCTGGACCGGAGCCAGCCCATTCTCGGACGCGGGCTCCGCGGTCACGGTGTTGGCCGGCTGGCCGGTGGGGATCAGGGACCCGAGGCCGCGACCGAGGCCCCGGCGCTGGGTCGGCTTCTGCGTCATCGGCCGGCTCCTTGTGCTCCGTCGGATCGCCGGCCCCCGCCGGCCATCTCACGCGCCGCCTCGAGATAGCTCAGCGCGCCCGGGGAGGTCGGGTCGTAGGCGATCACGCTCTGGCCATAGCTCGGCGCCTCCGAGATGCGCACCGAACGCGGGATCGCGGTGGCCAGCACCTGGTCGCCGAAGTGGCTGCGCACCTCGTCGGCCACCCCGGCGGACAGCCGGGTGCGGGAGTCGTACATGGTCAGCAGGATCGTGGAGATCCGCAGGTCGGGATTGAGATGCTCGTTGACCATCTCGACGGTCTCGAGCAGCTGCCCGAGACCCTCCAACGCGTAGTACTCGGCCTGGATCGGGATCAGCATCTCCTCCCCGGCGACCAGCGCGTTCAGGGTGAGCAGGCCCAGCGACGGCGGGCAGTCGATGAGCACGTAGTCGAATCGGTCGGCTGGCTCGGCCGCCACCGGCGCTGCGGGGGTGGATCGGGCTCCCACCGGCGGGTAGTTGCTCAGCGCCTTGCGCAGCCGGCTCTCCCGCGCCACCAGGCTGACCAGCTCGATCTCCGCGCCTGCCAGGTCGATGGTGGCGGGCACCACGAACAACCCGTCCACCTCGGGGCTCGAACGGACGATGTCGGCCAGCGGCAGCCCGTCGATCAGCGCCTCGTACGTCGACGGGGTGCCGCGGTGGTGCTCGATCGCCAGCGCGGTCGAGGCGTTCCCCTGCGGGTCCAGGTCGACGACCAGGACACGGAGGCCGTTGCGGGCCAGCGCGGCCGCGATGTTCACAGTGGTGGTGGTCTTGCCGACGCCGCCCTTCTGGTTGGCCACCACCATCACCCGGGTGTGTGCCGGGCGTGGCAACGGAGCGGCGACCGCGTGCCGTGCCCGCGCACGGAACTCGCTCTCCAGGGATGCGGCCAGCGGCGTCGACGCGTCCCGTGCGGGACGGTGCACGTGGTCGCCGACCAGATCCGCGAGATCGGCGGCCGTGTTCGGCCTGGTGCGGTCGGCGAGTCGATCCGGGTCACGCAGCGCTGTTTCACGTGAAACAGCGCCCTTCGTGGCGATCCGCGCGGCCGACGCCGTATCGCCCGTGCGCACGGGTTCGGGCCAGCCGAGTGGCGCGTTCGTCCCTGCCGGGGGTTCGCCCGTTCCCGGCCATCCCAGCCCGGGAGCGACCGCTGCCCCGGTTCGCGGCAGTTGCGACGAGTCCCCCACCGTGCTCACCTCTTCCCGCGCTATGAGGCCGACCAACCTGACGACGACCAACGTAGCCGTCCCGACGGCCCCGCTTCCACTCGCACCACCGTGGTCGGCGGTTGGATGACTCCCGTTCCGTACGTCGCCACGCGCACCTCGCCCGCGTGCATCCGTCGAAGCCTCGGTCGTGCCTCGGCGACCTCCTGCTCGGCGTGGGCTCCCTTCATCGCCAGCAGCGCGCCGCCCGGCCGGACCAAGGGCATCGACCAACCGGCCAGCCGGCCCAGCGGTGCCACGGCCCGGGCGGTCACCACGTCGAAGTCGCGCTCTCCGTGCAGCTCCTCCGCGCGTGCCCGGACGACCTCGACGTTGGGCACGGCGAGGCGCGCACACGCCTCGGACAGGAAGCCGACCCGGCGCAGCAGCGGCTCGACGAGGGTGACCCGCAGGTCCGGCCGATGCAGTGCCAGCACCAGTCCCGGCAGGCCGGCGCCGGTGCCGAGGTCGCACACCTCCGCCTGCGGGGGGATCCCCTCACCGAGCAGCGCGCAGTTCACCAGATGCCGTTCCCAGATGCGCGAGGCCTCCCGAGGGCCGATCAGCCCGCGGGTGACCGCGTCCTCGCAGAGCAGGGCGGCGTACCGCTCGATCTTCGGCAGGCAGGCAGCAAACACCCCCCGGGCCGCGGCGGGTGCGGGGGGTGTTTCACGTGAAACCGGCGACGTCATCCGGCGGGAAGCACCACCACGAACCGCTGCGGCTCCTGGCCCTCGGACTCCGAGGTGAGACCGGCGGCCGCCACCGCGTCGTGGACGACCTTGCGCTCGAACGGGGTCATCGGGTCCATCGCGAGCCGCTCCCCGGTCTTCTTCACCTGTTCCACCGCCTCGCCGGCGGACTGCTCGAGGTCCCGGCGGCGTGCGGCGCGGAATCCCCCGATGTCGAGCATCAGCCGGGAGCGCTCGCCGGTCTCGCGCAGTACGGCGAGCCGGGTCAGCTCCTGCAGCGCCTCCAGCACCTCGCCGTCGCGACCGGTCAGGTCCCGCAGATCCTCGCCGATGATGGAGACCATCGCCCGGTCTCCCTCGACGTCCATGTCGAGGTCGCCGTCGAGGTCGGCAATGTCGAGCAGCTCCTCGAGGTAGTCCGCCGCGATCTCCCCCTCCTGCTCGAGCAGATCGTGCTTGGCTGCCGGGCTGCCCGCCGCCTCGGGCTGCTCGGCCGTGGCCGTCGCGCCCGCGCCGGGCTCAGTCGTCTCGTCGTTCACGTGCTACTCCTGGTCGTCTCGCAGTCGGGAATCTCGTCGTGGCGGGTCTAGGCGGTGTTGCGCCCCGGCTCCTCGCCTTCGTCGCCCTCGTCGCCAGCCGCCTCACCGAACGACCGCCTGCCCGGGCCCGCCGTGCCCTGCCCGTGGGATCCGGCAGAGCCCCGCGCCGGGGGCTGCTTCTTGCGCTGGCTGCGCGACCGCTTCTTGGGCTGCTGGCGACGCGGCTGCTGCGGACCCTTGTCCTCGTTCTCCGCCTCGTCCACCGCAGCGGCCTTGCCAGAGGAGTTCGCGGCCGGGGCCGGAGGAGCCGTCGGTGGTGTCTTGCCGTGCCGCGCGTCCCGGGCTTCCTTGGCCTTGGCGGCCGGCGTTCCGGGGGCTGGGTTGTTGCGGATCACGTAGAACTGCTGGCCCATCGTCCACAGGTTCGAGGTCACCCAGTAGAACAGCACGCCGATCGGGAACGCGATGCCGCCGACAGCGAACACGACAGGCAGCACGTAGAGCAGCATCTTCTGCTGCTGGGCGTACTGGCCGGTCATCGCGTCGGCGGGCATGTTCTTGCTCATCAGCTGGCGCTGGGTCAAGAACGTGGTCGCGGTCATGATGATCACCATCACGGCCGCGAAGATCTTCACGTGCACGTCGCCGCTGCCGTTGAAGGTGTCGGCGATCTGCACGCCGAAGAAGTGCGCGTGCGCCAGCGAGTCGACCTGTGCCCGGTCCAGCACGTGGACGCCGGAGATGACCTCGCCGTTCGCGGAGTGGTCGATCAGCCGGAACAGCGCGAAGAAGATCGGCATCTGCAAGATGATCGGCAGGCAGGATGCGAACGGGTTGGTGCCGGTCTCCTTGTAGAGCGCCATCGTCTCCTGGGCCAGGCGCTCCCGGTCGTGGCCGTACTTCTTCTGCAGCTCCTTGACCTTGGGCTGCAGCAGCTGCATGTTCCTGCTCGACTTGATCTGCTTGACGAACAGCGGGATCAGCGCCGCGCGGATCACCAGCGTCAGCCCGATGATCGACAGCACCCAGCCGGCACCGCTGTCCTGGCCGAGCAGCGCACCGAACACATGATGGAAGCCGGACAGGATCACCGAGGTGATCCAGTACAGCGGGATCATGATGTAGTGGCCGAACTGGCCGAGGGAGTCGATCACTCAGGCTCCTAGCGTCTGGTGAGGCGCGGGCGGAACGGGGTCGTAGCCACCGGGCGACCACGGGTGGCAGTGCGCGAGCCGGCGCAGGGCCAGCCAGCTGCCCCGGATGCCGCCGTGCACGGTCACCGCTTCGAGTGCGTACGCCGAGCAGGACGGGTAGTAGCGGCACACCTGGCCGTAGAGCGGGCTGATCAGCAGCCGATAGGCACGCAGCAGCCCGATCAGGGCATAGGTCAACGGACTTCTCACGCCGCGGCACCACCGGGGCCGTCGAAGGCGTGGGTCCGTCGCAGCGCCGCGTCCAGGTCCGCCCCGAGCGTCGCCGAGTCCGCTGCCGCCGCGGCGGGTAACGCTCGCACCACCAGCATGCCCGCGGCCGGCAGACCGGTCAGACGGGAGGCCACCAGGTGCCGCAGCCGCCGCCTCACCCGGTTCCGGGCGACTGCGTTGCCGACCGCCTTGCTGACCACGAAACCCACCCTGGGCCCGCGCTCGGGCGACTCGCCCAGGGCGACGAGGTGCACGACGAGTGTGCGGGTGCCCGCCCGGCTGCCCCGCCGGATCGTGGCGGCGAAGTCGGGGCCGGCGGTGAGCCGGCTCGCCTTACTCAACACTGGCTCGACGCGGACAGGTCACGCGATCACGCGGCCAGGCGGTTGCGGCCCTTGCGTCGGCGCGAGGACACGATGGCGCGTCCGGCACGGGTCCGCATCCGCAGTCGGAAGCCGTGGGTCTTGTGCCGCCGGCGGTTGTTCGGCTGGAACGTACGCTTGCTCACGAGGATTTCTCCGGGTCTCGATTCGACGACGACAAGAGGCTGCTGGGCGCCGTCACGAACAGGTGCCGTGACAGATCCAAAGGTGTCGCCGTGCTGGACGTGAGACGGGCCACCGCGGACCCGCGGCATGCTTGACTGCACACTGGCATGCGGCACCTGTCGACACCACGTGCGACCGCTCCACGGTACGCGGTGGCGGCGGACGGGTCAAACCAGCTCGCGCGGCGTCAGGTAGCTCGTTCGACCTGTGGAGAACCGCTTGATCCACAGGCCGACCCTTGTTAGCGTCAGCCAGTCCCTTGGCGTTTCCCCCGCCACTTCCCCGCGACGTCCCCGCTGTCGGGCGCGGGGCGACATGCACAACCTGTGGACAAAGGTGTGGACCGAGGCGGCCGCCCCGTCGCCGGCCCGGTCCGCCGACGTCCGTGACGACGTGGATAAGGAGTGGGGATACCCGCGTGGATCAGCCATTCGCCTCAGACCGGCCCAGCTCGTCGACATCGCCCCCGGCAGAACCCCCGGGACGACCCTCGGAGGCCGAACGGCTCGGCACCGTGTGGCGCCAGATGGTCGACGAGCTGCCGGCCAACCAGCGGGCCTGGCTGACCAACAGCACGCCGGTCACCCTGCACGAGAGCACCGCGATCGTGGCCGTCCCCAACGAGTTCACCCGCAACCAGATCGAGGGCCGGATGCGCGGCTACCTCGAGGACGCTCTCGGCGAGGCCTTCGCGCGCCAGGTGCGGATCGCGGTGACCGTCGATCCCCAGCTCGAGCAGCCGTCCCGGACCTCACCGGAGTCGGTCGCGACCCCCGCCGCAGCCGAGCACGAGGCGCTGCTGCCCGCCGAGCGCGGCGCTGGTGTCGACACCTCGATCAATCCCTCTATCGATCTGTCGACAAATCCACTCGCGCTGCCCACCCGGGAGGGTGCCCGCGCCGGGAGCGTCCTGGAGACCCGGCTGAACCCCAAGTACGTCTTCGAGACGTTCGTGATCGGCTCGTCCAACCGGTTCGCGCACGCGGCCGCGGTGGCGGTCGCCGAGGCACCGGGCAAGGCCTACAACCCGCTGCTGATCTACGGCGACTCCGGCTTGGGTAAGACCCACCTGCTGCACGCCATCGGCCACTACGTGCGCAGTCTGTTCCAGGGCGCCCGGGTGCGCTACGTGTCCTCGGAGGAGTTCACCAACGAGTTCATCAACGCGATCCGCGACGACAAGCAGGACCGCTTCAAGCGCCGCTACCGGGATGTCGACGTGCTCCTGATCGACGACATCCAGTTCCTGGAGGGGAAGATCCAGACCCAGGAGGAGTTCTTCCACACCTTCAACACCCTGCACAACGCGAACAAGCAGATCGTGATCACCTCCGACCGGGCGCCCAAGCGGCTGGAGGCGCTCGAGGACCGGTTGCGCAACCGGTTCGAGTGGGGCCTGATCACCGACGTGCAGCCTCCCGACCTGGAGACCAGGATCGCGATCCTCCGCAAGAAGGCGGCCACTGAGCGGATGACCGCCCCACCGGACGTGCTGGAGTTCATCGCCAGCAAGATCCAGACCAACATCCGTGAGCTGGAGGGAGCGCTGATCCGGGTCACGGCGTTCGCCAGCCTGAACCGCCAGCCTGTCGACCTCACGCTCGCGGAGATCGTGCTCAAGGACCTGATCCCCGAAGGCGGCGAGCCGGAGATCACCGCGGCACTGATCATCGCGCAGACCGCGGCGTACTTCGTCACCTCCATCGAGGACCTCTGCGGCACCGGGCGGACGCGCAACCTGGTCAACGCGCGCCAGATCGCGATGTACCTGTGCCGGGAGCTGACCGACCTGTCTCTGCCCAAGATCGGCCAGCAGTTCGGCGGCAAGGACCACACCACGGTGATGTACGCCGACAAGAAGATCCGGATGCAGATGGCCGAACGGCGCAGCACGTTCAACCAGGTCCAGGAGCTCACCAACCGGATCAAGCAGCAGGCGCGCGCCTCATGAGAGGCGCCGCCGGGGCGCCGCACACCTGGGGAGTCCCCTGGGGATACCACCGTGCCGGCCGTGGACGGCCTGTGGACGAACCGGCACCGGTGCGTGCATGCTGCGACCCACCGCACATCCCGCGCCGGTTCTGCACGAGCCGCCGCACACCTGGTGGGGACGGCGAACACCGCCCTGACCTGCAGTTCCGTGGGTTATCCACAGTTTCCACCACGCCCACTACGACGGCTCACCTCCAGATCTCCGAGACGTTCGCCACCTCCAGGCACCCCTCGACCTGGGGACAACGCTCGAGATGGTGCGCGGATCGCCTCGACCATTTCCAGCGCATCTCCTGGCTCCGCTACTCCTGGGGGGCGGCACGTGACAGGATGCAGCCCCCGGTTGTAGGAGGGAACGCGAAGTGAAGTTCACCGTCGAGCGCGACGTGCTCGCCGACGCGGTCGCCTGGGCGGCACGCGGTCTGCCGGTGCGCACCAACGCGCCGGTCCTGTCCGGCCTGCTCATCGAGACCGGAACTCCTGACGGCGGAGCCGGCGCCGACGGGTTGCAGCTGTCGACCTTCGACTACGAGACCTCCGCGCGGGCCACACTGCCGGCCAGCGTGTCCGCCGAGGGCAAGGCACTAGTCTCCGGACGGCTGCTGGCCGACATCTGCCGCAGCCTGCCGCCGCGTCCCGTCGAGGTCAGCCTGGACGGCGCGAAGGTCACCCTGGTCTGCGGGAAGGCCAGGTTCAGCCTGCAGACCATGCCCGTCGACGAGTACCCCACCCTCCCGGACATGCCGCACACCAGCGGAACCCTGCCCAGCGAGGTGTTCGCGCACGCCGTTGCCCAGGCCGTGACCGCGGCCGGCCGCGACGACATGCTCCCGGTGCTCACCGGCGTACGCCTCGAGATCGAGGGCGACACCATCGCGATGCTGGCCACCGACCGGTTCCGGCTCGCGCTGCGTGAGCTGACCTGGTCACCGGAGAGCACCGACCTGTCCGCCGTTGCGCTGGTGCCGGCCAAGGTGCTCAACGAGACCGCGCGGGCGCTGGTCGCGGGTACCCACGTCCAGATCGCCCTGTCGGGCAGCGGCGCCGGGGACGGCATCATCGGGTTCGAAGGCACCGCGGGAGGCGGGGTGCGCCGCACCACCACCCGGCTGCTCGACGGCGACTTCCCGAAGGTCCGCTCGCTGTTCCCCGCCGAGCACCTCACGGTCGCCCGGGTCGACCGGGCGGCGCTGGTCGAGTCGGTCAAGCGCGTGTCGCTGGTGGCCGAGCGCAACACCGCGGTCCAGCTGGCGTTCAGCGGCGGTGTGCTCAAGTTGGACGCAGGCACCGGGGAGGACGCGCTCGCCACCGAGGAGATCGAGGCGCAGGTCAAGGGTGAGGACGTCACCACCGGGTTCAACCCGCAGTTCCTGCTCGACGGGCTCACCGCGATCGAGCACCCGGTCGTGGAGGTCGCGTTCACCCAGCCCGCCAAGCCCGCGGTGCTCGCCGGCGCCGACGACCTGGACGCCGACGCCGACCCGGCGTTCCGCTACCTGCTGATGCCGCGCCGGCTGTTGTCCTGAGCTACCCGGAAGGAGTCCTCCCATGGAAGTCGGTCTGATCGGCCTGGGGAAGATGGGCGGCAACATGCGCGAGCGGTTGCGGCGAGCCGGGCACACCGTGGTCGGCTACGACCAGAACCCCGAGGTCAGCGACGCGGGGAGTCTCGAAGAGCTGGTCAAGACACTGTCGTCACCGCGGACGGTGTGGGTGATGGTGCCGGCCGGCGACCCGACGAGGGAGACCATCGAGGCCCTCGGTGAGCTGCTCGGCGAGGGGGACGTGGTCGTCGACGGCGGCAACTCGCGGTGGACCGACGACCAGCGCCACGGTGAGCAGCTGGCCGCCAGGGGCATCGGGTTCGTCGACTGTGGCGTGTCCGGTGGGGTCTGGGGCCTGGAGAACGGCTATGCGCTGATGGCCGGCGGCGAGATGCAGCACATCGAGGTCGTACGACCGCTGATGGACGCACTCAAGCCGCCGGGTGAGTTCGGCTGGGTCCACGCCGGCAAGGTCGGCGCCGGTCACTTCTCGAAGATGGTCCACAACGGCATCGAGTACGCCCTCATGCAGGCCTACGCCGAGGGCTGGGAGCTGTTGCAGAAGGCCGACGAGGTCGACAACGTCACCGAGGTGTTCCGGTCGTGGCGCGAGGGGACCGTGATCCGGTCCTGGCTGCTCGACCTGCTCGTCGCCGCTCTCGACGAGGACGCCGGACTGGCCGAGGTCGAGGGGTACGCCGAGGACTCCGGCGAGGGCCGGTGGACCGTGGAGGCGGCGATCGACAACGCCGTGCCGATGTATGCGATCGCCGGCGCGCTGTTCGCCCGGTTCACCTCCCGTCAGGACGACTCCCCGGCGATGAAGGCCGTGGCCGCGATGCGCAACCAGTTCGGGGGCCACGCGATGCGCGCCGCGGAGCAGACCGGCGCCCCGCCCACCACGTCCACCACCAGCAACGACTAGCCGACGGTGTACGTCGCCCACCTGAGCCTGCACGACTTCCGCTCCTACGGTGACGCGGAGGTGACGCTGGCACCGGGCGCCACGTCGTTCATCGGCCGCAACGGCCAGGGGAAGACCAACCTCGTCGAGGCGATCGACTACCTCTCCCGGCTCGGCTCGCACCGGGTCGCCACCGACTCGCCATTGGTCCGCGCCGGCGCCGAGCGCGCCGTCGTCCGCGCGGCCGTGGTCCGCGGCGGTCGGCAGGCGGTGCTCGAGGTGGAGATCAACCCCGGTGCCTCGAACCGGGCGCGGGTCAACTCCTCGCCGCTGCCACGCGCCCGCGAGCTGTTGGGCACGGTGCGCACCGTGCTGTTCTCGCCCGACGACCTCAGCCTGGTCAAGGGTGATCCGTCGCATCGCCGCCGGTTCCTCGACGACCTGCTCGTCCAGCGGGCTCCCCGGTTCGCGGGGGTGCGTGCGGACTACGAACGGGTGCTGCGGCAGCGCAACTCCCTGCTCAAGACGGCTCGCCGGTCGTCGGCGGCACCGGCCACCTTGGACGTCTGGGATGCCCACTTGGCCCAGGCGGGCGCCGAGCTGCTCGCGGCGCGGATCGCCCTGGCGCACCGGCTGCAGCCGGTGGTGGCGAGGGCCTACGACACGGTTGCCGGCACGAGCAGCCAGGGCACGGGGCCAGCCGGCGGCGAGATTGACGACACGCGCGCGGCGATCGCCTATCAACCGAGCCTGCCGCTGCCGGACCACGACGCCGCCGACCCTGATCGCGAGGTCCTCGCGCAGACCCTGGTCAGCGCAATGCGCGAGCGGCGCAACGAGGAGCTCGTGCGGGGCGTGAGCCTGGTCGGCCCCCACCGCGACGATCTGCGACTGGCGCTCGGGGCGATGCCGGCCAAGGGGTACGCCTCCCACGGCGAGTCCTGGTCGATGGCCCTCGCACTGCGCCTGGCCTGCTACCAGCTGCTGCAGGCCGAAGGAGACGACCCGATCCTGATCCTCGACGACGTGTTCGCCGAGCTCGACACCGACCGCCGCGAGCAGCTGGCCGAGCTGGTCGCCGGGTCCGAGCAGGTGCTGGTCACGGGCGCGGTGCCCGAGGACGTGCCCGCTGCGCTCGCGGGTGTCCGGGTGGACGTCGTCGACGGCAAGGTGCTGCCGCGTGCCGACTGAGCCGACCGAGCCTCCCGACGTCTCCGGAGACAGCGCCCCCGAGCACGACGACACGGGCCTGTCTCTCGCGCGGTCGGTGGCTCGCGGCCTCGCCGGCAGCTCGGCGCCGGCAGGGCGACGTACTCCGCGCAATCCACGCAACCGGAGCAGCAGCGGCAGGTCTCGAGGTGACGTCTCGTCGAGCGGCTCCCACCCCGATGACCGGGACCCCCAGCTGCTGGACAGCACCATCAGCCGGCTGGTCTCCGACCAGGGCTGGAACGCCGACGTGCGCGTGCACGGCGTGTTCACCAGGTGGTCGCAGGTGGTCGGCGCCGAGGTTGCCGCGCACTGCCACCCGGAGGCCTACGCCGACGGACGGCTGGTCGTGCGCACCGACTCGACCGCGTGGGCCACCCAGGTCAGGCTGCTGGCGCCGACCGTCGTACGCCGGCTCAACGAGGAGCTCGGCGACGGCAGCGTGAGCGTGGTCGAGGTCCGCGGACCGGCCACGCCGACCTGGAAGCGCGGCCCGCGTTCGGTGCGCGGTCGCGGGCCTCGCGACACCTACGGTTGAGGCGCCCGCAGGGCGCCCCAGCGCGCTCCGCGTCGGTAGGGGGACTAGAAACCTCCCCCCTCGACCGCTCCTGGGCGCCCTCGAAGGCTCACAACCGCCATTCATGCCCCGCAGACCCCGGAACCTGTGGACGGATGCCTCGATTGTGGGCCGTTGCAGGGTAGACTGAGACAGGGTCGTTCCCCATTCCGGGGCCGGCCTTCCCTGTGCGCGCCGACGACCGAGGTGCGCCCGCACATTTCCAGTGCGCCGACGACAAGAGGATGGCCCGTGGCCGACGAGATACCTGCCAGTACCGACGCCACACCCACTTCCCCGTCCGCTATTCCCGCCGACCCCGCCACCGCGCCCACTGTCGACATCCACGTCGTCGAGGACGGCGTGTACGACGCCTCGGCGATCCAGGTCCTCGAGGGCCTGGAGGCGGTCCGCAAGCGCCCGGGGATGTACATCGGGTCCACGGGGGAACGAGGGCTGCACCACCTGGTGTGGGAGGTCGTGGACAACGCCGTCGACGAGGCGCTCGCCGGCCACTGCGACGCGATCGAGCTCACCTTGCTCCCCGACGGTGGGATCAGGGTCGTCGACAACGGGCGCGGTATCCCCACCGGCACTGCGGAGGGTCAGGAGCTTCCCGCCGTCACGATGGCGCTGACTATGCTGCACGCCGGAGGCAAGTTCGGGGGCGGCGGCTACAAGGTCTCCGGCGGCCTGCACGGCGTCGGCGTCTCGGTGGTCAACGCGCTGAGCAGCCGGCTGCAGGTCGACGTCCGCAACCGCGGCCATCACTGGCGTCAGTCGTTCAGCCGCGGAGAGCCGGACGGCCCCCTCGAGCAGCTCGAGGCGCTCCACGACGACACGCAGACAGGCACCACGGTCACGTTCTGGGCCAGCGACCAGATCTTCGAGACCACGGTCTACTCCCTGGAGACGATCACGAACCGGATCCGCGAGTACGCGTTCTTGAACCGCGGTCTGGAGATCGTGGTCCGCGACGAGCGTCCGCACGCCGACGAGATCGCCGAGGCCCTGGCTGACAACACCGTGGACAACGCGATTGATCAGAACGCGATCGACCCGGAAGGCATCGGCGTCGGCGTCGACGGCCGCGCCTCCGAACCAGGGGTGCTGGAACGGCGGTTCAAGTACGACCGCGGACTGGTCGACTACGTGGACCACCTGAACAAGTCCAAGACGCATGCCCACCCGAGCATCATCGACTTCGCCGCGGACACCAACGGCGCCGGGATGAGCCTCGAGGTCGCCATGCAGTGGAACATGACGTTCTCCGAGTCCGTGCACACCTTCGCCAACACCATCAACACCCATGAGGGCGGCACCCACGAGGAGGGCTTCCGCTCGGCGCTGACCTCGCTGATGAACCACTGGGGTGAGGAGTGGGGGCTGATCAAGAAGAGGGACGACCGGCTGTCCGGCGACGACGTACGCGAAGGCCTGACCGCGATCATCTCCATCAAGCTCAGCGAGCCGCAGTTCGAGGGCCAGACCAAGACCAAGCTCGGCAACACCGAGGCCAAGGGCTTCGTGCAGCGCGTGGTCAACGAGGAGCTCGGCGCCTGGCTGGAGCAGAACCCCGGCGAGGGCAAGGACATCATCCGCAAGGCGATGGCTGCGGCGTCGGCGCGCATCGCCGCCCGCAAGGCCCGCGACCTGGCGCGCAGCCGCAAGGGGCTGCTCGGCGGCGGCGGGCTGCCCGGGAAGCTGTCGGACTGCCAGTCGACCAACCCCGAAGAGTGCGAGGTGTTCATCGTCGAGGGTGACTCCGCCGGCGGGTCGGCGCGACAGGGGCGCGACCCGCGGATCCAGGCGATCCTGCCGATCCGGGGAAAGATCCTCAACGTCGAGAAGGCACGGCTGGACCGGGTGCTCGCCAACACCGAGGTCCAGGCGATCATCTCCGCGCTCGGCACCGGCATCCACGAAGAGTTCGACATCGACAAGTGCCGCTATCACAAGATCGTGATGATGGCCGACGCCGACGTCGACGGGCATCACATCACCACCCTGCTGCTCACCCTGCTGTTCCGGTTCATGAAGCCGCTGATCGAGCACGGCTACGTCTACCTCGCCCAGCCGCCGCTGTACCGGTTGCGCTGGAACAAGCCGGCCGAGCACGAGTTCGTGTACTCCGACGCCGAGCGCGACGCCTTGATCCGCGTCGGTCAGGAGTCCGGCAAGAAGCTGCCGAAGGAGAACCCCGTCCAGCGCTACAAGGGTCTGGGCGAGATGAACCCCGACGAGCTGTGGGACACCACGATGAACCCCGAGACGCGGCTGATGCTCCAGGTGACCCTCGAAGACGCTGCACAGGCCGACGAGATGTTCTCGGTCCTGATGGGGGAGGACGTCGAACAGCGCCGCTCGTTCATCCAGCGCAACGCGAAAGATGTCCGGTTCCTTGACATCTGACTTCTTGGGGCGTCGGCCGCACGCCGTCTCCGGTCGCTTGGGCGGCGCGTCGGCCGGACTTTTCCTGCCGTCCCCGGCCCGGGCTACGGCCGCCGCGGCCAGGCCCTCTGACGCTCCCCGGAGACGTCGCCCAACCGGCGCTCCCAGCCGCCAGCACACAAAGGCCCAACGCTGATGTCCCGGCCGGCGAGCGGCGCTGCTCATGACGGAGGTAATTGCTGATGACTGACGGGACTACGGAGATTCCGGATCCGCGGGGGCGGATCGAGCCGGTCGAGCTGCAGGTCGAGATGCAGCGGTCGTACATCGACTATGCGATGACCGTCATCGTCGGCCGCGCCCTGCCGGAGGTCCGCGACGGGCTCAAGCCGGTGCACCGGCGGGTGCTGTACGCGATGTACGACGGCGGCTACCGCCCGGATCGTGGCTACTCGAAGTGCTCGCGCGTGGTCGGCGACGTGATGGGTCAGTACCACCCGCACGGCGACTCGGCGATCTACGACACCCTGGTGCGGCTGGCGCAGCCGTGGGTGATGCGCAACCCGCTGGTCGACTCGCAAGGGAACTTCGGCTCACCGGGCAACGACCCGGCCGCCGCGATGCGCTACACCGAGTGCAAGATGGCGCCGCTGGCCATGGAGATGGTCCGCGACATCGACGAGGACACCGTCGACTTCGCTCCCAACTACGACGGCAAGAGCCAGGAGCCGGTGATCCTGCCGGCGAGGTTCCCGAACCTGCTGGTCAACGGCTCCGCGGGGATCGCGGTCGGGATGGCCACCAACATCCCTCCGCACAACCTGCGCGAGGTCGCCGACGGCGTGCAGTGGTTGCTGGACCACCCGGACTCCTCCAGAGAGGAGCTTCTGGAGGCACTGCTGGAACGGATCAAGGGCCCCGACTTCCCGACCAAGGCGCTGATAGTCGGCCGGCAGGGAATCGAGCAGGCCTACCGGACCGGACGCGGCTCGATCCCGATGCGCGCGGTCATCGACGTCGAGGAGGACAGCAAGGGCCGCACGCTGCTGGTGATCACCGAGCTGCCCTACCAGGTCAACCCGGACAACCTGGCACTGAAGATCGCCGAGCTCGCCGACTCCGGCAAGGTGCAGGGCATCGCCGACGTCCGCGACGACACCTCGTCGCGGACCGGCCAGCGGCTGGTGGTCGTGCTCAAGCGGGACGGGATCGCGCGCGTCGTACTCAACAACCTGCTCAAGCACACCGAGCTGCAGACCAACTTCGCGGCCAACATGCTCGCGCTCGTCGACGGGGTCCCGCGGACGCTGACCCTCGACCAGTTCATCTCCTACTGGGTGGCCCACCAGATCGAGGTCATCCAGCGGCGCACCCGCTACCGTCTGCGCAAGGCCGAGGAGGAGGCGCACATCCAGCGCGGTCTGGTCAAGGCGCTGGACGCGCTCGACGAGGTGATCGCGCTGATCCGCCAGTCCTCGACCGCGGACGACGCGCGGGACGGGCTGATCGCGCTGCTGGAGATCGACGAGCTCCAGGCCAGGGCGATCCTGGACATGCAGCTGCGCAGGCTGGCCGCACTGGAACGGCAGAAGATCGTGGACCGGCTCGCCGAGCTGGAGCGGGTGATCGCCGACCTCGAGGACATCCTCGCCAACGAGACCCGGCAGCGGACCATCATCTCCAGCGAGCTCGCCGAGATCGTGGGCCGCTTCGGCGACGAACGTCGTACCCAGATCATCCCCGCCGACGGCGACCTGTCGATGGAGGACCTGATCCCCGACGAGGACCTGGTGGTGACGATCACCCGCGGAGGGTACGCGAAGCGCACGCGTGCCGACCTCTACCGCACGCAGCGACGCGGCGGCAAGGGAGTGCGCGGCGCCACGCTGCGCGGTGACGACGTCGTCGAGCACTTCATGGCAACCACCAACCACCATTGGCTGCTGTTCTTCACCAGCGAGGGCAGGGTCTACCGCACCAAGGCCTACAACCTGCCGGAGGCCTCACGCGACGCGAAGGGCGGACACGTCGCGGGACTGCTCTCCTTCCAGCCCGACGAGAAGATCGCGCAGGTGCTGGCGATCCGTGACTACGACCAGGCGCCGTACCTCGTGCTCGCCACCCGCGCCGGGCTGGTGAAGAAGACCCGGCTAGCCGACTACAACAGCCCGAGGCAGGCCGGTGTGATCGCGATCAACTTCCGCACTGACGACGACGAGCTGATCGGAGCCGAGCTGGTCGGACCGGACGACGGCATTCTGCTGGTCTCCCGCAAGGGCCAGTCGATCCGCTTCCGTGCCGACGACACCCAGCTCCGGCCGATGGGGCGGGCCACGTCCGGCGTCACCGGGATGAAGTTCCGGGACGGCGACCAGCTGCTGTCGATGTCGGTCATCACCGCCGCTCAGGTCGCGGCGGAGGAGGCCGAGGACACCGAGGTTGCCGAGCAGTACGTCTTCACGATCACCGACGGCGGCTTCGCCAAGCGGACCCGGATCTCCGAGTACAGGCTGCAGTCCCGCGGCGGCATCGGGATCAAGACGATGAAGTACGACGACGACCGGGGCCACCTCGTCGGAGCCTTCATCGTGGTCGAGGGCGACGAGGTGCTGTCCATCAAGCAGTCCGGTCAGGTCACCCGCAGCGCCATCGACGACCAGCTGCGTCCGACCGGGCGCGACACCAAGGGCGTCAAGTTCGTCGGAGTATCCGACGGCGACGAGGTCGCGGTGGTGGCGCGCAGCGTCGAACGCGCTCCTGAGATCGACGCGGCGGTCGAGACCGCGGCAGCCGGCGCCGCCGGCGGCGAGACGGCCCGTGACGGCACTGGTAACCCCGAGGGTGTCACAATCGAGGGTGACGCCACTGCGGCACCCGGATCCGCCGGGCCGGGCGCCGACGCAGACACGGGCGAGACCGAGGAGTCCTGATGGCCGACCGACGTGCCGAGGAAAGACCGCTGGCACCACGCCGCTCCCTGTCCGGTCCGTCGGCGAGCCCTGCGCACAGCGACACCGACAACCGGTCGTTCACCGAGCGGGTGACCGCGGCTGCCTCCGCGGCGGGAAGCGCCGTCTCGCAGGCCGCCAACGCCGGCTCCACCGCGATGCGCAACAAGGCGGCGGAGGCGCGCGACGCCCGGGACTCGCGGGAGCCTCGCGAGAGGCCGCCGCGCTCGTCGGCGAGTCGTCCACCGGCGCGCCGGCCCCGCGGCAGTCGCCGGGCGCGGCTGCGGCTGGTGCACCTGGACCCGTGGTCGGTGATGAAGACCTCGTTCCTGCTCTCGATCGCACTGGGAATCGTGATCGTGGTCGCGGTCGCCGTCGTGTGGTCGGTGCTCGGTGCCGCCGGCGTGTGGGAGTCGATCAACCGGACCGTCGGGGACGTGATGGGCGGGAGCACGGCCCAGTCCTTCGACGTGCGCAACTACGTCGGCACCAGCCGGGTGCTCGGGTTCACGATGATCGTCGCGGTCGTGGACGTCGTACTCGTCACCGCGATCGCCACGCTCGGGGCGTTTCTCTACAACCTGGCCGCCGCCCTGCTCGGCGGCATCGAGGTGACTCTCGCCGAGGACGACCGCTGACCTGCCGGTGGTTGAGGTGCGAGCGAAGCGAGCCTCGAAACCACGCGAGCCTCGAAGCGAGCCTCGAAGCCACAAGGGGATGGGAAAACCACTGCGGTTTGGGCGGCGTCGAACCGATGGGGTAGCCTCTCCCGTCGGCAGCACGGGCCTATAGCTCAGACGGTTAGAGCGCTTCCCTGATAAGGAAGAGGTCCCTGGTTCAAGTCCAGGTAGGCCCACTTCTCGCCCGCGCGGCCACGCAACGAAGGGATCACCGGTGAAGAAGCTCCTGCTCGTCGCACTCGCCGCTGCTGCGGCCGCGTTCGCGGCCAAGAAGGTCAAGTCCGGGCAGCAGGAGCAGGCACTGTGGGCCGAGGCGACCGACAGCGTGACCCGGTCCTGACCTGACAGGACCCCTCTGGGGGCCATGGCGCAATTGGTAGCGCACCTGCTTTGCAAGCAGGGGGTTAGGGGTTCGAGTCCCCTTGGCTCCACGCAGAGAAACCGCAGGTCAGCCTGCGGTTTCTTTCGTTATTCGGCCTATCCCCCTGCTACTCCAAATCCCGGTCTGGGGGACTGGTGGGGGTAGGATCGAGGTCAGAGTCCATTGCCTGCTCGCACGCGATTGTGAACAGCCTGCTTCTGTCGGGCTCATTCACTAGAGTCGATGTTGATGGAAGGCCCAACACTTTCGTACCCGCGCGGCAGCGGCCAATGTGGGGCGCTCGCATGGCTGTGAGCTCAAATGGCCACACCCTGAGCCAGTCTGGCGTCGAGTCGGTGAGCATCGTCCCTGGCGTGTCCATCCTGGGCGTACTCGGTCACCTCAACTACGAGCCCTGGTTCGCGCTGGCCGAGTACGTCGACAACGCGCTCCAGAGCGCCGCGAAGTCCTACGCGCAGATCGTGCAACTGGAGTCTGCGTACCGCCTGCGCGTGGATATCACCTATGAGCGCGAGCACGGTGGGCGCATTGTGATCAGCGACAACGCTGGCGGCATCGCGCATCAAGACTTTCCGCGCGCTTTTAAGGCGGCCGAAGCGCCCCCGGATCGAAGCGGGCTGTCTGAGTTCGGCATGGGCATGAAGAGCGCGTCGATCTGGTTTGCGAGGAACTGGCGCGTGGTCACCACCAGCATCGGGGATCAAAACGAGTACTCGATCGAGTTCAACATGGACGCCGTGTTGCACGATCAAGTAGACAGCTTGCAAGTCACGACAAGACCGGCAGAAGCGAACGCCCACTACACCCGGATCGAGTTGTGGGAGCTCAACCAGCTCCTGCCTGGCAGAACGCTTGGCAAGGTGCGGGAGCACCTTCGAGAGATCTATCGAGGCTTCCTGCGAGACGACCGCCTCATCTTGACCGTGGCTGGCCAGAACATGGAGTACGAGGAGCCACGGATCCTTCAAGCCGCTGACGTTCGATCAGACTCCAACAACGCGATCTCCAAGGAGCAGAGGGAGTGGCGGAAGCAGATCGACTTCGTCTTCGGTGAAGACGTGCACGTTAGGGGCTGGTGCGCGATCCGGGCTGAGGGTAGGACGAGTGGTAACGGACTCTCGCTCTTCCGTCGCGGCAGAGTGATCGTGGGGAGCGGTGAGTCACCATACCGGCCTCCGCGCATCTATGGCGGCGGCAACTCGTATCGATCTCAGCGACTCTTCGGTGAGCTCGAGATCACCGGCCTTCCGGTGAGCCATACCAAGGATGGCTTTCAGTGGCACGGTCAGGAAGAGGCCTTCGAGGAGAAGTTGCGCGAGTGGATCGACTCCGAGCCATTACCGCTCCTGAAGCAGGCTGAGCACTACCGTGCCCGGCAAGCTTCCAAGCAAGAGCAGAAGCGAATCCGTGAAGCCACGGAGAACACAGCAGACGTGGTCGAGCGTGAGCTCCCGACTGCACTCCCGGACGTCATCGAAGGTGTGTCAGCTGAACCCCCGCCCGCTCAGGAGGTGGATGAGAGCCACCTGACCGACACAGAGCGGGAGTTCTCATTCACCCATCAGGGCCGGACGTGGACGCTATGGATGACCGCGTCGTCGAGGCCGGGGGAGAGCCGGTGGCTCGTCAGACACGTGGATGTTGCGGCGGCGACGGGGGATGTGACCGCGCATGCAGTCCTCAATACGGCTCACCCGTTCTTGAAGCAGTTCGCGCTCGGAAGCACGGATGCGATCGAGGCAGTGTTTCGGGTCGCGGTGGCGATGGTCGTCTCGGAGAGCATCCTCAACTCGGCGGGAGACGGCGAAGTGGCGGGAACATTCATGAGGCAGGTTGAGACCCTGCTTAGCGGAGCCCTGTCTAAACGGCTGAGGAGCGATGCATGACCGGCCCAACGATGTCACCGGCAGATGGGCTGAGTGGAGATCCAGCACTCGTGCTCGGGGATACGTTCGCAGGATTCCTCGAGGAGGTCGTTCGTGCGGAAGCGCGGCCCGCTGTGCGAGCCAGCGCAGTGGAGGTCCTGCGTGGTTCCCTCTCGTCAGGGCCGAAATCGACTGGCCTGGTGGTTGGACGGGTTCAGTCCGGAAAGACGCTGTCATACGAAGGCGTGATCTCGCTCGCCCGCGACAACGGATTCGCAGTGGTCATTGTCATCAGCGGCATCTCCAACCCACTGTTGGCCCAAGGCCAACGGCGACTAAAGAAAGACCTGAACGAGGCCTCGCCGGCTGGGTGGACCTTTCTCGACCCAGCAGACAACCTTCAGCCCTCGGACCATGTCGAGCGCGAACTCAGGCGCGTCAAGGCGAACTGGCTGAACCCGGCGACGCCGGCGGCATATAAGGAGACGGCCGTTGTCGTCGTGCTCAAGAACTACACCAGGATCTTCGATCTCGCGGAAGCGATCGAGAAGGTTGACCTCTCGGGCGTCCGTGTCCTGGTTGTGGATGATGAGGCGGACCAGGCAAGTCTGAACACCCTCGTTCGCCGAGGCCGTGAGTCATCTACCTACACCAACCTCAAGGCGTTGCGCGACGCGGTGCCCAACCACTTCTATCTGCAGTACACGGCGACGCCGCAGGCCCCGCTCCTCATCGCGATCGACGACGCGCTGTCCCCGGACTTCGTGCGCGTACTCGAGCCCGGGGATGGTTACACAGGTGGGGAGGGCTACTTCGGTGGCAGCGAACCGTCGCCACTTGTCCACGTCATTGACGCCGCAGACCTCCAGGCGGCAGGCAACCCGAGTGGCCCGCCACCGGCCGGCCTGCGGAAAGCGTTCCAACTCTTCCTCGTTGGCGCGGCGCATGTTGTGGCAGGTGGGCGGCCAGAGACCCGGTCAATGCTCGTGCACCCATCGAGGGGGACTGCCGACCAAGGCACCTTTGCAACGTGGATTCGTGACATGAAGAGCACGTGGCACGACCGCATCGAGCATGCCGCGGACGCGGATCCCGTCAAGCTTCGTGACGAGTTCCAACGGGCCTGGGTCGACCTCAAGAACACCTATCCCGAGTTGGTCGACTTCGACGCCTGCTGGAGCGCACTCGGCTTCGTCCTGAACAACCTCGATGTCACCGAAGTCAACACTCGGCTCGGTCAGACTCCGGTCATCCAGTGGATCCGCACAAAGTTCTACGTGTTGGTCGGAGGCCAGGCGATTGATCGCGGCTTCACCGTAGAGGGACTCACTGTCACCTACATGCCTCGCGGTGCGGGCATGTCAGTGGCTGACACCATTCAGCAGCGTGCACGGTTCTTCGGCTACAAGGCTGACTACCTGGGCCTGTGCCGCGTGTTCCTTGACGTTGACGTGCGGGACGCGTTTGTCAACTATGTCCACCACGAACGAGACATGCTGAACTCGCTGCGAGCGATCCAGGACGGCTCAGAGACCCTGAAGCAGTGGCGACGGAAGTTCTACCTGGATCCGAGCATGCGTCCGACGAGAGCGTCGGTCATCGACATTCCGATGACCAGGGTGACTCTTGCTGACAAGTGGATCACCGACCGCCTCCCCGTCAGAGCTGATGCAACCAGTCTCGACGAGTCGGTGGCAGCGGCGGAGCAGATCCTTGAGGGAGTGGTTTGGGCTCCGGATGCCCACGGACATCGACGGGGTTACACATCCCCACGTGTTGCATTGGAGCTCCTCGAAGCTGTCACACCGCCTTCCCGGCTTGGTGAGGAGCAGGCGCAGGCCCTTTCGCTTGCGTTGGCCCGCCTCGCAGACGACCCAGCGAACGATCACTCAATCGCCGTCTACTGGATGCGCCCGGATCAGGTTGGACGCCGCCAGGAAACCGCGGCCGGCGGAGTGCAAATCTTCCAAGGCCGATCGGGTGACTACCCCGGCGATCGCCGTATCGGTGAGAACCACGACGGCATCGCCGTGCAACTCCATCGGGTGGCCGTCGAATCGCGAGCGAGTGAGCCCCTCGGACGCTATCTCGTGAGTGCTTCGCACATTCCCAGTTCGGCTGCAGCTGGATGGATCATTCAGGTCGGTTCGTAGTGGCCGAGACGGCCCATGCGGTGTTGGTGGCAATGCGTGACGGCGCCGCGCGAGCATCTTATGACGAACTTCCTGCGCGAACGCTTGCTGTCGCCCCGGTCGGCGCACGTGGTGTTGCGTACGCTGGAGCCGACTCGGATGGTTTCTACACCCTTGCAATTGCCGCTGTGCCTCACGGCGTCACACCCCCGCCAATTGAGATGGCCGCACTGAGCGTCGACTTCGGGGTTCGATACCTGCTGGATCAGCAAGGTGTCCGGGACGACGTCCGAGTGACCATATTGCGCTGCAACTCGGTCGATGCAGAGGTCCGAGAACTGTTCGGGTCGTTCTCCGGCGCATTGCTCGACGCCCTACCCGACGTGCCTCGCGAGACGGACATCGCCGCGGAAATGGACAAGTGGCTGGGCCTCTTTTGGCGTCTTCAGGCCCCTGCGCGTACGGATGTCGTTGGTCTCATCGGGGAGTTGACCATGCTTCGGGTTGCGCCGAACCCCAGCGCTTGGGTTCGCGCTTGGCATCGCGATCCGGCGAGCACCGTCGACTTCGTGGTCGCGGACCCTGCGGTCGAGGTTGAGGTAAAGGCAACGCAGTCTGCTACCCGCACGCACACGCTCTCGGGTGATCAAGCGTTCGGTATCGGCAATAGGTACTTCGCTTCCGTTCACGTCGACCTCCGAGACAGCGGGGACACGATTGGCAATTTCGTGCGCGAGGTTGCCGACGACCTCGACGTTCCTGACGACCGCCGGCGATTCTGGAACATCCTCGCTGGCGAGTGCGGCTCTGCATTCACTCAACTCATGGCGGAAAGGTTCGTCTGGCAGCGGAGTACCGGCAGCATTGCGTTCTTCAGGCGAGATGAGGTACCCCGGCCAGACCTGACGTATCCCCTCCCCCCTTCGGTCACGGGGTTGAGATTTAGGTCAGATTTCTCGAGTTCGCCCTGGATGTCTGCCGGCGAGTTCTTCGAGAGCTTGGGCGACATTGCCGTGCAGGGGTGAACCAGCCGGAGCACCGTGCACGCCACCCGTCGTACCGAGTCGCAGTCCAAGGGGTTAGGACGCCACACCAATGCGGGTTGATGGCAGTGGGTAGCCCATCGCGTCCAGGATCGCCCCTCCTGTTGCGCCGCATGCCGCGATGTCAGGCACGTTCTGCTCGACAAAGGCCCGGAAGACGTAGCGGACGACGCCGACGTTGACTGCGTTGCCCATCTGCTTGTAGCTAGCGCTGTCTGGTTGGTCCGCAAAGGAAAACGTGTCCGGGTCGAAGCCTTGCAACTTCGCGGTCTCCAGCGGTGTGAGCCTTCGACGCCGCGGGCCAAAGATGGGCGTCTGACTCATGGCGACCAAAGCCGGGGCGTAGGTGGCCCGCTTGACGCGAATGCCGGAGGGCCGCAATTGCGTGAGGTGC
This sequence comes from Nocardioidaceae bacterium, assembly GCA_035690495.1. Lineage (GTDB taxonomy): Bacteria > Actinomycetota > Actinomycetes > Propionibacteriales > Nocardioidaceae > DASSKK01. The sequence continues at coordinate 63,775 of DASSKK010000001.1, read as the reverse complement.
TTCCACAAATCTCGCTCGGCCGATCCTGCCTGCCATTCGAGCTTTCGGCGGGACGGCGGGAAGTCCGAGAGCGGCACATCGCGCTTCCGTGATCGCCAAGCGTCGATCACGTCCCTGTGCTCTAGGTAGAAATCTCGGTTCTGTTCAATGAACCTCTGCTTCCAATCGGGCATCTCGCTGTACCCATTCGGGCGACGGTAGTGCCAAGCGAACTCCCACATCGGGAACCCAGGAAGCTTGACACCGCCGAGCATGGCGAGCAGCTCGTTCCACGTGTCGATCCAGGCGACTTCGTCGGCGGCGAGTACATAGCGTTGGCGATCGGCACCGGCCGGATCAGGGAGGAGCACGTCGGACTCGATGCTCCAATTCGCGACGTCCCACCCGTCTTCCACCGCATGCGGGACGACCGGATCGAGCTCCGTTTCGGTCATCGCCCGATCACGGCCGACCCAGACGCCCAGGATGTAGACGCGATCGCGTACCTGCGGCGCACCACCAGAGTTGCGGGAGAGCAGGTGAGGCGAGAAGACAGTGGGTTTGCCCCCAACTCGATAGCCGGCCTCGCGGAGGCCGTGCAGGATGAGATTCCAAGCCGTTCGCTGACGAGGACCTGCCAGGTTCCGAACGTTCTCCAACATCACGATCGGTGGTCTCTTGGCTTCGAGGATCGTCAAGATGTCCCTGAACAGCGTCCCTCTGTCCTCCGCGATACCGAGCTGGCGGCCAGACTTGCTGAACGGTTGGCACGGAAAACCTGCTGCCAGGACAGAGTGAGCCGGAACCGAATCCGGATGACGTGCGAGTTCTCGCACGTCTTTCTCGGGCTTCAAGTCCCAGTTGTGCTCGTAGATCGCCGCCACTTTCGGATCGATCTCGCACGCTTGAACAGCTCGACCACCGAGGCCCCCGAGGGCAGCGTGGAAGCCCCCAAGACCCGCGAAGTAGTCAACGAAATCGAACATGCGGGCAAGCTTACGCGGAACGACCGACAGCTACGACGAGGCGCGCTGCAGTCCGCGGACATCGAGGCTAGCCCATAGGTGCAGTCGATCCGGTTGGACAGCACCTGCGTGTCGCCAGCGCGACAGCCTTTCACCCATTCCCACCTCATGGCCCTGCTCCTTCCCTCACGATTGGGTCGTGGCATCTGGGCCTTGGAGCGACGACGAGATCGAGACGACGGTCGATGTCTACTTCCGCATGCTGACCTTCGAGTTGGCCGGCGAGAGGTACACGAAGTCGGAGTTCCGGCGCGAGGTGGAGCGGGAGGTCGCTCGATCGGCGGCGGCGATCGAGTACAAGTTCAACAACGTCTCCGCGATCCTCGATGAGATGGGTGCCGTGTGGATCCCCGGCTACAAGCCGCTTCGCAACGTCCAGGAACGCTTGCGGACCGTCGTCCAGGAGCGGTTCGAGACCGACCACGACCTCCGCTCGCTCATGCTGAAGGCCGTCGCGGACGACGCGATTGAGACCGCCTTGCTCGGCGACGAAGTCGACCCGCCACTGGTCGACTGGCCTGAGCGCCAAGGGACTCGTCGCGGGGTCGTCGATATCAACTTCGCCGCGATCGAGTCATCGAACCGAGCGCTCGGCAGGGCGGGCGAGGTGACTGTCCTCGATGCTGAGCGGTCACGACTTCAACTGGGAGGCCGTGAGGACCTGGCGGCTGAGGTCCGGCATGTGTCAGTCGTCGATGGCGACGGACTGGGGTACGACATCCAGTCCTTCCACGATCTGACTGACGAGCCGGTCTTTATCGAGGTCAAAACGACGAGGTACGGCAAGGAGTTGCCGTTCTACATCTCTGGGAGCGAGGTTGAGGCGTCGAACGACCTCGGCCCGGCGTACCGGCTGCGGCGTCTCTACCGATACGGCAAGCGCGACGGAGCCTTCTACACGTTGCTTGGACCGCTCGCTCGCAACGCGCAACTCAAGCCGGACGTGTACCGCGGGTTACCCGCCGTCGACTCAGCCGGATAGGCCACGCACGGCGGCGATCACCTTGGCGGTGACGTCCGTCGGATCCTCGTGCTCCCAGAATCGGAGCACGGTCCAGCCCGCCTTCTCGAGCCGTGCCGTGGTGTCGGCGTCCCGTGTCACGTTGCGCTCGAGTTTCGCAGACCAGTAGCGAGCGTTGGAGAGCGCTACGGTCCCGTGCTCCGGGCATGCGTGCCAGTAGCAGCCGTCGATGAAGACCGCGACGCGCTGCTTGGTGAAGACGATGTCGGCGGTCCGACGCAGCGATGGCTCGGGACGGTGGGCGACCCGGTAGCGAAGCCCGGCAGCGTGCAGGAGTCGCCGCACGGCCAGTTCGGGCGACGTATCGCGCGACTTGTTTCCCTGCATGACCTTCCGTGACGCCGGGCTGCTCGCCCAACTCTGGTACGCCGGCACTCCGCCATCATGGCGCGCAGACGGACTGCACCCATCTCGGCTCTCGCCGAGCGCGCACGCGGTCACATCGTGAGACTGGCGATCGAGGAAGTTCGAATGCTGATTGGCGTCGGTTGTCACCGATCGTCTCGGACTCTCTCTTGCTGTCTTGTGGTGGCTTGATGCGCCGCAGATGTGACTCTTGACCGGCAGCGCGCTCCGGATCACTCTGGAAGGTCCCTGCCGATCCTCGGTGGCAGGGATGTCTCTGAGGAGCACGTCGTGTCCGTCACTGATCGCTGTGGTCTCCAGGATCCCGGCGGCGCCCAGATGTACGCCGCTCGGGCGGCCTGGATGCGGTGGTCGACCGAGCGGCCCGAGCTTCGCGTGGTGGAGGACCTCGCCGACATTCACGAGTGGACACGGTCGGTGTCGTCGCGCGAGGCGAACAACGCTCTCGGCGTGCTGGCTTCGATGACCGACAGCGATCCTGACGCGATCACGGCGCTGATGTGGGCACTGCTGCCCGGGGCAGAGTCACTCGCAAGGCGGCTGGCTGATCTGTCCGAGGACATCGACGGCCTGGTTGCCGGCCAACTGTGGATCGAGGCCGCGGGGGCGCATCGCCTTGAAGGGCGCGTTTCGTCGACCATCCTTCGGCGTGTGCGCAGCGAGGTCTGCTCGGAGGCCGGGATCGGTGAGGCGGCGGCGCGGCGTGATCGAGCCTGGTCGCTCACGCTGCATGACGTCGACCTGCAGAAGATCGCTCAGTCGGAGTCGACACCCGAGCCCGACCCAGAGCTCGTCGACCTCTTCCACGCCGCCGAGGAGCAGGGCGCGATCACGGGACTGGACTACTGGCTTCTCTGGGCGTTGGCCGCGGAGGCGGACCGGCAGAACGCGCCGGCGCATCGCGGACGCTTTGGTCTGACCGCGCCGTCGGTCGTCGAGGCCGTCGCTGATGAGGCTGGTCTCGCTCCCCGGTCCCTCCGGACCCGGGCCGCGAGGGCGCTGGATCGCCTCACGGCGTACGCCGACGCGCGGGACGACCCGCTTCGGTTCGCGGAATGGAAGGCGCAACATCGTCCATGCGAGCTCACGCTTCGCGACGAGATGGACCTAGTGCTGATTGGCGAGGAGTGGGATCGGTTCGTTTCGGAGCGACCGGGGGTGCCATTCAAGCAGGTGCGCGTCGCGTTCAACGTGGTGCTGGGAACGCGTTGCCGGCGTACGGCGTGAGTAGGCAGTTTCGCTAGAGACCGAGGCCGCGGGACGGTGCGCTTGGGCGGTAGGCCGTGCGTTGAGTGGCGCGGTCTTGTTCTGAGATGCGCTGAATCCGATAGGCGAGTGCTTCGACCTTGTGGTCCTCGGGCAATGAGGTTCCCCCCGGACCGTAGAGGCATCGACAATGAGGATTGAGATGCCAGAGAAGCGGAAGAAGTACGACCGGGAGTTCCGTGAGGGTGCTGTCCGGATCGTCGAAGAGTCAGGGAAGCCGACCGCCCAGATCGCGCGCGATCTCGGCGTGAACGAGGGCACGCTGGGCAACTGGGTGACCCGTGCCCGCGAGACGCGTGAGGGCCGCGGTGAGTTGTCCAAGGACGACTACGAAGAGCTCAAGCGGCTGCGCGGCGAGGTCGCTGAGCTGCGGATGGAGCGTGATGTCCTCAAGCGATCCGTGGTCCTGTGGGTCAAGGAGGCGACGAAGTGAGCGTGGCACGCTTCATCGCCGACCAGAGGACCAACTACCGGGTGCCACACACGGTGGTCTGCGCCCTGCTGGGTATCAGTCTGGCGTGGTTCTACAAATGGTGGCAGCGGGCTCAATCGCCGTCGGTGGGCTCGGGTCTGCATACGCCCCGGGACCGGCGTCGTGACACCGTCGACCGGGCGGTGAAGGCCGCTTTCGGCAAGGCCAGGGGTCTGCACGGTTCCCCCCGGCTGGTCCACGATCTGCGCGATGACGGGTGGACGGTCTCGGAGAAGACGGTTGCCGACTCGATGCGCCGCCAGGGCCTGGTCGCGCGGCGGATCAAGCGCAGGAATGGGCTGACCAGGCAGGACAAGACCGCCCCGAAGTTCCCCGACCTGGTCAAGCGGAACTTCACTGCCGACCGGCCGAACGCCAAGTGGGTGGGCGATATGACAGAGGTCCCGACCGGGGTCGATGGTCGTGGTCCGAAGCTGTATCTCGCGACCGTGATCGACCTGTTCTCTCGCCGGTTGCTCGGTGCTGCGACTGGGCTGCATCCGGACGCCGAGCTGGCGTGTGCGGCGATCAAGATGGCGGTGGCCGCCCGCGGCGGACGGGACGCGATCTGGCGTGAGGACGAGGCCGATCGAGTCATCTTTCACAGCGACCGCGGGTCGACCTACACCTCGAACGCGTTCACCAAGCTGTGCCGACAGCAGGGGATCCGCCAATCGATGGGCAGGGTCGGGTCGTGTTTCGATAACGCTGCCGCCGAGGCGTTCTTCTCGTCCTTGGAGTGGGAGGTCCTCTCACGGCACGACTTCGAGAACACCCGCCAGGCCCAAGCCGTCGTGCTGGACTGGTGCTACGGCTTCTACAACCACGACCGCCGGCACAGCTCGGCCGACATGATGAGCCCGATCAACTACGAGAACACCGCGGCCCCCGACCGGGAAGCCGCATAGAGAAGCCCTCCACGATTCGGGGGGAACCACACAACGACCGTCGCAGCGTGGCGGCTCGACGCAGGGTCTGGTTGGCGTTGATGCCGTTGTGGTCGAGTCGGTCGAGCGCGCGGGCCAGTTCGAGGGTGTGCTCGTCGCGTCGATCGGGTTCGCCGATCGCGGCGGCGACACTGGCCTCCCACCGACGGACCGAGGCGGGGTAGAGCTCATCGATCCGGCGCTGCAGGCGGCGGGCGTAGCGGTCGACGGCGAAGTTGCCGGTGCGCGGCCCGAGCAGGCTGCGGTCGGCCTCGGGTACGCCGTTGGCTGCTCGCCAAAGGCTGACCTCGTCGCGGAGCCCGGGAGTCAGGATCTCGCCAAACCGTTGCAGCGACGGCGGCAGGTCGGTGCCTCGGCGGACCTGGTCGACGAGGTGGGTGACACGGTCGGCGCGTGCGGTGAGGTAGCTCGACCACTGCGCGCTGTCGCGCACCTCGACGGGAATGCCGGGCAGCCAGGGCAGTGGCCCGCCATCCGCGAACGCGAGCGCATCGTCAGCCTCGACGCCCACGAGCCGTTGGGTCGCGGTGGTGACGGCGTCGGCGTACCTGCGCGCGGCTTCGTGGAGCTGGGCCGCGGCGCTGGTGGCGTGGGTGAGCTCGGTGGTCGCGGAGAGCGCGGCGCCGTCGCGGTCGACGATGCGATCCAGGATCTCGACGGCGGTGAGGTGCTCGTCGATCCCGGGGAGGAACTGCTCGTCGTCGCGCTCGCTCGACGGATGGTCGACGACGAGGTGGAGATGGTTCTCGACCCGGCCGCGGGTGAGCATCGTGTAGAGCAGTTGCCGGTCCTCGGAGCCGGTGAGAATGCCGTGCATGACATCCGCGGTGCTGCCCTGTGCGGCGTGGACGGTGGTGGCGTAGCCGAGCTCGACATGCGTCGCGACGTACGACGCTGGCAGCACCACCTGCAGCTGCGTGTTCAGGTGTCGGGCGCGAAGAGTCCCGTCGCCAGCGACACCGGTGACGGTCCAGCGGTCGCCGTTCTTGACCCAGTCGGTGGCGCTGACGCCCAAACGGCGGTCGTTTTGTCGCGTCAGGATGGTGTCGCCGACGGAGGCTCGGTTCCCATCAGCCAGCTCAACCTCGGCGGCCGGGGCCGTGCCAGCCAATCGGGAAGTGCGAGCGGCGCGGTTGAGCCGTGCGACCAGGTCGCGCGTCGGGGCGAGCATGAGGCACTCGCGCCCGGCGGCCTGCTCGGTGGCCCAGGAGGTGAGGACGTCGGCCAGGGAGGTGTCCGCATCGCCGGTGTGGACACGGTCGTGGTCGAAGTAGAACCCGAGCGCGGCGCGATCTCCCGCCCGCAGGTCGAGCGAGGCAGCGGCTTCGACGGGGTCGGTGAAGCGGACGACCTCCTCGAGTCGCACGGCGCCATGGGTCGCGGCGATGTCGCGCAGCACCCCGCCGGCTCCGACCGCGGCGAGCTGCTGGTCGTCACCGATGAGCCGTACCCGGGCACCAAGGTCGGTGCACGCGGCGATGACCCGGTCGAGCGTGGGGGTGTCCGCCATCCCAGCCTCGTCGATCACGACCATCGTCGTTGGTCCGATGCCATGATCGTTGCCCGCGGCGAGGACGTGGTCGAGCATGGCGAGCGTCTCGGTTGGCATCCCGGTCGCCTCGCCGAGGACCGCTGCGGCAGCTGCGGACGGGGCCAGGCCGACCGTCTCGTACCCGAGGTCATCACACACCCCGGCCAGCGCACGCATCGCAGTGGTCTTGCCTGATCCGGCGGGCGCGAGCGCCAGAGCCACTTGCCGTCGGTCGCTGACCAGGGCCCGGACCAGCTCGTGCTGGCCCGCGTTGAGGCTGGCCCCGTCAAGCTCGGCCTTCGTCAGTGCGAGCTCGACGTCGAGAGGGTCGATGCTGGTGGCCCACGGGCGTCCCGCGCTGACGACGATGCGCTGCTCGGCGTCCAGCATCCGTTGGCTGGTGAAGTGGTCGGCGCCGCTGTGTCGGTAGACGCTGGTCCCATCGGAGCGCCGCAGCGTCGCGGGATCGGCGATCGGGTCACGGTCAGGAGTCAGGTTGATCAGCGACCGCGTCGCCGTGTCGACCAGGTGCTCGATGATCCCGGCGACCTGGTCGGCTGGTACGACGATGTCGCGCACCTGCCGCTGCGCCTCGGCGTACAGGTGCCATGACTGCCATGTCGCCCGGCGGCCCTCCAGCTCGGCGATCACCCGGGCGGCAGCCTCCTCGAGCCACTGGGCCGACGCCTGCTTTTGGACGGTGCGGCCCGGGTTCAGGGCGCTGCGGATCATCTGCTCCAGTCCGCGCTGCCCCAGCTCTTGGAGCGCCTCAGCTCGCCAGGTCGCCCGCTGGTCGGTCGCCGAACGCGGCTCGTGCTTGGCCGCGCGGGTCTCCAGGTTCGCGCGTTGCGCGAACGCGATCGACTCCTGCGCGGTAGGGCGCCGTCCGTGCCGGATGGTGAACTCGTCGGCCAGCTCGGCCTGCCGGACCTCGATGTCGGACCGGCGTCGTGACCACCGCCTACACAGCGCCTGGTCGACACCCGCGATCTCCCGGACCGGGCGCTTGCCGTCGACCCGGGCCACGTCGACGAACCCGACTCCGAGGCCTTCGCGGAGGTGGGCTTCAAGCGCGGTGTTGTAGGCCTCCGATGTGGCGACGACGTGCTGGTGCAGGACGGTGCCGTAGATCGAGAGCCACTTGCCTTGGCGGGTCTGGACCTTGTTCGCCACGGCCACGTGGGTGTGCAGGTCGGGATCGCCGGCGCGGGAGTCACGGTGCAGGAACGCGGCCGCGATCAGGCCGCGGGTCTCGACCTGACGGGCGCCCCCGGTGCCCTCCCGGGTGAAGATCGCGTGCGTCTCCAAGAAGTCGAGTGCGTCGAGGACCGCGGCGTTGTGGGCTTGCCGAACCCGCTGCGCGACCTCGGGGGGTGCCACGGCCCACAGCGTCGAGACGGACTTCGCCGGGCTGAACGTCAGATCGAACCCGGCAACCGACCCTGCCTGAAACTTCCGCCCCAGCTCGGCGCCGGTCACCGGGTCGCAGCCATCGCCGAACAGCTTCCTCATCTGCTGGTCGGTGACGACGTCGCCGTAATCGAGGCCATCGACGCCGATGAGGCCGGAGCCGATCCAGCGGCCGGGCGCCTCGCCCTTCGCGGCGTAGTAGTCGGCCAGCGGCATCGACCCGAGCTCGGTCGAGTCGGCGACGGCGACCTGGCGGGTCAGGTACTCGTAGCCCGACCCAGCCGCGAGCTTCTTCAACGACATCGTCACACCCCACAGGGCCGGATCGCCGCCGCGAGTGGCCACCCCGATTCGTTCGTGAAAGAGGTGTGTTGGGAAGGAAGGGTGGACGAGTGGAAGGACGGGCCGAGTGGATGAGTGAGTGGGGAGAGGACCGCCGAAGGAAAAGAGGAAGCGGAGGGGCAGGTAGGCCAGGGCAGGAAAGTGGGGTGGCCACTGGAGGACAGATTCGGGCCTTGGGAGATGAGGGCGGCCATCGGGGTCGTCACCGACCCAGGAGGACCCATGAGTCCAAGCGCTGCACCAGTCCGCCGTCTCGTCTCACTGCCCGAAGCCGCCGATATCCTCGCCGTCTCGCCCAAGACCGTGCGCCGCTACGTCGCCGCCGGTGACCTCGATGCCGTCCGCCTCGGGCGGCGCACCATCCGCATCAAGGCGGAGTCACTCGACCGGCTGATCGACGCTCACCCGGTCAACGCCTGGCGGGGGCAAAGTGCGTGAGGTCGCTGGATCACCGGCTGGGCATCACTGAGGGCGCCGACCTCCTGCGTGCGGTGGTCCGGCGGCCCCAACCAAAGAGGCGGGCGAGGGCGACGCATCACCGTAGTCGGAGCAGCAATGTCGGTCGAGCTGACAACCTGGCGCTCGGATGAGGCTCCGATGTCTGCACCGATCAGATCGTCGGGACCAAAGTGAAGGACACACTCGGCGGCGCAGCCGGCACGTGCGACGGCGAGGAATGGTGTCTGCTGCTGCGCCTCGAAGCTCGTCCTAGCGATGGCGTGCGCGGTCTCGTCATGTACCCGCGGGCTGGCTGACCGTTCAACGCACTGCACACACATGGCCGCGCCGGAGGTCTTCGGGAGAGTTCTCCACGGACCGTGAGCTCTCGTGCGCAGATAACGCGGTCCACACAGTCCGCTGAGCTGTCGAGCACTGATGTCGAGCCTCGCTGGCGTGTGGCCGGGCCAAATGCAGGTTTGCTTGATCCCTGAACAGCTCGCTAGTCGTTGGTCAGGACCGACGGGGCTTCGAGGAGCGTGACGACTTCGCGTTGAAGTCGTTCGATCTGTAGATGCCGGCTCTCGATCTCTTCGCGAAGTTCGTCGATAAGTCGGTAGATGCGGGTGACATCGTTGAGGGTGGCGGTGCGATCCCGGGACCGTGTGTTTGTGTCGTCGCGCCTAGTCGACCGCCGGGCCATCCGACCGTTCGCTTCGGCCTCTCGATCGACGTCACCGGCCTCGACCTGCCAGAGCTTCCGCTTGCCGGCGAATGTCGTGCGACCGCGCACGCGGGGTGGTTTTGAGATTGCCCACTTGCGGATGGTTTCCGCGGTCAGACCGGTCCTGTCGGCGGCCTGCTTCAGTGTGAGCCAGGTGTCCACGGCCTGTCCTCACTCGAAGTGTCGGTTGGGTGGCCTATTTTGGGCAACGATGGGCAACAGTGGAGAGTTCAAGAGTAGCCTGGTCCTGGCCGAGGAAGCCACGGTCGGGCTGCTGTTCGCCGTCTCCGAGACGAGCGAACTGCCGGCACGACCCTGGCCGCTTGTCGCTGCATGCCAAGTGTTGGCCAACAAGTTGCCCGCAACTTCTCCGTACTGGGCCCACTTGGGGTTCGCGACTGACTCGGTCCGCGGTGAGTCTGTGGTGGCTGCCTGGATGTTGGCCTTGGCGGAGGCAGGGTCGGTCTCAGGCCGTGGTCAGATGGTGGACGCGGTCTGGATCCCGGCGGCCGGCTGGATCGAGTGGTGGAAGGTTGCGGCTGACAACCTGCCGTCAGATGAGGCGGAGGCTTGGGCTGCAGCAGCTCAGACTCTGACGAGAACTCTGTCGATCTGGCGGAAGGCGAGCTCTGCGGCCTGTTCCCGCGTCGGGCCCTCGGCCCTCAAGGCTGCCGTCCCGCGCCATCCTGACGGGTAGTGGCGTTCCATCTCGTAACGCCACGTGCCGTTGCGCATCTTCCGACCCCGCACTCGCATGTCCTGGCGGTTCCACCTCCCACGGTATTCGACGCTGTCGTCGCCGTACGTGGGCCACGCCCAGTCGACGAATCTCGCGCGGTTGAGCGCGGCGATCATCTCCGCGGCACTCTGGTATCTGCCATTAGGGGTAGGGCGCGTGGCCTTGCGGACAATTCGGCGAAGCGAGTCCGGCACGTGCGGCGCGAAAACGGCATGGCGCGGTGTAATCGCCGGACGGCCCGCTTCCAGTCTGCGGGCCACGGTTTCGATGTCGTAGGAGTCGTACGGGATTGGTCCGGACAGGATCTCGCTGATCGAAATCCCCATGGAGTAAATATCGGAACTGACGGTGTGCGGGTATCCGGTGAACGTCTCCGGCGGGGCCCAGAATCCCGCGCTCAGGATTGGCGGCGCTTCATAACGGACGTCCATGCGCACGGCCTCTCCGAGGTCCCCAACCTTCACAATCGAGTCGTCGCCGGACAGAAGCAGGTTGGGTGTCTTGAGGTCACGGTGCAGAACATGGCGGACATCGTGAAGGTGCGCAACGCCACGTAGCCCGCGAACGGCAAGGTCGCGACCTTTGGAAGTGCGGAACCGCACCCCGCGTTCCATCGCATCGAAGATGCTGCCCTGCTCGTAGTACGGCATCGTCATCTCGATGATCGCGAGCGTCGGGTCTGATCCTGCGACCTCTGCAACGTCGTAGATCTCCGCGACATTCGGGTGGTCGATCTCCCGCAGCATGGTTGCCTCAGTGGCGGCCAGAGTGCCTTCGCGACCGAGGCGGCTGATCCTCTTACCGACTTGGCGCGTTTGGGTGATCAGGTTGCGGTAGAGCCTGACCTCGCCTCCGCCGTAGTGGAGGGTCCGCACTACCCCATAGGGGAGAGTGAGGGTGCCCTCCGCGACCAGGTGTTCACTCATCGGAGGGCCCCGTGACGACGAGCGCGGCGGCAGTGGCCGGGGCTCTGTGCGCCCAGTTCGTCGGAGCGGCGATGCCCAGCACCTCCGCCACCCTGGAGCGGAGTGCGGGCTTGGTCGGAGCGACGTCGAACCGCTTCCTGACCGCGGCGTGGGTCACCCGTGTGACAGGGACACCGGCGCGTTCCGCAGCGATCAGCACGATCGCTTCCACTTGGCCCCGGCGGTGCGCAACGTGCACCGCACGGGCCTGGTTGGAAGTGCCCGCGTCCAGCAACGCGATGGCAGCTGGGCCGAGGCGCGTCAGATGCGCCTCGAGGCTGTGCTCAAGCTCAGAAAGGGCCCGGGCCTCGCCCAGCATGTTGTAGTCAACCTGAAGACGGTCATCGCGGTCTTCGACGTGTGTGCCCTCACCGTCAACGCAGCCGAACCAGAGTCCGCCCGCGACAATGTTCACCCCGAGGGTCATCTCGGCGGTTTCGGGCTCGGGCATGGCATCGAGTATGCCGCGATCCAGCGAACGCTGCTTGGAATCGGCATCTGCCGCGGCAACTCCGACCCGCACTGCGTGGATGAAGCGTCGGCGGGTGCACTCCGAGGCGCCATAGCCGCGAGGGTCATCGGAGGCGGGCCTTGACTGTCTGTCGAGGGTCGGTCCGATGCAAGAGGGTGGCCACTCGGCGGCGCGTGCCGGTGGGCCCAGGACCAGCCACCTCGGCGCCGACGTCATGTTGGTGTGGTGGGCTCCATGGCAGCTGCCCGTCGTTCTTCGCGCGGACGAGCTTGGTTCACGGGTGCAAGAGCTTGGGTGGCCACCTCGATCGTGGTCCTGGCGCACGAAGTCGTCGGCGGTCGCGAGGACTTGGCCTCGTAGCGTCAGGTCGGTGCGGGTGGCGTGCTGGCCGGCGAGGGTGAGTGCGGTGTGCCGCAGGTGGTGGATGGTCAGATCTGGGCGGACGGCGGCTTCTCGAGTGCGAGGGGGATCGCGCGGCGGGCGAGACGTTCCTGCGTGTCGCGGACGATCTCGCCGAGTTTGGCCTCCAAGTCGGCCTTGGGCGGCAGGTCCGTCCAGTACTCGGCCACAACGATGCCGTCCTTGTGCATCTCCAGGAGCTCGACCTGCTCGCGGCTGACCTCGGTGCAGAGGATCAGTCCGATTGGGGCCTCCTCACCCGCCTGACGGTCGTAACGGTCGAGCCACTTCAGATACAGCTTCATCTGGCCTTCGAACCGGGCGTCGAATTTGCCGATCTTGAGCTCGACGGCGACGAGCCGCCGGAGCGGACGGCTGAAGAACAGCAGGTCCAGGTAGAAATCGTCGCCGTCGACGGTTATCCGCTTCTGGCTCGCGACGAAGGCGAAGCCGCGGCCCACCTCCAGAAGGAACGCCTGCACGTCGCGCAAGATTGCCGCCTCCAGGTCCTTCTCCAGGTAGGTGTCCTGAAGTCCGAGCGTGTCGAGAATCAGTGGGTCGCGAAAGGTGTCGCGCGGAACCGCCGAGCCCTCCGGGATCTGGGAGTTCGCGATCTCGCGTCGTTCGTACGCCTTTCGGGAGATTGCCCCTTGGAGCTCGCGAACACTCAGGCGTTTTGATGCTGTCTCCTCGACGTAGAACTCCCGCGCGGCATCGGACCTGAGAGGGATCAGGAGCTTCAAGTGAGACCAACTGAGTTGTCCAACGAGGACTGTGACTCGGTCGTGCTTAGGAAACTGGCGCGCGAACGACACCATCCGGCTGAGGTTGGTCTGGTCAAACCCCGCCCCGAAGCGGTCGCCCAATTCTTGCGACAGTGTGGCAAGAATCTGTCGCCCGTAGTCCGCGCGCCGGTCGTGAAGGGTGCGAACGGAGATCGCGAGGCCAACGAGCCAGTAGGTCATCGTCAGAGCGGCATTGACCTGCCTGGCTGCGAGCTGTCGACCCTGCTCGACAACCTCGACGAGGTAGATGACGAATGCGTCCTCGTCCTCCGGGATGTCATCGCCCGGAACCAGTTCGCTCACGACTCTCCTCGGGGTTGTCCAAGATTCTTGCCACACTGGGGCACCAATCTGCACGGTGGCACCGACACCCTGATCACTCCTCGCTCCGAGATGCCTGCCAACTGGCGTACGTCTCACCGATCCGCTCGGCAAGTGCCTTGTCGCGGTCGAGCGTGGCGTGCTGATAGATGGCCATCGCTGCTTGGGACGCGTGCCCGGCGCGGGCCTGGAGTTCGGCGCCGGTAGCATCGTGCTGACCGGCGATGGTGAGGGCCGTGTGGCGGAGGTGGTGGATCGTCAGGTCCGGCCGGCCGGCCGCCTCGCGGGCCGGGCGGTAGCGGTCCATCAGGTAGCGCACGCTCATGTGGTCGGTGCGGTCGCCGGGGAAGAGCAGGCCGGAGGGCCCGGCAGAGGTGTGCTCGAGCAGATGCTTCTGCAGCAAAGGCAGGAACGGCGGCGGGACGTGCACGGTGCGGACACCGCTGGCGGTCTTGGGTGAGCTGATGACTCGGCCGCACTTCGGGCAGGCACCGGCTGCCCCGGACACCACGTCCTTGTCGATCTTCCGGGTCACGTTGATCCGGCCGGTGACACCGTCGACGTCTGAACGCCTCAGCTCGAGGAGCTCGCCCTGGCGCAGTCCGACGAACGCCGCGAGCACGATCAGCAACCGAAGACGCTCTGGCATGTTCTCGGTGATGACCGCGATCTCGTCGAACGTGGCCGGCACGGCCACGTGGCGAACGGTCGCGGTGCTCGCTCCGCGAATCTTCGGCGGCGCCCGGTCGATCAGCTCCTCCTCCTCGGCGGCCTGGAGCAGGGAGCGGAGCAGCCGGTACGCCGCGGCGTTCGCCGCCTCCGTCATGGGGTCCATGGACGCCCGCCACGCCTTGATCTCCGAGAGGGTGACGCTCCGCAGCGGCATCTCACCGAAGTACGGGTTGATCCGGCCGACCAGGAGGCGTTGGTAGTTGTGCGCGGTGGTCGGCCGCAGCGAGCGCTCCTTGAGGTAGCGCTCGGCGAACGTGCTCACCGTGTTGTATGCCGCCTCGCGTGCTCGTCGCTCCTCAGCGACCTTGCGCGCCGTCGGCGGGCTCCACTGGTCACGGTCGATCAACGATCGCTCGGTCGAGAGCCATCCCTCGGCGTCCAGCTTGGTGGCGAACGTGCGCGAGAAGCGCGTGCCGTCCGGCATCGCATACCGCGCGCGGTAGGTCACCTCGCCCTTGGCGCTGAACCTGCGCTCGATCTCGCCGAACCCTCGTCTGCGAGCCATCTTCCCGAGTCTCCTCGTCGTATCCTCATCCTGAAGGGGACGCCGCCCCCTGACCCCCTGCTTGTTCCTGCTTCGCAAGCACGGGGTCATGTCCCCGTGCCTGACCAGCAGGGCCTGGGGGACCTGTGGGGGAAACGAAGGGAAAACGTGGCAGTTCCCGTCCACTACTGTCCAACGTTTCCGCAGGTCAGGGCCATTTTACGGCGGAGGTCAAGCGTCGTTTGCAAGCAGGGGGTTAGGGGCAATACCGTTCAGTTAGGTTGCTGGATGAGGTAGCTGGGCGGGTGATGAGGTTGCGGCCAAGCGGCGTGATGGCCGCGTTTGACGTGCCACTTGACGTACTTGCGTTTGATGACGCGGGGGTTGGCGCGGCGACGTCGTGCTGGGTTGAGCCGGTCGAGGAGTCGGCGGAGGAAGCCGAGCCAGCCGGGGCTGTCGCGGCCCTGCTGGTCAGGGGGGAAAAGCGCCCGGGTGGGCGATGGTCTGCCTGATGATCCGCAGCGCGGCGACGAAGCTGATCCGGTCCGGGTCGTGCCCGGAGTGGGTGGCCGCCTGGCTCATCAGGGATCGGATCGCGTAGTGGCAGCACAGGTGTCCCCAGATCTCTTGGAGGACCAGGTCTGGAGACTTCGAGCGCAGCACCGTGCGGGGGCCGCGCTGGTGGGTCTTGAGCTCGTCGAAGGCCAGCTCGATCTCCCAGCGTTGGGTGTAGGCCGCGGCGAGCTCGGTCGCGGTGACCTCGGCGGGGTCGGTCAGCGTGGTCAACAGCCGGTAGCTGGTCGGGTTCTCCCGGCCGTCTTCGATGGTGTAGTCGACGACCCGGACCAGCATCGGTTCCTCACGGCGCGCGGCCGCCGAGTGCCGCTGCTGGAGATGGGCCAGCCAGGACCCGTCGGAGAGGCCTTCCACGTGCGTCGGTGTCGGGCCACCCCTGTCGGTGCGGACCCGCCACAGCAGGTCGGCGCCGGTCCTGATCGCCTTGCGCCACAAGGCGTAGGAGAAGAACCCACGGTCGGCGGTGAGCAGCATCCCGGGCTCCAAACGCTCCAGCAGCGGCTCGGTCAGCGTGGCCTCGGACTGGGAGTAGGTGCCGACCTCGGCAGCGAACATGGCGTGGGTGCCGCACTCGGCCAACGCCACGACCCGGGCTTGGGGGAAGGCGGCCTGCTCGCCCTTGTTGACGCCGGGACGTCCGAAGTGCTCGGAGTTCACGGTCGTGTCGGCGACATCGAGGCAGGTCCCGTCGATCGCGACCAGTCGGCGGCCGGCCAGCCAGACTCCCGGTGTCGCCTCGGTGCCGATCGGTTCGGCGACCCGCTCGAACAGCGCGACCAGTGGTTCTGACCCCAACCTCGCGCGGGCCTGGAAGATCGCCGACTTGCTCGGCGGGCTGTAGCTCTCCTGCCATCCCGATGCCCACGACAGCCCGTCGGTCAACTGCGAGAGCACGTCCTCATAGGAGCCCTCGGAGTACAACGCCATCCCGACCGCGAAGTAGGCCATCACCCGCGCCGGCAACGACCGGTGCCGCTGCTCGGTCCGACCCACCCCCGCGATCACCTCATCGACGACGTCCGGCGGGAACACACGGGTGAGCACACCCACCGAGACCAGGTCCGACAATCGACGATCCGACTCCGGCTTCTTCCAACCCGCACGCGGCATAGAGCCAAACTACACCAGTGTGACTCTAACTGAACGGTATTGCCGCTAGCCCGTCCCTGGTGCCGCCTGCGCCGGCCCGCCCGGCGGTGCCTGTCAGTTCTGTCGCCGTCATGGCGGGTCCTTCCACTCGGTGGGCGACACCCGAGCCGACACTCCGCAATTTTCAGTAGACTGAACTACTATCCAATAGTGGCCAGCAAACGTCAATACCACTCTCCGCTGCGCGAGCAGGCGGCGCGCGGCACCCGGGCCGCGATCGTCGAAGCCGCCCGTGCGCTCTTCCACGACGAGGGGTACGCCGCCGTGACCATGAAGGCGGTGGCCGCCCGCGCAGGGGTGGCGCCGCAGACCCTCTATGCGGCGTTCGGGTCGAAGGCCGACCTGGTGCTCGCCATCGACGTACGCCTGGACACCACCCCCGGACCCGGCGAGATCGGCGCGCGACTGGCTGCGGCCCAGACGCCCGTCGAGCTGCTCGCAGCGGGAGCGACGCTGCAGCGGCGGCTCTACGAGCGCAACTACGACTACATCGAGACGCTGCGCCGGGCGGCCTTGGCCGATCATCGGCTCGCGGGGCCGTGGACCGCTGGGCAGGAGCGCCATCGCCAGGCGCTGCGACGGGTGGTCGAGAGGCTCGCCTCATGGGATGCGCTGCTGCCGGGCCTCACCGAGGACGAGGCAACCGACATCGCGGCGGCGCTCAACGGTGTCGACCTGTACCGGCAGTTCGTGGTCGACTCCGGCTGGACAGCAGACCGCTACGAGACGTGGCTCGCTGGTGCGATGCAGGCGCTCCTGCTCGAGCCCAGGTGGAGTGCAGAGCTCGAATCCGGCGACGCCTGACCCCGATTCGTCCGCGCCCGCCCTGCGTGAAACGGACGCAATTGCGCGGACGAATCGGGGTTAGGCGCTGACCACGTGCAGCTCGGGTGCCGCGTCGTCGGCCCGGTTGCCCGCCTTGAGCAGTGCACGCCAGCGGCCCCGGTGGTAGTGGGCCGGCTCGGTGGTGCGGACGAAGTCGTCGAGGATCCTCACGAACCGCTGCGGGTGGTCCTTGTGCGGGAAGTGGCCGGCGTGCGCGATCACCTCGACGGTGGCGCTGGGAGCCAGCTCGGCGGCGAGGTCCGCGTGCCGGACCGGGATCACGGTGTCCTCGGCGCCCCACACCACGCACATCGGCATCGCAGCGGTCAGGTAGGCACGATCGGCCATCGTGACGACCTGGCCGCGCCAGTCCACCACCGCACCGACTACGTGCCGGACCGCACGACGTACCGCCGGGTCCTTCCAGGAGTCCACGATGGCCGCCACCTCACCGAGATCGCGGGTTCGGGGTAGGCCGGTCGCGGAGACCGCCTTGAGGGCCGTGGTGGCAAGCTGACGCACGCCGGGCAGTGTGGCCAGACCGATCGCCTGGTGGAAGCCGGGCAGGGTGATCGCCCGGATCGCGGGCGCGACCTCGGGACCCAGCCCGCCCGGCGCCACCAGGATCATCCGCTCGGTGCGCTCGGGGAACTGGTAGGCGAACTGCATCGCGACGCCGCCGCCGAAGCTGTGTCCGACCACCGTGACCTTGTCGATGCCGAGCACGGTGAGCAGGTCGCGCATGGCGTTCGCGTAGCCGCCGACGCTGTAGTCCGCGCGCGGCTTGGCCGAGGCGCCGTGCCCGAGCAGGTCCGGCGCGATCACCGTGTAGCGGCGGGCCAGCGCGCCGAGCACCGGCAGCCACGTGGTGTGGTCGCACGCAAGGCCGTGCAGCATCAGCAGCACCGGTCCGCTGCCGGCGCGCACGTAGGCGCGGCGGTGCCCGTGGATCGTGACGTGCTCGACCTCGAAGGCCATGTGGCGCTCCTCACGTTCGCGGGCTGCCCCGCTCGTCGCGCCGGACGTCTGCGGGGCTCGCACGCTCACTCCTCGACCCGGCGCCGGTCGCGACTCTAACCGAGCTGCGGGCCGGCGAGCTGCAGCTCCGCCTCGATGGCGCGTGCCGCGGCGACGAGCCGGGCTCCGATCGCCTCGACGTCCACGTTGCTGTCGACGTACACCACGGCGATCGCCGCACGCACCTGGTTGCGCAGCACGATCGGGACGGCAAGCGACCGCATCCCGGGCAGCACCTCCTGGTGCGAGGTCGCCCAGCCGCGGGCTCGCGCCTGGGCGACCGCCTGCCGCTCACGGGCGACCGGTGACGCCCCGGCCAGCAGTGCCAGTCCTGGCGCGCCCTTGTCGACGGGGTGGCGGATGCCGGGCCGGTAGGCGACGTGCACGTGGGTGTGCCGCGGCTCGACGCTGGCGACGGTCACCGCCTCGCCGTGCTCGGGGACGACCAGGAACGTGGTCATCGCGACCTCGTCGGCCACGTCGGCCATCTCCGGAAGGGCTGCCGTCTGCAGCTCCCGGCGCACGGTGCGTGCCAGGGCGGACAGGCCGACCCCCGGTGAGAACCGGTTCCGGTCGTCGCGCTCGATGAGCCGATGCGCCTCCAGGGTGCGCAAGATCCGGTAGGCGATCGAGCGGTGCAGTCCGAGCTCGCCGGCCAGCTCCTGCACCGACAGCGGCCGCTCTGCCGCCGCCAGCGCCTGCAGCGCCCGGATGCCGCGGTCCAGCGTCTGTGAGTAGACCGTCCCCGGCGTGTCCGGCATCGGATCGTTCCCTTCTCCACAGAGCGCTGTGCCGCGGGTCGGCACCGACTCTTCCGCGGGTCGGCACCGAGTTTCCCGCGGGTCGGCGGTGACTCGTTATCGGGACGAGACCGGAGAGCCTTGAGGTGCGGCGGCCCGGCTCGCTACGATCAGCCGATAATAGAGCGTTCAGTTCGATATTTGAACTCCAGTTGAGCGCACTGCCCCGACTGCGGAGGTCTCCCATGCGCAGGCTCGTCCCCCTGGCCGCTCTGATCGGCGCCCTTCCCCTGGTCCTGGCCGGCTGCGGAGGCGGATCGGGCGGCGGAGGCGGAGGCGGGGATCAGGGATCCGGGCCGATCATGATCGGCCAGATCGCGTCGCTGACCGGGAACTACACCCCGCTGGGCACCAACGACAAGCTCGGAGCCGCCCAGGCAGTCAAGGAGGTCAACGACGCGGGCGGGCTGCTCGGTGGGCGCAAGCTGAAGATCGTGGTCGAGGACGACAAGACCGAGCCGGACCAGGCGGTGATCGCGTTCAACGACCTGGTCAGCAAGGGCGCAGTCGCCGTCGTGGGATCGTCGTTCTCGAACTCGAGCCTCGCGGTCATCCCGAACGCCCAGCGCCAGCAGGTGCCCTACGTGTCCACGGCCGCGGCGGACGAGCAGGTCGAGCCGGTGCGTTCGTACGCATTCATGACGCCGCCGACCGCCGGTGTGGTGGCCGAGCAGCTGCTGCGCTACTTCAAGGCCCAGGGCATGACGAAGATGGCGGTGGCCTACGACACCAAGAGCGCCTTCGCGCAGACCGGCTGGAAGAAGATGTCCCAGCTGGCCGGCAAGTACGGCATCACGTTCGTGGACAAGGAGACCTTCGAGACCACCGCGACGAACTTCTCGCCGCTGCTGACCCACGTGCGCAACAGCAACGCCGACGGCTTGATGGTCTGGGTCACCGGCGCGCCGGGTGTGATCATCACCAAGCAGTTCGCGTCCGAGCACCTCGACATGCCCCTGGTGATGAGCCACGCCGAGGCGAGCACGCTCTACACCAAGCCGTCCGGCTCCGCGGCCACCGGGGTGATCGTGGCCAGCTCTCTGGCCGTGGTCGGACCCGAGCTACCCGACTCGAAGCTCAAGGACACCGTGATGTCGATGGCCACGCCGTTCCAGAAGGCCAACGGCTACTACCCGCCGCAGTTCGCCTTCGACGGGTACGGCGCGGTCAAGCTGATCGCCGCCGCGATCAAGGAGGCCGGCAGTGACGACCCGACCAAGATCCAGCAGGCGCTGAACAGCCTGACGCTGCTCACTCCCGAGGGCGAGTATCACTACACGAGCAAGGATCACGCCGGTCTGGGCGTCGACCAGGTGGCGATCACGCAGGTCGACTCCGACGGCAACTTCAAGCCGACGGACTGGTCGATGAAGCAGCTGCAGAGCACCCTGCAGTAGCCTGCCTCGATGCTCGAGGTCACGGCGGTCTCACGATCGTTCGGTGGCGTGTACGCCGTGCGCGACGTGTCGCTGTCGGTCGCCGACGGCGAGCTGCGGGGCATCATCGGCCCCAACGGCGCGGGCAAGTCCACGCTGTTCAACGTGATCAGCGGCCACCTGACCGCCGACTCGGGAACCGTGAGCTACCTCGGTGAGCGGATCAACCGGACGCCGGCCCACCGACGCGCCCACGCCGGGGTGTCCATCGTGTTCCAGGGTGCGCGGATCTTCCGCGGCATGACCGTGCGCGAGAACGTCATGGTCGGCGCGCACTCGTGGACCCGGCACGGGTTCACCGCTGCTGCGCTGCGGCTGCCGCGACACCGCTCCGAGGAGAGGACCATCCGCGAGCGCGCCGACCGGGCGCTGGACCGGGTCGACCTGGTCCGCTGGGCCGACCGTCCGGCCGACGCGCTCCCGCTCGGGCAGCAGCGCCGGCTGCAGGTGGCCCGCGCACTGTGCGGCGAGCCGCGGCTGCTGCTGCTCGACGAGCCCGCCTCGGGACTTCGCGCCGAGGAGCGCAACAGCCTGGCCGAGCTGATCGAGGACCTGCACGCCCACGGGCTGACGATGCTGCTGATCGAGCACGACGTCGCATTCGTGACCCGGCTCGCCGACCTGGTCACCGTGCTCGACCTCGGCCGGGTCATCGCCGAGGGCACGCCGGCTGCGATCACCCGCGACGAGCGCGTGGTCGACGCCTACCTGGGACCTGGGGCGGGCGGCGGGAACCATCCGGGGGCGGGCGGCGGGAAGAACGGAGAGGGCGGCGGCGATGCTGAGCGTGGTTGACCTGGTCGTCGAGTACGGCCACGCGACCGCCCTGGACGGTGTGAGCCTGGACATCCAGCCCGGCGAGATGGTGGCACTGGTCGGCCCGAACGGCGCGGGCAAGTCCACCCTGGTCAACACGCTGTCCGGCGTGCTGCGTCCCAGCGCCGGCTCGGTCCGGCTGGACGGCCGGATCGCGCAGGTCCCCGAGGGCCGGCAGCTGTTTCCCGACCTGAGCGTCGCCGACAACCTGCGACTCGGCGCATGGGGGTCTCGGCGCGGGCGACTGGCGAGCGGCCGGTCCCGACGGGACCCGTCGCGCGTCTACGACGTACTCCCCGAGCTGTCGTCGATCTCCGCCCAGCTCGCCGGGACGCTGTCCGGCGGGCAGCAGCAGATGGTCGCGGTGGGACGGGCGCTGATGGCCGACCCCGACCTGCTCGCGGTCGACGAGCTCTCCCTCGGCCTCGCGCCGATCGTGGTCGCCACCCTGGCCCGGCACCTCCAGCAGCTGAACGCCGAGCACGGCACCGCCGTACTCCTGATCGAGCAGAACGCGAGGCTCGCGTTCGACCTGTGCGAGCGTGGCTACGTGCTCGAGAACGGCAGGATCACCGCACAAGGACCGTGCGCCGAGCTGGCCGAGAGCCCGCAGGTCGCCCGCGCCTACCTCGGCGGGTTGGTGCCAGGAGAGGAGCAAGCCTGACATGGGTTCGTTCGTGAGCTACCTGGTGTCCGGGCTGGCGTTCGGCTGCTCGTTCGCGCTGCTCGGCTCCGGCTTCGTGGCGATCCACCGGGTGACCCGGGTGGTGAACTTCGCCCAAGGCACGTTCGCGGTCGTCGCCGGACTCGCCGCCGGGTCGCTGCTCGGTGACGGGCTGCCGCACGGACTCGCCGAGGTCGTCGCGATCCTGGTCGCCGGCGTAGTCGGGCTCGCCATCGGCGTCGTCGCGGTCGGCAAACGTGGCACGCCGACACTGGCGTCGCTGGTGATCACCCTCGGACTGGGGATCCTCGCCTACGCGGTGGAGATCATGATCTGGGGCGACCAGCCGAGCTCCTACCCGATGGTGCGCGGGTCGGTGCACGTGGCGGGCGCGACGGTGCAGAAGCAGTACTTCGTGGTGATCGGCGCGGCCATCGTGGTCTTCCTCGCTCTCGGCCTGTTCTTCGCCAAGACCTACCTCGGCAAGGCGCTGTCCGCGTGCGCGTCCAACCCCTACGCCGCGCGGCTGGTCGGCATCGACCCGGTCCGGATGGGGATCCTGGCCTTCGCGCTCGGCGGCCTGCTCGGCGGTCTCGCCGGCGTGCTGGTGACGCCGCTGCAGCCGGTGTCGTTCGACTCCGACGTCGCGCTGGCCACCAACGGCTTCGCGGCCGCGATCTTCGGCGGGCTGAACAAGCCGTCCGCGGCGCTGGTCGGCGGGTTGGTTCTCGGTGTCGTGGAGGCGATGGTCGCCGGCTACGTCAACGCCTCCTACCAGACCGAGGTGGCGCTCGCGCTGATGCTCGCGGTGATGATCTGGCAGGCCCGCAAGCGCACCTCGCTGACCGAGGAGGTCGCATGAACATCACCCGAAGCCACCCGCTTCGCCCGGGCCTCCGCGGGGACCCCGCGTGAGACGCCCCGGCGTGTGGCTCGGTTCGCTCGTCGGCCTCGTCACGCTCCTGGCGCCGCTCGTCCTCTCCCGCTCGAACCTGACCGTCTACATCCTGCTCGGCACGGCCGCGATGGCCACCATCGGCGTCTCGCTGCTGATGGGGTACGCCGGCCAGGTCTCGCTCGGGCAGGCGGCGTTCTACGCGATCGGCAGCTACACGGCGGCGCTGATCGCCCTGCACGGCGGCTCCACCGTGCTCGGGCTGGTGTGTGCGCCCGTGGTCGCCGGGCTGCTGGCCGCGGTCGTCGGCGTACCCATCCTGCGGCTGCGCGGGCACTACCTCGCGTTCGCCACGCTCGCCTTCCACCTGATCCTGCTCGCGGTAGTCGGCCAGGTCGCGTTCTTCGGCGGCGACATCGGGTTGCAGGGCATCCCGCCGCTCGGGATCGCCGGCCACCAGTTGGTCGCCTCCCGCTCGTACGCGTGGCTGACCTGGGCGGGCGTGGCGCTGTGCCTGCTGGTCACCCGCAACATCATCGCCTCGCGACCGGGGCGGGCGATGCGCGCGCTGTCGACGAGCGAGATCGCCGCGGAGTCCTCGGGGGTGCCGGTCACCCGCTACAAGCTGACGGTGTTCGCGCTCTCGGCCGGCTTCGCCGGGCTGGCCGGCGGCGTCTACGCCTTCTTCCTGGGCTACATCGCGCCGGGCTCGTTCCCCGTGCTGCTGTCCTTCCAGTTCGTCGTGATGGCGGTCGTGGGCGGGCTGGGCACGATCTGGGGGCCGGTCCTCGGCGCCGGGGTGATCACGATCCTGGTGCAGGTGCTCAACGACCTCGGCACGCGGCCGGGGATGCCTACGCATGCCGCGGCGGTGTTCTCCTACGCCGTGTACGCGCTGCTGCTGGTGCTCGTGCTGCTGTTCCTCCCCAGGGGTCTGCTGCCCGCGACCGCGGACCTGATCGGCCGGTTCAGGCGCGGCGACTCAGCGGCCGGTCCGCCGGGCGGGGTGCCCGGCCGAGGGCACGACGTACCGCCGCGGTCACGGGCTCCGGCCCCGGATCACTGAGCACCGCGGCGACGTGGGCATCCGGGCGCACGAGCCACAGCTCACCCGGGTGTACGTCGAGCGCGACGGCCAACGCGCCGTCAGGATCGATGTCGGCCAGCTCGTGCACGGAGACCGGCATGCCGTCGGCGCCCGCGTCTCGGGCGGCGCGCAAGGCGGAAGGGTCGACGCCCGGCGTGGCCAGGAACGCGAAACCGTCACGCAGGATCGCGCGGCTGCGGGTCGCGCGCCCCGCGACCCGGATCGGCACGTCGGGCACGATCACCCCGGGGCCGGGGAGCTGGGCAGCCCCGCGCTCGGGGCGGACTGCTGCGGGACGGTGCGCTGCCGGGGTGACCAGCGGTGAGCCGGCGTACCAGAACGGCTCCGAGAGCCGCCCCGAGTCGACCTCGGCCCTGGCCTCGGCGTCGACGCCTGCGCGTTCGAGGACGTCGCGGCGGTGCGCGCGCTCGGCGTCGGTCTGCGGCACCAGGAAGTCCATCGTCGCGGTGGTGACGTCGAGGTTCTCCCGCGCGGCGGCGTGCCGTTCGTCGTGGTAGCTGGCGAGCAGCCCCCCGCCACCCCGCCCATGCAGCCCCCCGCCACCCCGCCGATGCAGTCCCCCGCCACCCCACCCATGCAGTCCCCCGCCACCCCACCCATGCAGCACGAACGCCAGCTTCCAGGCAGCGTTCTCGGCGTCGGCGACACCGGCGTTCAGCCCTCGGGCGCCGAACGGCGCGACCAGGTGGGCGCAGTCGCCGGCGAGCAGCGCCCGGCCGACCTGCATCCGGGAGACGATCCGCGAGGAGAACCGGTAGACCGAGTGCCAGACCAGCTCGTAGTCCTGCTCGCCGATCACCTTGCGGATCCGGCGGTCCAGCCCGCCGTCGGCCTCCTCGGCGGCGAGGTCGAAGTCCGGCGGGACCTGCCAGTCGATCCGGTAGGTCGAGTCCGGGCAGGGGTGGATGAGCACCTGCCGGCCCGGGTTCCACTCGGGGTCGAAGTAGAACCGGCGTTCCTTCGCCCAGCCGGGCAGGTCGGTGCGGATGTCGCAGATCAGGAACCGGTCCGCGAACCCGGTGCCGTCGAAGCCGACCCCGAGCGCGTCGTGCACCGTGTCGCAGTGCGCGCCGACGCAGGCCACGACGTACGCCGCCCGCAGCGTCTGATCGCCCGGCGTACCGTCCCTGCCGCTCCGCACGCCGCAGCGCAGCCGCACCTCGTGCTCGTCCTGCTCGAGACCGAGCACGTCGCATCCCCAGCGCACCTCGATCAGCGGCTGGCCGGCGATCTGCTCGTCGAGCAGCTGCTCGGTGCGGGTCTGCGAGATGTTCACGAACGGCGGGAAGTGTGCCAGGCCCGGGTCGGCGATGTCGTAGCCGAACAGCTCCCGGTCGCGGTAGAACGTGCGCGCCGTCGTCCAGGTGACGCCCTCGTCCGCGATCTGCTCACCGGCGCCGCACACGGCCCACACGTCGAGCACGTCGCGCTGCTGGCAGATCGCCTTGGAGCCGATCGCGTCGCGTGCCGGTCGCCGGTCGACGAGCAGCACCGGGATGCCCCACCGGGCGAGCAGCAGCGCGGTGGTCTGTCCGACCGGGCCGTTGCCGACGACCAGCACCCGTTGCGCGTCCACCGTCTCCACCGCTGGCTTCCCCGCTAGTCCTGCAGCTGGTCCCACACCTCGCGGTCGCGTTCGGCGGTCCAGATCACCGGCCGCTCGACGCCGGACAGCTCGTCCCAGCACCGCGACACATCGAAGGGCAGGCAGTGCTCGAAGATCGGCCAGGACCCGTACTCGTCGACGAGCGCGGCATGGCTGTTCTCGAAGGCCTCCTTCAAGGAGCCGCCTGCGTCATGCACCTTCCCGACCTCGCCGAGCATCACGTCGAGGAAGTGTCGCGTCTGGGTGATCGAGGCAGCGACTGCGTCGGCGCCGTGCGCCACAGCACCGCGTCCGCCGATGAGCGTCTCTGCGCCGAGCGCGGCGACGTTGTCCAACGTGCCGCTGGTCCAGTCCCGGTGGAACGCGTCGCCGGTGTAGAGCGCCGCCTGCGACTCGACGAGGTCGCCGGCGAACAGGATCTTCTGCTTCGGCAGCCAGGCCACGATGTCGCCCTCGGTGTGGCCGCGTCCGCAGTAGGTGAGCACCACCTCCCCGCGGTCGCCACCGAGGTGGATCGTGGCCCGGTCGCTGAACGTCGCGGTCGGCCAGGTCAGCCCCGGGATCGACTCCGGCTCCTTGAACAGCCTCGGCATCCGGCCGTACTCCGACTCCCAGTCCTGCCGGCCGCGCTCGGCGACCAGCGCGCGGGTGTTCTCGTGGGCGATGATCACCTCCGCGTCGAAGGCGCTGGCGCCGAGGACGCGTACGGCGTGGTAGTGCGACAGCACGAGGTACTTCACCGGCTTGTCGGTGTGCTCGCGCAGCCGGGCCAGCCACTCCCGAGCGGCCACGGGCGTCGCCAGCGCCTCGAAGCAGACCAGGAAGTCCTCCCCTTCGACCGCGCCGATGTTCGGGTCGCCCTCCGCGGTCAGCGCGTAGACCCCGTCCGCGAGCACCTCGAAGGTCTGCTCCTTCTCGTCGAGGTCGGCAGAGGACGCGAACGCCTTCGCCACGATGCCACCTTCGTTCGATAATAGAATTCAGGGATCGGAATGAGAGCAGTCTACCGAACCAGCGTCACCGCCCAGCCTCCCTGGAGCCACCGCTCCACCATGGGATGTTGGACAGCGTCGGCTGCTGATGCCCGGATTGGGTACGACAGGGCCATGGAAGGCGCAGACGTGTCCCAGCTCGAAGGCGCCGAGGTGCTCGACCGGGAGGGCGTCCTGGTCGGGCGGGTGCAGAAGGTCTACCTCGAGCGCCTCACCCGTCGACCGTCGTGGGTGACGATCGAGGCGACCACCGGCCCGGTGACGCTGCCCGTTGCGGAGGCGACCTTCGACGCCGAGGGCCGGCTGCTGACGCCGTACGACCGGGCGACGATCGAGAATGCGCCGGACGCGCAGGCCGGGGCCGGCCGGATCGCCGAGGACCGCGAGGCAGACCTCGCCGAGCACTATAGCATCGCCCTGCCCGGCGGCGGTCCGGAGACCGGCGGGCCGATCCCGGGCGTGACCACCGACGACACCGGCCACCGCTGAGGCCAGTGACTACGCTCGGGTCCCATGGCACCCGACGCACGAGCTCCTCGCGGTCCGCGCGAGCCCGTCGGTGCCCGCGCCCGGTCCCGGATCGCGCGGCGGCTGGAGAAGTCGGTGGGCGCGCTGAGCACGGCAGCCGTGGCGCGTATGGAGCGCGACATGCCGTGGTTCCGGGACTTGTCCGCGGAGGACAGGTCCTGGATCGGACTGATCGTGCAGGCAGGAATCAACGCGTTCGTGGCGTGGTACCGCGAGCCTGACACCGGCACCGCGGCGGCCACAGAGATCTTCGGAGCCGCACCGCGCGCCCTCACAGGCGTTGTGAGCTTCCACCAAACCGTGGAGATGGTGCGTTCCAGCATCGAGGTGGTCGAGGAGAACGTGGTCAGCGCCGTCGGGGAAGACGACGCCGGCGAGGTGCAGGAGTCCATCGTCCGCTACGCACGCGAGATCGCTTTCGCCACTGCCGAGGTCTACGCCCACGCCGCCGAGCAGCGTGGCGCGTGGGACGCCCGCCTCGAGGCGCTGGTGGTCGACTCGGTGCTGCGCGCCGAAGCCGACGACAGCGTCGGCTCCCGCGCCAGTGCGCTGGGCTGGGCGGCGCGCGACGGTGTGGTGGTGGTGCTGGGCCACTCTCCGGAAGGCAACGGCCGCAGCACGGGCGGGGGGCGGGAAACCATCATCGACCAGGTACGCCGTTCCGCGCGCCACCACGGCCTCGACGCCCTGGGAGCCGTCCAGGGCGACCGACTGGTCGTCGTGCTCGGCGGTGTCGACAACGCCGACAAGGCGGGAGCGGCGATCGTGCGGCACTTCGGTGACGGACCGGTCGTGGTCGGCCCGCTGGTGGCGGACCTGGTCAGCGCCCACGTGTCCGGCCGCGCGGCGGTCGCCGGCCTGCGCGCTGCACCGGGGTGGCCCGAGGCCCCACGACCGGTGTGCGCCGACGACCTGCTGCCCGAACGCGCACTGTCCGGGGACGGGCACGCCCGCCGCCAGCTGGTGCGCCAGGTGTACGTCCCGCTGCAGGAGGCGGGCACGCTGCTGGAGACGGTGGCGACGTTCCTGGACCACGGTGGCTCCATCGAGGGCACCGCGCGCAGCCTGTTCGTGCACGCGAACACCGTGCGCTACCGGCTCCGTCGGGCCAGCGACCTCACCGGGTTGTCGGTGACCGACCCGCGTGGCGGCTACACGTGCCGCATCGCGCTCACGCTCGGGCGCTTGGTGGCGCCCACGCCGGATTTGTAGGATTCCCACAAGATTGCTGCGCCGAACTTCGTGCGTGGCAACCCTCCGTGCGGGCCGGCCACACGGCACAGTGGACCTCGTGCTCGTGATCGTCGCTCCCGGGCAGGGAGCCCAGGCCCCCGGATTCCTGAGCCCGTGGCTCGAACAGCCCACCTTCGGCGAGCGGCTCGACTGGCTCTCGGCCGTGTCCGGGCTCGACCTGCGGCATTACGGCACCGACGCGGACGCCGAGACCATCCGCGACACCGCGGTCGCCCAGCCCCTGCTCGTCGCCTCCGGACTGCTGGCCGCCCTCGAGCTGTTCCCCCACCCCGCCGACGCGTTTCGCAAGGTGGGTGCGGTCGCAGGTCACAGCGTCGGCGAGCTGACCGCCGCGGCAGGCGCGCGTGCGATCACCGCCGAGCAGGCGATGGTGCTGGTGCGCGAGCGCGGCCGGGCGATGGCCGCAGCCGCGGCCGCAACACCGACCGGAATGACCGCCGTGCTCGGCGGCGACCGCGCAGAGGTGCTCGCCGCCCTCTCCGCGCACGGCCTGACCCCCGCGAACGACAACGGTCCCGGACAGGTGGTCGCGGCCGGCACCCTCGATCAGCTTGCGAGGCTCGCGGACGCACCGCCCGCGAAGGCTCGGCTGGTCCCGCTGTCGGTGGCCGGCGCCTTCCACACCGAGCACATGGCCCCCGCGGTCGACGTACTCGCCGGACTGGCACGCGCGGTCTCCACCCACGACCCACGGGCGCCGTTCATCTCCAACCGCGACGGCCTGGTCGTCCACGACGGACGCGAGGTGATCAAGCGGCTGGTGACGGCGGTGAACACGCCGGTCAGGTGGGACCTGTGCATGGAGACCATGCTCGACCTCGGCGTGACCGGCCTGCTCGAGATGCCGCCAGCCGGGACCCTGACCGGGATCGCCAAGCGCGCGATGAAGGGCGTGGAGACGTTCGCGTTGAAGACGCCCGACCAGCTCGACGACGCGCGCGCGTTCGCGGACAAGCACGGCGTGGCCTCCGCCATCGACACCGCGCCCACGTGGCGGATGCTGGTGGCACCCGCCAAGGGGACCTTCCACCAGGTTCCCGACCTGAACGAGGGCGACACGCTCGCGGCACGGTCGAGCATCGGCGCCGTGCAGAGCCTGCGTGACCAGACCGCGGTCACCGCCCCGCACGGCGGCACGATCGTCGAGTGGCTGGTCCAGGACGGCGACCTGGTCTCCCCGGGCCAGCCGCTGATCCGCCTCCACCCCGAAGGGGTGCCGTCGTGAACACCCGGTTGAACGACTCCACCGGCAGCCGGCACGCCACGATCCTCGGGCTCGGCAGCTACCGGCCGAGCCGGGTGATCCCGAACGCCGACGTCATCGAGGCGATCGACTCCAGCGACGAGTGGATCCAGCAGCGCTCCGGGATCAGGCAGCGGCGCTGGGCCGCCGAGCACGAGACCGTCCAGTCCATGTCGGTCGAGGCCTCACGCAAGGCCATCGAACGTGCGGGCGTCGACCCGGCCCAGATCGACGCGGTCGTCGTGGCCACGGTCTCGCACATGCTGCAGACTCCGGCGATCGCCACCGCGATCGCCTACGAGCTCGGCCTGCCACAGCCTGCCGCCTTCGACATCTCCGCGGCCTGCGCCGGCTTCTGCCACGGGGTCGCGCTCGCCTCGGACATGGTCCGCGGCGGAAGCGCCAAGAACGTGCTGGTGATCGGCGTCGAGCGGCTGTCCGACCTGACCAGCGCCACCGACCGGGGCACCGCGTTCATCTTCGCCGACGGGGCCGGCGCGGCAGTGGTCGGGCCCGCCGACGAGCCGGGCATCGGACCGGTGGTCTGGGGGTCCGACGGCGAGCAGTACGACCTGATCCGGCAGAAGGAGGACTGGCGTGACGTCGTCGCTTCCGAGCATCCGTCGATGCCGCACCTGGTCATGCAGGGCAACCCGGTCTTCCGCTGGGCAGCCTTCGACATGGCCAAGGCGGCGCAAGCCACCCTCGACGCCGCCGGGATCACCGTCGACGAGCTCGACGTGTTCGTGCCGCACCAGGCCAACATGCGCATCATCGACGCGATGGCGCGTTCGATGAAGCTGCCCGACCGGGTGAGGATCGCCCGCGACATCGCAGACCAGGGCAACACGTCGGCGGCGTCGGTGCCGATGGCGCTGGACCGGATGATCGCCGAGGGCGAGGCCCGCAGCGGCGACACCGCGCTGCTGATCGCCTTCGGGGCCGGACTCGCCTACGCCGGGCAGGTCGTGAAGGTCCCCTAGCCCGACCGACGCGACTACCGTCCCGGGTCACCCTGCCCGACGTACGCCACCCACCAGACACACCTACCCACCCACCAGCCCAACTACCCACCATCCACCCAGTGAAGGAGACCCACCCGATGGCCAGCACCGAAGAGATCCGTGCAGACCTCGCCGAGATCGTCAACGAGGTCGCCGGCATCCCCGCCGACGACGTCCAGCTCGACAAGTCGTTCGTGGAGGACCTGGACGTCGACTCGCTGTCGATGGTCGAGGTCGTCGTCGCCGCCGAGGAGAAGTTCGACGTCAAGATCCCCGACGACGAGGTGAAGAACCTCAAAACCGTCGGCGACGCGGTCGCGTTCATCGAGCGCGCCCAGAACGGCTGACCCCCACCGCTCCGCGCGACACCATGAGGTGAGAGACAACGATGAGCGCCACACGAGTCCTCGTCACCGGGCTCGGAACCACGTCCCCGGTCGGCGG
The DNA here is from genome assembly GCA_035690495.1 of Nocardioidaceae bacterium. Classification (GTDB taxonomy): domain Bacteria; phylum Actinomycetota; class Actinomycetes; order Propionibacteriales; family Nocardioidaceae; genus DASSKK01. The sequence goes on along the minus strand of DASSKK010000001.1, from coordinate 33,000 downwards.
TGACGTCGCCAGCACCTGGCGCGCGCTGCTCGCCGGAACGTCCGGCGTACGCACCCTCGAGCAGGAGTGGGCCCAGGACCTGCCGGTGAAGATCGCCGGGACCGCCGCGGTCGACCCCACCGAGGTGCTCGACCGGGTGAAGGCACGCCGGCTGGACCGCACCTCCCAGCTCGCCCTGGTGGCGGCGATGGAGGCGTGGGCCGACAGCGGGCTGGCCGAGGCGGGCGATGCCCTCGACCACGACCGGCTCGGCGTCGCGATGGCGTCGGGGATCGGCGGTGTCCAGACCCTGCTCGCGAACTACGACCTGCTCAGGGACAAGGGGCCACGCCGCGTCTCCCCCCTGTCGGTGCCGATGCTGATGCCGAACGCACCGGCGGCGAACCTAAGCCTGTACGTCGGGGCCCGGGCGGCCGTCAACACGCCGGTCTCGGCGTGCGCGTCCGGCAACGAGGGCATCGCGTTGGCCGTCGACCAGATCCGGCTGGGTCGTGCCGACGTCGTCCTGGCCGGAGGCACCGAGGCGGCCATCCACGCCCTGCCCATGGCGGCGTTCGCGCAGATGATGGCGCTGTCGAAGAAGGGCGGCGACCCTACGGCCGTCTCCCGCCCGTGGGACGTCGACCGCGACGGCTTCGTGCTCGGCGAGGGTGCCGGAGTGCTGATCCTCGAGTCCGAGGAGCACGCGAAGGCCCGCGGGGCGAAGGTGTACGCCGAGGTGCTCGGTGCGGGCATCACCGCCGACGCCCACGACATCGCCCAGCCGGACCCTTCCGGACAGGGCGGGTCCCGGGCGATGACGCTGGCGATCCGGGAGGCAGGCATCGAGCCGCAGGACGTCGTGCACATCAACGCCCATGCGACGTCGACGCCGCTGGGAGACGTCGCGGAGGGCCTGATGATCCACGCCGTCCTCGGGGCAGCGGCCGACCGGGTCGTGGTGACCAGCACGAAGTCGATGACCGGCCACCTGCTCGGGGGGGCGGGAGCGCTGGAGTCGATCGCGACGGTCCTGGCGCTGCGCGACCGCACGGTCCCGCCGACGATCAACCTGGACTCGCTCGACCCGGAGGTCGACCTCGACATCGCCACCAAGCAGCGCGACCTCCCCGCGGGCGACATCGCGGCGATGAACAACTCCTTCGGCTTCGGCGGCGCCAACGTCGCGGTGGTCTTCGGGAGCGCCTCATGAGTGCCACGACGACCGACAAGGCACAGACAGCCGCGACCGCCAAGCCGCCCAAGCTGCCCAGGGACCAGGACCCCCGCAATCCGAACCTGCGGCTCGCCGCCCTGTTCGACGAGGGAACGTGTGAGCTGATCACTCCCGACGACGACAGCGGCATGCTCGCCGCGGTCGGCAAGATCGACGGGATGCACACGGTCGCCTTCTGCTCCGACGCGACCGTGATGGGCGGCGCGATGGGCGAGGTCGGCTGCAAGGTCGTCGTCTCGGCCTACGAACGCGCCCTCGCCGACCAGGCCCCGGTGATCGGGCTGTGGCACTCCGGCGGTGCGCGGCTGGCCGAAGGCGTCCTGTCCCTGCACGCGGTCGGACAGATCTTCCACGCGATGACCCAGGCATCCGGCAAGGTGCCGCAGATCTCCGTGGTGCTCGGACCCGCCGCCGGCGGCGCGGCCTACGGTCCGGCGCTGACCGACGTGGTGATCCTCGGCCCCGACGGCCGGATCTTCGTCACCGGACCCGACGTGGTGCGCTCGGTGACCGGCGAGGACGTCGACATGCTGCGCCTCGGTGGTCCCGAGCCGCACGGCCGCCGGTCCGGGGTGGTGCACATCCTCGCCGAGTCCGAGCGCGAGGCCCTCGACCGCGCCCGCGGCGTGGCGAGCCTGCTCGGCGCGCAGCGCACGCTCGACGTCGACGCCATCTCCGACATCGACCTGGCGGCGATGCTTCCGGAGTCGAAGAAGCGAGCCTACGACGTACACCCCCTGATCGAAGCGATCCTCGACGAGGATGCCGTCCAGGAGCTGCACGCCAAGTGGGCGCCCAACATCGTCACCGCGCTCGGCCGGTTCGGCGGCCGCACCGTCGGTGTGATCGCGAACAACCCGCTGCGGCTCGGCGGCTGCCTGGACTCGGCGTCCGCGGAGAAGGCGTCCCGCTTCGTGCGGATGTGCGACGCGTTCGGCGTGCCGTTGGTCGTGATCGTCGACGTGCCCGGCTACCTGCCCGGTGTCGGGCAGGAGTGGGACGGAGTGGTACGTCGTGGCGCGAAGCTGCTGCACGCCTTCGGCGAGGCCGTGGTGCCCCGGGTCACGCTGGTGACCCGAAAGACCTATGGCGGCGCCTACATCGCGATGAACTCCCGCTCGCTGGGCGCGACGAAGGTGTTCGCCTGGCCGGGCGCGGAGTTCGCGGTGATGGGGCCGGTGGCCGCGATCCGGATCCTGCACAGGCGCAAGCTGCTCGAGGTCTCCCCCGACATCCGCCCGCAGGTGGAGGCGGAGCTGGCGGCCGAGCACGAGCGGATCGCCGGTGGGGTGGACAAGGCGCTCGAGATCGGGGTGGTCGACGAGGTGGTCGAGCCGTCGGCCACGCGCAGCGCGCTGGCCGCAGCGATCGCCGACGCCGGCCTGGTGACGCGCGGGGCGCACGGCAACATCCCGTTGTGAGGGCCGTTTGCTGAGCCGCACGCCGGGTACGGCGGCCCCATGGCCACACCACAAGTTCATTACACCACCCCGGGTATCGACAAGCAGCAGGCCGAACGGATCGTCGACCTCCTGCAGTCCCGGCTGCACGCCACCAACGACCTCCAGCTCACCCTCAAGCATGTCCATTGGAACGTCGTCGGACCGCACTTCATCGCCGTGCACGAGATGATCGATCCTCAGGTCGACGCGGTGCGGGGAATGGCCGACGATCTCGCGGAGCGGATCGCGACCTTGGGCGGCTCGCCGAAGGGCACCCCAGGGGCGATCGTCGCCGAGCGGCGCTGGGACGACTACAGCATCGGGCGTGCCTCGACCCAGGAGCACCTCGGTGGCCTGGACGTCGTGTATCGGGGTGTGCTCACTTCCTACCGCGAGGCCATCGACGAGCTGGACAAGCTCGACCTGGTGACGCAAGACATGCTCATCGGACAGGTCCAGCAGCTGGAGCTGTTCCACTGGTTCGTCCGCGCCCACCTGGAGGACTCAGGCGGAAGGCTTGCCACCCACCGCGCCGAGGGAGAGGTGGAAGGCGCCGTCGCCGGCAGCGAGACGGAGTGACCCGGACATCACCGGCCAGCGCCCAGTCGCCACGGCAGGAGCGCCCACTCAACGGGTGGGGAGGGTGAGGTGCTCGGGACGGACGGGAACGCGAGTCAGCGCCAGGCCGGTCGCGGCGCGGATCGCAGCGACGATGGCCGGGGTCGAGGAGATCGTCGGTGGCTCGCCCACACCGCGCAGACCGTACGGCGCATGCGGGTCGGGCAGCTCGAGCACGTCGACCTGCATCGGCGGCATGTCCAAGGTGGTCGGGATCAGGTAGTCGGTGAACGACGGGTTCCGCACCAGCCCGTCGGCGACCACGATCTCCTCCATCACCGCCAGGCCCAGCCCCTGGGCGCTGCCCCCGACGATCTGGCCGAGCACGGCGTCGGGGTTGATCGCCTTCCCGACGTCCTGCGCGCAGTCGAGCGCGACGACCTTGACCAGGCCGAGCTCCACGTCGACGTCGACGACCGCGCGGTGCGCCGCGAACGCGAACTGCACGTGCGCGTTGCCCTGACCGGTCTCCGGGTCCAGCGTGGTAGTCGGCCGGTGCCGCCAGGTTACGGTGCGTTCGAGCTGGTCGCCATCGAGCAGGTCGACGACCTGGGCGACCGCCACCCCTGCCTGGTCGACGACTGCCCCACCTGCCAAGGAGAGCCCGCCGGTGGGCACGCCGCTGCGAGCGGCGGCACGCTCGCGGAGCACGGCTGCCACCTCCAGGCAGGCGGCCTGCACCGCGCCTCCGGTGACGTAGGTCTGCCGTGACGCGGACGACGAGCCGGCGCTGCCCACGCTGGTGTCCGCGGTCTCCACACTGACCTGTTCGATGCCGAGCTCGGTTCGGGCGATCTGCGCCTCGACGGTGACCAGTCCCTGTCCGACCTCGACGGCCGCGGTGTGCACCGACACCACAGGCTCGCCGACGATCGACCTCACCGTCACCTTCGCGGTGGAGTAGTCGTCGAACCCCTCGGAGAACGCGATGTTCTTGATGCCGACGCCGTACCCGATCCCGCGCACCACGCCCTCGCCGTGCGTGGTGTTCGACACGCCACCGGGCAGGGTGCGGACGTCGGGAGTCTCAAGAGTGGTCGCGGGAACACTCGTGGTCTGGTGGTTTCGAGGCTCCTCCGCTTCGCTCCCCCGCGCCTCAACCACCGGCTGGTCCGGCAGCGGCATGTCGCGCACGCGCGCCACCAGCTCGGCTACCGGCGCGGCGGAGTCGAGCACCTGCCCGGTGGCGACCCGGTCGCCCTGGCTGAGCCCGTTGCGGATCCGGATCTCGGCCGGGTCGATGCCGACCTCCGCAGCGAGCCGGTCCATCTGCGACTCGTAGGCGAAGGCCGCCTGCACCGCGCCGAACCCGCGCATCGCGCCGCAGGGCGGGTTGTTGGTGTAGACGCCGTAGCAGTCGATCGCGACGTTCTCGCACACGTAGGGCCCGATGCCCAGCGTCGCTGCGTTGCCGACCACTGCCGGTGTGCTGGAGGCGTAGGCACCGCCGTCGAGGACGATCTCGGCACGGGCGTAGACCAGCCGGCCGTCCCGGTCGGCGCCGTGCTCGTAGTGCAACCGGGCGGGATGGCGGTGCACGTGCCCGAAGAACGACTCCTCCCGGGAGTAGACCATCTTCACCGGCTTGCCGGTGCGCATCGCGAGCAGGCAGGCATGGATCTGCATGGACAGGTCCTCACGGGCCCCGAACGCGCCGCCTACCCCGGCCAGGGTGATCCGCACGAGCTCCTCGTCGAGACCGAGTGCGGCGGCGACCTGGCGACGGTCCACGTGCAGCCACTGGGTGGCCACGAACAGGTCGACCCCTCCGTCCGGCGCCGGCACCGCCAGGCCCGACTCGGGGCCGAGGAACGCCTGGTCCTGCATGCCGACCTCGTAGTCGCCGGCGACGACTACTGGAGCCGAGATGCGGTCGGACTCGCCACGGCGGATCCTCAGGTGGCGTACGACGTTGCCGCCCGGGTGCAGCTCCTCGGCGCCGCCGAAGGCCGCCTTGCGCGCGTCCACGACCGGAGGCAGCACCTCGTAGTCGACCTCGACCAGGTCCAGGGCACGGCGCGCGGTCTCCGGATGGTCGGCGGCCACCAGCGCGACCGCCTCGCCCTGGTAGCGGACCCGGTCCGCGGCGAGCACGGGCTGGTCGGGGCGCTCGAGCCCGTAGGCGTTGCGGCCGGGGACGTCCTCATGGGTGAGCACGGCGTACACCCCGGTCATCGCAAGCGCCCTGGCGGTGTCGATGCGGGTGATCCGCGCGTGCGGGTGCGGGCTGCGCAGTGTCTTGCCCCACAGCATGCCGTCCATCCACAGGTCCGAGGAGTAGCCGAACTCGCCGCGGACCTTGAGCGTGCCGTCAGGGCGGGTCGGCGAGTCCCCGACCCCGCCGACTCCGGTGTCGAGACGGGTGCGGCCCGGTGCGGTCGTCGTCGTCGCGGTCATCTCCCGGCCAGCCTTCCCGCCGCCTTGGCGGCCGCCGCGGTCAGCGCGGGCTCGTCCGCGGTGAGGAGTACGCCGTCCTCGACGACCGGCTGCCCGTCGACCAGGAGCAGCGCCAGCGGAGGTCGTTCGCCGAAGACCAGCGCCGCGACCGGATCGTCGATGCCGGCGTGGACAGGGCCGTCGAGGCGCCACAACGCGATGTCGGCGAGCTTGCCGGCCTCCAGTGAGCCGAGCTCGTCGGCGCGCCCGAGGCAGCGAGCCCCACCGGCAGTGCCGAGCGCCAGCGCCTGCCGGGCGGTCAGCGCACGGGGACCGCCACGGGCACGTGCCATCAGCACCGCAGCGTGCATCTCGGTGCCGAGCGCACCCTGCTCGTTCGACGCCGGCCCGTCCACTCCGAGACCGACCGGCACCCCGGCCTCCAGCATCTCGGCGAGGGGGGCGATGCCGGCGCCGAGCCGGGCGTTGCTGCTCGGGCAGTGCGCGACCGCGGTGCCCGCGTCGCCGAGACGGCCGATCGCGGACGGGTCGAGGTGCACGCAGTGCGCGAACCAGACATCCTCGCCGAGGAAGCCGAGCCGCTCGACGTACTCCGCAGGCGTGCAGCCGAACTGGTCCTTGCAGAACTGCTCCTCCTCGCGGGTCTCGGCCAGGTGGGTGTGCAGCCGGACCCCTCGGGCGCGCGCCAGCTCGGCGGATTCGCGCATGAGCTCCCCGGTCACCGAGAACGGCGAGCACGGCGCGACGGCGACTCGCAGCATCGAGTCGGGGGCAGGGTCGTGATAGCTGTCGATCGCCTGCTCGGTCGCAGTGAGCACGGCGTCCCGGTCCTCGACGATCTCGTCGGGAGGCAGCCCCCCGTCGGACTCGCCGAGGTCCATCGACCCCCGGCAGGGGTGGAAGCGCAGTCCGATCCTCCGGGCGGCCTCGACCTCGGCGCCGAACAGGTCGCCGGCATCGCGCGGGAAGACATAGAGGTGGTCGGTGCTGGTGGTGCACCCGGAGCGGGCCAGCCAGCCGAGGCCGGCCGCCGCCGTCGCACCCACCAGGTCGGCGTCGATGCGCGCCCACAGCGGGTAGAGCGCACCGAGCCAGCCGAACAGGTCCTCCTGCTGGGCCAGCCCGCGGGTCGCCCACTGGTAGAGGTGGTGGTGGGTGTTCACCAGGCCCGGAGTGGCCAGGCACCCGATGCCGTCCACGACTCGGTCAACGGACTCGACGAGCTCGGCGGGCGCGGGTCCTGCTCCGACCGCGACGATGCGGTTCTGGTCCACCATCAGGTGTCCGCTGGCGTGCTCGGTGCCCGCCTCGTCGACGGTCGCGATCGCGCAGTCGCGGATCAGTAGCCTCACAGCTGACCTCCTCCGAGGTCGGCGGCGGCCATCCGCACCGCCTTCAGGATCTGGTCGTAGCCGGTGCATCGGCACAGGTTGCCCGACAGCGCCTCGCGGATGTCGGCGTCCGACGGGTCCGGGTCGCGCGCCAGCAGGTCGTGGGCGGCCACCACCAGCCCGGGGGTGCAGAACCCGCACTGCACGGCGCCGGCCGCGACGAAGGCCTTCTGCACGGGGTCGAGCCGCTCCCCGTCGGCGAGCCCTTCGACGGTGACCACCGACCGGCCTTCCGCCTGGCCGGCCGCGACGAGGCATGCGCACACCGTCGTGCCGTCGAGGTAGACCGTGCAGGAGCCGCACTCCCCCTGCTCGCAGGCGTTCTTCGACCCTGGCAGCCCCAGCCGCTCGCGCAGCACGTAGAGCAGGCTCTCGCCCGCCCAGACATCGTCGGCGACGCGTGCCTCCCCGTTGACGGTGCAGCTCAGCCTCATCCCGCCTCCTTCCGGCCCTGGGTCAGGTGATCGCGCCAGACCCAGCTCAGCGTCCGTGCGGCGAGTACGCCGAGCGCGTGACGACGGTAGTCGGCGGAGCCGCGCACGTCGTCGATCGGCGCGGCCGCGGCAGCGACCAGCTCTCCGAACCGTCGACCTGTCTCGGCGTCGAGCGAGGCGCCGGTGTCCCAGGGCAGTGCGCCGGCCAGGAACGACTCGGCCTCGAGCGCCCGCAACGGGGTCGGGCCGGCCGACCCGATCCCGGTGCCCACCCGGCGAGCGGCCGTGTCGAGGGCGAGCGCGAACGACGTCACCGAGATCACCATCGCGTTGCGGGTGCCGATCTTGGAGAACTGCTGCGGCCCGCGAGCGCGCGGCACGTGCACGCGACGGATCAGCTCGTCGCCGGCCAGCGCGGACCGCTTGGGACCGGTGAAGAACTCCCCGACCGGGATCCGGCGGGTGCCTCGCACGGAGGCGACCTCGACCTCGGCGCCGGTGGCCAGCAGCGGCGGGTGCGCATCACCGGCCGGCGACGCGGAGCCGAGGTTGCCACCGACCGTGCCGCGGTTGCGGATCTGCGGCGAGCCGACCGTGCGCGAGGCCATCGCCAGCCCCGGCAGCGGCCCGGCCAGATCGGCCATGATGCGGGCGTAGCTGACCCCGGCGCCCAGCGCGATGGATCCCGCGTCGGTGGACCACTCGGTCAGCTCGGCGATCCGGGTCAGGTCCAGCAGCCCGCCCGGCCGGCGCCGGTCGAAGTTGATCTCCACCATCACGTCGGTGCCACCGGCGATCGGGAGCAGGTCCGGGTTCTCGGCCTTCGCGGCGAGCGCGTCGTCCCAGCTGTCCGGGGTGAGCATCTCCATCATGTGCACGTCGGCTCACCAGTCCCTCTCGGAGGCGGTGGCGCCGTCGGCGAGCACGGTGCCCTCGATCAGCCCGTACGGCCGGTCGTCGACGTGGAAGACCTCGTTGGGGTTGTCCAGCCCGAACGGGCCGAGGTCGACGAGCAGGTGATGGCGGTTGGGCAGCGACAACCGCACCTCGCTCACGCCGGGGCACGACTCGAGAAGCCGCTGCCCCATCGCGAACAGGGTCTGCTGCAGGGAGCGGCTGTAGGTGTCGGCGAACGCGGTGACCATGGCACTGCGCGCCTCGTCGTACGCCGTGTCCCAGTCCTTGGCCGGGGAGGCATGCAGCCAGCGGGCGTCGACTGCCGTGCAGAGGATCCGGTCCTCGGCCTCCGGGAGCGTGGTGAAGCGGTCCCTCTCGAAGCCGACGAACTGCGAGTCGGTGGAGTTGAGCAGCACCAGCCCGCTCGTGCCGGAGACCACCTGCTCGCCGTCGGGGCCGTGGTCCACCCGGACTGTGCGTGTCTCGCGGCCGGAGCGGGCGAAGGAGTGGTCGCCGAGCCGCTCCCAGGGGTAGTCCTCGACCTGCACCGTGGCCCGGGTGATCTGCTGCTGGGTGGTCACGAAGTGGCGGGCGAGCAGCAGCGCGAAGTCCTCGACGGCCCCGACGCCGTGCTCGCGCGCGAAGGCGAACACGGTGTTCTTCTGGCTGTCGGTGGGCAGCACCGCGGTGTTGTCCCCGTGCAGGTGTACGGCGTCCAGGTCGCCGGCCAGCGTCACCGAGACGTTCAGGTCGTGCAGCACATGGCGATCTGTGTCGCGGTCCACCTTCATCAGGCGGATCTGCGCCTTGCCGTACTGGTTCCTGCCGAGCTGCACCATCACGACCCCCGGTAGGTGGAGTAGGCGAACGGGCTGAGCAGTAGCGGCACGTGGAAGTGCTGCTCCGGGTCGGCAACCTCGAACACCACCACCACTTGAGGGTAGAACGTGTCCACGCCCCGTTCGTCGAAGTAGCCGCCGCTGTCGAAGACCAACCGGTGCCGGCCGGCCGGGGTGGGCAGCGAGCGCCAGTCGCCGATCCGGCCGTCGTCGTCGGTGCGTGCCTCGGCGACGTCGGTCCACTGCGCTGTGTCGAGTCGCTGCCAGGTCACCGCGACTCCTGCTGCGGGCGTCCCCGTGGACGCGTCCAGCACGTGACTGCTCAGTGTCATCGGATCAGTCCTCCCCCGCAAGGGCGGTCAGCCGGCCGCGGACGATGCCGGCGAGCTCACGGCGTACGACGGCGCGCTCGGTGCCCGGATCGTTGTGCAGCCGCTCCCGCAGGGCGGCGTACATCTGCTCGGCGCTGCGTCCGCTGGCGTGGATCAAGAACACGCGGCCGAACCGCTCCTCGTAGTCACGGTTGCCGCGGGCCAGCCGCTCGGCCAGCTCGGGATCGGCGTCGCGGGCGCCGGCCTGCTCCGCACGCGACCGGGTCGCCTCCCGGTCGCCGCCCGTCGGCGGGTCGCCGATCCGCGAGTGCGCGGCCAGGGCCTGGGCGAGCGCGTTGTCGTCGAGGCCGGCCAGCGCCTGGTCCGACCGGGCCAGCGCGGCGTCCAACGACGCGTAGGGACGTCCCTCGAGCATCGCCGCCACCCAGGTGTCCGCGGCGCAGCACTCGCGCAGCCGCTGCTCTACTGTCCCCCACCGCCCCTCCCATGCAGTCCCCCGCCGCCCCGCCGATGTCTCCGCCGGACCGGTCCCGGGATCGGTCCCGCCGAGCACGCTGCCGGGCGGCCTCGCCCCGTCGTCTCGCTCCATGGCGCCCTCCTCCCGCTTTTCTACACGAGTTCCCCGTGCACGCGCAGCCGCGCCAGACCGCCGTCCGGGAACACCTCGAGCCGCACATGGGTGACCGGATCACCGGGCGGCACCGGGAAGACGTGCCGCAGGTCGGGCTGCACCCGCGTGCGGGCGACCAGCTCCCGCCACTCGGAGCCGTCCCGCCCGGCAGCCCCGTCATCGACAGCGCAGCCGAGCACGGCGACCTCGCCCGGCGCGTTGCCGACGAAGCAGGAGGTGTCCACCACCACCCGGCGCACCCGGCCGGCGCCGGCGAGCCGGACGGTGACGAAGTCGTGGCCGTCGTCGCGGCGGCGGGCGTTCTCCCACCCCTCGCCGGTGGTCCGCGCACGGCCGGGCATCAGCAGGTTGCGCGCCGAGGCGTAGTACATGTCGGAGCACTCGACGACGTCGCCGCCGTTCTCCAGCGCGGCCAGGTCGATCGTCCCGGTCAGCAACGCCGGGTCGGGGCTCGGCCGTCCGTGCACGCGCAACCTGGCCACCCCGCCGTCGGGGTAGATCGACAGCCGCACGTGCGTGCACCGGCGCGGGTCGACCGGGAGCACGGTCCGGCTGTTCCCGGTCAGGGCGACGCGCGCCACCAGCCCGGCCCAGTCCGAGGCGAGCAGCTCCTCGACGGACGGGCGTCCGGGCGCGTCGAGCGCCTCCACGGAAGCCCCGGCGGGGAAGTTGCCCGTGAAGTACGCCGTGTCGACCACCACCGACTCGACGACCGAGGGAACGCCGAGCCGCACGATCGCGATGTCGTTCCCGGGAGTCCGCCGCCGCCGCGTCTCCCATCCGTCGTACACCTTGCCGCGCGCTCCGAACGCGGCCGGGTCGTGCGCCGGTGCCTCGGGCCGGATCAGGTTCTCCCCCGCCGCGAACAGCTCGTCGCTGACGTGCACCACGCTGCCGCCGAGCGCGCGCGAGGCGACATCCGGAAGCCCCGGAAGGTCCCGCAGGTCGTCGTCCATATCTAGTGGCTCCACTCCATTGCCTAGCCAGCTCCGCGGCGCCTCAGCAGCCGGCCGTGCGGGGGACCGTCGAGGTCGATACGGGTTCCGCGCAGCCAGGTCTGGCGTACCACACCGGTCAATACTCTCCCGTTGTACGGCGTCAAGGCATGCCTCTGCTGCAGGTGCCGCGGCTCGACGGTGAACGTCTCGTCGGGGGCGAGCACGCAGAAGTCCGCGTCGGCGCCTGGCGAGATCCGGCCCTTGCGCGGCAGACCGGCGAAGTCGGCAGGCCCGGTGCACATCCAGCCCACGACGTCGGCCAGGTCGTGTCCGCGCTCACGGGCCGCGTGCCAGACCGCCGGCAGGCCCAGCTGCACCGAGCCGATCCCACCCCAGGCGTCGGCGAACCCGCCGCTGTCGCGGTTCTTCAGCTCCGGCGGGCATGGAGAGTGGTCGCTGACCACGATGTCGAGAGTGCCTTCGGCCAACCCCTGCCACAGCGCGTCGCGGTGCGCGGCGGCGCGGATCGGCGGACAGCACTTGAACTCGGTGGCACCGGCGGGCACGTCGTCGGCGGTGAAGCTCAGGTAGTGCGGACAGGTCTCCGCCGACACGGCGAGCCCCTCGGCACGGGCAGCAGCGATCTCCGCAAGCGCCGCGGCCGCGCTGACGTGCACGACGTGCACCCGGCAACCGCTGGTCCGGGCGGAGTCGAGCACCGTGGCGACTGCCGCCTGCTCGGAGGCCTCGGGCCGGCTGGCCAGGAAGTCCGCGTAGCGGGTGCTCGCCGGGTCGCAGTCCCGCAACGTGCCGGGGTCCTCGGCGTGCACGAGCAGCAAGCCGCCGAAGGAGGCGACCTCCTCGGTGACCGCATCGAGCATTCCGGGTTCGAGGGCCGGGAACTCCGGCACCCCAGAGTCGGACAGGAAGCACTTGAAACCGAACACCCCGTCCCGCCACAGCGGGCCCAGCCGCCCCCGGTTGCCGGGCACCGCGCCTCCCCAGAAGCCCACGTCGACGTGCACCCTGCCGACGGCGGCACCGCGCTTGGCGTCCAGCGCGGCGGCGTCGAGGGTGGGCGGGATGCTGTTCAGCGGCATGTCGAGGATCGTGGTCACGCCGCCGGCCGCTGCCGCGCGGGTGGCGGTCGGGAAGCCCTCCCAGTCGGCCCGGCCGGGATCGTTGACGTGCACGTGGGTGTCCACCAGCCCGGGCAGCAGCACCTCGTCCTCGGCCAGGCTCACCGCGCCCGGCGCCGTGCCGAGGGACTCGTCGTACTCCTCGACCGCCACGACCGACCCATGGCGCACCCGCACGGTGCACGACCGCTCCCGGCCGTCGACGATCGCCCGCGGCGCGAGGAGTACGGCGTCGATCAGACGACCTGGTGCAGCCAGCGGACCGGGGCGCCCTCACCGGCGTACCGGAACGTCTCCAGCTCGTCGTCCCACGGCTTGCCGAGCAGCTTGTCGATCTCGGCGAGCACGGTGGTGTCCCCGAGCGCGGCCTTGACGACGGCCGCCTTCAGCCGGTCCTCCGGGATCATGATGTCGCCGTGCAGGCCGGTCACGGCGTGGAAGACGCCGAGGTCGGGGGTGTAGGAGAAGCGCACGCCCTCGGTGGACGGCGTGGGGTCCTCGGTGATCTCGAAGCGCAGGTGGTTCCAGCCGCGCAGCGCGGAGGTGATCGCCGACGCGGTGCCGATGGCCCCGGACCAGGAGAACTCGGCCCGGTACGTGCCCGCCTGCGCGGGCTGCGGGATCCACTCCAGGCTCACGGGCAGGCCGAGCACGCCGCCGGTGGCCCACTCGATGTGCGGGCACAGTGCGGACGGCGCGGAGTGCACGTAGAGAACACCCCGGGTCGCGGCGCGGTTCGGGGTGGACGTCTCGGTTGTTGCCATCGGGCCAGCCTCCTTGATCCGGCGTCGAGGTACGCCTTCCCCAGCGGACTCGTTCGGATCGGTGACTGGTGATGCAGTTGTGCACTCATGGTACTCATACCCGGGCGTCGGGTGCCAGATTTCGACGCAGACGGCTCAGACAGCGCGGGGGCGCGGCTTGAGCCGGGTGGTCGGCATCGGCGGGGCGAGCAGCCGGGGACCGTCGAAGCCCTCGACCGTGCCGTAGCGCTCCGGACGGTAGGCCACTGCGTCGCCGTTCCAGTCCTCGCGCTGCGCGACGATCTCCTCGTGGGTGCGGCCGATGAAGTTCCACCACATCACGATCTGCTCCTCGAACGGCGCGCCGCCGAGCAGCATCACGACGGTGTCCCCGGCGGCGCCGTCTCCCGCGGTGGTCCCGGTGGCGGAGAGGGTCAGCTCCGGCCGGCCCTCGCCGAGGTAGCTCATCGCGTTGCGGGTCACCTCGCGCCCGTCGACGCGCAGCGACCCCTGCGCGGTGAGCACGCCGTACTCGAAGTCCCGCTCGAGCGGCAGCGTGACCGAGCCGCCGGGGGCGAGCGTGATCTCGGCGGCCATCAGTGGGGAGTACGCCGGGGCGGGTGACGTCGCGCCGGCGAGGGAGCCGGTGAGCACGCGTACGCCGACGCCGGGCTCCTCGAAGCCGGGCAGGTCGGCGAGGTGGGTGAGGTCGGGGGTGGCCGTCTCGCGCACCGCATCGGGAAGGCACACCCACATCTGCAGACCGTGCAGGGTCGTCGGCGCCTCCGGTGGCGAGATCTCCGCGTGGGCGATGCCGTGCCCGGCGGTCATCACGTTGAGCTGACCCGGGCGGATCGTCTGCCGGGTGCCGAGGGAGTCGGTGTGCAGGCCGAGACCCTCGAACAGCCAGGTGACGGTCTGCAGACCGGTGTGCGGGTGCGGCGGCACCCACATCCCTCCGGTCGCCTTGATGTCGTCGGGGCCGTAGTGGTCCAAGAAGCACCAGGCGCCGATCATCCGTCGCGACTTGTTGGGCAGGATCCGCCTCACGTGGGTGGTGCGGCCGAGCAGCACGTCGCGGGCCTCGAGCGGCTCGTGGACGGTCTCGAAGGTGCTCACTCGGGCAGTCTGCCACCGCCCCCGGACTTTGACCCCGATCCGGGCTCGGGCTCGGGAGCGATCGTGACGCAGCACCGGCCGGGCTCCGGGTCCAGCCGGGCGCACATCCTCGGGCAGTCCAGCGTCTCGAGCGCCCCGGCCAGGAACGCCAGGTTCAGCCCGCACACCAGCTCGGTGTGGGTGGTGACCAGCGCGTGGAAGGGACAGTTGGCGAGCACGAACTCGGGCCCCTCGCCCTCCGGGTCGTCGACGGCACGCGGCTCGTAGCCGTGCCGGTCCAGGAATTCGCGCAGCCGAGAGCTCTCGTGCTGCCCAAACTGTCCGGCCTCGGCGGCCCTGTGGGGCTCCACGGCCGGACCCCCTGCGCACCTGCCTGCCGAGCGTGCCTCGTCATGGACCGCCTCACGCACGGGCACCCCGGTGTCGGCGGCACGCTCGACGGCCGCGGCGAGGATCTGCCCGGCCAGGTCGTAGTGCCGCTCGGGCAGCGTGACCGCAACCTCGCCTGCGGCACGCCGGTAGAGCTTCGCCGGCCGGCCCGCGCCCGGCCCCGTGCGGCCGGTGAGGCGGCGGAACTCGACGTCGAGCAGGCCCTCCTCGGCGAGCCGGTCGAGGTGGAACTTCGCGGTGTGCACGGGGACGCCGACGCCGCGTGCGGCCTGCTCGCGACCCACCGGGCCGGCCTGCGCCACGACGTACTCGTAGAGCCGGCGGCGCACCGGCTCGGCGAGCGCGCCGATCGCGTCGTACTGCCTTGACTTCGGCGTCAGTGGAATTCTTCCTTTCTAGCGGACATGCTAGTTGACGAAACAAGCTCGTCGTGCCTAAAGTTCAGTCTACTCTTCTTTAGATGCTCCGGCACTGCCGGCCGACCAGGAGGACCGCGTGAGCACAGCCGCCCAGACCGCCGTGACTCTGAAGACACCGCAGGCGCCGAAGACTCCGCAGGCAATGCCCAGGTGGCGCCCGCGGGTGGTCCCGCCCCCCGACCGGGTCGACCTGGCCGCCGCCGAACGCGCGGCCACCGACCTGCTGGTCGCGCTCGGTCTTCCGGTCGACAGCGACGCGATGGTGGAGACCCCACGGCGGATGGCACACGCGTACGCCGAGATGCTGCGGGTGCCGGCCTTCGACTTCACCACGTTCGAGAACACCGAGGGCTACGACGAGCTGGTGCTGGTCGAGGACATCCCGGTTCGGTCGCTGTGCGAGCACCACATGCTTCCGTTCACCGGCGTCGCGCACGTGGGGTACCTGCCCGGCGACCGGGTGCTCGGGCTGTCCAAGCTGGCCCGTGTGGTGGACTTCTACGCACGCCGGGCGCAGACTCAGGAACGGCTGACCATCCAGGTGGCCGAGCATCTGCGCGACCAGCTGGCTCCTCGGGGAGTAGGGGTCGTGGTCAGCGCGGAGCACACCTGCATGACGCTGCGCGGCGCCCGCGCAACCGGCACCCGCACGGTCACCTCGGCGCTCCTGGGCCACCTGCGCCAGGACCCGGCAGCCCGCGCGGAGTTCCTCGCGCTCACCCGCAACCGCCAGGAGGGCAAATGAGCCAGACCTTCGTCGTCGTCGGAGCCGGCCTAGCCGCCGCGCACGCCATCACCGGTCTGCGTGAGGCCGGCTTCGACGGCCGGATCGTGCTGTACGGCGAGGAGCACCACCTGCCCTACGAGCGGCCACCCCTGTCGAAGGGCTATCTGCTCGGCGACGACGAGCTCGACTCGGCATTCGTGCACCCGCCGGAGTGGTACGACCAGAACGACGTCGACCTGCGCCTCGGCACCCCGGTCACCGCACTCGACACCGCGAAGCACCGGGTCCAGGCCGGAGACCTGGGCGAGGACTACGACCGGCTGCTGCTCGCCACCGGCGCCAGGCCCCGACGCATGGCGATGGCCGATGACTCCGGCGCACCGGTCGCCTATCTCCGCACGATCGAGGACTCCCAGCGGCTCAAGGCCGAGTTCTCCTCAGGACGCCGCGTCGCGATCGTCGGCGGCGGCTGGATCGGACTCGAGGTCGCCTCCGCCGCCCGGCGTGCCGGCGCCGAGGTCACCGTGCTCGAGGCACTCGACCAACCGCTGCTGCGTGTGCTCGGCCCGCAGGTCGCCAAGACCTTCGCCGAGCTGCACCGCGAGCACGGCGTCGACCTGCGCACCGGCGTACGCATCGAGTCGATCGAGCGCGCCGGCGAGCGCGCCACGGTGAGCCTGGCCGGGGGCGACACCGTCGAGGCGGACCTGGTCGTCGTCGGCGTCGGGGTCTCCCCCAACGACGGCCTCGCGACCAAGGCCGGCCTCGACGTGGACAACGGGATCCTCGTCGACGCGCGCCTGACCACCTCCGACCCGGACGTGTTCGCGGCCGGGGACGTCGCCAACGCCGAGCACCCGACGCTCGGTCACCGGATCCGCGTCGAGCACTGGGAGACGGCGATCGAGCACGGCAAGCACGTCGCCCGCACGATGCTCGGCGAGGATGCGGCCTACGACCGGATGCCGTACTTCTTCACCGACCAGTACGACCTCGGCATGGAGTACGTCGGCTCGCTCGGCCCCGAAGGCCCGGACGGCGTCGACGAGGTCGTGATCCGCGGGGACCTCGGCGGCGACCGGGTGTTCACGGCGTTCTGGGTCAAGGACGGCCGGGTGCTGGCCGGCATGCACGCCAACGACTGGGACGCCGGCGACGCGCTGCGCGCCCTCGCGGGCCGGAAGGTGGACGTGGGCCGGCTGCGCGACGTGGGGGTGCCGCTCGCCGACCTCACCGGCTGAAGTCAGCAACTATCTGCCCGTTTTGTCCGGCCGGGTCGGGGCAGGCCCCGTCGAAGAGGGTGTCTCCCTCGCCCGAACCTGCGCCCATCCGATCCCGCCCCGGCTGCGAACGCAGGGGTGAGACCACAGGATCGGAGCGGTGATGAACACACGCGCGCGAGTGAGCGTGCTGGCGGCGGCAGGGGTGGTGCTGCTAGGCGGTTGTGCGACGACCGGCGCTCAGCCTTCACCGTCCGGCGCCGGCGACTCGATGTCGCCGCAGATGTCGATGTCGCCGGGCATGGAGATGTCTCCGGGGATGTCCATGTCCGACATGGCCGCACAGCAGGCCGGTCCATCGGCGAGCGCCAGGATGATCTGCAGCGAGGAGACCCACCGGTCGGTGGCGACGACGCTGCGCCTCGACAGCAGACCGACCTCGCACGACACCTGGGCCGACGGCCGCTACACGTGCAGCTACCACACGCCGCAGGGCATCCTGGTGCTGTCCGTCGAGGACTCTCCCGACCCGAAGACGGGCCGGGCCCACTTCGACCGGTTGCGGCACACCCTCGGTGATCCTCCCCTGCTCGGCGGGATGACCGGACTCGGCCTGCCCGCGTTCGAGACCGGCACCGGCCAGGTCGTCTTCCTCAAGGACCGCAAGACTCTCGAGGTGGACGCGAGCGCGCTGACCGGCGACCTCGGGGCGTCGGGCCAGAACCGCAGCGACGTCGCCTACCAGATCGCCACCGACGTGATCGCCTGCTGGAGCGGGTAGCCGCCGGGGCGGGCCATGACTAGGCTGTGGGACTCTCATCCGTCCTAGCGAGGAGCCTCTCGTGGCCTCACGACTCAACCCCTACCTATCGTTCGACGGCGACGCCCGCGCCGCCATGGAGTTCTACGCCGACGTCCTCGGCGGGACGCCCGCGCTCAGCACGTTCGGCGAGTTCGGCGACAAGGACACGCCGTACGCAGACCGCATCATGCACGGCATGCTCGAGACGCCCGGCGGGTTCACGCTGATGGGGGCCGACACCGCACCCGGCTCGGAGTTCCACCCCGGCGACAACGTCTCGATCAGCCTCAGCGGCGACGACGCCGAGGAGCTGCGCGGCTACTGGGCGAAGCTGTCCGGGTCCGGCACGGTCACAGTGCCGATGGAGAAGCAGATGTGGGGCGACGAGTTCGGCATGTGCACCGACCGCTTCGGCATCGCCTGGCTGGTCAACATCGCCGGGTCATCCGCAACGTGAGCCCCCCGGTCCGCGTCATCAAGGCGAGCGAGCTGACCGAAGCCGACCAGACACCGGGGATGCAGCGCAGCCTCGCCTTCGAGCTCGCCGAGCTGTGGACCGGGCGCGTGGAGACCCTGCCGGGGGCGGTCTCCGGCTGGCACCACCACGACGGGAACGAGACCGCGCTGTACGTCGTCTCGGGCGTGCTGCGCCTGGAGTTCGAGGGACACGAGGGGTACGTCGACGCGGTCGCCGGCGACTTCGTGCACGTGCCGGCCCACACCGTGCACCGGGAGAGCAACCCCACCGACCAGACCTCGCAGGCGGTGATCGTTCGCGCCGGCGGCGGCGTGCCGACCGTCAACGTGGACAGCCCGCCCGCCCCGTTCGCCGGGTCCGGCTGACCGCAGCCGCCGACACCGTCCGGCTGACAAGCACTCCGGCGTCGCATACGGTGGCCGGCATGCCCTTCACCCGCGTGCTGCGTCGCGCCCTGCCCCTCGCGTTGCTCTCCGGCCTGGCCGTCGGCACCACCGCGCTCGCCACCGTGCTCGTCGTACCCACCGCCTCGGCCGCGGGGCACCCGACCAACGCCGGCAAGGTCTACCGGTGGGGGAACTCCCAGTGGCACGACGGTTTCACCGAGCCGCTGTGGCGGTCCTGGCACGTCAACCGTCCGAAGCAGGTGCGCAACCAGCACGGCATGCTCACCATCGAGGCCGGCCGCCGGCCGCACACGACCAGCGCCACGCTCACCGGGCACGCCCGGCGGTACGGGCGGTGGGAGACCCGCGTGCGCGCCAACCAGTACAGCACCGGCCACACGCCGTACCGCGTCGTCGCCGAGCTGATCCCGACCGCCGGCGCCCGCTACCACTGCGGAGCACGCAACATCGTGCTGGCCAGCTACAAGCTCGGTGCCCACCGCGCACACATGTCGGTGCGCACGCTGCCCGACGACAAGTTCTCCGCAAGCCTGCGCCGCAACCTCGGGCCAGGGCACTTCCACACCTACGCCGTCGAGGTCACCAAGTCGCACGTCTCCTGGTTCGTCGACGCGCAGGTGCGCCGGACCGAGCGCCGTCCCGCGGTCACGTCGGGCATCAAGTACCGCGTGCGGTTCCGGCTCGTCGCGACTCCCGGCAAGCAGATGAACCCCGGGCGGATGCAGATGGACTGGATCCGCTACTACACCCTCGAGCGCCGCAACGCCCGGTCGATCGACGCGCCCCGGCTGCACCGCTCGACGTACGGCCACGCCTGCTGAGACTCCGGCCTCACGCCGACGCGTCGGCGCACGTCACCCATCCCGGTTCGGGGCGCTCGAGGCGGCCGTCGGCGAGGAGCCGGTCGACGAGGTCGTCGCGCCAGTGCCACTGCCAGGAGAACCAGCGGCCCAGCTCCCTCTCCGGGGCGACGACCGCTGCGTGCACCCCGGCCACGACCAGCGACTCGAGGGCGACCGCGGGGTCGACGCCGTGCTCGGCGGTCGGATGCACCTGGTCCCAGCGGGCCAGCTCGCTGGTGTGCACGTGCGGCTCGTCGTAGACAAGCGGACGCGACACCACCGCGCCGCACCGTTCGAGCGGTGAGCGCAGCCGCTTGAGCTCCTTGGGCTTCAGCGCCAGCTCCATCTGGAGGTCGCCCAGCTCCGACGGACCCGCCTCGGCAAGGTGGTCCAGAAGCCGCCGCCAGTCCGGATCGAGCGCACGCATCCGGTCGATCTCGGCGCGGCAGACCGGGTCGAGCAGCGCGGCCACCTCGGCTGTGACCATCAGGTTCTTGCCGCGGTGCACGGCCAGGATCGGGTGGCCGCGAGACCCGAGCTCGCCGTACCACCCGAACTTCGTGGCCGGCCACTGCCCGAAGCCGGGCTTGTCGACGGCGTACGGCTCCTCGTGACAGGCCTCGAACAGGCTCGGCAGCGCGCAGTCGGTGGCACGCGTCAGCATGCCGCGGTCGAGCAGGAGACCCTCCGCCTCGTCGAGAGTCTCCAGGGCCCGGTCGGCCGTGAGCCGACAGGCGTACCGGCGCCGCTCGAGCAGGTCGTCGAGTCTCCCCATCCGGTCATCATCGCCGGGGCGGGAGGGCGGCGGCAACCGCCCGACGTAGGCTTCACCACATGTTGTGGGTGATCGTGCTGATCGTCGTCGCCGGATTCGTGGCCTGGAGGTTCCGGGTCCCGATCATGGCCAAGATGCTGGGACAGTCCGACGCGCGGGTACGCCGGGCGCTGGAGCAGCGCAAGCGGCGGTGACGGGCCGGACGCCATGCCGATGGGCCGGATCCGCGTCGGCGTCTCCGGATGGACCTATCCGGGATGGCGCGGCGACTTCTATCCGCGCGGGCTGGTGCAGCGCGAGGAGCTGAGCTACGCCGCCGGCCGGCTGACCGCGATCGAGATCAACGGCTCGTTCTACTCGCTGCAACGACCCTCGTCGTATGCCGCCTGGGCAGGGCAGACCCCCGACGACTTCGTGTTCGCGGTCAAGGGCGGGCGCTTCATCACCCACATGAAGCGCCTGGCCGGCGTGGAGGTCGCGCTGGCGAACTTCTTCGCCTCCGGGGTGCTGGCGCTTGGCCCGAGGCTCGGACCGATTCTGTGGCAGCTGCCTGAGAACCTGGCGTTCGACGCTGCCCGGCTCGAGTCGTTCTTCGCGCTGCTGCCCCGCACCTCCCTCGAGGCGGCCGCCCTGGCCAAGGCGCACGACGACAAGGTCCCCGACGACCGCGCGCTGACGGTCGCCGACGCCGACCGTCCGATCCGTCACGCGCTCGAGTTCCGCAGCGACACGTTCTGCGACGAGCGGGCCTATGTGCTGATGCGCCGGTTCGACATCGCGTGCGTGCTCGCCGACACGGCCGGCCGGTGGCCGAAGGTCGATGCCGCCACCGGATCGTTCCGCTACGCGCGCCTGCACGGCGAAGCGGAGCTCTACGCGAGCGGGTACTCCGACGAGGCGCTGGACGGTTGGGCCGCGACGTTCCGCGGCTGGGCCGAGAGTAGCGAGGACGTCTACGTGTTCTTCGACAACGACGCCAAGGGCTTCGCGCCCCATGACGCGCTGCGGCTGATTGCGAGGCTCGACGGATGAGGGCGGCGTACGTCGAGGAGTTCGGGCCCGCAGAGGCGATCCGGTACGACGTACTGCCCGATCCGGAGGCGGCTGCGGGGCAGGTGCTCGTGCGCGTGGAGGCCGTCGCGGTCGACGCCGTCGACACGTTCGTGAGGTCGGGGCGCTGGCGTACGCCGGTGTCGTTCCCGCTCGTGGTCGGACGTGACCTGGTCGGCACGGTCGTCGATCTCGGCGCTGGTGTCTCCGGCTTCCGGCCCGGCGAGCGGGTGTGGACGAACTCCGCCGGGTACGGCGGACGCCCCGGTGCCACTGCGGAGCTGGTCCCGGTCGAGCACGACCGGCTCTATCCCCTGCCTGCCGATGCGGACCCGGTGCCGTTCGTGGCTGCGTTGCATCCGGGCGCGACCGCGCACGGGATCGTGTCAGGCCGCGCGCGCGTGCGCCCCGGCGAGACCGTGGCTGTCATCGGCGCCAATGGAGCGGCCGGGATGTGCCTGGTGCAGGTCGCCGCGGCCTACGGCGCCCGGGTTCTCGCCGTGGTGCGCGACGAGAGGGCAGCGGACCCGCTCCGCTCGCTCGGCGCGGCGGACGTGGTTGTCGCAGAAGCAGAGGACGCCCCACGTCGGGCTGCCACCGCCGGCCCGGACGGCATCGACGTACTCGTCGACACCACCGGCCATGTCGATGTCGCCGCCGCCTTCGAGTCGCTCGAGGCACGCGGGCGGGTGGTGCTGGTCGCCGGGCGCGGCACGGTGGAGCTCGACGTGTGGCGCTTCTACACCCGGGAGACGCAGCTGCTCGGGTTCGTGATGAGCGCGATGACCGTCTCCGAGCTCGCCGCGGCGGCGGAGTGGATCAACGTGCGTCACGCCCAGCGCCCGCTGGAGGTCAGCGTCGGCGAGGTGCTCGGCTTCGCCGACACCGTCCGCGCCCACGCCATGGTGGAGTCCGGGCGGACGCCCCGGATGCACGACGGGACGCGGGGTCGGCTGGTGCTGCGCCCCTGAGCCGGTGGCCCCCGCCGTTGATGCCTTTGAAGGCTTCACTCTGGTCACTGCCGGGCCGGGACCGTTGAGGCGTTTGAAGGCTTCACCCCGGTCGGCGCCGGGCCCGCGGCCTTGATGCCTTTGAAGGCTTCACCGGGTCGGCGCCGAGTGGGCCGTTGATGCCTTTGAAGGCTTCACCGGCGCCGTCGCCGCCGGGGCCGGGACCGTTGATGCCTTTGAAGGCTTCACCGGTCGGCGCCGCCGATGCCTTCCGGGCCGTGAGCACGGTCTCGGCGTGCGCGACGACGCAGTCGTCACGCCGGGCCGGAACCGTTGAGGCGTTTGAGGGCTTCACCCCGGTCGGCGCCGGGTCCGCGGCCTTGATGCCTTTGAAGGCTTCACCGGGTCGGCGCCGAGTGGGCCGTTGATGCCTTTGAAGGCTTCATCGGCGTCGCCGCCGCAGCCGGACCTCGCCGGAGTCGAGACGTGTGACGACGAACGCCTCGTCGTGGGCACGCTGGTGGTGGTAGCCACACAGCGGGATCGCATTGTCCAGGTCGGTCTCGCCCAGCACGCTCCACGGAACCATGTGGTGCAGGTCGCACCAGGCGAACGGACGCTCGCATCCCTCCACCCCGCAGGTGTCGTAGCGCAAGGCGCAGGCCTTGCGTTGTGCTGGGCTGAACAGCCGCCGCTCACGGCCGAGGTCGAGGATGCAGGACTTCCCGCCCAGCACCGCCGGCAAGATCCCCGCGTTGCACGCCAGCCGTCGCGCCTGGGACACCGAGATCCGGGTCCCGGAGTCCAGGCTGGCTCCGGCGAGGCCGTCCTCGAGATGCTCCAAGTCGATCTTGACCAGCAATGCGGTGCCGATCGAGGAGAACCCGTCGGTGGGCAGGTGCTCGATGATCTCGCACAGCGCCGAACCCATCTTCTCGTACCAGTTCAGCCCCTCGCCGTCCTCGACGCTCTGGTCGACCACGAGCTTGCCGGCCTTGTTGCGTCCCAGCCGACGCGGCGAGGTCAGCCGCTCCAGCGCGGCACGCAGCAACGCCCCGTGCAGCTCGGGCAGGGTGAACTTCCCGGAGAAGGTCCCGTTGCCGTTGTCCCACAAGTGCAGGTAGGTCTCCCGCTCGGCCCGCTGGTTCTCGTTGTCGAGCATCGAGGCCTCCTGCTCGTCGGCGAGCCGGGGGTTGACCGTGTCCAGCATCCGCCGCGCCGCCTGCCGCAGCCCCTTCGGGTTCATCCCGTTGACCGCCTTGGCCACCAGCGTCTCCTCGGCGGCACGCCGCTCCTCCGGATCGGCCCCGTCCGGCATCTGCTCGGCAGCCTTGACGATCACCCGAGCCTGCGCCTCGTTGATGCCGCCCTCGGCGAACGCCTCCCGAGTCAGGTCGTACTTCTCCTTGAGCATCCGGGCCAGCCAGATCCCGCCGCGCATCACCGCCCCGGTGTCACCGGTCAGCTTCGAGGCCCACGCATCCGTGCCGGTCTCACCACTCCTGCGGGCGATCTCGCGCTCATCGGCCTCCTGCAACAGCGAGAGCTTCAGCGCAGTCACCTGCGACTCCAAGGCCGCCGCCACGGACAGGGCAGAGATCAGCTCATCCTCACCCAACGCCCCCGGAGGAACTCCCGCCGCGACCCTCACCTCTCCCTGGGCACTGCTCAACGCATCCACCACGGTCGGAACTCGCAACTGTTGAATCGACATGGCACGAGTCAACCGCACCCCACCGACACTTTCCGTTCACCAGTTCGACCAGCATTCACCATGGCCGACCCGGGCGCTCCTAGGGCACGACGTCGATGAGCACCTTGCCCACGGCGCCGCCCTCGACGGCCGCGTGCGCCTCGGCCGCCTGGTCGAGCGAGTAGTGGTGCAGCGGCAGACCCGCGTTCTCACCGATACGCACGCCCCCGCCGAGCAGGGCCGCGTCGACGTCCTCGAGTGCGCGCGCCCGCCAGCTCTCCGGCGCGGTGTAGAGCAGGATGAACTGCCACCGGGCGTTGGAGGCCATCTGCGGACGGATCTCGAGGTCCATCGAGGTGCCGCCGTTGTTGGCGTACACCGCGATCGAGCCGCCGTTGGCGATCACCTGCGCGTCGATGCCGGCATTGACCGCTGGCGAGACCTCGACGATAGTGTGTACGCCGTCCGGTGCGATCTCGCGCACCTCGCCGACGACGTCCTGGCGCTTGTAGTCGATGACATGGTCGGCGCCGGCCCGCCCAGCCAGGTTGGCCTTCTCCGGGCTGCTGATCGTGGTGATCACCGACGCGCCCGACCACTTGGCGAGCTGGATCGCGGCGTTCCCGACCGCTCCGGCTCCTCCGGCCACGAGCACGGTGCGGCCTTCCAGGGTGCCCGGGCCCAGATGCTCCGGGCCGTCCTCGGTCACGGTGAGACACCGGTGCGCGGTCATGAACGGCACCGCCAAGGCGGCTCCCATGTCGAAGGAGGCCACGTCGGGCAGCAGCCGCACGTGGGTCCGGGGCAGCACGGCGTACTCCTGGGCGGTCCCGCCCGACGGACGCTGGTAGGCGGCCTCCCAGATCCACACCCGTAGGCCGTTCAACGCCGTCTCGACACCCTGTCCCACGGCGTCGACGACGCCCGCGCCGTCCTGGTTGGGCACCTGCGCCGGGTCGACGGCCGTCCCGGGCTCCCCGCCGCGGCGGGTCTTCCAGTCCGTCGGGTTCACCCCCGACCGGTGGATCCGGACGCGGACCTCGCCCGGCCCGGGCTCGGGGATCTCGCGCTCGGCGAGGGTGAGTACGTCGGGGTCACCGGTCACTGAGTATTGGACAGCACGCATGTCCTCGACGTTATCCCCCTGCTCATGCGCCGCACAGCGGGGGCGCACAGAGCGAGCGGGGGCATCAGCTGGCAGCCTCGACCGCGGTCCGGTAGAACCACGTGGCGATGTCGACCACCAGCTGCTCCCGGCCGGGCGCGTTCTGGTCAGCGATGGACCAGACGAAACTGCCCAGGCTGCTCAACTGGGGTACCTCCGTGATCGAGACTCCTGTGCAGTGCCCACCTTGTCCTATCGGCCTGCCGATGTCAGCCGAAACGGCCCCGCAGCCGACTCCAGTCCGCGACAACCCAGCAGCGAGGGTCAGATCCGATGGTCATACCGAGTTATACTTCGTGGCATGAAGACAGCCATCTCCATGCCGGACGAGACGTACCAGCGCGCCTCCCAGCGCGCCACCGACCTGGGCATGAGCCGCTCGGAGTTCTTCGCGCGCGCCGCCCAGCACTACCTCGACGAACTGGACGCCCAGTCGCTGACCGGCCAGATCGATGACGCCCTCACACGGCTCGGCATAGCGGACGAGTCGACCACAGACGCGGTAGCGGCCGGTCACCGCCTGTTGGCCGCCGCGGACGACGAGTGGTGAGCCGTCGCGCGGACATCTACTGGGCCGATCTCGGACCCGTCTCAGGCAGCCGACCTGCCAAGCGTCGTCCCGTGCTTGTCGTTCAGTCCGAGCCCTACAACGACAGCCGTCTGGCCACCGTGCTCACGGCCGTGATCGCCTCCAACACCGCCCTCGCGACCATGCCAGGCAACGTATTCCTCCCGGCTTCGACAAGCGGGCTACCCCGGGACTCCGTCGTCAACATCACCGCGCTGGTCACGCTCAACAAGTCCGATCTCACGGACCGGGCAGGACAGGTACCGCCGAGTCTCATGCGCAACGTCGAACAAGGACTGCGCCGCGTGCTCGCGGTGTGACTACCGCCAAGTCTCGCGCGCGGACGTGAGCCGTGACGCGGTGGCGATGTCACGTCATTGCCTTTCCCGTTTCGTGAACGGGGGAACCAGTCCGGTGTCCCTCGCGACGTCGCCACCGGCCCCGACGGCAATCTTGCCGCCGGCGACCATGACCAGCCCCCAGTTGCTGTCACCAGTACGCCGGCGTCGCCAGCACCCGTCCTGGCCTCCGAGCCGGCACCGGTGGCGTCCGGTCTGCAGATGAAGCGCAGGAACCCGGTAGCCGCCTGGATCGGGCTGCCCCTGATCACACTTGGTATCTACCACCTGGTCTGGTACTACAAGATCCACCATGAGTTGTCCGAGTTCGACCGGCGCCGCTCGGTTCCCACGGCCGGACCCATGCTTGTGCTGCTGCTGCTGAGCTGGACCGTTGTCGCCCCGCTCATTTCCTACTACAACGCCGGGGGGCGAATCCGCAACGCTCAGCGGGCGGCGGGGCTCGCCGCCACGTGCAGCGGAGGGATTGGCGTCCTGCTGATGTTCGTGTTCGGACTGGGCACGCTCTACTACCAGTCCGAGCTCAACAAGATCGTGGACCGCTACGGACCCACCACGCCATCCGGAACCCAGGTTCCGCTCTACGTCTGACACCGCCGCGAGACCGCACTGCCTTCGTGTGGGCGCACCGCGCTCGACCATGACGGTTCAACGTGTCCAGCCCGAGTGCTGCAGCCGCTCGGGGCCTGGACCACGTTGCTACTGCGGTAGTAAAGTCGACGCATGCGTTCCGAGAAGTTCTCCGCCTCGATGGAAAGCTCCTTGCTCGCCGACGCACGCGCTGACGCCGAGGCCGAAGGACTCACCTTGTCCGGCTGGCTAGCCGACGCCGCCGCTGATCGACTTCGTCTCAAGGAACTCCGCAAGCTGGTCAGCGACTGGGAGGTCGAGCACGGCACGATCAGCTCCGCGGAGCTCGACGCTCTCGAGGACAAGGTCGCGGCCGCACGACGCGTCGCCGGAACCCGGCCGTCGCGCGTGCAGACGACCGACTCCGGTCGTCAAGCTGCCTCGTGAGCGCCACCTTCGATACCGGGATGCTCATCGCGTTGGACCGCAATGAACGCGAAGCCTGGACGGCACTGCGGAGGCTGGTCGACCGCGGCGAGGTCCCGACAGTGCCCACGGTCGTGACCGCCCAAGCCTGGCGCGATGGTCGTCGCCAGGCCCGCCTGGCCCAAGCGCTCGGACACTGCCGACCTGACGCGCTCGGTGACGAGGTGGCCCGTCGGGCCGGCGAGTTGTGCGGTCGGGCCGGAACCTCCGACATCGTTGACGCCGTCGTCGTCGAGACCGCCAAACGCCGCGGTGACGACATCTACACAGGTGACGCCGGCGACTTGGAAGGCCTCGCCGGCCACATCTCCGGCCCGGTCGCCATCGTGCCCATCGGGGGCTGAGGCCACTTCCTCAACCGGACGGTTGACAACGCCTGGAGTCAGCGCTAGCGTCGTTCTCAACCAAATGGTTGACGACGAGGACATGACATGGCCGATCAGCTCACCCGGGTCTTCGCGGCCCTCGCAGACCCGACCAGGCGCGACATCGTGGCCCGGCTGGCCGTGCAGGACGCCACCGTGGGAGAGCTCGCCACGCCGTACGACGTGTCTCTGCAAGCGGTCTCCAAGCATCTGAAGGTGCTCGAGGACGCCGGCCTGGTGACGCGCACTCGCGACGCGCAGCGCCGGCCGTGCCATCTCGAGGCGAATGTGTTCGACCTGATGACCAGGTGGATCGAGCGCTACCGGCGCGAGGCCGAGGCGCGCTACCAGCGCCTGGACGCCGTACTCGCCGAGATGCAAGGGACCGCCGCCAGCAACGACGAGCAAGGAGCAGCATCATGACCACCGCCCAGCACGGCAGCACGCACCAGGAAGCGACGATCGAGGCAGTCCCCGACATGCCCGTCATCAAGATCACCCGCGACTTCGACGCGACACCCGCGCAGCTCGTCCGGGCGCACACCGACCGGGACCTGTTCGTGCGGTGGATCGGCCCGAACGGCATGGGCGTCCGGATCGACCGTTGGAACGCGACCACGGGCGGGAGCTACCGCTACGGCAACTCGCGCGACGGCGAGGAGTTCTGGTTCTACGGCTCGTTCCACTACGTGGGAGAGGACCGGCTGGTGCAGACCTTCACCTGGGAGGGCATGCCCGAGGGCGTCTCCCTGGAGACGATGACCTTCGAGGATCTCGGCGGCGGACGGAGCCGGATGGTCAGCACCGCGGTGGTGGAGACCATCGAGGCCCGCGACGCCATGCTGGCCAGCGGCATGGAGGTTGGGATCAACGACGGCTACGCGAAGCTCGACGCGCTGCTCGCCGAAGGCGCGGCGTGATGGCACACGTGATCTGCGACATGTCCATCTCGCTCGACGGATACGTCACCGGCCCGAACGACAGCCGCGAGAATCCGTTCGGCGACGGCGCCGGAATGCTGCACGACTGGATGTTCGACGCAGCGACCGACGACGACCGAGCACTCCTGCAGGAGGCCCTTGACGGGTGCGGGGCCGTCGTGATGGGCCGCAAGTCGTTCGACAAGAACGAGGGCGACGGCGGCTGGGGCGACGGCGGGCCTCTCGGCGCTACCCCGTGCTTCGTGGTCACCCACCACGAGCCCACCCGTGCGCACCCGTCCGTGTACACGTTCGTCACCGACGGCGTACCCAAGGCGATCGAGCAGGCCAAGAACGCGGCGGGCGACAAGGCGGTCGGCCTGCACGGCGCGACCGTCATGCAGCAGGCGCTTCCCCTCGGCCTGGTCGACGAGATCCGCGTGCACGTGGTCCCGGTCCTGCTGGGCGGCGGCACACCCCTGTTCGGCGCGCTCGACTCGTCGGTCAGCCTCGAACGCACCCAGACGCTGGCGACACCAGCCGCGACGCACATCGGATTCCGGGTCCTCCGCTAGACCGCGACTCTCCCGCCGGGTAGCAGCGAACTGTGCCGGGCCGGTGCTCGTGTGGTTACCGTGTCAGCGTGCGGCAGCGTGGTCTCGAGCTGATTGACCGGCGCTTGTCGTCGGCCGATCTCTCCGGGGATACCCCGGGGTTCACCGGTATGTCCGGGCACTGCACCGCGCGCGAGCCGCTGCGCTCCGCTGCAGGTAGTCGCGCGCACGACGAGGCAGGTCGAGCTGTGCTGCCGCACACCTCCGGTTCCCGGCGGGGATGAGGCGCGATCTCGCCCGTGCCCTTGCCGCGGGCTTCCTGGGCGGGGAGTGGAGCAAACGCGGACTCGTCGACAGCGGCGCCCTCGTCCTGGGACGTCGCCGGCGCTGGCTGTCATCGTTGTCTGGTCAGGTGCTCGTCTACTATCCCCGACCGCCGCTGGACCGCCCTCGCGAGCTGAGCGAAGTCATCGCGCTGTGTCCGGCCGCGCAGAAGGCCGGCACGGCCCGCCCGGTGCTGCATCCGGTGACACCCACCCGGATGGTGACGAACCCCTGGCAACTGGTCGAGCTGCACGGCGTCGACGACGTCCGGGCATTCCTGCGATTGAGCCCCGGAGAGCTTGCGTGGTTCTCCGACCCGCGTCACTGGTCACGCACTGCCCAACAGCGGCCGCTGCAGCACTACCGGGTCAGTACCCGCACCGCTCCGAGCGGCGCGGTGCGTGTGCTGGAGGCCCCGAAGAGCGAGCTGCGAATGCTGCAACGCCGACTGCTTGACCGTGTGATCGGCCGGATCCCGCCTCATGAGGCGGCTCACGGCTTTCGTGTCGGCCGCTCCGTGGCCACCTACGTGGCGCCGCACGTCGGGCAGGCGGTGGTCGTGCGACTGGACCTCGAGGGATTCTTCGCCAGCGTGACGGTGGGCCGGGTGTACGGCGTGCTCCGGGCCGCGGGCTATCCCGAACCCGTGGCGCACTGTCTGGCCGGTCTGATGACCACCGTGCTGCCGTTGCAGGCATGGCAGAACGTTCCACGGCCTCGCGATCCGGCGCTCCTCGAGGCGCACTGGCGCCTGGGCCGGCGCCTGGCCGCGCCGCATCTGCCGCAAGGGGCTCCGACCTCGCCGGCGCTCGCCAACCTCACTGCGCACCGGCTCGACGTACGCCTGGCTGCGCTCGCGCACGCGTGGGGGGCCCACTACACCCGGTATGCGGACGACATCGCCATTTCCAGTGCGCGTGACTGGCGCGCCGGGACGACACAGCTCATCGACGTCATCGCCCAGATCGCGCACGCGGAGGGATTCCGGCTCAACACTCGCAAGACGTCCGTACTCCGTCCGCACCAGCGTCAGAAGCTCGGCGGACTCGTCGTCAACCGGTCACCACGGGTGCCACGCGCCGAAGTCGACCGACTGCGCGCCGTACTGCACAACTGCATCCAACACGGACCGAGCACCCAGAACCGCCACGGCCACTCGGACATCGAGGCGCATCCGCGAGGCCGAATCGCCTGGGTCGCCCAACACGACCCGGTCCGAGGAGCTCGGCTGCGTGCCCAGCTGGACGCCATCGACTGGAATCGGTGACCCAGCGCGCCGCAGATGCGGAGCCAGCGGCGGGCGCGCGAGACCAGCCGCGCGCCTCGGTATGTCCGAACATGCCGCGTCGACGGCCCGCGAGCTCCTTGCCGAGTCGGGTGCACTTGCTCGGTTTCGAGGCTCGCTCCGCTCGCACCTCAACCAGCGCCTGACCTGCGGTTCGCCTGGTGGGGCGGGTGGAACTCGAACCCACGACCCAAGGATTATGAGGGATCTTCGTGTGAGGTGTTTCTGACTTTGCGATAGAGATCTGCTGGGAATCAAACAACATCGGCGGGTCCCTGGCTGGTCGTATCTTCTCGTTCGGCTCGGTGTCTGGCAAGGCGTCGGAGGCGGGCTTGTTCGAGGCCGGCTTCGCGGGCTTTGCGGATGGCCTCGCCGCGTCCCTCGTGCTCGTCGTTGGGGCAGACGTAGCCGATGCCGGCGTGGAGCCTCACGGAGTTGTAGTGCTCGCGTAGCACGGCCAGTTCGGCGCGCAGCGTGGCGGGGTCCTCGATCGCGAGCAGGTGCGGGTTCTCCATCTTGATGGTCCCGTTGAGGGACTCGATCCATGCCTGGTCGGTCGGGGTGCCGGGCCGGCCGAAGTGCTGAGCGATCGCGCACAACGCCAGGAACTCCCGCGTCGACCCGGAAGTCATCTGGGGTCCGTTGTCAGAGACCGCGAGCAGCACCGGCCGGGCCTCCTCATCGACGCCGAGGTCGACGCGGCCGTCGTCGTGACGGGCATCGATCGCCTCGAAGAGTCCTTCGGCCTGCAGCGCGGCGGTGAAGGCGAGCTCGACTTGGGTGGAGGTCTCCTCGACGGAGACGATCTCGGTGAGCCACTTCCTGCTGACTAGGTCCTCGATGATCAGCACCGCCATCCCGGCCCGGGTGAAGTGGGTTGTGTCGTAGATCCAGATGCTGTTCGGGGTGTACTCGGCCCACTCCGGGAACGGCCGCCGCATCGACTTTCCGGGCCGCGGCAGAGGCCGAAAGTGCTTGTCTGCAAGGAAAAGCACCCGACGCACCGTCGAGGGCGAGACCCACACCCGGCCCAGGTAGGAGCCCCGGTGCGCCAGCTTGCGGTGGGACCGGTCGACCTCGCCCCACTGGTCGAACAGCGCCAGGATCTCGGTGGCCTCCTCGGGAAGGATGGCGTGCATCGGGGACCCGCCCGGCGAGCGATCGGCCAGCTGGCCGCCGGCACGGCGGGCGAACCAACGGTGGGCACGAACCTCGCCCAGCTCGAGCGCCCTGCAGGCTCGACGGATCGTCCAGCCGGTCTCGACAGCCTCCTCGACCAGGCCCAGCAGGCCGGCCTTGGTGGCCGCATCGATTCGGCGTGGGACCCGGCCACTCAGCCCCAACCGTCTTTTCCCTCCACCAGCGTCAGCTTGACCGCGAGCTCCTTGCACGCCTCGGAGAGCCGGGCAACCTCGGCCCTGGCGGCCTCGAGCTCGTAGTCGCGCTGCCGGCCCGCGACGCCGGACTTGGACGCCGCCAACGCCGCCAGGGCGCCATCTTTGGCGACCTGCTTGATCCGCATGATCGTCGACCGATCCACCTGCTGAGAGGTCGCGGCCTCGGCGATCGTGACCTCCTGGCGCAGCAACTGCAACCAGATCTCGTACTTCTGCGACGGGCTCAACATCCGCTTCGAGCGCCTCTTCCCGGCACCCGTTCCGCTGTTCTTCTCGGGCATATCCAGATCCTCCTGTGACAGTTGGAGGACCCGTCGGATGTTGCTTGATAGACACGCCGATCTCTATCGCTAAGTCAGACGCAAGACACGTGGTTGTTCGCTGAGGTCTGTTGGCGTACGTCTACGTCTGTGACCTGCGCGAATGCCTTTCGACGTCTGACGGTGACTTACCCGGTCTTTGAGCCGCCCCGGGATGTCTGGAGACTTCATTTGTTGGAAGGATGAAGTCTCATGTCACGTCCATCGTCTTATCCGCGGGAGTTGCGCGAGCGCGCTGTCCGGATGGTCGCGGAGTCGAAGGCCGACTACCCCTCGGAGTTCGAGGCGATCAAGTCGGTCGCGAAGAAGTTGGGGGTCGGGTCGCCGGAGACGCTGCGTAAGTGGATCCGCCGCACCGAGGTCGACTCCGGCCAGCGTCCGGGCCTCACCAGTGAGGAGTCGGAGAAGGTCAAGGCGTTGAAGAAGGAGAACGCTGAGCTTCGTCGGGCCAACGAGATCCTCAAGTCGGCCTCGGCTTTCTTCGCGGCGGAGCTCGACCGCCCACATCGGTTCTAGTGGCGTTCATCAGCGAACACAAGGCCAGGTTCGGGGTCGAGCCGATCTGCACCGTGCTGTCCGAGCACGGCTGCAAGATCGCCCCGTCCACCTACTACGACGCACGCAATCGCCAACCCAGTAAGAGGAAACTACGCGATGGCGAGCTGATCGGGTTGATCGAGGCCGAACGGGAGACCAAGTTCGTCGACCTGCTCGGAGCCCGCAAGATGTGGCTACGACTGCGCGGCAAGGGCCACGACGTGGCCCGCTGCACCATCGAGCGGCTCTACCGCGAGATGG